>CBDUYN010000099.1:0-37062 GCA_965371445.1 uncultured bacterium | reverse complement strand
GCCTGAGATGTGGGAAAAGTGCTTGACATCCAACGGAGTATCTCCGGGCTCCGGAGGGGGAGGGGGAGCCTAATCTGATGGATATCAAGAGCGTCAAGATTTGGGCCAAGGTCAAGATCTGGGCCCAGGGTGCTCTCGTCGTGTGGGCAGTAGCAATTCTTCCGGTCATGATGACTCCGCTCATGATGGCCATACCCTTTGCCCCGAGGTGGCCATCATGGTTGGAACTTCCATTGTGGAATCTGTCAGACTTCATCGTGGCACCGGATGGCCGCATCTTTGTCTACACTTCATTCTACGATTACATGATGGTCTATGAAGACTCGGGAGACTTCCAGAGCTCCTGGCCCGGTCCTCTTCGTCTCTCTGCAGGAGGTCACTGCTTATCTGTCGGTGAAGAGGGCCGCGTTTTTCTCAAGATCGACAGGACCGTATTCGCTCTTTCGCCAGACGGTGAGGAGCTCTTCAGGGTTTCGGGTGATCGAACCGGCTCCCGGGTGTGGCGGCTCACCGAACGCGGTGAAGTCGAAGTGGTTCACAATCCCCTGCCAAAGACGCAAGCGCCAAAGCGCCCGGTGCGAAACGGTGAAATTCTGTTTGGCGAAGAGTGCGGTTTCTTCTACCAAAAGAATATGCCAGGCCCCTACGGTGGCAGTGTTCAGCGCCGAGTTGGGCCGCGCCTTCAGATCTTGTTTCCCGACGGCCATTCAAGGACCATAATGACGTCTTGGTACTTGCTGTGGGGCCACATGCCCGTTCCTTTTGTACCTCGGATCGTGCTCTCCATCTGGCTCAAGCCGTGCTGCTCGATCGGATCTTTATCGTTCAGGAGGAAAAGATGCTGGAAGACACCTTCGGTGATCCGTTCCGACAGTACCGAAACCAGGTTCGGAGATGGATTTGACGCATCAGGAGCCCCCGATCCGGCGTAGCAGGAGCCGCGCCTTCCGGATGTCCGGCTCGTAGCGCTGCGGCGGCGCGCCGTCGACGAAGCGCTTGAGCGCCCAGCGGGCCTGCTCGAGCTCTCCGAGCTCCGCCGCTTTGAAGCCCAGGTTGTAGAGCGTGTCGTACTGCCGCGGATCGATCTCCACGGCGCGCCGCCAGGCGTCGAGAGCGGCCTGGCGCTCGTCGAGCTGGTAGCGGGCCACCCCGAGGCTGTTCCAGGCGTGGGGCAGGCGCTCGTTGCGCGCCACGGCCTGCTCGAGCTCGCCGCGCGCCGCCGCGAAGTCCCCCAGGCGGAGGTAGACGAGACCGAGGTTCTCGTGCGCCTTGGCATTGTCGGGATCGACGGCGAAGACGCGCTCCAGGACCGCTTGGGCTCGCTGCTGGCGCCCGGCCTCGGAGAGCGCCAGGCCCAGGGCGTTGAGCGATTCCGGGTCGCCGCCGCCGGCCAGGGGCTCGAGAACGGCGATCGCTTCCGGCGCCCGGCCGATCTCCGCGAGCGTCAGCCCGAGCTGGCGGAGCAGCGAGTCGCTCGCCACCCCCTGGGCCCGCGCCTGTTCCATCACGGCGAGGGCCGCGGCCGTCTGTCGATCCTCCAGCAGGGCCTGGGCGAGCAGGGAGTGGCCCGTCGGCATCTCGGGACGTTCGCTCACCACCTGCCGCGCCAGGGGAATCGCCTCCGCGAGCCGCCCGCGGGAGTACGAGTCGATGATCCGGTGAAGCTTTCCGTCGAGGGCCACCAGGTTCTTGGGGTCGTCCTCGGGGCCGTAGGCCGTCTTCGCCGGCGCACCGCCGCCGAGGTAGCCGAGGCTGCGCAGACGAGCTTCCTCCTCCGCGGTGCTCTGACCGGCCGCCGGCGGCCAGTGGACCTCGAAGTCGAGGCCGTCACGAAGGGTTTTCAAAAGACGCCGCCGCGCCTGCGAGAGATCCTCTTTCTCTCCCGGGTCGGAGGCCAGCTCGTAGAGCTCCGGGATGGGCAGGTCGATCACCTTGTGGCCGTCGCGGATCAGCCCGCGCAACGGTGCCCAGCCGCGGTGGAAGTGCGTCGAGAGGGACTCGAAGTACGAGTCGCCGGGTTGGTTTTCCAGCGCCAGGAGCGAGACGCCCGGCAGGTCGGCCGGCGTTTCGAGGCCGGCGGCTTTGAGGATCGTCGGCAGGACGTCGACGTGACGCGCCGGCCGCGAATCCACGCCGGGCGCCACCCTGGGTCCCCACAGGACCAGCGGCACTTTGAGCGTCGGCTCGTAGGCGAACAGCCCGTGGGAGGTCTCGCCGTGCTCCCCCAGGGCCTCGCCGTGATCGGCGGTGAAGACGATCAGGACCGAGGTGCCGTCGGCCGCGAGGAGCGGCATAAGGAGCGGGGCGAGAAACGAGTCGGTGGCCGACACCTCTCCGAGGTAGGGGTTGTTGGCGAATCGCGAGGCGAAAGGCTCGGGCGGATCGTAGGGCGAGTGCGGATCGAAGAGGTGGACCCAGAGAAACCGGCGCTTTCCCGCCTGCGAGCGCCACCACGACCGCGCCCCGGCGACCACCTCGTCGCCGCGGCGCTCGGCCAGCACGAACTCGTCGGGACGCGAGCCCAGCGGGTAGCGGTCGTCGTAGACCTCGAAACCGCGGTCGAGCCCGAAGCGCGCGTCGAGCGGAAAGGCGGCGACGAACGCCGCCGTCGCGAAGCCGGCGGCCGACAGATGGGTCGCCAGGGTCTCGACCGAGGGCGAGAGGCGAAAGCCGCTGTTCTCGCGCACGCCGTGCTCGTACGGATAGCGTCCGGTCAGGATGTTGGTGTGCGACGGCAGCGTGACGACGTTGTGGGCGTGAGCGTCGGTGAAGACCCGGCCGCCGGCGGCCAGGGCGTCGAGGGTGGGTGTCGCGGCCTCGGCGTTGCCCGCGAAGCCCAGGGCGTCGGCCCGCAGGGTGTCGACGGTGATCAGGAGGACGCTCTCGGCCCGGCCGCCGGCGCCGGTGGTGGCGCCTGAGCGCGGCTCCTCCGCGCCGGGTGGCCGCGGCGAACAGCCGGCGACGGCGAGGCTGGCGCTCGTGAGGAGCGCGGCGGCGGCGGAGAGGGAGAGAGTTCGCTGCATGGACAAACGCCGGGAATCGAGGTTGCTGGGAGCTCCGTTCTCCTTGGAGGGCGCGAGAAAGCGACCGTCACCGGCTTTTACGAACCTTGGCACCGCGGGGTTTGGCCGCGTCGCGCCTGGGGTCGGAGCGCGGGCGGTGCAACCCCGCCCGCCTCAGGCCGCCTTGGACTTCTTGACGCTGACGCGAAAGCACCAGGCGCCGCGCCAAGCCACTGGCGGAGTCCGGCGTCCGCAAGGCGGCAAGGATGGCCGGACGAGGCCGCCTGGCCGGCGAAGGATAGACCCCGGCGGAGGCCGGCGAAGCTCCCGGCCAGGAATCGGGGACAGGATCGGCTCCAAGGAAGAGCGAGCTCAACGAGGAGATCGACCGTCTCCTGGCGAAGCTCTCCTGGCGAAGTACCACGACGAGGGTCGTTACGCACGGAAGATAGCCGGTCTTAGAAGGGCGAGGCCCTGGGTGGCGAGTGGCCGGATTGAGCCGCACATCAGGTGGCCGGATTGAGCCGCACATCAGGTGGCCGAATTGAGCCGCACATCAGGTGGCCGAATTGGGCCGATCCTCGATTGGCCTGATATGCCCGGTCAATCACAAACCGGCGACCCATTTAGGGTCCCACCTGCCTGTCGATAAGGTACGAACTCTGCCGAAGTGGGTGGTACGCCAGAGGACGCAAGGGACAGCCCCCGACGAATGGAAGCGCGGGCGGAAAGTTGCCCGCACCGACCGGTCACCACGCTCGGCGACGCCTTCCTCCTCGGCTTCCCGAACGAGCCGGGCGACGACCTCCCGGTATTCCTCCTTGGACAGGTGACTCAGAGACGGCAACTGCT
The DNA here is from genome assembly GCA_965371445.1 of uncultured bacterium. Classification (GTDB taxonomy): domain Bacteria; phylum Acidobacteriota; class Thermoanaerobaculia; order Multivoradales; family J023; genus DASWIG01. The sequence continues at coordinate 33,208 of CBDUYN010000099.1, read as the reverse complement.
GGAGCTCGGGATCGCCCGCCGGACTGGCCCCGAAGCAGCGACTCTGCTAGACTTCCTCGAGTTGCCGATGACGATGGCGGCGCTGCGGCCGGCGTCACGCTCGCCAGGAGACCAGGCATGACACCAAGAGAGATCCTGACCGACATCCACGCCCTTGAGGAAGACCTGCTGGCCTTCGAGCGCAAGTACGGGATCCGTTCGGAGACCTTCTACGCCGCCTACGCGAGCGGCGAGGAAGCAGAGGACGATAGCTGGGTGCTCGACTTCGGGGAGTGGGCGAGTGTCTACCGGAGCTGGCTCGTCCGTCAAGCCGACTACCGCAACGAGATGCAGAGAATACAGCAGCGGAGCCAAGCTCCAAGCCTCTTCGGGCTCGTTCGAGTGGCTTCATGATGGCGCTCGGCAACCTGCTGCGAGCTCTCGAAGACTACGAGCTGTTCCTCTACACGCTTGCCGAGAAGTTTCCGGCCGTGCGTCGGTCCACGCTGGTGATCATTCGCCGCGGCACGACGCTGGCACGAGTGGCAGGTGAGATCGAGCTCGATCATGGAATCCGACTGGTCGTCAGAGAACGGCTGCTCTGCGACCGGCGACCCGCCGTGATCGATTCCTACGGTTACGAGGTGTGGAAGGGCGGCGAAAAGATCTACTGGTACGATTCGCAGCCCCATCCGGACGATCCGACTCTGCAGAGCACGCATCCTCACCACAAGCACATCCCTCCAGACATCAAGCACAACCGTATTCCGGCCGGTAACATGAGCTTTGACCGTCCGAATCTGCCGGCTTTGATCGCGGAGGTTGAGGATCTCCTCAAGGGGATCGACTAGCTGGGCCATTTTAAGGTGCCATGGGAACTCTCGCCCTCTTGAGGTGCCATGCACCTCCAAAAACCCCTGTTTTCAACGACTTAGCCAACTCCGAGACGGTCAGGCCGATACCTACGAAGGCGTCTCGGACGTGTTCTTAGTACTCATGGTTGGTGACCTCCTTGAGCTTCAATCCGTCCCGAAACCGCGAGTCCGTCACCCAACGCCTCTGATAGCGCTCCACGCACTCCCGCTGGGCCTCTGTGCGCGGAAAGCGGTGCTCGGGACGGTCGGGATAGGAGCTCATGCCGTGGTATGGCCGCGGCTCGACGGTCTGCGAGTGGACCGTGTGGACGTCGCCGTCCTTGACCCAGCCGTCGCTGTAAAGCACGTAGTCCCGCCGCCAGCCGGCGGGCGGGGGCGGCAAGGTCGCGAACCGCAGGCTGAGCTCGTCGCCGGCGCCGAAAACTACGTAGCAGTCGTCCTCGGCGACGAGGAGCTCGTCGACCGGTCCGTAGCGGGTGTAGCGTCCGGCCATCTCCCGGAAGGGAGGAGACGTCGCGACGCGATCGTAGTCGAAGAGGTGGGGCGACGACGGCGACTCCCGGTAGAGCCGCGAGAATCCACGGTAGTGGAAGTCCGCCCCGCGTAGCTCGAGGCGGGTTCGAAGCGGCCGGAGCTCCGGCTCGCCCACCGCCAGCACCGCGGCGTCCCAGTAGATCTGCAAGTTGGTGGCGATGCGCAACCGCACGCGCCCCGGCGGCAAGAGACCGGTCAGCTCGGTCACCACCGCCTTGCGCTTGCCGTTGGGAAGGCCGAGCCACGGCACCAGCGTTCGCCAGCTGCCGTCCGCTTGCCGGAGCTCGAGACGCGGCGGACGCTGGCCGAGGCTCGGATTCTGCGCCAGAGCGAAGTTGATCGACGTGTCGGTGGGAAAGATCCATCCCCAGACGACGAGGCGCAGGCGCTCGTTGGCGGGCACCGCGTCGAAGGTCAGCTCGAGGTGGTGTCCCCGGGTCAGTCCCTGGTAGCGCTCGAGGGGCAGGTCGTCGACGTAGATCCCGTCGCGCCGGCGCACCCGGGCGAGGACGTCGCGGCCGGCGTGGTCGGAAGCGGCGGCGGGCGCGAGCCGCTCGCCGAGCCAGTGGAGCGGCGCCTCGCGGGGATAGGGCGGTGGGGTGAGCTTCTCGTCTACCACCAGCTCCGCGGCGGCCGGATGGTCGACGGCCAGAAGCTCGATCCGGTCGAGATAGACCGCCTCCCACAGCTCGCCGGTGATCTGCAGCCAGAGCTCGCCGCCTGACGGCCGTAGCGCCGCGCCGGGGATGAGGACGTAGTCGCGGGCCGACTGGTGGGGCGCGGCGCGGCCGTCGTCGGTGATCATGCCCAGGGGTGAGCGCCACATCAGGTCGGTGTGGAAGACGAAGGTCTCGCCGTCCCAGGTGTAGAGGAAGGGACAGGAGCCTTTGAGCACCTGCTCCTCGACCAGGGTGCGGTCGCCGGCCACCCGCCGCCAGGTCTGCGGCAGGCCGTTGGTCCACACCACCCGGATCACCTCCGCTTCGCGCTCGGCGCCGAGGCCGAGGTGGTTGACGCCGCCGTTGCCGAGGATCGCCTGGTACGAGCCGGCGACGCGCGCTTCGATCCTGGCGTAGAGGCCCTGGGTGTTGTTCTTGGCGTTGTTGTCGTTCTTGCCGCGCAGGGTCAGACGCAGCCAGTGGTTGCGGTTGCCGCCGTCGTTGCGCCAGAAGAGAGCGCCCTTGTCGCCGAGAGCCAGCAGGTCGAGGTCGCCGTCGTCGTCGAAGTCGCCGGCTTCCAGGGTGCGGACCGCAGCCGCGGGAAGGCCGACGTCGTCGATCTCGAAGGAGCCGTTGCGGTTGCGGGCGAAGACGGCTCCCGTTTCGAGGGCCGCGACGACGTCGAGGTCGCCGTCGTTGTCGAAGTCGGCGACCGCGGCGCCGAGCCAGGGGGTGCCGGCCATCGGCTCCGGCAGGACGCGCGGCCGGAAGGCACGGCGCTGGTGGTTGACCAGGAGCACGCCACCGGTCTCACCCCACAGCAGGAGGTCGACGAGCCCGTCGTTGTCCAGGTCGGCGGCGCGAGCTCCGCGAGCCTTCCTGACGCCGTCGACGCCGTAGCGCGCCGAGGCGTCGAGGAAGGGGCCGGAGCGCTGGTTGAGATAGAGGCGCAGAGCGTCGCCGTGGCAGATCACGAGGTCGAGATCGCCGTCGTCGTCGAAGTCGGCCGTGGCGACGGCGGTCGTGTCGCGCTCGCCACCGGCGAGGCCCAGCTCCCCGGCCCTCTCGAGCCAGTTGCCCTCGCCGTTGTTTTGCAGGTAGAGGTCGGCGTGGCCGCGACGGGCGACGAAGAGGTCGAGGTCGCCCTCGTGATCGAGGTCGAGCGCGTAGACGCTGGCGAGCCCGGCGCTCGCCAGTGGCACAAGCACCGGGACGCCGCGCCTCCAGCCGCCGCCGGCAACGCCGGTGTAGAGCCGGATTCCCGCGTCGGCGTCGGCGGCGATCAGGTCGCTCGACTGATCCTGGTCGACGTCGAAGCTCAGGACGAAGCCTCGCGCCGCCGGCTCGACGGCGAGCTCGCGGGCGCTGAAGGCGCCCTGGCTCCAGGAGACCCGACGCACTTTGCCGTCGCTCAGGTAGAGCCAGTCGTCGACTCCCGGGACCCTCGCCGGGGCGATGCGCTCCGGTGGCGGCAGCTGTGCGAGACCGCTCGACGCCGTCGCGTCGGTGAAGACGAACGCAATGTCCTGGCCAGCGCGGGGGCTCTGCGGCAAGGGCGGATCGAAGTCGAGCTGGGGAAAGAGCTGGGGTATCGTGGCGCGCCGGCCGATCAGCGGGTCGAGACCCGCCTGGTACGGCTGGGTCGGCCGCAAGACGTTTTGCAGGACGCGGCACGGGACCCGCAAAGCGTCGCTCTCGCCCGCGGCCAGGGAGCGGCGCAACCGCATGGCAAAGGGCTCTGCTGTGGCGTCGAAGCCGCCCAGACGGTCATCGACAGCGTCGAGGGCGTCGGCGGTCTCCTCGACGAGGCCGGCCGAGCCCGCGGCGACCAGGAGCTCGAGGAGCAGCACCAGGTTCTCCGGCTCGAGGTCGACCGCGCCGGCGAGCAACGGCACCGCGTCGGCGAACCGCTGGCGTAGGGCGAGCCCTCGCGCATGGAGGAAGAGGGGCCGCGGGTCGAAGGGGTGGGCGGCGGCGAAACGCTCGAGGACCTCGCGCCACAGCGGCTCGTCCGCGCCCTCCCGCTCGAGGATCCTGGCCAGGGTGTAGAGCACCCGCGGGTTCGACGGAGCGAGACGGCGTGCCTTGTCGACCTGTCGGTGGGCCTCGTTGTGCCGGCCGGTCTGGAAGTGGCAGATCGCCAGGTTGAGCGGCGGCAAGAGGTTTTCAGGCAGGAGCTCCGCGATCTCCTCCAGGTATCCCGCGGCGACGTCGTAGTTGCCTTCCTCCATCTCCGCGACGGCCAGGCCCTTGAGCGTCGCCGCACGGCGGTACTTTCGCTCCTCGTCGTCGGGGGCCTGGCCTTGGGCCGCCAGCGACCCGATCACCACCAGGGCAATCCCGACGAGGACGAAAAGTGGCCGTCTTCGACGCTCGCCTTGGCATCGCCCTCGGCGGTGACGGCGCGCTCGTCGCCCCATCGCGCTTGATGACGCCTGGAAGACCTGCGACTGGCCGGGGTCGCTCCGCCAGCAGGGACGAGCCAAAGTGGGTGGCACGACAGAGGGCGGGCGAGTCGGGATGGTACGGTCAGAGGCGGGGACCAGCGTTCCCGGCCGGGCACCCAGAGTCGGGTTACGCTTGCGGTTCATGATCCGATTCTAGCAGGCCGGAACCGGTGGCCTGATCCGTCCGAGAACTTAGAGGAGAAAGACAGATGAACGATGCATCCACTTCGAGCTGGCGGCGCCTGGGCTGGGAGCTTTTTGCCGGCGTCCTCTTGATCGCCGCGGCCGTCGCCGTGTGGTACGTCCAGGAGTACCGTAGGGCGACGGAGGTGGAGACGATCCGCCAGGAGCAGGTTTCGGCCACCGAGGCCACGGCGGAAACCGTGGCGGTGTCCCTGTTCGAGGGTTTCGCGGCGGGGATCTATCCCGCCGTGGGCGGCGGCCGGACCTATGTGGACGCCGCCGTCGCGGAGCTGCTCCGCGTCGAGAAGGTCGACTTCGCTCACGTCTTCCTTCCCGACGGCACGGTGCTGGCGACGAGCGACCGCAAGCTCGAGACCCTCGGCCGCGCCGGCGCAGACGCGCGCTGGGTCCTCGAGACGGCGGAAGCAGTCGCCAAGCGGCGCTCCGAGGACTTTTGGGAAGTCGCCGGTCCGCTCGTCGACGGCGACGGTCAGGTCCTCGCCTTTCTCTGGCTCGGCTGCGATCCAACGTCCTCCTAGCGCGACAAGCCCGCCTGTGCCGGGTCCGGCAAAGCGGGTAAGCTCGTCACAGTCCCTGGGCGCTGGGAGGAAGAGGCTGTCTGGAACTCTGCGGACTCTGCCGAAGTGGGTGGAGCTCTGCTCTGCCGCTGAGCTCTGCTCTGCCGCTGCCGAAGGAGCTCTGCCGAAGTGGAGCTCTGCGGACTCTGCCGAAGCGGAGCTCTGCCGAAGTGGGTGGTACGGCAGGCGGTCCTCGCATCTTATCCAAGAGTGCCGAAGAAGGTGGGACCGAAGGAGGGCTACCTGCAGGGGATCAACCTGGCGGACGACGTCGAGCTCAGCGCCCGGGTGACGCCGGCCGAGGGAGCGCCGGTCACCAAGGCCGTCCTGCGGCTGGAGAAGCCGACGGCGGGGGGAGGGCGTGCATTCCGTTGCGGCGCGTCTCGGGACCCGGGGATTGAATCCCGGCGAGTACGTCCTGGTGGGGGCGGTCCGGGATGCGACGGGCGAGGAGGTGGTATCGTAGGCCCATGCCCGAGGTGACAAGAAAGCTCTTGCCCGGCCGGCTGATCGCGAGCTGCGGGGCGTTGGCCCTGGCGCTGCAGCTTTCGAGTTGCGGCGGGCGATCCGCCCCGAGCCCTTCACCGCCCAGGCTGGTTCTGCTCTACGCCACCTGCTCGCTGAACAAGGACTTTCTCTCACCCTACAACCCCGAGGTCACCTTCACGCCCCGCCTCGAAGAGTTCCGGCGGAACGCTCTGGTCTTGCGGCGCCACCAGACCGAATCTGGGCATTCGGGAACCGCCTTCGCTTCCATCTTTTCGGGATCGCAGGCCGACCATCACGGCGTCTTCGTTCACCCAACGGTCCTGAGGCCGGAGATCGAGCTGATCGGCGAGACTTTTCGCCGGCACGGCTACGAAGTGACCGCCTGGCTCGGTCATCGTCTGGCCTCGGGCGAATTCAACTACGCCCAGGGAGCCGACGATTCCCAGGTCTTCGAGCGGATGCCTACCGCTGACGATCCACATCTGATCGAGGTTCTCGATCGTTTACAGCACGACCGAGAGCACAAGGCTTTCCTGTACACGAGCTTCACTCTCACTCACAGCCCCTATCATCTCGCGCCCGTGGAATCTTTCTGCAATCGCTATCCGGATCGATGTCGGGTACGCTCTGATCGTGAAAGATTCCAGCGTACTTTCGAGACCTATCACCAGAATTATCTGAGCCTCTCATACGATTTTCCCGCAATGGCGGAGCGCCTGGGCTTGACCGGCCAGCAACTGGCCTACATGATCGAGGTGCTGGAGCTTTACTACAGCGCCAACGTCTATCGTCTCGATCAGGTTTTTGGCCGGATCCTGGACGAGGTCCGCCGCCGGGGGCTCTTCGACGACAGTGTCATCGTGTTCACCGCCGATCATGGCGAGACGCTTTTCCGGGAAGGGACCCATTTCAAATGGTCCCACGGCCATCAGTTGGCGCCGGAAGTGCTCAACGTCCCGCTGCTGATCCATGCCCCGGGCCTGCGGCTCGGCGCCGGCGTTTACGAGGGCGTCACCAGGTCGATCGACGTCTTTCCAACCGTGGCCGGTCTGGCGGGGTGTCCGCTGCCCTCCCGGACGAACCGTGGGGGTGTGGATCTGTCCGCCGTCCTGCGGGGTCTCGAGCCCCCGCAGGAGCTCCGGGCCTACAGCCACACCAGCATGGTGCCCGAGGTGTTCTTCCGGAGATCGCAGCCGTGGCGACTTTTTCGTAGCTTCCATCCCCGCATCGACCCGGAGCTGATGTGGGTTCAGGTGCGTGACAAAGACCGGGTCTATCAGCTGCGCCGCGACCCGGACGGTGAGCTGCAGCCTCTGGTCTTCGACCTGGAATCGGATCCCTGGCAGCTGAACAACCGCTACGATTCCGCCGACGGCGAGCAGCGGCGCGCTTTCCGCGACTTGAGAAGCTATCGGGATCGGTTGCTCCGAGCCTATCACGAAAGCGAACGTGCTGAAGAGGTGGACGAAGATCGCCAGGAAGAGATCTTGAGGTCCCTCGGCTACATCGATTAGTTTTAGTTAGAGAGATGGAGCCGCCTCCAGCCAGAGCCCTCGCCCCGGAGGGACGGCGCAGGGTTCGTCAGGGGTCAGACCCAGCCGCATTCCAGGTATCCCGCGACGACGCCGTAGTTGCCTTCCTCCATCTCCGCGACGGCCAGGCCCTTGAGCGTCGCCGCGCGGCGGTACTTTCGCTCCTCGTCGTCGGGGGCCTGGCCCTGGGCGGCCAGCGTCCCGATCACCAGGGCAATCCCGACGAGGACGAAAAATGGCCTCAACATGAGGGCATCTTATCCAAGAGTGCCGAAGAGGGTAGGACCGAAGGCAAGGGCTATTGGAAGAAGCGGACGGGCACGTAGATTACCGCTCTTCGAAGACGTCTTCAAGGCGTCTGGCGTCGAGGACCCGTTCGCCCCAGCGCTCCAACTGGTCGGATCCGGCTTCCTCCAGGCGGCTCATCGCCCAGTCCGGGACGTCGCCGAAGCGCTGCTCGAGCTGGCGTTTCAGCAGGCTGACCTGGCCATTCCGCCGGCCTTCGTCCTGGATGGACGAGAGGGCATTCCGTCCCCCGGAGCGAAATCGTCGCATGAAGAAGATCCACAGGCCGACGATCAGGAGCACCGGCCCCCAGGTGAGGAAGACGGCGAAGAGCGGATTCTCCCTTGGCGGCTTCGCCTGGATGATGACGCCTGCCTCGGTGAGCTTGTCGACGAGACCGGGGTAGTCAGGTGCGAAGGTCCTGAAGTCGGTGCCGTCGTTGAGGATGCCGCGGATCTCGTCGCCGCGTAGGGTCACTCGCTCGACGCGTCCTTCCTCGACGGCTGTGAGGAACTCGGTGAAGCTCAGCTCCGGGAGTCGGCCCGCGCCGCCCTGGAACGACTGCCACAGGAGCACCACCAAGCCGAAGACGACGATCCAGAAAATCAGGGATCTGACTGTGGAATTCAAGGCTTCTACTCCTCTCCGGTTCGCGGCGACGGGCCTCGCGGGCCGATAGACGTGTGCGGGCGTCTTTGGAGTATACGGTGCAAGGGGTTCTGGCATTCGACCCGGTCGGCACCAACTTTTGAGAGCCCCTCATTTCTTCGCCGGTCGGGCTGGTCGAAGGGCTGCGGGACCAAGGAGCGCCGGTGGACCTCGACCATCCCCAGCGTCCCCCCACGCAGCTGACCTGGCGCGACGCCACGACGCTGCTATGGCGGCACCTGGAGCGCCGAGGACGACCGCGGAAGGGAGCTTGGAATCCCCGGCCTCCCCCGCGAAGAAGGCCTGGACAGGGATGGCCACATCCGATATCCTCAACCCATGAGAGCAACCCTCACCTTGGACGACGACGTTGCCGCTCTTCTCGACTTGGCTCGCCAGCAGCAAGGGCAGAGCCTGGAGGAGGTGGCCAACGAGCTCCTAAGACGAACCTTGCGGCATCTTGGCCTTTCGGCGACCGGACCCGCCTCGGAGTCACTCGAAGCAAAGATCGACCAACTCTACGACGAGATTCGGGATCTCCGGGCGCGGTCGGCGAAAGATCCCGGGGTGGCGGACGAGATCGAGCACAAACGAGAACAACTGCACGCGCTCCAAGTAGAAGAGGCAGCCGCTTGGAGGAGCAGGGCCGAAGCGAGTCGGCATCTGAAGCCAGGTGAGGGACGTCAGATCCTTGAGCGGGCTGAGCAGTTACTCCAGCGGTGAAGATTCTACCGCCTTCCACGGCCCCATGGCATGCCGCTGTCGAACGACGACATGATCCATCTGTGGCGCGAGGTCGTCACGGCTACCGCACCTACCGGTCGTGTCTACGCTGGGAGTTCGGTTTCACCTGCCCCTTCTGTCTTTGCCACGAAGCGGACTTCTCTCCTCGCGGAGACGAGGGCCTCGGCATCACGCAGGTCGAGCACTTTGTCCCAGTGAGCCACGATGAGACCAGCATCGACACCTACACGAATTGCTTCTACATCTGTCAGTACTGCAACCAGGATCGCGGTGCGACCCCTGTAGCCGCGACGGACGGTAGGCATCTGCTGAATCCATGCCGTGACGTTTGGGCCGAACACTTTGTTCTTGCTGACGATGCCATCCTGCCGCGGCAAGGTAACGCCGACGCCGCGTATACACAGACCACCTACAATCTCAACCACCCACGAAAGGTCGCAATGCGGCGATTCCGCCGCGAAACGATCGAAGAGTGTCTCGACTTGTTAGAGCAAGGACAATCGATCCTTGGCCGCCTTCTCGAAGAGACGTCCTGGTCATCGTCGAGACGTACTTGCCCTTGTTCTTTCAGGCCAGGCCTTACACCGAGGAGCAGCGGCGCTTCGGCCGCTTCCAGCGTCCGACCAACAACTGGGTCCAGCCGCTCGACGAGTCCCGGCGCCGCGCAGCGGCAGCGACGTCTCGCGCACGACCTCGCGGAAGTGCCCCTCGCCGGTGCCGGCGTAGAGGACGTCGGGGTCGCTCGGGTCCATGGCCAGCGCCGAGATCGCGATGTTGGGTAGGAGGTCAGCCAGCGGGCGCCAGCTTTGCCCGCCGTCCTCGGTCTTCCAGAGGCCGCCGGAGACGCCACCGGCATAGCGGATGCGGGATCTCCGCGGGTGGATGACGAGCGCCCGGGTGCGTCCGCCGATGTTGCCCGGACCGAGGAGCTCCCAGGTGTCGAGCTCGGCCATGGCAGGCGTTGCGCCGCGGGCTCGCTCGTGCAGCGACTCAAGCTCGGCGCCGCGGCCGAGCGAGTAGCCCGGCAACCGTGCCATGTGCTCCCGGGCCCTGGCGTAGAGCTTTACCGGGTTGACGCTGCGGTCCTTCGGCAGGCGCCGCGTGGCGTAGTAACGCTCGGCCAGGTCGGGCTGGTCGAAGGGCTGCGGGACCGTCTCTGATTTGCTCAGGATCCTCTGAATCTGCTTCTCGGAGGCCGTGGACGGCCTCGGCCGCCGCGGGGCCGAGGGCGCCCGCGAGCAGGAGCGTGGAGAGGCTCAGGACGCCGGGGCTGGTACGGCTCATGCGCGATCCTCCTCGGATGTCTTCGCCTGTCCGTTGGAGCGCGCGAGCCGCCGGAATCCTTCGCGTCCGCGGAGCGAGCGCTGCACGGCTCGCCGCTGCGCGACCACGACGGCTCGGTGTGAAGAAGGGTGCCGAAGAGGGTGGGACCGAAGGCGAGGGGACCCTCTGGCACGGTCTCGCGCCGGCGCTCGTGGGCCTGGCCGCCGGCGTCGCCGGGGCGCTGGCCCTGGGACGGTTGCTTGCGCTCATTACTCTTTGACGTCGGACCCCTGGACCTACGCCGCGGTCGCCGCGGCGCTCGTCGCGGTGGCGGCTCTCGCGTGTGCCGTTCCGGCGCGCCGCGCGTCGCGTACGGATCCGATCGCGGTGCTTCGCGACGAGTGATCCCAGGGGGTGCTTAACGGGGGGGCAATCGTCAGCGTCACGGAAAGGCGGATTTGCAGCCGCCCGCCCGGAGGTTCTGGCCGCGGCTCGTACTCAGGCTTCACCTTGTCCCACACGACGAGTGCAATAGCCGCAAGGATCATCACAGCGGCGAGCAGCAGCACCATGCCACAGCCGAATTTGAACAGGCGTTTCAGGCAGCCGCCCCTGCTGTCGACGGCGGCGGGCACCCCCTCTCCGATCGTCGTCTCGCCGGAAAAGGCTTCGAGCTTCATGGTTCCGACGCTCGATTCGACCCATTCTCGCAACCGTTCCACCCGTGCGCCGCCGACCGAAGTCGCCTCGATCTCTGCCAGCTTTTGGGTGACGCGATCCCATACCTCTTGTCTGACCCTGTCTTTTATCCTTCCGGTGACCCTGTCAACAATTTCTGCTTCGATTTCTTTGAGCAATTTCCGGACTGTCAGCAGAACCCGGCGGCCCTCCGGACTGACCAACAGCAGCAGCTCACCCTTGCGCACGCCGGCTCGCCGTAACGTCGTACTTGGCTTGAGGACAGTGTCGTCAGAGGCACGGATGAGATGATAAGCTATACGGCTTAGAACGAAGTCGCGTCGCGGGAGATCGAATTGCTTGATCAGTCGCGCAATATTCGATTGAATGGTTGTGCTGGAGTCCAGTCGGAGCTGGACGCGCTGGGCCCTGATTTGATCCTCGACGGTGACGAGTAATTGAGCCATCGATCACTCTCCGTCATTGTCTCAAACATTCATCCTCAGCGGATCGGATTCGGCCTGCTGCGCCCTTTCTCCTTGTTGCTGATTTCATCGCCTTGTCAGAGTTGAACCGAAGGCACAGCGTTTCACCTGACACTCTTGGCCGGGGGTCGCCCTCGGGGTTCCTGGGTGGATCGGGTCCTTCGGGGGCCTCCATATATCTTCAGACCCCGAAGTCGCCTTTAGGGGTTAGTCTGCGTGGCGAGTTGTTGCGGCGAGGCGCGTCGCGTACGGATACGATCGCGGTGTTGCGCGACGAGTGATCCGAGCGCTCAGGCGTCCTCGGCCGTCCCTTTGAGCATCTTGTGGAGCGTCACCCGGTGGACTCCCAACTGCCGCGCCGCCGCGCTGACGTTGCCGTCGTGCTCCGCCACCGCCGTCTCGGCGAGCCGGCGCGCGTCTTCCGCAAAGAGGCGCCGGACCTTGTCGCGCCGGCGCTGGAGCTCGGCGAGGTCACGCGCCGGCGTTTTGAAGAGGCGTGAGATCCGGTCTTTTCCCAGCGTGATCTCGGTGTCGGCGACCTCGACGATTTCCGGTGGCAGCGCGCCGACGCCAATGAGCTCCTCGTCGCTGGCCAGGGCGACGAGCTGGTGGACGACGTTCTCGAGCTCGCGGACGTTGCCCGGAAACGGGTAGTGCTCCAGGCAGGCGTAGACCTCGGGGGCTATGCGTACACGCCTGGCGTAGGTCTGCGAGAGCTCGTCGAGGAAGTGATCGAAGAGAATCCGTACGTCGCCGGGACGCTCCCGCAGCGGCGGCAACCGCAAACGGACGACGTTCAACCGGTAGTAAAGGGCACTTTGAAACCTTTCGTCCTCGACCAGGTCTCTCAAGTCGCGGCTGGTGGCCGCCACGACCCGCACGTCGATGGTGCGCGTCGCCGTACCGCCGAGGCGCGACAGCTCCTTCGATTGCAGGAAGCGCAGGAGCTTGGCCTGGAGTGGATAGTCCATTTCGCTGATCTCGTCGAGGAAGAGCGTACCGCCGTAGGCCTGCTCGATACGGCCGAGGTGACGGCGGCTGGCGCTGGTAAAGGCGCCGCGTTCGTAGCCGAAAAGCTCCGCCTCGAGGAGGGTTTCGGGCAAAGCGGCCCTCGGCGGGGAGGAGCTTTTGGGCGACCTGGCGTCCTAGCTCGCGGTCCTCGGCCAGGTAGACCTTACCCATACCACCCGCTCCGAGGGTTCGGATCACCTGGAAGCGGTCGGTCCATCGAGCCGGCGGCTCGTTTGCTGGGTCGCGAATGCTCATCGTTCAGTTTCCGGGATCGATCTTAGTCTATGAGCCGAGATGAGCATGCTGGACAAGACCTGCGCCTGGGGCTGAGTGCGGATCGTGAGACGGCATCTTCGCCTTTCTCTACTGGACGGCCACCGGGAGCCCTGGATGATTCCGTGGTCCGAAGGATCTTCTCGCGGATCCCCCTCTCACCAAAGAGAGATCCAGTCTGTCGATAGACCGATAGGAGGAGATGGCACGATGAACGCGCACAGCCGACGGCCTCCTGGGCCCCGGCGCCTCGCCGGCGCCCTCGCAGCGGCGATGATGCTCGCGGCAACGGCAGGTGCTCTCGGGGCCCAGCGGCGCGGCTCCGTCGAGCTACGGCCCTGCCCGATCCCCGGCTCCGACGACACGAGATGCTCTGCGGCTCGTTCGACGTCTACGAGAACCGCCGCACGGGCCGCGGTCGGAAGATCTCGCTCCACCTCGCCGTGCTCCCCGCCCTGACGGAGAGCCCGCGGCCGGACCCCGTCTTCTGGATCGCCGGCGGACCCGGCGGCGCGGCGACGGCGGCCGCGCCGCGCTTCGCCTCGCACTGGATGCGCGAACGGCGTGACGTCGTGCTCGTCGACCAGCGCGGCACCGGCGGCTCGAATCCCCTGCAATGCGCGCTTCCGGGCAGCTCGGACGACGTCCAGGGTTACCTCACGGGGTCTTTTTCCGACGTCGCCCTGCTGCGCCGATGCAAGCGGGAGCTGCGGGAGATCGCCAACCTGCGGATGTACACGACCGACAACACCGTCGACGACCTGGACGAGGTCCGCGCGGCCATGGGTTACGAGCAGATCAACCTCCTCGCAGGATCCTGGGGAACCCGGACGGCTCTCGTCTATCTGCGCCGGCACGGCGGGAGCGTTCGCCGGGCGATCTTCAACGGTGCCGTGCCGCCCCCCCCCAAGGAGGTGCGATGCGCTTCACAAGCCCCTTGTTTTCAACGGTTTACGCCAGATTTCACCTGCTGCGGGGCGCTTTGCTGACTGCGGAATCGGGCCTCACGAGCGTGGCGCCCGACCAAGCTGAGCGAATTTGGCCTTGAAATCCCGTCAGACGGCGCTCGACAGGCCGTCCGAAGACGAAAATGACGACATAGCAAGGGTCGAGACGCTGCTCTTCCTGGCCGAGACCGAAAACCGCTCAGCCAACCGACGGTACGGCGGTTGAGGTCAGAGCCCTTCATCACGGAGGGTCGCGCGCCGGATCGCTGCGCGCAAACTGTGTCTCCTGGATCGGGACGGGGTGGGTGGGAACCGTCGTCTCGTTTTGGATCCCTGTGTCCGCACGGCGGGGGACGTGAACCGTCGGGATCTCTCCGCGCCAGACGATCTTCCACTTCTCGCCGACCTTGTTGATGACCAGTCGGCGACTCGGTGGCGGTGGCGGCGGTGGCGGACGCTGGCCCCCGACGAACGGCCAGGCCCGTGGAAAACTCCCTTTCGGGAACGCCACCTCGGGGTTGAACCCTCCAGCCGCCTTGAGGAGCGACTCGATCACGGCCGGCGGAAAGCTCCCGCCTGGGAGACAGCGGCGGACTTATAGGGGCGCCTCGACAGCGCCACGCCGTCGGCCTGGCGCTCTGCCGCGAGATCGTCAGCGAGCACGGCGGACGCCTCAGCCTGCGCAGCCGCCGGGGCGGCGGCACCGTCGTCACCTGCTGGCTGCCGGGAGAGCCGGCGGCAACACCTGGTGGCCCTTGGGAAGTCAACGACCCTTCCGTCGTTGACGAGTCAAAGCCCTTTGGAAGTCAACGCTCCTCCCATCGTTGACGAGTCAAGACGCTGCGGACGTCAACGACTCTTCCGTCGTTGACGAGTCAAGGCACCAAGAACGTCAATGAATTTTCATCGTTGACGAGTAAAGTCGCCCGGAACATAAACGACACCCTGTCGTTGACGACTTAGGGCCGTTGGGAAGTCAACGAATTTCCGTCGTTGACGAGTCAAGGCGCCAAGAACGTCAACTATACTCTGTCCTCGACGACTCAGAGCCCTTGGCGTGTCAACGACGCCGTCGGCGGTAATAGGAGTCGCGGCGGTCCTGGTCGCGGACGTGTTCGAGGTTCCGGCGGCGGTAGGCCAGCGAGGTGCTTCGACTGTTGCATTGTGGCGAGCACCACTTGCCGGAATGGTTCTTCGAGAAGTCGAAGAACACGGCGTGGCAGCTCTTGCCGACGCAGGTCTTCATGCGGAGCCAGGTGCCTTCGAATTGCGCCGCCGCGACGATCCCGCAAAGGCACCCGAGCGCCCCGTCGAGCCCGTCGGCCGCCGGCTCGAAACGCGCCCGGCCCCCGGTGGCGAACCGCACTCGGATCGTCGCCGCCGCCGTCGCCTGGTCGAGGCGCCGGGCCGTGTCGCTCGCCGCCTCGCCGTCGCGGGTGACGAGCAGCGCCCGCAGCGTCTCGCGGACCTCGATCGCTCGCCGGAAGTCACCGTCGTCGAGCACCGTGCCCCGCGGTACCAGGTCCCAGAGCTCCAGCCACTCGGTGAGCGCCCGCGGGCTGGCGAGATCCGATCCCTCGGCAGGGTTCGCCGTGTTCAGGAACGCCTGCACTCGCCGCAGATCGCCAGGCGCCGGAGTCAGCTTCGAGGACCAACGGGGGTCGTGGTCGGTCGGGCTGCTCCTACTTGCCATGGGGGCTATCATACCATAACGGAGAGACCGACATCGGGAAGCGTCATCGCCCAGCCCCGTCTCTGCGCCGCCAGCCAACCGCCGCCAAATCAGGCACCCGATAACGCCTCGCCTTCGCGGCGGCGGAGGTCGACCTCGTGAGCGAGGCTGGCTTCGGCTCTCGGACTTGGGCGGCCGCTCGGCGGCCGCTCTTTAAGGTACCACCCAAACCGGCAAGCTCGCTGCGCTCGCGAGCTTGGGGAGGGTGCGAGGAGGAAACAGAAGGGATTCAGCCCCTGAGCAAGGTCAGTCGAGGATCAGCGGCCCGATGTAGGGCCGGCCCGAAGACGTCGGCCCCGCTACATCGTCCGTTCAGACCAGAAGCCGGTCGACGGGGACCGCCCAGAGGTTCTCGTCCTTACGCTCCAGCATCGTCCCCCGGTAGACCACGAGGCCGCCCCGCAGGGCGCACAGGCAAAGGCAGGCAAAGCCTCAAAGGGTGGGCACCTCAAAGGGTGGCGGCTACGGAAAGCGACGAAGCGCGACATACCGGGCCGCCAGGAACTCGGCTCCGATGCTAACCGGGATGGGTCGAATTCCAACACCGGATGGGTTCGGTTGCGTCGAAGGGACCACGATGAGCTTCTTTACGGGCTCGAGCTCCAAGCCGACCGGTTCGACCTGGCAACCCTCCGCGATGAGCTGATTCGCGATAGCTTCGTCGATTTCCCAGGCGTGGCTCGCATCGGCGAGAAGCCTTGTGAGTCGGACCCAGACGCCCTTGGCGTGTCGTCGTTGGCGATACTCCCACTGGCGGACGGACGCTCGCGCACGAACGCTTCGGGCACGACGCTCGAGGACTTCACTCATCGGAGCTATCTTACCTCGATTCGAGCCGGCGAAGCAACTCCGCTACACGGGCGCGTCGCGGACGAGGATCCGGCATGTTGGGATGGGGCGCCAGCAACGATAGCACCGACAGGTTCGAGCGTACCGAGTATCGTTGCTCCGGTCGAAGTGCGTGATACAGATCTGTGAGCTCGTCGAGATCACGGCGGTCCGCGACCAGGATGAGGCCGAGTGCGACCAGCAGGTCGCGATCACCTTTGACCGACGTCCGCTCGGTCAGCAGCTTCTCGAGCAGCAGGCCGGCGACTCGCGGTACCGGTACGGTCAGTCCTTCGACCTCCACGGGTGGCGCCGGTTCCAGGAACGACAGAGTGCCGAAGACGAGCAGCGGCAGCTCGGAATCCAAGCACATACGTGTCGGCCGCGTCTTCGATGTCGGGATCCATGCCGACGAAGTTGATCTCGAGACCATCGTGGCCGACGGGGAGCCAAACCGACGGCTCGTCGCGAGAGGCGGTGTAGCCACGGAGCTCGTTCAGACGTCGCTTCACCGCGGCGTGGCTGGTCACTGCGATGCCAATGTCCACATCCTGCGAGACGACCAGCGTGGCGGCTGCGTCGGGTTCGAGCAAGTTCGGCACCTCGGAACCGATGACCAGGACCCCAGTCTCCTTGAGAATCGGCTCCAATGCCCGTAGCGTCGTCAGCAATCGATCGCGGAAAGTCATATCGAGGAGTATACCGAGCGGTGGGCTCGCTGGTAACGGCCATCGTCCCACCCATGAAGAGACGCTGATCTCCCTCGCCTGGGACGTGCTGGCGTCCTCGATTCGGACGAGCCCACCGCGGTCCGCGAGGAGGCCGCGGAAGCCCTGGGCGAGAACGGTCATCCGCGCACCCTCGCCATCCTGGCTCGCGCCGCCACCGGTTCGACCGGTGTGCGCGAGGAGGCGGTCGAGGCCCTGGGCGAAAGCCCGCTGGCAGGAGCCGAGGACGCGCTCATCGACCTGGATGAGGCCTCCTTGGCGTGTGCCGAAGTGGGTGGAACCGGGGAGAGAGGAACCGGGGAGAGAGCGAACCGGGGAGAGAGCAAGGTCAGGCTCAAAGGCTGCCGAAAGGCAAGGGCGCGCCAAGAGGGGACCCGAGCGGCGGGGCTGGCTCTGCCAAAGTGGGTGGGACCTCAAAGGTTAGGCAGGGGCGCCACGGTGGAGCCGTCGTTCAGACCAGAAGCCGGTCGACGGGGACCGCCCAGAGGTTCTCGTCCTTACGCTCCAGCATCGGCCCCCGGTAGACCACGAGGCCGCCCCGCCACTTCTCGCCGAGTGCCGCGCCAAGGCTTCTGAGACCGCGCCAAGCCGATCCTCCGAGACGTCGTCCCGCCTTGACCTCGACGCCCCAGATACCGTCGGGCGTGGAGATCAACAGGTCGACCTCCAGCCCGGAACGTGTCCGGTAGAAGGACAGCTCGACGTCCAGGTCGTGGGTCTTCGTCCACTTGTAGAGCTCGCTCACCACCAGGGTCTCGAAAAGGTCTCCGGTCACGTCGCCGTGGTAGCGGGTCAGATGGCGCCACAGTCCCGGGTCGATCCAGTAGACCTTCGGCGTCTTGACGACCGTGCTCGTCAGGTTCGTGGACCACGGCGGTAGCACGAACGCCTGATAGGAGACGCGCAGGTACTCGATGTAGCGCCGGCTCGTGTTGACGGCGAGCCCGGCGTCGCGCGCCAACTCGGAGTACGAGAGGAGCTGGCCCGAGCGCAGGGCGCACAGGCGCTGGAAGCGGCGAAACGGCATGAGGTCGTTCAGCCGTACCAGATCCTCCAGGTCGCGCTCAAGGTAGGTGGCGTCGTAGGAGCGCAGCCACTTGCGCCGCTCTTCGTCGTCGAGCGGCAAGAGCGCCGGCATACCACCCCAACGCAGCAGGTGCTCGATCGCCGCGGCCGCCGCCGCGGCCTCGCCCCCTAGCCGGAGCCCGGGTTCGCCGGCAAGAAGCTCGTCGGCCGTTCCGGACTCGGTGAGCAGCCGGTCGACGAGCGGCGCCGGCGGCGTCTCCTCGGCGCGGTGGACGAGCTCGCTCGCCAAAAGCGGCCACAGCTCGTAGACGAACGCGCGACCCGCCAGGGTCTCCCGCACCCGCTGGAGCATCAGGATCTGCGACGAGCCGAGCAGGACCGTCCGGCCGATCGATCCGGCGTCGAAGGCGTACTTGACCTTGTCGAAGAGGCTTGGCTCCTTCTGGGCCTCGTCGAGGATCGCCTCGCCGACTTCGTCGGCCCAGGCGGCGGCGCGGACCTCACGGATCGCCTCGCGCTCCTCCGGAGAGTCGAGGTTGACGTAGCGCAACTCGGGGAAACGCGCGCGGGCCAACGTCGTCTTGCCGGTCTGGCGGGCACCCGTCAGGAGGAGGAGCCGAGGGTGCGACGGGGCGCGGAGGTGACGTCCCAGATAGCGGAATCGCTGTAGATCTGTCCTCATCGAGGAAAATTATACAGCAAATCTTGCCACGGTGTGGAAAATTTTACAGGCAGTCGATCCGTAGCCGCCGCTGGGTGGGACCTCAAAGGCTCAAGGCTCAAAGGCTGCCGAAAGGCAAGGGCGCGCCAAGAGGGGACCCGAGCGGCGGGGCTGGCTCTGCCAAAGTGGGTGGGACCTCAAAGGCAGGGCCGGGGGAACAGGAGGAGGACCGGCGCGAGCAGCTGAGCCTGTGGTGAGCGAGGTGCGCCGAACCCGCAAACTGGCCGAGCGGGTGCGTCCGTCTTCGCGGCGGCGGACTCAGTACTCGATCCGTAGCAGCACTTCCGTCCTGGCCTCGCCGGCCTCGACCTCAAAGCGGTTGATCCCCGGCCTGAAGTGTTTTCCCAGAGCTTTGATCTTCACCGATCCCCTGGCCACAAGGCAATCTCCCGCTCTTTCCCGAGGCCCGAGAACGAGCGGAATCGGTGGTACGGCCCCTCCGTTCACCGAGACCACGGACGCCACGGCAAGCTGTTCGCCGCAGCGCGTGACCTTCAGGGGCAGGCCTCTCTCCTTGCCCGAACTCCTGTACATGACCTCGACCGCAAGTGGAGGATCCTCCTCGAGCCCGGAATTGGTGGCTCGCATGTCTCGCACCTCTACTGCAGTGTCGGTCTGGACGAAGGCATCGAAGATCACACCCGGGCCGAGATCCGTCTGCTTGCCCTTGGTCAGGAGGAGCGGCCAGATGTAGACCATGGCGACGACAGCTCCGGCTTTCCGGCCGCCGGTCGCCCGATCGTAGCCGCCGTCCAGCAGCACTTCCGAGCCGTCCACCGCCGTTACGGAGACCGCCTGAAGTTCGAGCCGGCCCTTGGTGCGAGCCATTTTGGCCGTGCCGATCTTGGACACCCTCAGGCGTAGAGGGGCGCCGGCGGCGATCACGACCTGACCGTCGACCTCGACGTCCCGCCAGACACGGGCGCGTACGGGCTGGCCGACTTCGGTCTCGGCCTTTCGGGAGGTGACCCGCTCGTCGAGCTCGCCGTAGATCCCCGTTCCGGCGGGGATCTCCAACGCACCGCGCAGCTCCCCAGCCATCAGGAACGGCACAGTGAGTGCCAAGTGTGCCACTGTGCCTGCGCGGTAGAGTGCTGCGTACAAGGCCAAAATCGGTCCTCCCGGCGCTCGGAGTGCCTCTGCGGGCCCTCGGGCCGTGGTCGGATGTAACGTCTGGCGACGGATTATACACGAAACAGGCGCAGAAGGGAAGACCGATCCCGGGCACCGCGAGGGCGGCGCTTCCGGCACGGCGAGTACGGTCGCCAAAGCGTCATCTCTTCTTCTTCCTCTTCATCTCCTTGCGTAGGAGCTCTTCCAGCCGGTCGTAGTTCTCCTTCAGGTCGTCCTTGCTCATGTGCTTCACGCCGCCGCCGAACATCCCCCCGATACCGATGCCCGCCCCGTAGCCGTTGTAGTAGGCGACCACTGAATCGTCGCCGGCATCGATGAAGTCGACCTGAATGTGGATCTTGCTCCGGCCCGTGATGGCGCCCGACGCGAACCGCTTCCCCCGAGATCCGTACTGCAGCGTCAGTCGCGGCGCTACCCAGAGGACAGCTCCCTGGCGGTCGCGGTCGTCGGGCATCTCGCTGACGACACCATCGAAGAGCTTGATCTTCTTGAGATGCTTCGTGAGGGTATGGTCGGAGATCTTGCAGAGCTTCTGGTCGATCCTCTCTTTTTCCTCTCGATCGCTCTCGATTTGGGTGGGCTCGAGCACGAACAGAGCGCCGCGATAGTCCCTCAGATCGTGACCTTCCATCACCACCAGGTAACGTCCTTTGGGGCCCGGTCCCTCGGGGGCCTGCGCGCCGGCGGGTAGCGAGCAGACCAGAGGGAGGGCTGTGGCGAGAACGATCCTGAGCCTGGTCCTTCTCCTGACCGACTCCGGCGCCGCCCTGGCCCAGACCCCCGACGGCGAGACGCTCGCCACCGAGGACATCTGCGACGGTGAATTGTTCATCGTGGTCTCCTTTCTAGGTGGGTTCAGGTAGTGGATCAGATCGTCGTTATGAAAGAAGCGGCATTCGCGCCGCAAAGCGAACGCGACCAACCGGGCGGTATCTGTCGATGCGGCGCTCCGGCGCCGCCGCCGTCCCCTGGCCGCCCGGCGGACGCGGATCGCCGGTGAGGAGCTCTCGCAACTCGCCCTGGACCACGAGACCGTCCTCTCCCTGCCCCACCTCGGCGACGACGTGTTGCGCGGCGTGACGCTGATGCCGGGCACGGCCGGCAACGACGCCTCCGCCCGCTTCAGCGTCCGCGGCGGACGCGAGGACGAGGTCATGGTGCTGCTCGACGGGTTCGAGGTCTACGAGGCCTACCACTTGAAGGACTACAGCAGCGCGTTGAGCGTCGTGGCACCGGAGACGGTCGCTGGCGTCGAGCTTTTGAGCGGCGGCTTCTCGGCCGAGTACGGCGACCGGATGAGCGGCGTCTTGAACGTCGTGACCTTGGATCCGAGCGCGCGGCGTACGCGGCTGGGTCTCTCGGCCCTGAACGTGCGGGGTCAGGGCTCGGGCACCTTCTGGGGCCACTACTACCGGAGCCAGCGGCTCTACGAGCTCCAGGTCGAGGACGGCGAGACGAGCTTCTCGACGTCCGAGCGGGCCGAGCACACCAGCGTCGGCTTCGAGCACACCTTCGGCGCGCCGGGCGGGGAAGACCGGCGCCCGCTGGCGCTTAGGGCGGAGCTTTACCAGCGCCGGATCCGCGATCCCCGCCCGCGCTGGGAGAACCTCTTCGAGCCGATCAGCAAGGTCCCCGAGCTCGAGCCCGACCGGGTGCGCATCGCGCCCGAATCGAGCCTCGCCCGGGGCCTCGAGATCTTTCTCTCCGGCTCCGCCGGACGCCGCGTCGACTGGTTTTTGAGCTACACCCTCTCGTCGGTCGAGGATCGGCTCGGCGGCCGCGACGTACCGCGCTCGATCGATCAGCCCCACGCCCTGCAACTCGACTTTGACGTCCGGGCGCCCTGGAAGGTCGACCTGAACCTTGCCGTTCGCTATCACACGGGCCGGCCCACGACGGCGATCGGGGAGCCTGAGCTCGTCCTCGGTCCGCTCTACGGCGAGCGTGTCCCCGACTATTTCCGAGTCGACCTGCGGGCGAGCCGCACCTTCCGGCTGTCGCGCGGCGAGCTCGTGTTCTTCCTCGACGTCCAGAACCTCACGAGCCGCGGCAATGTCCGCGGGTTCGAGGTCGATTTGGAAGGCGCGGACGGGGTGGAGGTCTCGCCGAACAGCTGGGGCCGAATCCTGCCGACGTTCGGCGTCAGCTGGACGTTCTAGCTGGCTAGCGGGCGTGAAACCCGCGAGTTGGGAGCACCCTACGTTACCTCATCGTTGCCGCGTAGCTCGGCTTGGCCTTGTCTTCGGCCGCGCCTTTGCCCGGCCGGCGCCCCGCCCCTGGACGACGCGAAGCCACTGATCCGCCGCCACACCGGGGAAGCGCTCCTCCTGACCGCCGGGCCAGAGGATCTCCAGATCCACCGCCGTGGCCTTGCCAAGCCCGAGCTCGACCGGCAGGGCGCTCATGCTGAGATACCCCTCACCGCCGGTCACGGTACGCCAGACGTAAAGCCCCTCGGCCCGCGCCACGACCTGGGCGCCGATGGCGTCGCGGTTCGTCCCCCGCGACGGATCGCCTTCGAGCTCCAGGACGAGGTGGTGGTTCTCCGGCGGCACCGCGTCGTTTCTGTAGAGCCGGGGATAGGAATGGAAGGTGCTGACCACCATGTCCTGATCGCCGTCGCGGTCGAGTCGAGAAGCGCCAGGCCGCGCGAGTTGGCGTCGCTGAAGCTCGCCCCGCTGGCCGCCGACGACTCGACGAACCCCCCGTTTTCATTGCGATAGAAGAGGTTCGCCTCGCGGTCGTTGTTGTAGGGATAGGTCAGCTCCGGCCGTGCCGGGTGACGGCGGTCAAGGGAAAACGTAAAGTAACCGTTTAAACCGTTGACACAATAGAGATCGTCGTCCCCGTCGTTGTCGTAGTCGAAGAAAAGCGCCGCCCACGACCAGCCGGTATCCGGCTCGCGCAAGTCTCCCCAGGGCTGCGAACGATAACGGACGCCGTTTTCCCAACGCTCGGAGACGAGGAGCGTGTTGTGCTCGACGAGCGTCCCCTGGGCCGGGTTCTCCGCCCAGATGTTGGTGACGAAGATCTCCGCGTGGCCGTCCTCGTTGAGGTCGGCGAAGGACGTGTTCATGCCGTGGAACGGATCGTCGCTGCCGGTCGCCGCGGCGCCGCGGAGGAAAATCCCGTCGCCCTGGTTGACCAGCAGCTCGTTGCGTCCGAAGTCGTTGGCGACGTAGAGGTCCTGGTCGCCGTCGCGGTCGAAGTCGACGTGCGAGAGGGCCTGGCTCCAGCCGGTGTCGCCGGTCCCGGTCTCCGCCGTCACGTCGCGGAAGCGCAGGCCGCCCAGGTTGCGGTAGAGGCGGTTGGGTTGCCCGTTCTTGGCGTTTGCCGAAAGCCAGGGGGAGGCGCCTTCGAGGTAGTTGCCGAAGTTCCCCACGTAGACGTCGAGCAAGCCATCGTTGTCGACGTCGACGGCGATCGCCGGACCGCTGATGTCACCGTCTCTTAGAAGCCCCGAGTCGCGGGTCACGTCGGCGAAGGTGCCGCCGCCCTCGTTGCGGTAAAGACGATTGGTGTCCCGGGCATAGGTCAGGAAGAGGTCGCGGTCGCCGTCGTTGTCGAAGTCCGCCACGACGGCCATGCGGGCCTCGCCGGGATGATGGATGCCGCTCGCCGCGGTGTCGTCGGCGAAGGTGCCGTCGCGCTGGTTGCGATAGAGCGCGCAACCGTCGCCGCCGCAGAAGACGAGGTCTTCCCAGCCGTCGCCGTCGACGTCGGCGGCGCTCACCCCGCCGCCGCTGAAGGTGGGCAGGACGCCGGCTTCACGGCGGAACCGGGAGATCCACTCGCTGGAGCGGTGGCGGAAGGTGATGCCGCTGGCCGCGGTGACGTCGACGAAATCGCCGGCGGGAGGGGCCGCGGCGATCGCCTCGTCCTCGCCGCGGGAGCGCGCCGCGGCCCGTGCCGCGACCGTCTTGACCGCGCCGCGGACGTGGCGCGTCCGCAGGTACGGCGCGTAGGACTCCCGGGCCTCGCGGCCGGCCAGACGGAAGACCACCAGGGCGTAGGCGCCGATCGACCGCGCCAGCTCCATGACGGCGGCATCGCTCAAGGGCAGACCGTCCGGCGGCAGGCCGTCGGCGAAGCTGCGGACCATCATCCAGGGAAACCAGCTGTTGCTCATGGCCTCGAGGTCGTAGATCTCCACCGGCAGGCGCTCGGCGGCCGGAGCGGCGGGGAAGAAGCTCACCTGGTCCGCGCCGCTCTCCGCCGGCAGCAGCAGCCGGGCGGCGCGCCCGAGATGCTCGGCCGAGATCGCCCCGGCGCCCGCGGCGACGGCGTTCTCCTGGGCTTTCAGATAGAGGTTCGACACGAAATCCGCGGTCACCAGCTGCCCGGTACGGATGAGGCGCGAGATCGCTGTCTCGTCGCCCGGCAGCTTGTAGACCGCGTAATAGGCTTCGAGGTTCTGGGGAAAGAGTCCAAAAAGGGCCTCTTGGGAGCCTCTGGCCGCGCTACGCCGCTCGAGCTCCTTGTCGGCGATACCTGCCATGTCCGCTCCGGGCTCGGCGTTCGCCGGCGCGAGGGCGAGCTCGCTCCGGTCGACCTGTCGCTGGCGGGCCTCGTCCCCGGCATGAGCGGCGGCGATCCTCGCGAGCTGCTGGCGCGCCTCGTCTTGGCGTCCGAGCTGCTTCAGGATTTTCGCTCTCTGGATGGCGAAAGCGGAGCTTTGCGGGTCGCTCGCGACCAGCCGGTCCGACTCCTGAAGCGCCTCGCCGTGGCGGCCCTGGCTCGCCAGGGCGCGGGCCAGGTTGAACCGCGCCGTAGAGAGCTCCGGAGCGTTCGCCAGCGCGCCGCGAAAGTGCTCGATCGCCTCCTCGACCTCACCGCGCCGGGCCAGGACCTGGGCCAGCTCGCTGTGCGCTTCGGCGTTGGACGGATCGGCCGCGATCGCCTGCCGGAATTCGGCGGCGGCCACGTCCAGGGAGCCTTCCTGCAGGGCCTTGCGGCCGAGCACCAGGTGCCCGCCGACCCCCGCCATGGACTCGAGGAGCTCACGGATCAGGGGATCGGGAAAACGGACCGGCTCCTTTCCTTGCGTCGCCATGTGCTGGCGGGCGCGCTCGACGTCGCCGAGGTCGCGATAGGCCAGCGCCAGGTGGTAGTGCAGCGAGCTCGCCTCGGGCTTCAGAGCGAGGGCGGCCTGGAAGTGCCCGATCGCCGCCTCGAGCTCGCCGAGCGCCGCCGCGGCTCGGCCGAGGCCGTCGTGCGCGGCCGCCGAGCGCGGGTCGAGACGCATAGCGTGCGCCAGCTCCTCGCGGGCGTCCGCCGGCCGGTTCCGAGCCAGAAGGACATCGGCGAGCCGCAGGCGCGCCGGCAGGTCGCCGGGCTTTAGTTCGAGGGCCGTCCGTAGCAGCTCTTCCGCCTCGTCGAGCCGCCGCTGGTTCTGGGCGATCGCGCCGAGATAATAGAGCCAGCGGAACTCCTCCGGCGCCAGGCGGCCGGCGTTCGTGAAGCAGGGCTCGGCGGCGGGCTCCAGGTCGTAGAGCAAATAGAGCTGACCGAGGCGGCCGAAGGCTTCCGCGAGCTCGCCGGCCACCGGCGCGGCGCTCGCGACGAGGCTCTCGACCCGCTCCCGCGCGGCGCCGATCTGGCGCTCTACGGCCTCGTCCATCGAGCCCAGAAAAGGATTCGGAAGGTTCAAGAGCGGGGGTAGGGACTCCGCCCGAACCGGCAGTGACGCCACCACGAGCGCCGCCAACCCGAACCCCAGGACATAGATCCAATGAAGCTTCATGATCCCGGCCTGCCCGATCCTTCGCGGAGGGTTTGATAGGTCCCGAGCGAAACCTCGGACCACTCCTCGACCCGGCCGCTCGGCCACTCGACGCGAACTCCGGCGACGTGCTTTGCGTCGCCCAGGCCCACGACGAGCCGCGGATCGCTGGCCGACGCGTAGCTGCCGTCGGTCCTCACCCGGCGCCAGAGCACCTTTCCGCCCTCCAGGGTGATCGCCACCCGGGCGCCGAGCTGGTCGCGCCGTCCCGCGGCGTCGACGAGCCGCAGGCCGAGCCAACTCGCATCCTGGCCCACCCGGTTGAGCAGCAGACGGGCCGGGCCGCTGTTGTTGGCGACCACGACGTCGACGTCGCCGTCGTTGTCGACGTCGCCAAAAGCCGCCCCGCGGCTGACCTCCGAGGTCTGGAAAGCTGCGCCGGCGCGTTCGCTCACGTCCTCGAAGGCCGGGACGCCACCGGCCCCGGGTCCCAGGTTATGGAAGAGCTGATTGGGCTGGTCCAGAGGATAGGGATCGCGCTCGCGGTCCCGCCCGGGCTGCACGTAGACCGTGCCGTTGACGGTGGCGACGTCGAGGCGGCCGTCGTTGTCGTAGTCGAAGAAAGCGGCGCCGAAACCGGTGAAGATCCAGCTCGGGTTGGCGAGGCCGCTCTCGCGGGAGCGGTCGTGGAAGACCGCCCGGCCGTCGTTGACGTAGAGCGTGTGGGTCTCCCGCGTCAGGTGGGTCATGAAGAGGTCCGGGTCGCCGTCGCCGTCGTAGTCCGCCGCGTCGACCCCCATGCTGGCCTCGGGCCGGGCGTCGCGGTTGACCGCGCAGCCGGCCAGGAGGGCGTCGTTGCGAAACGTGACCCGGCCGTCCCCACCGGCCCGCTGGTTGAGCCACAACCGGTTGGCCGTTTGATCGTTGGCGACGTAGAGGTCGAGCCAGCCGTCGCCGTCGAAATCGGCGGCGACCGCGCCCAGGGCCGACCCGAGCTCCGCCCCCAGGCCCGAACGTTCGGTGACGTCGGCGAAGGTACCGTCGCCTCGGTTGCGCCACAGGCGGTCCGGCTGCGGACGGTGGGTCAAGGGGTTGCAGTAGTCGCGTTCTCCGGCCTCCGAGATGCACCGGCGGTGGCTCTCGTAGTCGAAGCTCACGTAGTTGCCGACGTAAAGGTCGAGCCAGCCGTCGCGGTCGTAGTCGAAAAAAACCGCCGGTACGCTCCAGCGTCCGTCGTCGACGCCGGCCGCGGCGGTGACGTCGGCGAAGGTGACGACGCCGTCCTCGCCGGCACCCAGGTTGCGCCACAGCTGGTTGGAGCCGAGGTTGGTCAGGTAGAGGTCGACCCAGCCGTCGTTGTCGTAATCGCCGGTCGCCACCCCCATGCCATAGCCCGTGGCCTCCAGCCGGCTCGCCGCGGTGACGTCGCGAAAGCGCAGGGTGCGCGTCCCGTCGGCCGCGACCGTCAGCTCGTTGCGGTAGAGCCGGTCCCTGAGGGGCGGCGGACGGCGCGGCGGAAAGGTCGTGTCGGCGGGGGTCTTCCCGGGTCCCAGCAGGTTGCCCTGCACCAGGTAGAGGTCGAGGTCGCCGTCGTTGTCGAAGTCGACGAGCGCCGCTCCGGCACCCATGTTCTCGGGCTGATAGAGCTCACCGGACATGCCGTTCCAGTGGACGAAGTCGAGGCCGACCGCGGCGGTGACGTCGTCGAAAAGCGGGCCGTCCTGCTGAGCGCCGGCGTCCTTCGCCGGTGGCAGGACGGCCACGATCAGGACGGCCAAGATCCAAGCCGGAACCCGGGTCCTGGCGGATGAGGTGGTTCTGGAAATGATCGTCGATTCCACGGTGGCTCCTCGAGGGGCGATCCGAGGCGGTCGAATCGTCCTGTCCCACGAATACGCAACGGGGAGGCGTTAGGTTCGGCGTCACAAGCTAAAGTAGGGTAGAATGCTCGCCCTGCCCCTGACCTTGAAAGGAGTCAAGGATGAAGACACGCGCGATCCTTGCCATCGCCGTCGCGGCGGCTCTCGCCACAGCCGTCGTGGTCTCTGCGCGGGACGGCCTCAAGATCTACATCTCCGCCGACATGGAGGGCGTCGTCGGCACCGTGACGGGAGACCAGTTGGGACCGTCCGGTTTCGAGTACCAGCGGGCCCGGGAGTGGATGACGCACGAGGTCAACGCCGCGATCGACGCCGCCTTCGAGGCCGGTGCCACCGAAATTCTGGTCAGTGACTCGCACGGCAACGGCCAGAACCTCCTGCTGGAGAAGCTGCCGAAGAACGTCCAGGTGATCCGCTCCTGGCCGCGTCCCCTCATGATGATGGAGGGGATCGACGAGACCTTCGACGGCGCGATCTTCCTCGGCTACCACTCGTCGACCACCAATCCCGACGGCGTCCGCGCCCACACCATGTCGTCGGCGCGGCTCGCCGCGGTGCGGCTGAACGGCGTCGAGATGTCGGAGGGCTCGTTCAACGCGGCGATCGCCGGCCACTTCGGTGTCCCGGTCCTCATGGTCTCGGGCGACGACGCCGTGGTCGAAGAGGTGCGCTCGGTCGTGGGCGACATCGAGGGTGCCGTCGTCAAATGGGCGATCAGCTTCCACGCCGCGAAGACGCTTCATCCCGAGGCGGCCTACGAGCTCATCGCCGAGAAGGTGAAAGCCGCCATCGAACGGATCGACGACTTCAAACCCTTTACGTTCGAGGAACCGATCACCGCGGAGATCACCTTTAAGAACTACCGGCCTTCGGAGGTCCTGGCCTACCTACCGATCGTCGAGCGGATCGACTCCCACAGCGTCCGTTTCGTCGGCAAGGACATGGTGGAGGTCTCGAGGTTCTTTGCCTTCGCCCTCAACTACAACGCCGGGCTGGAGCCGTAAAGGCCGACTCCTGCTCTTTCCCCCAGCGTTGCATTGGATCCGTCGTAAGGCAGGCTCCGCCTGCCTCTTGGCCCCGGAGGGGCCGGAGAATAAAGCCCGGAGTATGACGACATGATGCCCCACCTCGCTAAGTTGTTGGAAACAAAGGGAATTCATCTTCGGCCGAGCGCCTTCGCGGAAGCCTCCCTTGGGACTTCAGGGCCTGGATCGCTGTCCGGACCTCAGGCAACTCCAAGGCCGCACGCTCAATCCTCCAAGGAGCATAGCGGACGATCTGCCTTCCAGGCAAGCGCTTCTCTCTCAGAAGACGTCGTACGGTGTCTGAGCTGACTTCGAGCTCCAGGGCTGTCTCTTCAAGAGTTAGCCAAAAGCGGTCTTGAGACTCGTCAAAGACGGGGATCTTCCGCCGATCCCTGGCATGCCGAACTCGTGATTTTGTCCACGTCTGTCCCGCTCCCGTTCGCAGGCCCAGGCGGTTCAACACGCCAGCGATTTGTTGATCACTGCTCATCTGAGCTAACTCACGGATCAAGTCGACAGCCTCCCGAGACGTCGTCCGTCCATGCTCACCGGAACGATTCTTACGAACCTTTAGAGACGTGTGGACGCCTCCCTTCCAATGTAGCTGAAGAATCACTTGCCGAGATTCATTGTCGATGTCAATGACGATTTCATCGAGAACCGTACGCAAAATTCTCTTCTTGATCTCAACCGGAGCTTCGGGGTGACTCCATACAGATTCCAGGTCACGCCCCATCTCCATCAGCCGCTGCCGATCTTCAGGGCTGATTTCGATCTGTTCGGCGGCCTCTAGCTCTACGAGACGATCTTCCAGATTCTTCTGCTGAGTCAAGGCGGCATTCCACCGACGCTCGAGCTCCTCAGTCACCAGACGATTTTCCGGCTCGACAACATCGTATTGTCGACGTGCCCGCTCCGTCTCATATCGAGCCTTCTCGATAGCCAAGCGAACTTGACGGCAAGTCTCAGATTCTTTCTCTGAAAGACTGTCTAAGACATTCAGCGATGCCTGTACGCCAGCAGGCTGAACAGCCTTCAGGACTTCGCCGACAACAGCCTCGTCAACTTTTTCTGCTGAGCATGTAATGCATTTATCTGTACCCTCGTAAGGCTCTTGCCGTTGACAATAGTAACGAGGTCGATGGCGACTCCTATAGTTAACCTTTAGTTTCTGCCAACAGCGAGCGCAGCGCAACAAGCCCACAAGCACGGCGCCCCCCTGCTTCGCTGCTCCCGTGGCTTCCCGCCTCTGTACGTTATTGGCCAACTGCCTCTGATTGCGCATGAATTGGCTCCAGGTGACATAGCCATCGTGGTGATCTTGGATCAAAACTTCCCAATCCTCTTGGCTCACCATATGGCCCGTGGTTTTGCGAGCCCTACCGTCGACCACCCGAGTACGAGTCTGGCGCCGACCGTACACGAAGGCACCGGCGTAGGTAGGATTCTTCAAGATCGACAGTACATGGCTCTTCGTCGGCAATCGCCACGTCACGCGGTGCCCCTTGCTGCCCGGCTCCGCCTTGGGAAACGGGATCTTCTCCTGATGGTACCACAAGAGCACCTGCCGTGCTGTGCCGAGATCTTCAAACTTCATGAAGAGGCCCTCGATCGCGGTTTGGACCTGCCGATCCGGATGCTTCTCACAGCAACGCTCCGTCCAGATGAAGCCCACCGGCAGCTGGGTCACCACCTCACCGCGTCGGATGATCTGCTTGAGAGCCGCCTGAGCCCGCTGCCGCATCATGCCCACCTCCAACTCGCTCAGGGTCCCCTGCAGGCCCAGTAGCGCTCGATCATCCAGCAGCCGAGGATCGTAGACTCCTCTGTGGTCGATGACCAAGGCGCCGGTCAGCGAGCATAGCTCGAGAAGATGCTGCCAGTCCCACAAATTGCGAGACAGCCGGGAAGCTTCGTAGGCGAAGACGGCACCCACCCGGCCTTGGCACAGGGCCTCCAGCAGTCGGGCGAAGCCTCGCTGTTCCCGCGTTCCCGTTGCTGTCACGCCAAGGTCGTCGTCAATCACGATCACATTCGTGAAACCCAGACTCTGAGCGCGATCCTTCAACTGGTACTGGAGCCGCTGACTCTCCCGGTGCTCAAGCACT
Organism: uncultured bacterium; assembly: GCA_965371445.1. Taxonomy (GTDB): domain Bacteria; phylum Acidobacteriota; class Thermoanaerobaculia; order Multivoradales; family J023; genus DASWIG01. Next base: position 2,694 of record CBDUYN010000099.1, on the reverse strand, counting down.
TGGTGGGACGTCGATTGCCGGACGTAGACGTATGCCGCTCTCTCAAGATGCAGGGTGGTGATCTTCTCGCTCATGAGTCTCCTCCTTCTCGCTTCGGTCCATCCAAGTCTCTGCAAGCATCTGCTCGAGAAGAGCAAGGGCTTGGCGCCTCGACTCCTCGGGCAGGCGATCCCAGAGAGGCTTCCCTCCGAGATCCAGGAACATCTGACGGGGTTGAGCTGACATCGTGCTCTCCTTGGGTTTGTCTGGCCGCAGCGTATGCTGAGACACCCAGGAGAGCCTGCTGATCGTCCAGCAGCGCTCGCAGCTCCTGGAGGGCAGGCAGGGAGACGGCCGGCTCCGCCAGCCACCTCACGTGAGCACAGGCAGCCGGATCAAGGACCCAGCTCGGGATCGTCGAGCTGACCGCCCCGTGGGGCTTGATCAGGAAGGAGCGGGGTCGTTTGGTGAAGACCCTACGGATCTCCACTTCTTCCCCGTAGAGGGGGTGAAGAGGGTACAGAACCTCCGCAGAACGCGGAGTATGGGTAGTGTGTCGCTGTTTCCCGGGGCTGTAGACGCGAAGCGGCGCGAGCCCCGGGTCTACGACCCCCAAATCCCTCGCCCTGAAGGGGCGAAATCTGTGCTGCTCGGTGACGCTCAGTGTCCGCCCAGCAGGCAAACCGCCGGGTCCCCGACGACGACCAGGTTGCGCGCGTCGTTGTGCGCCGTCCACAGCGGACCGAGCGCCGTGTCCGGCACCCGGCCCCCCTCCCGCAGGGTCTGCCAGAGGTCGACGAGCTGCGCCCCGATCGCCGTCGTGCGCTTGGCCAGCGGACGCAGGGCCGCGCCCACCGGACGCCCCGCCAGGAGCTGACGCAGCGCTTCTTCCAGAGTCTCGACGGTTTCGCTGTGCCGGCCCGACCGTGTCCAGCTGAACGACAGGGTCCAGCCGCGGTCGATATGACTGACGACCGCCAGGGCGCCGCCGTTCGGATGAGCCAGCAGACGCTGCGGCAGACGCGCCACGAACGGACGCTTCGCGAACAGCCGTAGCCCGTTCTCGAGGACGGGAGCGGCCGACTCCGACGGCTCGTACGGGAAGTCGTCGGTGCGCGGCGTCCCGGCGCCGAAGCAGGCGAAGAGAAAAGCCACGAGGCCGTGGACGTGGGCGTCGGCATCGATGTCGTCGCCGGCGAAGTAGTGCGCCCGTTCGACAGGAGCGTCACCAGGCCAGTCCTGGCAGAGGAGAGCGCCCTGCCGGCTCTCCTGGTCCGGATCCATGAACGGGTAGTCCATGCCGTGGCAGGACGCCAGGAGCAGGCCCGGTGTGGCGCCGCTTTTGAGCAGTCCCGCCAGACGCGCCCGCGGCGCTTTCGACACCCGCTCGACCTCCCAGCCCGATTCCGACGCCTTCAGCCGCTCGACCAGGGGATCGACCATCTGCCGCGCCATGTGCTCGGTCGTCGCGTCGTTTTCGACCGAGACGAAGGTGCCGCGCCGCGGTAGCGCCACGCCCTGCTCTTCAGCGTCGACGACACTGCGGGCGTAGCTCTTGTACTCCTCGACTGTGTCGAAACAGATCCGTCCGACGGCGTGGTTGACGTTCAACTGGTACTGGAAGCGGTAGGAAATCGCGTCCGGATCGCCGACGAGAAGCAGGTAGAACGGCATCACGTCGAGCTTGACGACGCCCGGAGCCAGTCCGTGCCGGCGCCACAGGAAGCTGCGGGCGGATTCCCCAGGACGAAGGACCAGCCGCTTGTAGCGTCTCCCGGCCTGGCGTTTTCTCCGCTCGAGAAGCGGACGCAGCGCCGTTTCGACCCGCGGGTCGACGTCGCGCGCGAAGATCACTCCCCAACCCGTGCGCCGCAGGTCTCCGGGATCCATGTCAAAAGGCAGGTCCCGTCGCCGGTCCTTTTTCCGGGCCTGGGAGTGGGCTTCGTATTCGGCGTCCCACTTGAGGTCGTCGAGGAAGGTCTCGTCGCGCTCCTTCTCCGCCGCGGCAAGGGCCTCCGCCAGGTCCTGCTCCGTCCACCGGGGTGGAGATCCGGGACGCCCGCCACCGTGGCCCGGCTCCGACGTGTGAGGCGGATCGGGCGGATCCTCACCGCCGTGTTCCTGTTCGCCGATGGGCGAGTGGCCTGGCACGTGTCTTTTGTCGTCGCGCTCATCGGTTCTTGTCCCTCCCTCTATTCTTGAGATTTCTCGCCTCCGCGGCCGGTGCGCCACGACGCCATTCGCCTGGAAAGACGAAACCCGCCCAGAAGCGGGGAGCGGGGACTCGGACGTTCCCGCCAGGTCCAGGAAATGGACGCCTCCTGTCTCGTCCCCGGCGATCACGATGCGACGTTCCAGGGCAAAAGCGACGGACCACGCACCGGCATCAAGGGTGAAGACGGCGTCGCCACGCCCTGAGGCGACGTTCCAGACGCGAAGGGTCTGGTCAGAGGACGCGGAGACGACGCGGTTCTCGTCGAGCACCGCCACCGCCAAGACCCCGGAGGTGTGGCCGCGAAGTGTACGCAATGTCTTCCCCGAGGCGACGTCCCAGACGCGAAGGGTGTGGTCAGAGGACGCGGAGACGACGCGGTTCTCGTCCAGCACCGCCACGGCATTGACTCCGGAGGTGTGGCCGCGAAGCGTCTGTAGCGTGTCCTCCGAGGCGACGTCCCAGACGCGAAGGGTGTGGTCAGAGGACGCGGAGACGACGCG
>CBDUYN010000098.1:0-37235 GCA_965371445.1 uncultured bacterium | reverse complement strand
CGGTAGGGCTGGGTGATCGCCGATCGCAGCGCCACCACCGGCTCGTCGCCCTCGAGCTCGAAGCGGACCCGCGGACCCGCCACGACCGTCACTTCGAGGTCGACGCGCTCCTTGCCGGCGTCGGCGAAGACCACGTCGACCCTGGCCGCGGGGTAGCCGTAGCGGCGCAGGCGCTCGGCGAGCTCGACCTCGATCTCGAACGCGGCGTCGCGCGGCAACGCCTCGTCTTTTGAGAAACCCACCGACCGGCGCAGGACGCGTGCCGGCACTTCCTCCGGAAGCCCGGAGAAACGGACCTTGCGCAGCCGTGCTTCGCTCGCCCGCTTTTTGCGCTCACCGCCGAAGTAGAGCGTCTGCTGGACGTTCACGCCCTCGTTGTCGACGGTGCGGGGTCCGAAAAAGGCCGGGTCCGTGACCTCCACGGCGTTGGTGAACACCTGGACGGCCAGGTGATTTCGGCGTGCGGCGCCGCGAGGTGCGTGTAATAGGGCGTCGGATAGACGATCCTGGGCTTCCTCGCCGTCGAGGACGAGGCGTCCGCGAAGCTCCGCGAGGCGTCCGCCGAGCTCCGCGTGGACCGTCACCGGTCCCTCGGCGGCACCGCCCTCGAGATAGGCGTTGGCATAAGCCGCGTCGAGCACGCCGTCGGCTTGAAGCTCCAGGTCGAGGATCGGGGAGCTCTCGGCTCCGAGCCGCCAGGCGGGATCGAGACCGACCCGGCCGCCGATCGTAAACGGCTCGCCGTCGGCAAGGATCCGCGTCTCGTGAAGCTCCAGCTGTGCGCCGGCGAGCGAGAGCCGTATCGGCTCGCCGCCCCCCTCGAGGCGGTGGCCCTCGACCTCCAGGACGAGCGGCGCGACGGTGAGCTCGCCGTGGCCGCGCGCCGGTGAGGCGAGGTCGATCGTCACGTCGCCCTGAAAGCCTCCTCGAAAGACCGTCCAGGGGGCCTCCTGGCCGAGCTGTACGAAGAGCGCGCCCAAGTCGAGCTCGGGGACGTCGACGTGGAGGACGACGGGGCCGGCGGCCGCGGCGACGCCCAGGGCGTCGAGGTCGACGGCGGCCCCCGGCAGCTCGGCGAGGGCGGCAAGGGGCAGCTCGCCGTGCAGCTCGCCACGGCCGGCGGGGGAGTCGAGGTCGAGGCGCTCGATCGTGACGACGCCGTCGTCGAGCGCGACGGCGAGCGTGGCCCGGTCCACACCCGCCAGGGGCTTCTCGGCGGTGAGCTCGAGGCGTGCCCGGCGGAGCTTCCCGCCGTCCAGGAGGTCGCCGAGGGCCGCGCTCCCGCTGCCTTCGAAGGACACTGTCCCCCTCGGGGGATCAAGGGGGGGAGACACTGGCTCGAAACGTCCGGAGAGGGTCCGAAGCACGAGGACGAGGTCGTCGCCGGTCGTCCCCGCGACGCGGAGGGCCGGCAGCTCCGGCCCGTCCTCGCCGAATCGCAGGCCGGCGCCATCGAGCGTGAAATCGGCCGTCCAGCCCTCGGGCGAGCCGCGCAGGTCGACGGAGCCCGTCACCTCGCCGACTACGGCCTCGCCGAAGAAATCGGAGAGGTCCAGGCGTTCGATCGTCACTCTCCCTTCACCGGGTCCTCCCGCCCGGTCAGGACGACGCTGGAGCGCCCGAGGTCCCAGCGGGCCTCAGGCTCGCTTCGGGGGCCGATGCTCTCGAGGAGGCCGTCGCCGGCCGCATCCGGCGAGGTGACGAGATCCCTTCGCCCTCCAAGCCCGGCAGGGGGCAACACGTCATACCGGTTCCGGCGCTCACCGCGGCCAAGGCCGCGCTCTATCTGACGTTGAGAGCGGCGGAGGTCTCTCGACGGGAGTTGGCGGCTCGACTCGGCTGTGACGAGAAGGAGGTGCGGCGTCTTCTCGATCTACGGCACACCTCCAAGCTTCCACGTATCCAGGCGGCCTTGGCAGCCGAGCTTTCCACCAAGCCTTCCTTCGTTCCAGCGCCCTTGCCGAGGAAGAGCTCCCTGGTTCGCATCAGGGCGTATATACTGGATCTGCCACCAGCCCGAGCGGTGGCTCTACCGAGATGTGAGTAGAGTATGTACGCCATCAAGTACGCCGATAGCGTTGCTCGGGACCTGGCCGGTCTCAGAGCTTTCGACCGCAAACGGATTCTGGACCAGATCGATGAACAGCTGTCCTACGAACCGACCCGACGGACTCGCAACAGGAAGATCATCCCCGGCCTCAAGCCGCCATGGGAATACGAGGAACCTGTCTGGGAGCTACGTATTGGCGATTACCGGGCCTTCTACGATGTGGACGAGGCGGCCCAACAGGTGACGGTCCGTGCGATTCGCCTTAAACCGCCGCACAAAACGACGGAGGAAATCCTATGAAGACCGTTGACATGGGAAGCGCGCTCCTCGACGCTTGCGTCGCTGATGCGCAGCAAGAGCAGGTGGTGCTGACAAGAAGCGGCAAGCCCGTGGCCCTCCTGATCGGGCTCGACGAGGAGCAAGCACAGTTGGGGACGAGTGACCGGTTCTGGGAGCTCATCACGAAACGGCGCGCGGAGCCCACCTTGTCGCGGGACGAATTGGACCGCAGGCTTGGCGATCAAGACTGAAGACCCGAGTCGTAATCGTCACCGAAACCGGCTGTCGGGCTCCCTCTCAAAACGCGTGCCCGAAGCCCAGGTAGGTCCTCCACTCGGGATCTCCCTCCGGCGCTCAAGCGGCGTCCCCAGGTCGAAGCGGATGACTCCCACCGGGGTCTGGCCCGCAGGCCGACGCGTCGGATCATCGAGTCTCTCCGACCCGCTCTCCAGGCTCGACGTCGGCCCAACGGTCCCAAGGATCGGTCCTGCGCGGCACGACCGTTCCTCTTCGGGCCGCTCGCACCGTTTAGGGCGGTTAGGGCTTGACGTGCGGACAAATTTGTCCGACACTAGATTGATGACGGGAGCTGATTTCATTCGCCGGGTGAGGAAGCTTGGACGAATCCGAGGCATCCCCGTCGAGATCTGCGCCGAGCGCGACGAAGGGAGCCACCGGCATCTCTACTTCGGCGAGCGGCTTACGGTGGTCCCTGACCCCAAAGGCGAGTTGAAGAAGGGCACACTCCATGCGATGCTCAAGCAGCTTGGGCTCACTCTGGACGAGCTCACCCACCAGACCTAGGAGGCGGTATGACCCACGACTTCGTCTACCCGGTAACGCTGACGCCCGACGAGTCGGACGGTGGCTTCGTCGTGACGTTCGAGGACTTTCCCGAGGCCATCACCCAGGGCGAGGACCTGAGCGACGCTCTGGTCCAGGCAGCTGATGCTCTCGAGGAGGCCGTCGCCGGCCGCATCCGGCGAGGTGACGAGATCCCTTCGCCCTCCAAGCCCGGCAGGGGGCAACACGTCATACCGGTTCCGGCGCTCACCGCGGCCAAGGCCGCGCTCTATCTGACGTTGAGAGCGGCGGAGGTCTCTCGACGGGAGTTGGCGGCTCGACTCGGCTGTGACGAGAAGGAGGTGCGGCGTCTTCTCGATCCACGGCACACCTCCAAGCTCCCACGTATCCAGGCGGCCTTGGCAGCGCTGGGAAGGCAGATTGGCCTCCGGTTGATGGACGAAGCGGCCTAACTCAAGGCGGACACAGCCGCGGCGTCGATGAGCCTCAGGAGGCCAGCCGGGGCCTCCAGCCGAAAGGGTCGAGGCGACCAGCCCGAGCAGCTCTCGGAGACGGTAGGGAGGTGCTATGATGGCCGAGAGGAGTTGGGTATGGCGACAAGCCTGGCAAAACGGACCGAGCAGAGACCTGGCGCCCAGAGGGCGGAAATGCCGCCGGGCGGTGGTGACGGGCTCGGCAAGCTCAAAGGGCTCCGTGGCCCGATTCGTCAAGCGGTGCGTGCCGTCGAGCCGGGAGCCGAGATCATCCTCTACGGATCGCGCGCCCGCGGTGACGCCGGGCCGGAGTCCGACTGGGATCTGCTGATCCTGGTCGACGGCCCGGTGGACGGCGACCGCAAGACCGCGATCCGGCACCGACTCTACGAGGTGGAGTGGGACTCGGACGAAGTGCTCACGTCGATCATCTTCAGCCGTGAGGACTGGAACAGCCCGCTCTACCGGGCCATGCCGTTTCATCAGAACGTCGACCAAGACGGGATCTCCCTATGACGGAGTTTCGAGTAGCTTCCGGTCTTCGTAGAGGCTGTTGGGATAGAATAGGATAGTGCCCCCGGGAGGAGTAGTGGAATGAACGACGAACAGCGGACAACGGCTCCAAGAACTGATGCTCGAGGGCGGTCACACCCTGACGGTCGCCGAGAGTCTGACGGCGGGCAAGCTCCAGGTGGCCATCAACGTCACCCCGGGCTCCCTGGCCGAATCGCCCGCCGGGTTCCTCTACTGCCGAGGCAGGTGGCCTTTATACCGACAGTCTCCTTGGTGGGCAGGTAAGCCGACTTGTGCGGGATCGTCGCGATCTCCCCACCTCGCCAGGCGATCGATGACGATCAACTCGCCAGGGAGATCTTGTCGGCAATCCGCCATCGCGGCCCAGATGACGAAGGGATCTGGTCGAGCTCCGGTGCGACGCTGGCAGCAGCCCGACTTGCGGTCCTCGATCCCGCCCGGGGCCACCAACCGATGGCCAACGGGACCGGCGACGTCGCGGTGGCCCACAACGGCGAGATCTACAACTACCGAAGTCTTCGAGAGACCCTGAGCTCGTCTTCTTCACCAAGCTCCGACAGCGACACGGAGATCTTCCTCGCCCTCTACAAGAAGTACGGCGAGGACTTCGCCCATCACCTGGACGGGATGTTCGCGACCGTCGTAATCGCGGCCGACGAGGATCTCGTCCTCGCCTTGCGGGATCCCTTTGGCATCAAACCGCTCTACTACGCGGAGGACGCCGCGGGAAGGACGGTCTTTTGCAGCGAGATCCGACCGTTGCAGTCGATCGCCTCGCCGCCGGGCGTCGTCCGGACCTTGCCGCCGGGCACCCTCTGGTCGAATGGCCGGATCCGGCGCTACTACGACCTCCCCCGGCCGTCCTCTCCCGCGACTTGCGCCGACGAGCTCCGCCGACGCCTGACCGCGAGCATCGTCCGTCACCTGCCGGAGGACCGCTGTGGCATCTTTCTGAGCGGCGGTCTCGACAGCGGCATCCTCGCCACCGTCGCTCGTGAGCACGACGTGCCCCTCGTCGCCTACTCGGTCGGCACGGAGGACAGCCGCGACCTTCCGTACGCCCGTCGCCTCGCCGAACGCTTGGGCATCCCGCATCGCGTGCGGATCCTTAGCGCCGACGACATGCTCGCTCGCCTTCCCGACGTCATTCGTCACCTCGAGGGCTACGATCGCTACCAGGTCCTCTGTGCCCTCCCTTTCTGGTTCGCCGCCGAGATGGCGCACGAAGACGGTCTCAAGGTCGTGCTTTGCGGCGAGGGAAGCGACGAGATCTTCGCCGGCTACGACCACTTCCTGGAGCTTGGCCGCCACCAACTCGACAAGTGCGTCCGTTCCTCTCTGCGGCGCCTTCACGCCTCGGAGCTCCAGCGCGTCGATCGGATGACCATGGCCTGGAGCCTCGAGGCGCGCGTCCCGTTCCTGGCGCGCGACGTCGTCGAATACGCTCTTGCCGTGCCGATGGAGCTCAAGGTGCCGGAGACCGGGCCGGGTGCTGGGATCGAGAAGTGGATCCTGCGCAAGGCCTTTGAAGGAGTCGTCGATTCCGAGATTCTCTGGCGGCCCAAGGACAACGTCTATCGTGCCTCCGGGGTCGAGGATGCGGTCACCCCGATCGTCACCGAGCGCTACCCGCCCGAGCGCTTCCGTGAGCTTCAGAACCGCTATCGCCCCTGGCCCGTTCGCAGCCCCGAAGAGCTCTACTACTTCGAGATCTGGCGGCAGCTCTTCCCGCAGGTCGCAGCAGCGTACGACCTTCTCGACCACGATCCCGAGGCCGAGCTCATCTATTCGGGTTTTCGTATTCTCCCGGACCCGTAGCCCGAGGCGCGAAGATGGAGATCCTGGTCCAGGGGTTCACCCGCGGCAGCTTCTATGCCTTGATCGCTGTCGGCTTTGCCGCGGCCTTCGGTGCGGCACATATTCTGAATCTCGCGCACGCGAGTTTCTTCATGCTTGGAGCCTACGCCACCTATTTCTTCCATCAAACCTTGTTCTCGGACCTCCCGTCTGTGGCCGGTGTGGCCTGCGCGGCCATGCTGGCAACAGTCAGCGTGGGATCCCTGGGATACCTCTTCTTTCGAAGCGTTCTCAAGCCGGCGCTTTATTCGCTCGACTTCGTCATGGTCTTGTGCCTGGCGACGAACGTCTTCGTAGGAGCCGTACTGCGGCTCGTGGCGGGAAGCCGGTCGACCATGGTGCCGCCGATTCTTGAGGGTCGCATCCTCATCGGCAAGGCCCCGATCCTGCGTCATGAGTTGCTGATCGTCCCCGTGGCGCTGGGGATCTTTCTCGCGTTGGGCCTTCTCCTCTACCGGACCCGAATCGGGAGGGGAATCCGGGCGCTTGGCGAGAACCCGATCGGGGCGGCCCTCGCGGGGGTCGATTACGATCTGCTCTCGGGACTCGTGGTTGCCGTGTCCGCGGGGCTCGCCGCCCTGGCCGGTGCGCTGGTCAGCCCGGTCCGGGTGCTTTCGCCGAGCATGTGGTTGCCGATTCTCTTGAAGTCGTTCGCGATCGTGATTCTGGGCGGGGTAGGAAGCCTCAGGGGAGCGCTCGCGGCGTCGTACCTGCTCGGATTCCTGGAAGTCGCGACGATCTGGTTGTGGAACGACGCCGCCAGCGAATGCGTCGCGCTGGCCGTCATCGCGTTCGTCCTGATCCTTCGTCCCGAAGGATTACGCTCACTCTGGGAACGGTATGAGCTCCGACCCTAGCTCACGATCCTCGGCTCGTTTCGCGACGCTGGTGATGGGAGCCCTCATCGCCCTCCTGGGCGTGGTTCCCTTCGCTCTGAAGAACCTCTACCTGGCTCATCTCGGTGCGCAAGCGGCACTTCTTCTGATTTACGTCCTGAGCTGGGACCTCTTCTGCTGGCCGGCCCGCCAGGTCAATTTCGGCCATGCTTTTCTGATTGGCATCGCCGCCTATACCTCGGGTCTCGTCGATACGCGGCTCGGCCTCAGCCCATGGCTCGCCATGGTATTCGGGACGGCGTTCGCCGCGCTTGCGGCGTCGCTTCTCGGACTTGTGACGCTGCGGCTGCGCGGGCCGTATTTCGCGATGGTTACGATGGCGTTCCAGCTAATGTTGTTTCGATTCTTGTTCCTCTTCAGCGGACTTTTTGGTGGGGGGGAAGGGCTGATCGGCATCCGTCCACTGTTCTCTGACCCGCACTTCGGAGCCTTGATCACCTCGTTGATCTGCGTCGTCGCCTTCGCCACCTGCGTCGTCTTTCGACGATCCCGCTTCTGTCTTTTGCTGCGGGCCGGCGGAGCCGACGAGAGCCTGGCCCGGGTTTCAGGAGTTCGGGTAGGCCGCTACAGGGTGGCTGCCTTCGGGCTGAGCGGAGCCTTCGCCGGCATCGGCGGATGCTTACAGGCTCATACCTTCGGCCAGGTGACCTACGAGGTCGCCGGCGACTGGATCTCGGCGCTCGTCGTTCTCCTGGGTATCCTCGGCGCGCCGTTCGGGGTCGCCGGGGTCGCGGGTGTCACCCTCGCGTACTTCGCCTTCAAGCAACTCCTCCTCCCTCTCGGCGGCTACGATGCGCCGCTACTCGCCGGTCTTCTGCTCGCTTCGATCCTCTGGCGAGCGAGGAAAGGATCCGCTCTAGCCTTCGGGCACCGGAGCGAGGCGTCATGAATCCGGTCTTGAGGGTAGAGGATCTCGGCTTCTCGTTTGGTGGTCTTCGGGCCATCGAGCGGATCAGTCTTTCGGCCCATCGCGGGGAGGTCGTCGGCATCATCGGCCCGAACGGTTCCGGCAAGTCCACCTTCTTTGATCTGCTCTGCGGATTTCGCATCCCCCAGGACGGCCGGATCTGGCTTCAGGAAGAGGACGTCACCCGCCTGACGGTGGAAGCGAGGGCGCGCCGCGGTCTCGGACGCACCTTTCAGCGCCCCGTAGCGTTCCACGGCCTGACGGTCGAGGAACACCTCCGGGTCGCGCGGCTCGCCAAAGGAGTGAGGGACCCCGATCGAGCACGCGACGCCGAGGGCGCCGCCCAGGACCTGCTCGACGTCACGACGATCTCAGAGCGTCGGCAAGAGCTGGTCGAGAAGCTCTCGGTGGAGGAAGGCCGGATTCTCGATCTGGCCAGAGCCGTCTCGCAGTCTCCGGCCGTCCTGCTTCTCGACGAGCCCCTCGCGGGTCTCGACAGCGGCCAGGTGGCGGCCGTGGTCTCCTGCATCCGTCGGGTCAGGGCGCTGGAAGCCTCGATCCTGATCGTCGAGCATCGCCTTGAGGCATTGCTATCCCTGGTCACGCGTGTGGCACTCTTCCACCAGGGGTCGCTTCTGGCCACGGGGACTCCTGAGGAGATTCTTCACGACGACAAGCTCCTCCCGGCCTACGGAGGCAGCCTGGTTGAGCCGGAGTCACCATGAGTGTCTTGCAACTGAAGGAGCTGAGCGTCTTCGACGGCCCTTTTGAGGTCGTCCACGGCGTCAGCTTCGAGATTTCCTCCGGCGACGTCGTCGCTTTGATCGGTCCCAACGGCTCCGGAAAGGCTTCGCTCCTGCGAGGTGCCTTGGGTCTCGTACCGACCCGGGGATCGATCGCCGTCGACGGTGTCGACATGGCGTCGATGGCGATCCATGAACGAGTCCGTCTGGGGGTTGTGCTTTGCCCGGCTGACCGTGCCCTGTTCCCGAAGATGAGCGTCCGTGAGAACCTTCTCATGGGTGCTTTCCTGCGTCGCGACGGTGAGGTCGTGGAGCGGGACCTCGATCTCCTGCGAAGCCGTCTGCCTCGGCTTGACGAGCGTTGGAAGCTGCAAGCCGGTCAATTGAGCGGCGGTGAGCAGCGCCTCCTCGCGGTAGCCAAGGCGCTCATGGCCAGGCCGAGGTTCCTGCTTCTCACCGAGCCGACCGAAGGGCTCGCTCCAGCCTTCCGCGCGGCGGTTGAAGAGCTCGTACGATCGGGGCTCGACGGTACCCCACCGGGTGTCCTCCTGGTCGATCAGGACCTGGATCTGAACCTGAGGATGGCGTCGCGATTTCTTGCCTTCCGCCGCGGCAAGCTTGTGGCCGAGATGAGCCTTGCCGAAACTCCGAATCCATCCGAGCTGCGTCAACGACTCGAAACTTTCCGATAACTTCCGACTCCGAGGTGCCCCATGACTTCTCGAACCATTCCACGAGCTCACGTTCTGGCGATCACGCTCTCTCTGCTTCTGCTCGCCGTACTGACCGCCTGCCGCGATGACGGATCTCCGACGGACGCACCGGAACCGATCAAGATCGGAGTGCTGGCGGCATTCAACACGCCGAACGGAGACGGCATTCGCAACGGCATCGCCATGGCCGTAGAAGAAATCAACGCCGCCGGCGGTGTCGGCGGACGACTGCTCGACGTGACCGCTTTCAATACGGAAGATTCGGCCGAGAAAGCCGTTTCGGGTTACCAGCGCCTCGCTGGCCTTGACCGGGTGGACGTCGTCATCGGGCTGGCGACGAGCGCCGCCTTCGGCGTCTTGCCTCAGCTTCAGAGCTACAAGGTTCCCGTCCTTTGCACCGGTGCCGGAGCTGATCGGCTCACCGAGCTGGTCGCTGAGTCCTACGCCGAGAGGCGTTACTTCTTCCGCGTCATGCACCGTTCGAGCGAGCTCGGTGAAGCGGTGGAGGACTATTTCGTCAACTACCTTCACGCCGAGCTCGGCTTCCATCGCTTCGCCATCATGGTCGAGGACGACATCTGGACCAAGACCATTCGGGAAAGCTGGGAGAAGAAAATCGCTGAGACGCCGGGCATGGAGCTCGTCTACTCCGAGGCCTTCAGTGGCTCGACGCAAGACTTCGTCCCCATGCTCAGTGAGATCCTCAAGGCGGAGCCCGACTATATTCTCGACGCGACGTCGGCCGTGAACGCGACGACCTACATCAAGCAATGGGCCGAGCTGGAGGGTCCGCCTCTGGGCGCTATACCTACCGGCGCCGGCACCAAGCGTTATTACGACGAGCTCGGTGACCGTGGGCAAGGAGTCGCGAGCATCTCGAACATTCCGTCGGAGATCAACGCGCTCACACCACTGGCGAAGGCCTGGCGGGAGAGATATGGGGAAAAATACGGTTACCCGGAATACACCAGCGCCTACTCCTACGACGCGGTTTTCCTCTTCAAAGCCGCCGTCGAGAAGGGAGGAGGAACCCAGGTCGACACGCTGATCAAGGCGCTTGAAGAAATTCGGCACGACGGCGTGGTGGGTACATGGCAGTTCGGCGAGGGCCATCATCCCAGGTTCGGACCGGGTTTTCGCCGCATCCCGATCATCCAGTACGATCGTCCGGGAGAGGACGGCTTCCACGTCATCTGGCCGAAAGAGTTCGCCAACGGCAGCTTCACCTATCCTCTATGGCACGAGCCTCAGAACCAGGACGTTGATTCCAGCGCGAAGGACTGAGAGCTCAACGTCGCCATCGCAACACGTGCTCCAGCACGGCCATGCGCACGAAGAGACCATCCGCACTCTGCTCGAAGTAGACCGCTCGGGAATCGGAGTCGACGCGGGGGTCGATTTCTCCCGTCCGCGGTAACGCGCAGAGGACCACTCCGCTCTCGGGGAGCTCGGTGAGCCGCTCCGGAGTGAGGTAGAAATCCGCCAAGGTCGCGTCGTCAAAGCGTTCTTCGCCGGTACCCGGGGGCATTCCTGCCATATAGAGAACGTCGAGATCCTTGGCGTCAAGCTGGTCCCTGGAAGTGCATTTCACGGACGCCGGCAATCCCTCGAGAACACAGCCCTCGGGTTCCCGGCCGGCCGGTGCCATGAGACGCACTTCCTCCGGGCCATACCAGGCCAGAGCTCGCAGGAGCGAGTGCGCGGAGCGCGAGGTGTGCAGATCGCCGACGAGTCCGATCCGCAGGGAGTCCAGGCGCCCCAGGTGCTTGCGGATCGCATACAGGTCGACGAGCGTCTGCGTGGGGTGATAGCGCTGGCCGGCGCCGCCGCAGATCACCGGAACCGGCGCCACCTGCAACGCGGCCTGGAATGCATCGACGCTGTCGTGCCGAAGGACCAGGACGTCGCAATAGTCCCCAACCACCCGGACCGTGTCTTCCAGAGACTCGGGTTCGAGCATCCCCGGCAGGTACTTCGTCTCCTGGATCTCCACCGACGTTCCACCGAGCCTCGCGGCGGCGACCGCGAAACCGATCCGGGTTCGCGTGGAGGGCTGGAAGAACAGCAGGCCGATCACCGTTGGGCAGGGCAGGGAGGCCTCCACGTCCGTCGAGGCGAAGACTGCGGCCCGGTCGAGGATCCGGGTCACTTCCACGGCATCCAGATCCTGAAGGGTCAGTAGATGGCGCGGCCTCATCACCACCCCGGCTGAGCTGACCCGTCGTCATCGACGGCGTCCTCAGGAAACGTGAGGGTGTTGTGCATACATGGGAGACACCGCGGCCCCAGTCGACCGCCGACCCGGCGAGTGATCTCCACCGACCTCTCATAGACCTCGGTGAGCATCTCGACACTCGGCGGTGGATGGTCGCGCATCGGTGTCGCGGGATCCGGACGGAACGGGCTCAAGACCGGCTCACAGCCACGTTCAGCGAGGGCCTGAACCGCTTGCAGGGTCTCTTCCGGCGGCTCGATGCCCACCAGCACGAGGGAGCGGATCCGTCCAGGGCCGAAGATCCGGGCCGCGTCTTCGATGAATTCCAACCAGTGCTGTCGGGGGATCTTCGCCTTCCTGGGCATGATCTTGCGAGCCCGCTCGAGGTCGTACATCTCCAGGTTGACCGAGAGGCCATGGATGCCAAGATCGTGCAGGCGCCGGACGTCCAGGAGGCCGGGGACAGGGACCATCATGACGTCGACCTCTACGTCCGGAAAGGCCGCAGCCACCGCCCCGTAGGCCTGGTTCTGCCACTCCCAATCTTCCTGCGTCGGTACGCCGCCACTGATCAGCACGTGGCGTGCCGGCAGCGCCCCGTCGTCGAGGGCCCGGCGTACGGAATCGACGAGACCCTTGATGGTCTTCTTCCGGTAGCGCATCTTGAAGGGCAGGTCGCAGAAGGTGCAGACGAAGCTGCATCCACCGATCGGGGAAATCCTGACGCGGTCCGTGTGGGTGATGGCGTAGTTGGTGAAGGGCTCTCCGTCGTCGTTCTTCTGGTCGTGGTAGGCCGGCACCGGCACCGGCCTGGCGCGCACCTCCTGCGTCCCCGACCGCACCAGGAACTTCCCGTCCAGGTGTTCCAGCCGGTGTGGCGTCGCCGCGACGAAGTTGGGGTTGTGGTCGGCGATCGGGGCGTTGACCCAGATCTGCCCCTCGAGCTCCAGCGCGATTCCCGAGGTCGAGGCGTACTCGGCCAGGGTCAGCGGGCGGGACCCGTCCTCCCCCGCCAGGGCGGCTCGCGCGGCCGACGACACCGTCATGCCGTCGGTCATCAGCTCGATCTTCAGTCTCTGGGTCAGGGTCAGCATGGTCGGAATTCCGTCGGGCTGGACGTCGTGGCAGGCTACCACATAGACCTTGAAGAGCATCCGGGACCTCGCGTCGATGGGTGAAGTCCCGCAATGGTGTCGCCCGATCGTCCGCCCCTGCAGGGCTTGTTGAATCCCTTTGCCTGTGTTAAGGTAAGCTCGAAGGTCAACGCCCCACCGCCGCACACCAAGATCTGCGACGGAATAGGTGTTCGTCGCATAGCCGTCTACGGCTTTCCGACATAGGCATGGCCGGCTCGGAGCCGAAAGATCGAGACGTGATCGTCGCCACCAGCAGCAACTGACTCCACTTTGTCCCACAGACCAGAGGTGACACATCCTCGGAGCCGCCTGAGGGAGATGCCACGAGCCGAGGAAGCCGTTGAACTGAGCCACCGTACACTGAGTGTCTACACTGCCACGACACGTCCTCCAGGAGAACGATCCACGTGATCATCTACGAGATTGGGTTGCCCAGAATGCAACAGACGGACGGCTACCTGCCGAGTGTCTGCTTGCGACTCGAAGAGCGAGTTGCTCGGGTTGGACCTTACATCGACGGACCCGGCCTGGGGGAACGTCCTGCGGATCGAAAAGTTTTCGCGGTGCATGCGAATAGAGGCGTCGTGCGGACTCGGCATGACCCTGCCGGGTGGAGTGGGTCGACGGCCGGGCCTGCCTTGCGCGGGGTCGAACTCCAGGCTGCCAGCATCACTTTGGTAATTACGGACTCACGTTATCCGGCACGAGGCGGCGGTTCCGGTCGAAAAGTCTCTGTTGGTACGTCTGCTACAAACGGTTGCACTCCGACGAAAGGTCGATTCACTACATCAGCGAAACATTTCTAACTTTGAGGGGACATGTAATGAGCGATGATTTTCTGGAAAAGATTAGCGATTGGACCCGCTACTCCGAGCGATGCGAACGCCGCGTACTTTTCCTGGGCGCTGGCTTTGCAGTCAATCTCGGTCTCCCCACGTGGCCGCAGTTGCTCGAACGTGCTATAGAAACAATTGGACCTGACCACCGCGAAGATCTCGAGAGAGAGGCAGCTCTCAGTTTTTACAAAGGCCTGAGCGCGATAAGAAGGATAATGGGGAAGCCGAACTATGACCAATGGCGAGGAGAGACTCTAAGGCCGCAAAAAGATCACGCCCGTATCGACCAACTAAGAGGGGCACTACGCGGCGTCCTTTCTGCCTGGAAACCGACGGCGATCTGGACAACCAACTTCGACCAGGAAACGCTGGACTTCCTGCATCCTAGTTATAATATGCCGCTATGGAAGGACAAAAACTCGCCAAGAGTCCTCCATAACACAACTGACAACTTGAAGCAGGCGGAGAGATGCACAAGAAATCATGAGGAGTATATACTCTTCCTTCATGGTCACGCGGAAGTTCCGTCAAACATAATTGATGACCTCGAGTCTTATGAATCCTCATACGAAAGCCGCATATTTCGTGAAGCGTTGGTGACTTTGCTTAAAGGCGCGAGTCTTCTTTCCCTGGGATCGTCGCTTGACGACTTCCATTTCAACAGAATCTTGAGCGAAGTCTATCAAGAGCGTGACCGTAAGGAACGGGTTCATCTTGCACTACTTCCTGATTATAGCGCGGAGAAAGGACGTAGCTTGAGCAGGCTCGGGGTCATTCCCTGCGGATTTAGGAGGGAAAGAATGAAGACAGGCGACGCCTTCTTTGCCGCTCTTGAGACTCTTACGCAGACGCTTGGCTCAGAACCATCTGCAGGAGGCCGCATTGAGCCTATGCCACCGACTTCGCCTTCCCCGGAGAGGCTACGAGAAAAAACCAAGGAGGCCTCAAGGGAAAGGACCAGATACGAAGAACTTGAACACGTTCAGAAAAATTTGGGGAAGCGGCTACTGTGGAATGGACTGTACGTTGATAATTTTGATATTAGTCCTGGATTTACGCTTGAGAGCGGACCATATGCGGCGCTCCCTCAAGGTTCCGACAAGATTCCCGAGACCTGCTTCGAAGATTTCTTTAGCAATTTCTTTGCTAAAGAGTGGAAGTTGGGAGACCCTCAAAATGCTACTGATAGAGATTCAGACAAGCACGAGGAATTACTAGACAAGCCGCTGTCATTATTGCTTTTGACCGGAGACGCTGGCATTGGCAAGACCACGGCATTGCTTCGATTGGCAGCCGAGTCCTGGCTATCGCGGTCCAAGAACCATGCGCTGTATATCAACCTCGCCGAAGTGTTTTCGCCCGAGAAAGCCAGTTTTGAGGGACAACTTGACGACTATCTAAATAGCCAGGGTTACCAGACCCTCAGCGAGCTGTATCAGGAACACCGTGATCGCGACTGCTCCTTTGTCCTACTTCTTGACTCCTTTGACGAGGCCGCGCTCAGTCACGGCGCGTCGCGAATCAGCATTCTTGGACGGATAGTCAAGTTCTGCGAAAACAATGGCATGCAACGCGAGAGGATATCTTCGAGCTTAGCGCTCGAGGCTGAAAGACCAATTCGAGGAGTGCTGATTGCCACTCGTCAGCGCCTAACCTACGCCGAGAAACAGCTTTTGAGAAAAGCCACGACAGTCAGTCTCAATCCGTTTGCGTCAACAGACCTCAGAGATTGGCTGCGCGTTTTCAATAGACATACGAGAGACTTACGGAGCGATAAGTTGCGGGTCGAGTACTTCTTAGCTGACGGCAAGTACGAACTCCTCGGAACCGTCGTCAATAATCCGCTCGTCCTGTATCTCCTTGCGGCGGCTCACACAGCGGCCGAGTTCTCGACGGGAGACGTCGTGAGAAATCTTAAAAAGAGAATGGCTGAAACAGGAGCGGAGCAAGAGATATTCGAATATGCTCGTTTCCTGATCATGAGGAATTTTGTGCAACTGGCCGCGAAGAATCTCTTCGTCAAAGCCAAAGCCTTCAGAGACCTTAAGCAGTCGGATGCCAAGCTCGAAGCGCGCAAGAAGAAGCGTAACCTGGAGACCCTGTATAGGTTTGCTTCTGAGGTCACAGTTCAATCGAACCTTGAAGATATGCAGGGCGCACTCACGGACATTCAGTCGGAGAGCGGAAGGTGGATCATTCATGCCTTACCAATGCAGATCTTGAACGAAGACTCTGCTGAAGAAGGCGATATACAGCTTCGATTTCCGCATTATTCAATCGCCGAGTATTTAATAGCAAGCGAAGTATTCGAGGGCATGGTGAGCAATTATGACTTTCTGACACCCAATGTTCGGTCTTGGGCCGGTCAAGACAAGAGAATTCAGGAGTTCACCGTACGCGTCGCCAGACTCCCTGTTTCTGATCGAACATTTGAATTCATCATTCAAGAACTGAAGCTGGCAAAGGTGGCTGGAGATCTGGAGGACGATCAGCTTCAAGGGATTCTAAGCTTGGCGGAGTATTGGGGCGGACTGGAGATGATCATTGTGCCAGATGATTCCAAGATAATCGAGAGGGATGGTAAACATATTGCCTGTGCTCGAAAGGATGATCTGGGCCTTTCCATTTCACACATAGGTCTTCCGCTGGCTCTTGCGTGTAAAATGCTTGTAGATGGTGAGCACGCGAAAGTCGGTGCAAATCGAGATTTCGATACAGGTGGTCGATACCGCCTGCGACAATATTTAAGACTCAGTGGTTATCACCTTGGGAATCGACGTACTCAGCAGGCTGATTTGAGCCGACTTCCATTCCGCAGAATAAAATCACACCGCTCCACATTGGAGGGTGCTGACATGATCGATCTCGTGTTAGAAGATTGTATTTTTTCGGATTCTGAACTGCGCAATGCGAATCTACATGGGGCGAAACTGAATGGAACCACGATCCAGAAGAATTGTACGTTGCACAATGCTATTTTGGTGGGGGCGGAGTTGAAGCGGGCAGATCTTAGTGGCGTATTTCTTGAGTCAGTGAATATGTATAACGCTAGATTGGACGGTGCAGATTTGCGGGAAGCCACCCTGCGGTCCTGCAATTTGACTGATGCGAGCCTAGTAGGTGCCAAGCTGCAGGGTACAACATTCGAGCGCTGCATGATGATCGGAGTTGATCTTGACTGCGCGGAACTCGCAGCTGATCCTACTATTGAAGGGTCTAAGGGAGCCACGTTCAAAAACGTTGTCCTCACCGATGTAAAGAATCTATCGAAAGTGTCGAGTATTGACGGAGCTACGTTTGAATTCGTGACTGGACTTTTTGAAGAGGACATAGCCGCACTGGATGCTGTAGGGTTTACGGGCAGTGTCCAGGAAACAAAGATTCATAATCGAGAGTTGCCGATTGATAAAAGTGGTGACCAGCAGGAATGATCGACGCGTCCATCAGTGGCCGGTATGCCTTCCGTTCGTCAGATAATGATAGCAGCCTGCCTGATTACTTCTCGTAACTCTGAGCCGAATTCGAGCTGAGGTGCCTCTCTCGGCGGAAGCAGGACGGTGATCCAGAGTATGCCATCGCCTACTTCTGCGATGCGGTATTCCTCGAGCAGACGACACCCATGATGCGATCAGCTGAACCCTCGACGCTTCAATCTCTTGGAGCATCCTCGCCGGGCGAAATCGGCTGTTGCGGCGATTCTGCAGGCGGCTCTAAAGAACGAATGAGGGTTCGCAGCGCCGCTCGCAGCGGACGCGGTGCCCTGTCGAAACGTACTCCCAGACAACGTGCCGCCGCTCCAGCAATGTCACCTCCGGCATCGGGCATAATCTCATCGGCATACCTGCTCAACCAGTAGCCGCGATCCGCGCTGGACGGCGAGTCTGCAAGCCGAGAGAGTGCGTATCGCACCAAAGAGCCGTAGGGCAATTCATGCGCCGGAGCAGGCGACTCTACAAATGTTCGAAAATCGTCGTTCTCGACGTCATCGAGCAGATCACGGGTGAAGGGTTGTAGCTCACGTCCGAGTTGAAGTTGCATCACGTAGGTCGAGATGCACTTGAGGCAGCTCTCGCAGCGCCTTCCCCAAAAGCAGGATTGAGTCTCCGCGAAGAGCTCCGGAAATCTCTCGATAGCAATCTGCCGTATCCGATACAGCGAGACGCCGGCTAAAGGCGCGATGATTTCGATATCAGGAGCGACACACTCTCGTAGAAAGGTACGCATGAGTCCGAAGCCCTTTTCGGATTCCACGTCGTGGCGAGGTACCTGCCGATCTCGATAGGTAACTATTTTTTCGAAACAGCCTCGTTCGTAACCCAGGGCCAGTTGGCTCAGGCCGCGGCGTCGTGCGATCATGGCGGCAAGCGTCGCGAGCAGGAGATCTCGGCCGTGCGGCACCGCATTGTAGTAGGGATAGACGCCGTAACTTCGCGAATACCGCCGCCCGAGCCGCTCGAACTCCGGTAGACGTACATCGACAACCGTCATCGGTACGCCGACGCGCTCAGCAATCCTCCGGGCAGCGATCTCCTCGTCGAGTTGCACGTGGCTGTTGACCCTAAAGTGCAACGTTTCAACGCGTTCACCGGCGTCGATAAGAAGGCGCAATAACACGGTCGAGTCGATGCCGCCGGAGAAGAGCAACAGAGTGCCACCGGCTGCGGTGCCTTGCGAGAGCTTCGCAGGCGACGAGATGGTACCGCCGGCCGGCAGCCGCGGCGGTGTGACGAGGGCACGTCGATCACAGGCGCAGCGAATGTCGTAGAGCATCTCCAGGATGGGCGCCAGACGATCGGCGACCAGCGGATTGAAAGGCCGCTCGCTTTCGATCCCTTCCGCCAGAACGTGCTGCGCCAGAAGAACGGTCCATACCGCGGCGAGCACGTCACGCTCGTTCGAATCGAGCTCCACCCCGGCGGCGTTGAGGTCCACCGTCATGGTGCTCTTCGTATCGTCCACCGTGTAGTGGACGGCCGGCGTGGTGGACGACCTCGGCGGTTCGACGCAGAGCAATTGCGCCCGCGGTGGAACTCCGGCGAAGGCATCGGCAGCAGCCGGCATGGCGGCGCTGAAGCCCGTTTGGTGGTGCAAGAGATCCTCGACCTTCTCGGCTCGGCGTATCAAGGTGGCCGAGTCGTTCGCGACGAGAACTTCCGCCGGTCTGGGCATCTCGTTGAATTGCGACGCCCGGCAGGCCGCGTAGGCACCCGCCGACGCGAAGAGCAGGACGTCTCCTTCAGAGAGCTCGGGCAGCGTTCTCTCGGTGGCCAGCCGGTCACCGCCTTGGTTGGTGCGGCCATAGATGTCCCAGGCGGCGACCTGCTCGCCGTCGCCTGCGGCGACTTGGAGGGGGTATTGCCGGCCGTAGAGCAGGGTTGCCGGCAGGAGGTTGGCGGAGGCGTCCACGATGGCGAGTCGTGAAGTTCGGCCGTCGCTTTTCCGGGTCTTGATCACGCGAACGGTGCAGGCGAGAAATCCGGCCTGGGCCACGAGGTATTCGCCAGGCTCGAGCGCAATCGTGAGGGTTCGCAGGGTCTCTTGCTCAAACTCGTCGCAGAACGACCGCAGTTCTTCGGCGAAGGCTTCGAGCGGGAACTCGCTGTCAGCGGGACCACAAGGGGCTCCGAACCCGCCGCCCAGATTTATGGTCGTGACGGATCCGATTTCGCGTGCCAGGCCGAGCAGGATCTCGGCCGTGCGGAGGTGTGGACCCTTGTCGAAAACCTTGGAGCCGATGTGGGCATGCAACGTCGCGACCGGCACACGGTGCGAGGCGCCGATAGCGAGGGCTTCGTCAACCTCGTGGAGGGAGATGCCGAGCTTGGCCTCAGCACCGCCGGCCTGGAAATGCGGGTGATCTCCGGCGACCACCTCCGGGTTGATCCGCAAACCGACAGGGCGTCCCGGGGCGATGGCGCAATAGCGACGCAGCTCGGTCAGTGAGTCGACGTTGATCCACACGCCTCGGTCGACGGCAAGCTTCAGCTCGGTGGTAGAAAGGCCGACGCCCGTCAGGCTGACCGCCTCGGGCGACCATCCGGCCATCGTCGCCAATTCGAGATCCGCGATACTGCAGGCGTCGCAGCCGAAACCCTGAGTCCGCAGTCGCTCCATGACGGCGATCGACGGGTTGGCCTTGAGGGAATAGTAGAGCGCGTAGCGCGGAGGCGGAAAGGCCGCCGACAATTTCCTGGCCTGCGCGTCGATTCGTGCCGCGTCGAGGAGGTAGAGAGGTGAGCCGAAGCGCTCGACCAAGGACGCTACGGGGACACCGCCGACCTCGAGGTGCCGGCGTTTCGTCATGATGCGAGAATCGGCGCCAGAGCAAAGGTCGCGGTGTTGTTCTGGCAACCCGGACAGCTCGGTCCGAGCGTCAGGCCGCGCTCTTCACAGGCCTCCTGGGCCCCCAGGTAGAGCTCCTCCAATTCGTCGGGGTGGGGCTTGGGGTGTCGCGCCAGCATCGTACCGGCAAGGGGACGAAAGACCGAGAGGATCGGCGTGACGCCCTGGTCGGCAAGCAGCCGTACTCCTGTCAGCGTGCTCGCGACGGGCTCGATGCCGGCGACCAGAAGAGAGCGGACATCGGGAGCCTCCCAGAGGGTACGACAAAAGCCGAGCGCCTCGAGGTACTGCCGGCGACCGATCTCGCGATGCTTCCCGGGCACGATGGCAGCGCTCAGCTCCTCGTCATAGACCTCCAAGTTGAGCGCCAGTTCGTCGACGCCGGCATCGAAGAGGGCTGCCAGGTCGCCGGGGTCTTCCGGCGGCACGGTCATGACGTAGACCCGCAGAGGAAAGCGCTTCTTGATCTCCCGACAGACGGCAGCGAATCTGCGGGCGCCTCGATCCGGCCCCGGTGGCGTCCCTCCGCTCAGGAGGACATGCCTCGCGGGCAGAGCGGGGTCCTCAACAGCGACCTCCAGGGTCTCGAGGATGAGCTCGATCGACTTGTCGGGCTTCTCGTTCTCGGTGTTCAGACCGATCGAGCAGAACTTGCACCGCCGCTCTTCCTTCCAGTAATAGCAGCCGTTGGTCAGGCCGAAGCCGATCCGATCGCCGCTCATCTGGCCGGCCAGCCGCATTGGCATGCCTCCGGAGGTCGGCACGTCGTAGTAGGCCGGTCGTGG
Organism: uncultured bacterium; assembly: GCA_965371445.1. Taxonomy (GTDB): domain Bacteria; phylum Acidobacteriota; class Thermoanaerobaculia; order Multivoradales; family J023; genus DASWIG01. The sequence continues at coordinate 16,665 of CBDUYN010000098.1, read as the reverse complement.
AGCCACCTCGGTCGGGACCGTGATCTCGCGGCCGGCGATCGAGAATTTACCATCGACGAGCTCGAGAAGGGGAGCCCGGGGCTCGGCCTCTCGTTCATAGACGGGGGCGTTGACCCAGGCACCTCCCGGCAGCACGACGTCCAGACCGCACGAGGCGCCGGAACGGACCTGCTGCGGGAACTTGCCGACGTGGCGCACCTCCTCCCAGGCCCGGTCGGTCGCCACGAGCCCCCATCCGAGAAGCTCGAACTTCAGCCGCCGGACGGCGGCGAAGTCGTAGTCGGCCATTCGTTGCATCCGGACGAGGTCGGTTTCGTAGAACGTCATCGAGAGTTTGGTCTCCAGAGTCAGGCTGGTGCCGGGGCGGGGACGACTGCCGAGCATCCGAAACGCGGCCCCGACCACGGCGATCACTCGGGGTGTCAAGCCTGTCAGCCCCGAGTCAAGGTACCGCCCGTGGAACCGAGTCTACCAAGAATCGCGCCCGCGGCAACTCTTGTGCCGGCTGAAGGGGCTACGAGGGTGCCGGTGAGCGTCCGATCGCGATCTGCCAGCCCTGCCGACGGCTTGCCCGGCTCGTCCTGGGAGGCGGGGCACGCCGGAGACCACGGCTTCAGGATGCCAGTGGTAGCCCGAGACGGGCTCGCACGATGGCCGCCGTCGCGTTCGCGCGACGAAAGCCTTCGCGCCAGAGCAGGGTCCTCGAGGCGACCACCAGGGTCCCGTGAGACCCAGGCACTTCCCGGCAGACACCTCCCAGCAGCACGACGCTGACCTCCGGATCCCGAGCGGACGACGTGGTCCGGCAACTGTGGCGAATCGGCCACGAAGCTCGGAGGCTGGCCCTGAATCGATGCGTTTGACCCAGACCGGGCTCCGTCGAGACCCTGGAGGCGTCGGATGGCCGCCCAGGTCAGGGGTCGATTAGCCTGAACGTCTTGAATCGCTTGAACCTCTCGGTGATGACGACCTGCTGTTGGTCTGCATCTTGGCGGAAAGGCTCATCGCTTCTAAGTTTAGCGGGGCTGCCGGCCCAAAAGCTCTGTGGTTGCGTCTTCTCGTCATCGAGTAGAAGCGAGCCTGATCCGAGAATAGCCCGGTCGCCGACCCTGGAGCTCGGCAGCAGCACAGCATTGATGCCCAGACAGGCAAGGTTGCCGAGTGATCCTCCGCAAATCTGTGCGCCGTGGCCTACCAGGGCGAATTCTCCGATCTCGACCGCCGGCCCGTCGGTGTGTATCAATGCAGTGTCACCGATACACGCATCGTGGGCGATCGTGATCGAGCCAGCGTCGGCGTAAATCACCGCTCCGAATCTGACCAGGACATTCTCGCCAATCTCGACGTTGCCGCCGATGATCGCCCCCGGCATGATCATCGCGGTCGGGTGAATCGTCGGCCTTTTTCCGTTGATCTCGAAGAGACGGTAATCACTCATTTCCTGTGCCTCCGGCATTCAAGTCTGGTTTGCGGGTTGGTTCTCGTCGACCCTCATGTCGACGGCGGTGGTGGGGCAGGCAAGTCGAACGTCTGATACGCGGCCGTCGCCGCGGCTGCGGCTTGTGGCGTCAGATTGGTGAGCCCAGAGTCGAGAGCCCGTCCGGTTGTAAGGATTCTACCAAGAATCGCTCCTGCTGCAACTGAGGTACCGGGTGCCGGAGCGCCGCTGAGGGTCCAGGCCGAATCGTCACTGCCAAGGACCTGCGGCGGCTTGCCCGAACCGTCTCCCGACGTGCGGGAAACGCCGGCGGTCACGGCTTCGGGACACCGCTGGTACAGCACGAGATGGCCCCCCACGAGGGCTTCCGGACGCTCCGGGCAGCGCCGCGCTGTCACGACGGCTTCCCCAAGGAGGGCTCGAAAGTGCGCGCCGACTAGGGGCGGCATCCCCGCCTTCTCCTCCAACACCGCCAGCGTCGGTGTCGAGCCTTGGAACCGCGGATTGATCTCGAGCAGGTACCAAGCCTGGCCGTCGTACACCCAGTCCGCACCGAAGAGGCCGAGGAAGCCCTCGCCGCGTAGCGCCTCCCCAAGCCGTCGCTTGAGGACGAAGAGCTTCCCGAGAGCCGCTTCCGGCAAATCGCAAACGGCGCCGAAGTCATTGCCGCAGTAGGCGAACGGGGAGCCGGGTGGAGCGCAGGCTCGCAAGCCGGTCAGTTGGATCGAAGGCCAGGCGAGGACAACCCCGTCCTCGGCGATGACCGCGGTCGTGTTGACCACCGGACCCTCGACGAGCTCTGAGACCAGGCACTGGCTCGCATGGCGAAACAGCTCCTCGAAACGTTGACCATCCTCGGCCAGGCTCATCCGAAAGGTCCCCCTTCCGAGGGAGCCACGGGGAACCTGGACGATCGCCGGATAACCGACTCCGCTGACGCCACCGGGCGCGCCGGCCTGAAGATCCTTCCAGCTCGCCAAGGACCAAGCGGGTGTCGGGAGCCCCCAGCGCTTGAAGAGTTGCCGCTGAGTGCGCTTGTCGTCGAGGCGGTCGACGACCCGGGAAGGGGGGCCGACCAGCCTCATCCGGCCCCGGGAGAAGGCATTGACGACACCTTCGCACGCAGCGGTGGTGCGATAGGGGACGACGAACGTCTCGGCGTCGGACGCCACGGCGGTCAGGATCTCGCGGATACGCTCCGTCGGAATCAAGGCGAGAGAGCTGCTCGACCAAATCGGCCGTCGCCTCGTCTCTCGTTCGATGGAGAGGGTGGCGACGGTCCCAAAGGCCGCGCCCATGTCCTCTCCCCAGTCACAACAGATGATTGCCCGCAGGCTTCCCACGGCGGCGAGGACAGCCGCGTCGAGGCCACGGTGCCCGTACCAGACGAGCGTCGGCGCAGGATCAGTGGTACTAAACGTCATCGAGTGGCGCCGGATAAGTCTAAGGACGAAGCTGATCGAGTATCAGACGGGCACCTTTTTCAAGTTCGGCGTATCCGCCCTGCCGGGCGTCTGACAAAGCCCGCTCCGCTGCCTCAAGAGCTTTCTCAGTACATTCATCTTCGAGGTAGAGCCTCGCCAGGCCGATCTCCGCTGAGGCCTTGTTCCGGAAGTCGATCCGTTCCCTGCCAAGCACTTGCCGTACGTCGTCGATGGCCCCCTTCAGATCCCCGTTCATTCTGCGAGCATCGGCACGTGCCAGGAGTACATCGACTTGAACATGAGACTTCTTTCGCACTCTGTCAGAGTCTACCGCGGCATCGCCTCGGGTAAGAGCTTCTCCCGGCCTCTCAAGGCCCAACCAGGCTCTACATTGCAGCCTTAGAATAGCTGCAAGATATTTTCTCGCCTCTCCGCCCCTGGCCAACGTTCCGGCCTCTCTCAAGTATCGAAGCGCTTCCGCGTACTCCCCGGTACGGATGCTTAGCCGGCCCAGATCGCGCAAACATGTTGCGCGATTGGCATTTCCGTATCCCTTCGGCTCGAGCCCAAAACTCAGGTCGTGCGACTTCCTTAGGTTACTTATGGCTTCGCTATATTGCCCGCTATTTACTTGGTCGAGCCCCAATAATTCCTGCCGCACAGCTAGGACATTTTGCCAGAATGCCTTAGGTTTCGCGGTGTCGTTTTTCCTGATCAGCTCTTTGTCGTGGTCGATGATTTTCCGATGGATCTCGGCAGCGTCTGATGCAAGGCCACTCATTCGAAGAACGTTGGCAAGCTGATTTAGCGCGAAAACCTCCCCTATTCCCATTTTTCGAAGGCTCGCTGTTGGCTCTGGGATCCCCAGAGAATTCTTCAAGAGGTCGAGCATGTATTCTCTTTCATCGTAGATATAAAACAGTGGGCCCCACAAATGTTCCGCAAAAAGAAGTCCAGCCTCGTTTCTTCTGTTTGCCTTGCATAGAGATGTGAAGAGCCTACCTAGAAGATCCATCTTTTCGGGTGTTGGCGGTTCGCCTTTTTGGTCCGTTCGTCCAATATCGTCCAAGACGCTTTCGCTGAAGGTCACCCCGAGGTGACGTTCCCAGTCCCTCTCTTTGACGCCGAGCTCTTCGAAGAGTTCACTGGATTGCGGCTTGAAATTGTGCGGTTTGTCGGATCGTATGGTGAGCTCGCCGCGGTCCATTTTGTCGGCATCCTCGACGCGTTCAGCCAAATCGAAGACATGAAGCTTCCCTGACTGATCCCCGGCGACAAGAACGCCGAATTCAAAGAAAACAGACTGTACGGCATCTTCTAATTCAAAGATGTCCTCCATCTTTCCGGTTTCGATGTCCCATAGTCGTAAGGCGTGGTCCGCGGATGCTGAAACGACTCGGTGTTCGTCGATCACGGCGACTGCGTTGACCCACGATTTTGAGTAACAATCTTTGAGAAGTCCTATTTCCTTGCCCGTCTTCAGGTTCCACACGCGCAGCGTGCCATCCGCGGACGCCGAGACGATCCGATCCTTGTCGATCACGGCGACCGCGTTGATCCAACTCTTGTGACCCTCGAGAGTCTGTGACTCTCCCGTCTCCAGATTCCATACGCGCAGGGTATCGTCGTCGGACGCCGAGACAATATGACAGGGTTCCATGTCTTCCGCATCGATCACGGCGACGGCCAGGACCCCGGACGTATGGCCTTTAAGAATTTGTTCTTTCTTCAGGGCCAGTTCTTTCCTTTTCGTATCGACGCTCCATATCCACAGCGTGTGATCTGATGATCCTGAGACGAGCCGTCGCTTGTCGATTCTTGCCACCGTGTTGACCGCGAGCTCGTGACCTTTGAATTGCAAGGACTTACCGTTTTCCAGGTTCAGCGCCCGCAGACCGCCATCCGGACGCCCCAGAACAGCCCACTGCTCATCGATCATCGTCACCGCGTTGGCCCAGACTTTCTCATCCTTGGACCGCTCTTGGAGTCCCTTCGCCACGTCCCACACCCGCAGGGTGAGATCTCTGGAAATCGAGACGATCTTGTTATCGCCATCCTCTTCGCTGGCGTTGAGTGCTACGATCCCCTCGACGGCTTTACGGTGACCTCGGTGAGGTTCCACGCCTGTAGCAACATCCCATACTTTCAGGGTATGATCCGAGGATGCCGAAACGACCCGACATTGGCTCGACGGCCCGCCCGGGATCTCCGCCACAGCGTTGATCGCACCGATGTGGCCTTCAAGTTTCTGGAGCTCCTTCCCCGTCTCCAGATCCCACTTCCGCAGGGTCTTATCTGAAGATGCCGAAATGACGCAACGGGAATCCCCATTGCCGATGACTGCCAGGCTATTGACGGCATCCTTGTGCTTCTTCTCGAAAACTCGTATTTCGCCGCCACTCTCTACATCCCACAACCGCAGGGTACTGTCCGAGGACGCCGAAACGACATGACGTTCATCGACCCATGCTACCGCGGTGACGCCGTCGTCGTGGCCTTCGAGGATCTGCCGAGTCTCCCCCGTCCCCAGGTCCCAGACGCGGAGAGTCTTGTCGTCCGAAGCTGAGACAGCCAGCTGTTTGCCGTTGACCGCTACCTCTCGAACCCAGTTCTCGTGACCTTCGAGCTTGCGGACTTCTTCTCCTGTCGTGATGTTCACCACGCGCAGGGTGCCGTCTCTCGACGCGGTGACGATCTGATTCTCGTCAATCACGGCTATCGCGTTGACGCTGTTGTGACCCTCGAGGACTTCAGGCTCGCCATCTTCCGAGGTCAGGTCCCACAGGCGCAAGGTTCCGTCGTCCGAAGCTGAAACGATCCGCCGCCCGTCGAGCGACGCCACCGCGCGGATCCAACCCTCATGGCCCTTGAGGGTCTTCCACGTCTCTCCGGTGATGGCATCCCAGACGCGTAGAGTCCGATCGTCGGCTGCTGAGACGAACATCTGCTGTGGCCAGTCGTCCGGCAAATCGTCAGCGGTTGGCGCGTTGATCACCGTCACTGCTCGAACGCAATCTTCGTGGCCTTCAAGGGTACGGATTAGAGCTTGACCTCCTGGAGACGTCAGGGTTGCCACTCGGGGGCGGAACCATGAATATGCCTGCGCTCTTTCCAGGAAATCTTGAAGCCCCGGGTGGTCTTGGGGTGACAATCGCCCCAGGAGCTGTCCTGCCAACTGATTGCCGTCCCTCGACAAGACTGGGAGTGACAGCCCCAGAGCTCCTTGAACCGCCTGCAACTCGGCGTCGTCGGCAAGCTCGGGGGCTCTCATCGCGCGGCTGTAGTCGGTCATGAGCGCATTGACGTCGGTCGCGTTGAGCTTGGCCCAGAGGTAGTCGAAGTCCAGCAGGATATTCCGCAGGAGATCCGTGCGGTCGGCTTCGATCAGGTGATACGTCAGGTAATTCCAGAGGTAGGCGTCATCGAGGCTGTTGGGGTCGAGATTCGCCCAGAGCCTGGCATCAGAATACAGTATGCCAATAAATGAACGATTTATTCGGTGAAGCGTCTTGATTTGATTGTCGCGAAGGTACTTGCGGAAGACGTCGTGCAGTCGGATCGTGCCCGCGTCCAGGTCGAGATTGAGGAGAAGCGAAAGATCAGCAAGTCTTACGCATAGATCACCAGCCCCGGCTTCATCAGCAATTTTCCAGAGCCTTGCAAGGATCTTGAGGGGGATGTTAAGATCTTCGGGAAAGATAGCGAGTTGCTTGTAGCATTTTCGATCGGCTTTTGAAAGTGCTCTGAGGCTGACCTGCATCGTGAGGTCTACGGCCTCGTCCCGTTTTGTCGGATTCCTCACATTGAGTTGTTTTATTCGGCCGCGAACAAGTATATTCTCAATGCGCCGGATTGCCTTGATGAGCGGCAAGTGATGATCTTGAACGGGCCAACGAAGGTGTCGGTTGACCAATTTCAAGAGCAGTGGCCATTTGCCAAGACGGCTGGCCAGCCGTCTCAGCCGCTTCCAAGTGTCAATGTCTGGGATGGTCAAATCGGAGGCGAGAAGCTTGACAGCCTCTTCAAGGCTCATGGCATCCACATCAACGCATTTGCAATCTGTCGGCAGCGTTCGGCGTTTACGGGTCGTGATGAGAAGTGCTGTGCCAGGTCCGAGTCCGCGGAAGGGCTCGACGTCCTTCGACGACCACACGTCGTCAATGATGACAAGGACGCGGGTGTCCTCAAGGGTTGTACGCAGCCGATAGCCCGCTCGTTCAATCGTTCCGATGTCTGGCCTCTTGCCGGTCCAGTCGTCCAGCAGGTCACGGATCTTCTCCAACCGTTCGTCCTCGGTCAGTCCTTTGCCCTCAGTCAGTCCTTCGCCCATTATCGTCCAGAGGACGCCGTCGGGAAAAATTCGATGAACACGCTCGTCCCAGGCAAGGGCCTGAGCGATAGCCGTCTTGCCGAAGCCGCCGGCACCACGCAGCGCCGTCGTGATGGCGACGGAGTGGCCGGCGGCCTTGGGGGTGTCACGGAGAAGGGCGACGATCTCATCGAGCTCCTGGCGGGGGATGAAGCGGTCCGGAGGCGGTGCCATGCGCCGGTAGGAAGCATCCGCTGGCGCGGCCTCCAGTCCTGGCGATGATGCCGGCTGCGGCTTAGATACTGCTTCGCGTTTGCGGTGGCGCGACTCAATGCGTTCCGGACGAGTGCCACCATCCTCTTCGAGAACGCAATTGTCATCAGGAACAAAACGCCAGCCGTTCTGGTCCCGTAGTGCTTTCAGGGGCCATTGACGGAGCATGGCTCCATCGTCCTCAAAGGCGAGCTCTCCGATCGAGAAACCGTGCCGCCGGTCCTCCTGCTCGGCAGTGTCGAACTGCTCCATTCCAAAGAGCGAATTCCCTTGCCAGACCCAACGCTGTGGACCGCCCCTGAATGCACTACCGAGGGTCTCGTTCTCGTGCTGATGACCACAGAGATGGACGGCAAAACGACCAGCAGGAGCGATCTCCGCCTGCTCCTTTTCACGCGAAGGCTCATCGAGCCATTCCGTTGGCTGGTGGGTCAGGAGCAGGCACAGGTCGTGGCTCGCCGTCCAGGCGGGAGGGTCGTCGTCGCAGACGGCGTGCAACTGCCGGACATCCCAGGCGAGGTCTCCAGGTTGCATGCCGCCGCGGAGTTGGAGAAAGGTCGTATTGAGTCCCACGATCCCAAGGCGCACACTATCGCGCTCCCAACTCGCCGAAAAATCGCCGGGCAGAACCCCGGACTGGATGGTTAGATCTCCCTTCAGCGGACATTCTCGCCACCACTCGACATAGTTAGCAAACGCCAAGTCGATCACCTTGCGGTATCCTGATTCGTGGTCGTCCCAGAACTCCTTGCGTATTTCGTCGTCCTTCCAGTCACGCGTCAGAGCCCTCGCCGCCGGCACGAGATCCTTTGGAAAGCGCGGGTTCGTCTTCGGGTTGGGCCACTCGAGGTCATGATTCCCAGGCACCGCCAACAGCTTGGGCTCGGAACCGAGCTTCGAGAAGTGCTGCCAAAGGGGGCCAAGCACCTGATCGTCAAGGCGCCTGAATTCCGGCAACGTCCCCATTTGGACCAGATCCCCGGTGAAGAGCACCAGGTCCCAAGGTCCACATGCGTCATGCAGACGGCCAAGGCGATTGAAAAACGCTTCGCGGACATTGGGCCAAAGATGCCCTTGCCCCTTCTGCCCAAAGTGGAGATCAGTGAGGTGTAGCCAGCGAAACTTGATCATTCCAGAGACCTCCCTGAGGGAATGGGTCCACCGAAGATTCTGTCGTGGATGTCGTCGTCAGCGGGCCGAACGGCAGAGAGAATACTATCAAACACAACCTCCGCAGCCACAGACCCCAGAATGTCAATGGAGAAATCAGGCCAGTCGGGCACTGGTTGAAATTTCTCTGTCTTAAAACGTCCCGGCGTCGTCGATTGTACTTTCACTTCTCCCGTAGAGAAACTGAAGACCATGTCTCCGTCAAGCGACGTATAGGCTGGCCGAATTGCGCGGGCAATTCCGGAATGCGCCATCTGTGTTATCCGGAAGAGTTGATCATGACCCAAATCTGCGTTGGTCCCGACGATCGACACCGTGGTTGCACCCACTGCGTCTCCTTCTTGAGGAGGATTCTTCGCTGAGCCAAGGACTATTCCATCCTTGATGAGATCCATGAAATTGACGAAGTCCTCGCTATCCGGTTGACGGTTCCCAGCGATCACGCTCCCATCCCGGTCATGCACATTGCCGATGGCATTCACAACTGTAAGGGCAGAAAGGATGAGATCGCCTGGCAGATCATCACAGGACGCGCCACCCACGCCGCTCTTGCAGAAAAGCGCCGTACCGTTCTCTGTACCGTCCTTTGCGAAGGCAAACTTGCCTACGGTTGTGCCGATGCCGCAGCCAACGTTGCCCAACGGCGTGTTCTCCCTGGCCGCGTTCTTGGCTGCGTCCTCACAGGCGCAATAGCCCAACTGAGGATCGATTGGTCCGTAGAATAGTCCCCGGTCAGCGACGACGGCCCCGGCAATGCGCGGCACAAGAGCACCCTCCCCCTTCTCGCCCCACTGCTTGCCATGTCCATTCTCTCGAAGAAAGTCGTAGATCCGAGCAGCGACAGTGAGTCCGGCAACGCCACCGCCGGCAATGAAGAGACCGTTGAGCGTCGGAGAACACCTTGTCGGGGCGAGGCCGTCCGAGAAGAGCGAACCCGGCACTCCACCACGAGGCTCACAAGTAGCGGTATAGAAGTCGTCGAACAGAACGACGGTGCAGCCCGTAAGCTTCTCCCGGTCTTCAGCGTGTCCGACACGAACGCCCTTCAACTTATTCAGCATCCCGATCTCCTATGGCGACCGAACACCCACTCGAGAACCGCCATCCGAACGCCAGGCCCCATCCGACTCTGTTCAAAGTAGAACGCCTGCGACAACTTGTCAACCCCGTCTTCGATCTCGTCGACCCGCGGCAGCGGACATAGAACGGCTGCGTCAGCCTCGCGATCGGCGGCGCGCTCGACGGTGAGCCGAAGAGGCTCCCGGACGTCTTCGCCCACCCGCGCCGCCCCGACTCCCTCGGGAAAGCCCGCCATGTAGAGGATGTCAAGGCCCCAACCTCCAGCCGGGGCACCAACCGGCTGGCAAGCCTTAGACGAAGGCGTCCGGCATGCGCGGTCCGCTGGCGACATCAGGCAGACCTCTTCTCGCGGATCGCGGACACCAGGCAGTGGAAAGCGTAGGCGCTTTCGAGACCGGAGCGGAAGTCGAGCCTCACGAAGGCGGTTGGCGATGTTCTCGACCGCCGGCCGATCATGAGCGACCGAGGCTCTCGACGAGACCCCGGTGTTTTGCAGCCAGGAGGACGCGACCGGTGCAAACCACTGTGACATCGCCGCCCTCGTAGGCTTGGCCGTCACGCCTGCTGGTCGACCATCGTCGACAAGATGCCCAAGACCTTCGCGCCATCGGCGACATGATACTCCCGAATGTCAACAAAGACCGTAGACTGGTCCAAATTGAGGAACTTCCAGACGTTTCCCGTGGAGACAGCCCCGTAGATCCAGGAGACGTCGTTCTGTTCCCGCTCGTTGAACAACTTCGCGGCCACCATCTCCACCACGCATTGCCCCATGCCAAGGATGAAGTTCTCGTTCTTGGCCTCTACGATCGCCACGACGGGCGAGATGACGCGTCACGGCTTTCCGGCGTCCGCCGCGACGCGCCGCAGGTCCGCCAGCACCAGCGACGCCGCCAAGTCGACGTCGTCGGTCTCGTGCAGAAGCCGCCGCTCCTCGGCCCGCTGACGGTTGAGCTCCCCCGCGTCGTCAAACTCGCGGATCAACGCCGCCGCCTCGCCGTCCAGCAGGCCCAGGAGGTAGGCCGGACCCTCCGGATGACACTTCAGGAAACGTTCGTACTCGTCGCGGATCCCCGGCACGCCGCCGATCGGGGCCTCGTCGCGGGTCAGGCCGCCGACGAAGACCCCGGCCCGCGCCCGCGCCACCATCTGGTCGCGCATCGGCGCGAGCTCCTCAGAGTCGATCCAGTGGACGACGAACTCCTCACGGCTGACCTCCGGCGGAGCCGTCGCACGAAAGCGCTTCAGCTGGAAAAGCTCGATCCGGCCGGCACCGAAGTCGCTGGCCACCCGCTGCACGAGCGGCGTCACCGAGGGATGGCCTCCGAAGACCAGCCGCCCGCTGGCGGCGAGCAGGCCGCGGACGAACGCCACCAGGAAACCCTGCAGGTCGAGAGCCCGAGGCGTCCCCCGGAGCGTCTTCGGCAGGCTGGCCGAGAGGAAGACCGGGAAGTCGTCAAGCGGGGTCAAGGTCGGAGTCGGGACGGCGGTCGGCATGGTGCTTTTCCTCAAGTCCTCGCGCTTCTTGAACACTATCCTAGCAGAAGGTTCAGCATGCTGACCGCATCAACGCATGAAAAGCATGACGACGACGATCGTGCCGAAGACGGTGCCATGGAAGATCAGCAACGTCGTCGAGAAGCTCGTCCCGAGCCAGGATGGCCGGTCCTCGGTGATCTGGGCAGTGTTCATGGAGAAGTCGACCTCAGCCTCCGGCTGCTGGCGGACCTTGTCGTAGAGCTTGCGGAACAGGCGTTCCTGCCAGAGGAAGTAGCCGTCGAGGATCCAGAAGGCGAGGGCGGGGAAGTAGGCGAGGGCGACGAAGTAGACCTTGGCGTCCTTGCCGGCGAGGGCGAAGAGGGCCGATATGAGAACGACGGACCAGCCCTTCAGGAGGAAGGAATTTTGGGCCATGCGGTTGATCACGCCCTGGAGCATCTCGAGGTGTTTCAGCTTCATTTCCATATTTCTTCCTCGTCACGCCTGCTGGTCGGCCAGATGATCGCGGATCGCCGAATGACTTCGTCTCCGGGGCACCGTCCGGGCGCAGATCAAGGCTACCCGGCGGTTCCAGGGGAGTCAACGGCCCTCGTCCCGGGGTGTCCAGACCTTCCTCAACACCCGGGACACCGACTCCTTCGCGAGCCCCTCTCAACCCCGATCCTGGTTGCGTATCTATGCAACTTGTGCTACTCTCCATCCATGTCCACCAAGTTTCCAGCAAGACAGGATCTGGTCTCCGAGCTCGCCACCCGGCTTGGTTTTTCGCGGCGACGACTGTCGATTGCGGTGCGGATGGCGGAGGGTCTGATGCAGGAGGAGATCGCCCTCGTAGAGGCGCTTCTTCGGTTCGATGCCGTCGAGGGTGACGTCGGCCGCCGTCGGACGGTCGCCGAAGGTCTGCGGGAAGTCGTTGAGCAGTACCGCGACGGGCCAAAGGCGGACCCTTTGGCCGACGTCGACGAGGCCATGAGCTCCGGGGAAGCCGCAGCGACCGTCCTGAGGGCTGACCTCGAGGCGCGGACGACCCGTGCTCAGCTGTTGCGCGACTGCGTAAGCGCCGAGGAAGCAGGACGGCTCACCGGCCGCTCGAGGCAGGCGATTGAGAAGCAACGCCGAGAGGGACGGGCGTTGGCACTACGGAAGGGACGACTGTGGCGCTATCCGGTCTGGCAGTTCGACGCCGATAGCCCGGGAGGTCTCGTGCCCGGTCTCCGGAAGGTCCTGGGCCACCTCCACCTGTCGCCCGCCGGCGCCGCGCTATGGCTGACGACGCCTCGGCCAGAGCTCGACGACGAAACGCCAATCCGGCGTCTGCAAGCTCGCCGGAGCGATTGCGTCGTGACCCTGGCCGAACAGCAGGGCTTCTTGCCGTGAGCCTGCCGCGGCCGCCGAAGACCCTACCGTCAAAACCCACCGTTGTCACCCTGCGCCGCGGTCTTTCTCTGGTCCGTTTCTACGATCCTTCGTGGGGCGGTTGGGATGCGCATCGCTTCTATGGTCCTCTCCCTGACATGCGTTTCGATCACCACACGCCTCCTTGCGGCATCCACCCGACACGTTCTGTCTGGTATGCGGCAACCTCCCTGCGGGGGGCTGTGGCCGAGGCTTTTGGCAGAACGGGGATCCTCGATCGATCCGCGAACGTGCGGGTGGTCAGGGCGTGTGTCGAGGGCTCCGTCCGGGTTTTGGACCTGGTCGGCGTAGCGGTGCGGTCGGTGGGCCTCACCCAGGAGATCGCCGTTACCACCAACTTCTTGCTCTGTCAGGCCTGGGCGCGCGCTTTCTATGACCAGTACCCACCGGTGGAGGGAATCCGCTGGCGGGGCCGCCAGGTCGGCTCGATTTGCGTAGCGCTCAAGGACCGGGTCACGATGACGCATCTGAGCTCCGAGGACTACGCCCTGACCGAGCCGGAAATCTGGCCGAGGATCGCGCGGGCCGCCCGGGATTGCAGGTTCAGGATCATTTGATCCGCCGCCCGCCCTGGAGCAGAAGGCCTTGGTCGAAGGGAACTGCCAGGATCGTGGGTCGTAGCACAAAAGATGGCCTTCCGTCCCGGTTGCAGGCTCGGAAACAAACAGCGCCACGTCGGATCCGCGGGGTCAAAACGCGTGCCCGAAGCCCAGGTAGGTCCTCCACTCCGGATCCCCCTCCCGGCGCTCGAGCGGCGTCCCCAGGTCGAAACGGATTACTCCCACCGGAGTCCTGGCCCGCAGGCCGACGCCGGCCCCGGTGTAGAAATCCGAGGCGAAGTCGCCCTTCTCGGCCCAGACGCCGCCTACGTCGACGAACACAAGGCCGGAGATCTCCCCCCAGATCGCGAAGCGTAGCTCCTGGTTGACCAGGAGAAGCGCCTGCCCCCGTTCGCCGGTCTCCATGTCGAAGAGCGACTCGAAGCCGTAGCCCCGGACCGAATGCTCGCCGCCGGCGACGAAGCGCTCCTCCTCCAGCGGAAAATCGTCCTTGGACTCGAAAAGCCCCAGCCGGTAGGAATGGGCCCAGGTCCACCGTCCGAAGGGACGCAGATGGCTCGCCTGGGCAAACAGGCGCAGGAAGTCGAAGTCGCTCCCCAGGTACTCGCCCGTGGCGGAGAGGTCCGCCGACAGGAACAGGCCCCGCGTCGCCGCGAACGGGTCGTCGCGCGAATCGTAGACCAGCTGCCAGCCGACGAAGGGGATCTGAACCGTTTCGTCGAACGGGAAGAACGGACTCGGGACTTTCTCGCGAATCCTTTCCTTCTTGAAGCTTCCGTAGAAGCGGCTGGTCCAAGCCTTGACCGGAAAGGAAACCTGAAGCGTCGCCTGGATCTTGTCGTCGACGAGCCGGTCGTCGAAAAACTCTTCTGTGCGTTCGGTCTCCTCGCGGCGGCTTTCGAAAAAGAATTCGATGTCGGTCCTGGTGCCGAAGAGGTCTCGGCGTCCGACGTAGAGGCGCGCCGCCTGGTCGAGCTCGGAGTAAAGACCGCGCAGGCCGACGGTCGTGCCGCGGCCCAGGAAGTTGCGGTCGACGACGTCGACGACGGCGCTCGTGCCGCGGCTCGTCTCCCAGCGCAGGCCGTAGGCGAAGCTGTAGCGCGGCGCCTCCCGGAGCTCGAAGGTGACGTCGGCCCGGGCGTCGTCGTGACGTTCGGTCCGGGTGCTCACGCTCTCGAAGAGCCGCAGGCCCGAGAGCGTCCGCCGCGCCTCGCCGATCCGGTCGGGATCGAGGACGTCGTCTTCGGCGAGCCCGGTGAGCTTTTTCGCCCAACCGGGCCGCGTGGCACGAAGGCCCGCGAAGCGCACCGCCTCGAGCCGGTACTGCGGACCCGACAGGACCTCGAAAAAAAGCGTCGCCTCGTAGGGGTTGAGCGACGGCGCCACGAGAGTCCGCACCTCGACGTCGGCGTAGCCGCGGCGGCGCAGGTCGTTGCGAATCAGGAGGCTCGACGCCGCGACGAGGTCGGAGCGCAGGGCGTCGCCGCTTCGCAGCGGCAGCCGGGCGACGAGAAGCTCGGCTTCGGCCTCGCCCGTACCGCGGATCGCGATCGCCGCGACGGTCTCGCGCGGACCCGGGTCGAGGGCGACACGCAGGCGCCCGCCGGCCAGCTCGCGCGAGACGATGCGGCCCTCGCCGTAGCCAAGCGAGCGGAGGTTGCCCATGAGCCAGGCGTCGGCCTCCTCGAGGCCGGCTGCTAGCTCGACGCGGGCCGTACCGGTCGCGAAGCGGCTCGCGAGAAGCGCCGCTTCCCCGGCGTCGAGCCCCTCGAAGACGATCTCGTCGAGGCGTACCTGCTCGCCGCCGTCGCCGCGCACCGTGACCGTGCGCGAGCCGTCGTTGCCGTCGTCCTCGGAGGTCACCTCGACCCGCGGCCTCAGGTACCCCTGGCCGCGCAGGGCGCGCTCGGTGAGCAGACGTACCTCCCGGAGTGACGCCGCCTCGTAGAAGTCGGTCCGGTAGGGCTGGGTGATCGCCGATCGCAGCGCCACCACCGGCTCGTCGCCCTCGAACTCGAAGCGGACCCGCGGACCCGCCACGACCGTCACCTCGAGGTCGACGCGCTCCTTGCCGGCGTCGGCGAGGACCACGCCGACCCTGGCGGCCGGGTAGCCGTAGCGGCGCAGGCGCTCGGCAAGCTCGACCTCGATCTCGAACGCGGCGTCGCGCGGCAGCGCTTCGTCTTTTGAGAAACCCACCGACCGGCTCAGGACGCGTGCCGGCACCTCCTCGGGAAGCCCGGAGAAACGGACCTTGCGCAGCCGTGCCTCGCTCGCCCGCTTTTTGCGCTCACCGCCGAAGTAAAGCGTCTGCTGGACGTTCACGCCTTCGTTGTCGACGGTGCGGGATCCGAAAAAGGCCGGGTCCGTGACCTCCACGGCGTTGGTGAACACCTGGACGGCCAGGTGCGGAGGACGACGGCGGTGCAGGTCGACGACATAGGTCTGGTCCTGCGAGTCGCGCAGGTCGACGGCAAAGGCGACGGCGACCGCCGTCGAGAGCTCCTGGCTCACCGTCAGGGTGGTTCCGGGATCGGCCTCGCCAAAAACGAGCAGCGGCGCGACCCGGATCCGGGTCCGGCCGAGCCGTTCTGAGAAAAGCCCCGCGGCGTAGTCGGCGAGGCCCTTGGCGATCTCCTTGCCGGCCTCGGCGTCGGCCTGCGAAGATTCCCACTGGTAGCTCAAACGCTCGCCCGCGCGCAGCGTCGGGTCCTCGATCGAGCTCACCGTCTCGAAATCAAGCTCCGGCGGCGCTCCTGGAAGCCCCGTGAGCTCGATCTCCCCACGGTCGATACGCAGGATCTGCCCGTAGGCACGAACCGTCCCTCCCGGCGTGACGTCGACCGTGCCGCGGACCGCCGGCTCGGCGAGCCGGCCGCCGACCTCAAGCTCGCTCCAGGTGACGGCGATCTCGCCCAGGTTGTTGCGCATCCTGAGGCCCTCGGCCGTCGTCACCGTGAGGTCGAGCCGCAGGTCGGAGACCGGGTCGCTGCCGGCTCCCAGAAGTTGTGACTCGAGGTCGAAGACGGTCCTCGCCAGCTCCCGGCGCAGGTCGACGTCGCGGCGCAAGACGCCGCGGCGGACCTCGATCCCGCCGCTCAGAAGCGCGTCGCCCGTGGCCGGTAGGGTGAGCTGAAGCTCGCCGTCGAGGATCGTAGCCAGGCCGTAGTCGACGACGTAGCGGGCGCCGACGACCGTGACGTCGAGCTTCGTCTCCCAGGCCCCCGCCTCGCCTCCGGCGGCCGGCAGGTCGCTGCGCCGCGCCAGGCCGGTGAGCGTCAGAATGCCGTCGTTCAGCCGGGCGCTCACCCTTTCAAAGCTCACCTCACGGTCGGCGAAAGTGATTTCGGCGTGCGGGGCCGCAAGAAGGGTGTAATAGGGCGTCGGATAGACGATCCTGGCCTCCTCGCCGTCGAGGACGAGGCGGCCGCGAAGCTCCCCGAGGCGTCCGCCGAGCTCCGCGTGGACCGTCACCGGTCCCTCGGCGGCACCGCC
>CBDUYN010000097.1:0-37785 GCA_965371445.1 uncultured bacterium | reverse complement strand
AAAGGCTCCGAATTCCCTCCTCCCACCCCTTGACACGGCCTACGACAGGGACGAACCGGGCGAATTCAAGATTCGCCCCACGAGAGAGGCACCCGTCAGGCGTCACGCCGTGGGTTGGATCGCCCAGTATGGCCGTGTGTCCCGATCCATGCGACGAGGCCGACGCCGCGAATCTGCCGCATGCCGGAGTGACCCGGCCGACCTCGCGCGGCTGGCAGGCCGGGAGCTCGGTGGCCGGCAGGCTCCATGTCGTCGGCGGGGCGTCAAGGTTCGAGCCCGAGCTGGCCCCGCCTGAGGAGCTGAAGGTGTTGGAAGCCTTCCCGCTCTTGGCAGATCGACCGTGAGCACGGCTGATCCTACAACTCCTCGCAACGAGGTTAAAGCGCCGCCGCGGCACGGAGACGCTCCAAGAATTCACGGATCCGACGGGCGTTGGCCCCCAGGTCGCTGCGCCCGACCCGGGACGTCGAGCGGACGTCGACTACCGAGCCCGCCGGCGCCGCGCGGACGCGGACCACGACGTCATCGACGAAGCGGAAGACCTTGCTCCTCTCGGTGGCCTCGATCGTCCCCAGCTCGCGGTTCGACCAGACGAGCGACCAGCCCAGCTCCTCGGTGACGGCGACCGCCGCCTCCCAGGCGTCGCCGGGCGGCAGGGGCAGCTCCAGGGTCACGAGGTCGGGATAGGCGGCGCGCTGCAGCTCCGGGACGCCGATACCGCCGTGGGGATAGGTAAGATCGCGTCCCTCGTTTTCCGGCAGGCCCGCGATCTCGCCGAAGGCGGGAGGATCGTCGGGATCGGTCGTGACGTCGTGGATCCGCGGCTTGCCCCAGTGAAGGACGACGAGGACCACGAGGACGAAAAGAAGCCCCTCACCCAGCACCAGACCGAGGACCGCGAGCGGCCGGCCGGCCTTTTGTCGCGTCCGGTAGAGTCCCACGGCGCCAAGACCCGACGCCCCAAGCACCCCGAAAACGAGCGCCAGGGAAAAGAGCGCGAGGCCTGTGGAGGGCCCCAGGAAGGCGAAGTGCGCCCCAACGACGCCGAGGACGGCCAGGAGAGCCGCCAGGAGACCCACGACGACCGACGAGGTCGCGCTCTTTGAACGGGGGGATGGGGCGGCGGTCATCAGGTAACTCCTTTTTCTTTGGCGGAGTCTATCCTACCCGCGAGGTGCGAAGCGACTCCCGCAACAGGACGAGGCTGTAGGCGCCGATCCGCCGGAAGCCGAGCGCCTCGTAGGCCCGGACGGCGAAGACGTTGGTGTCCTCGCTGAAGAGGACGCCGCGTTCGACTCCTTCGGCACGAGCGTCGAGGAGCGAGGCGGCCACCACCGCCCGGCCGTAACCGCGTCCGCGCTTCGCCAGCGGCGTCCACACACCGCCGACCTGGACGGTCTCCGGCAACGATGCGTTGAACGAGCTCGAGGCGACGCGGTCGCCGTCGTCCTCTAGGACCCAGGTGTCGCGTCGCGAGAGGGAGCTTTCCATGTCCTCGCGGCAGGAGGCTCGCAGCTCTTCGGTGTCCTCGGCGTTCAGGGCCTCCAGGGAATAGGCCAGGCGCCATTCCGTGACGAGATCGAGGTCTTCCGCCCCGATCCGACGTCCCCGGAGCCGGCCGGTCCCTTCGAAATGTTCGCCCCGATCCTCCAGGTCCGCCCGGCGCAGGTTGCTCATGAGGAAGATCGACGAATCGATCCGGGGTCGCAAGAACGCTTCCAGCGCGGCCTCGTCGCCGGGTTGGAGAATCCGTATCTTAGTCATTTCTTTCAAGTTGAGTGTAACACTTGAATCGCTAGGCCCGCCGCCTCGGTTCCAGGTTGCCGTCTCCAGGCCCTGCATCCCAGACCCTGCATCAGGGTGGCACGCCACCTTGGGTCGCGGCGAACAGGCGGGTCGAGAGCACGACTCCGAGCACGCCGACCAGGGGCGATGTCCAGAGGCCGGGAAAGTAGCCGCCCGCCGCCAGGGCGAGGGCAGGGTGCGCCACGCCATTGACGGCCATGCCGAGGGCGAAGAACCAGATCGGAGCCATCGCCAGCCGAATGCCCTCCCTGAAACCGATCGCGGAAAGCACCCAGATCGCGATCCAGACCAGGTTGAAGGCGACGAAGAAATCCGGCGTCCACGGCGCCAGGCCCAGGAACCTCGGAAACTCCAGATAGAAATCCGTGGTGAACTCCTCGATCACGTGAAGGCACTGCAAAGCTAGCCCCAGGAGATAGAGCCGAACCAGGGGATCTCGGACGGCTGGATCTTGCCGAGGAATCGAGCGAGCAAGTGTGAAAGCGATCGCCACCGCGAGAACGACGCCGAGTGGCAAGAGGCCGAGGAGCATGCTGGGACCTCACAGGTCGGTGGCATCGGCGGCGGTGAGCTTGTCGTTCAAGAGGTACTCGTCGCTCAGGTACTTCAAGATCAGGCGTCCGATCTTGGGGTCGAGCCGCTCGTCGACGCCGCGAACGACGACGCCCTCGCGGATGTGGTCGTCGTCGAGCAGCGTCCGGCCGCTCGCCAAGCTGCGGACGCGCTCCAACGAAAAAGGCCCCCGGTCGAGCACCGGCACCGTCTCGACGCCGAAACGCTCGCAGGTGTCCTTGAACTCGTCGTAGCCGACGTAGCGCTCGTCGAGGTAGAGGTCGAAAGCGGCGAAGCCCAGGGTGCCGCGCTTCCCGTAGTGGAGCTTCTGGATCTTGCTGCCGTAGACCTCGCCGTAGAGGATGACGACCTGGTGCTCGTCCTTCAAGGTGTCGAGCAGCTTCATGACGCCGTCGAGGGTGGCCGGGGACCAGTAGGTGTTGGTGGCCATCTCCTCGGGCTCGGGACGCTTTCGCTGGAGGCCGTGGGAGCCGGCGACGAGCAACCCCTCGACGTAGCCGATGCGCGCATTCGTGCCGTGGATTTTTTCGCTGACGACGACCTCCTCGCCTTCGTTGAAGGCGGTGGGGAAGTTGCGCAGGTTCTCGATGTCGGTGTAGCGCTGGAAGAGGGGGTGGGTGGCCTCGGAGTCGCCGGCGGAGAACTTGACCGGCGGCCTGTACTTGCCGATTCCGTAGTGCTCGCGGACGTCGCGTCCCAGCTCCCAGGCGGAGTCGTCGGGGAGGACGAGGAAGCCGTAGGAGGGCTCGCCCCGCAGCCGGACCTGCTTGACGACGAGCTCGCGGTCGCCCTCGAGGTTGGTGCGCTCGGCGAGGTAGCTCGTGATGCCGAGCTTGTCGGCCATCTCCCGCGGCACGGTGGCGTCGGGCGGAATGTAGACGACCTTGTCGCCCTTTTGGAACTGGGGCGAGCCGTCCGGCCGTTTGCCGATGACGGTTTGCCAGCCTTTGATGCGGGCGAGGCACAGGCGGTCGGCGTTGGTGTGGGGAACGACGTCCTCGACTTCGGCGACTTCGACGATGACAGCCGACATTTCTCGTACCTCCGAAGGTCACACCGTATCAGAGCCGGGGACGGATCACCAGGTGCCGGCGACGAGAGCTCGGATGGGGACTACGCATCCAGCCGGCCTTCGTAGGGCACCACCTCGCCGTGCTCGACATATCTCTTGAGCAGCCGGAGGTACATCGCCCAGCAGTAGCAAGAGCTTTCATAGTGCGCGTTGGCCCTGGGCCAGCCCAAATGGTGAAAGCGCACCTCGGTGACGCCCTCTTTGCCTTCCAGGAGGAAACCGACGCGCGTCGCCTGCCAGTCTTCCTGCGCGCTGGTCATTTCAAATTCGATCTCGGAGCCGGGAACGTATCGCGACACCACCGCCCGCCAATCGTACCCGGGGCCGAACCCGAGCTCGTATTCCGCTCCCTGTGCAGGTTCTCCGGACGAGGTCAGCGTCCACCAGG
Organism: uncultured bacterium; assembly: GCA_965371445.1. Taxonomy (GTDB): domain Bacteria; phylum Acidobacteriota; class Thermoanaerobaculia; order Multivoradales; family J023; genus DASWIG01. Next base: position 33,946 of record CBDUYN010000097.1, on the reverse strand, counting down.
TGTCGAGGCCGGCGGGCGTGGAGACCGCCTGAAAGATCTCCTCGGGCGATGTTTTGACGGTAAATCGATGATGGATGTCTACCATTTTTCCTCCAAGCGTTGGCGAAATCTGTGGCGGAAAGCCTACGTGGCGTCGTCTACGTTCTTGCGCCGGGCTACGGTATAGCGCAGCTTCAGCGTCTCGGTGCCGCCGGCGGCCAAGTTGACTCTCCAGTCGACGAAACCGTTTGCCTCGTCGAGCTTGGCTCCGTCGCTCGTCGCCTTGTCGTTGAAGCGCACCTTGACCTGCTCGACCTCCGAGACCGGAATGCGCTCGCGGACCGTGAAGCTGCGCGCCTCGGCACCGATGTTCGAGAGCTTCAAGACGACGCCGTGCTCGGTCTCGGCGTAGCGCGAGAGCGCGCTCGGCTTGGCCTCGACTCGCTCGACGCCGCGGTTCGTGCGGATCGCCGCGTCGGGACCGAAGCCGAGGTCGAAGCGGGCATCCGGCGCCACGAAAAGCACGCTCGTCCGGCCTACCGAGGAACCGTCGGCGACGAGCTCGACCGGGCCGGCGAGGATCGGCTGCGCCGCGGCGTTTTTGGCCGAGACCTTGTGGATAACTCCGCACGCAACCTCGGCGACGAGGAGATGCTCGCTTTGTGCCGGAGCCTCGAAGCTTCCGAGCTCGACCCGGTAGGGCCGTCCGTTGGCGGCGACCGTGGCTCGGTGTGGAGCGGCGAGCGCGAGCGCCGAGCCGCCGTCGTCGATCCCCGGGAGCTCGGGTTTCGCAGGCGGCCCGCCGGTGGCGCGGACTTCTTGCACCTCGACGTCGCGTTCCTCGACGACGACTTTTTCCTCCTGACGCCGGGCCTCGACGGTGTCGTCCTCGAACCGCGGCGGCTCCAGGCCGCGAGAGGGCCGGGCGGTGGAGAAGGTGAGCTCGACGTCTTCCCAGTCCTCACCGGTTCTCTGCCAGACCGAGGCGTCGGTTTCGAATCGAAGCCGCTCGCCGTCCTCTCCCTGGGTGAGCCGCGCGGTGTGCCGCGGACGCCAGCAGGCCGCCGGCACGACGTAGCCGGCCTCGACCTCGACCTCTCCGGCGCTCTCCACCGCGAGCTCCAGCTCCAGGTCGGCGGCGAGCCTCCGGCCGCCTTTCTGCACGGCCTCGCGGCGGCGCCTGAGGTCGGCGAGCGTCTCCTGGAGGTCCTCCTGGCGCTGGGCCAGGTCGAGGAGCTCCTCGCGGAGCTTCTCGTCGCGCGCGACGAGCTTGCGGACCTCCCCACCCCAGCGCTCGGCGTCGACCTCGCCCCAGGCCGCGTCGATCTGGAGGTCGGCGAGGTCCTGGCCGGCCACCGCTTCGAGGAGCTTCTGCTGTTGGGTGAGGAGGTCGCGTCGCTCGGCGAGGGCGGCGAGCTCGGCTTCGAGGCCGCGGCATCTCTCGGCGAGCGCCGCGTCTTCGCGCTCCGCCCTGAGACGGTAACGGCGTCGGACCCGCAGGTCGACGACGCGGACCCCCTCGCCCCGGACGGCGGCCTGGAGCGAGCGGTCGACGAGGGCCGGGGCGACCTCGGCGACGCGTAGACGGACGCGTCCCACCGGCACCTCCGCCGTGCCGCGCCGGCGGACCTGGGCACGGTCCTCCAGTAGGGTCACCGCCCGCACCGGAGCGTCGACCTCGACGGCCACCGTATCCGTGCTCGTCGTCGTCATCGCTCCCGCCGGTTGCCGCCGACGAGCTCGTGCTTCGCCGGGATTTGGATCGTGTAGCTCGCCTTGAAGGTCCGCTTCTCTCCGGCCTGAAGAGGCGTCCGCCAGCGGTAGCCGCCGGCGGTGGGATGGCGCGTGGGCTCGAAACGCTCCCAGGGCGGGTCGGCCTCGCCCACGACGACCTCGATCGTCTCGTCGCCCTCGCGGCGCACCGGGACGCGCTCGCGGACCTCGCAGAGCACCTCCCGCGGCAACGGGTTCAGCACCTCGATCTCGATCTCGTGCTCGAGGCCGAGGCGTCCGCGCACGAGCCCCGAGCTGACCTCGCGGAACCGGGTGTTGCGCACCACCTGAACGGCCTCGTCGACGCCGAGGCCCAGCTCGCCCGTCGAGCGCTCGCCGGGCGCGACGGTGCCGAGCCTCGTCGTCAGGAGGAAGTCGCGGCCCACGTAGACGTCGGCGGGGCCCTCCGGCAGGGGGGCGGCCAGGGGGTTGCGGAAGGTGACGAAACGGAACGCCTCCGGCGCTTCGCGCGGCACGGTGACGAGGCGTAAGTCGGCCTCGATCGGACGTTGGAGCAGTGGCACGTTGTGGAATTCGCCGTCGGAGGTGACGCCGACCGCTTCCTCGGCGGCGTAGGTATAGGCGAAGCCCTCCCATTCCCGCGGTTCGGCATAGAGCCGGGGCAACGGTCCGAGGCGGTTGCGCTCGGCTTTTCCCCGGGCCCGAAAAACCGGCCCGCTGAGATCGAAGCGCACCTCGACCTCCAGCCGGGCGAGGATCTCCAGGTACGCCTCGCCGGGCGGCAGGGGGTGGAGCTTGCCGCGTCCGCTTTCTTCAGCGCCGCGGAGCCGGAGGTTGCCGTAGTCGAGCAGGGGCTCGGCGGCGGCACCCTCCCTCGGCCGCACCTCCAGCCGCTTCACCGCCAGGCTGCGCCGCCTACCTGGGGGCGACGCCGGCAAGAGGTTCTGGTCCTGGAACCGCGAAGCGGCCTCGGGCGCTGCCGCCGCCTCCAGGAGGTTGTCGACTTCCAGCGTGATTTCGCCGGTGTCGTCGAGCTCCGGCCCGCTGGGCGCCAGCAGGGCCATGGCGGCCGCGGGGGGCTCGGCGGCGGCCGGCGCCGCGGCAGCGGGCACGGGGGCTTCCAGAGCGACGGAGGGTACGGCGGCGTCGTCCTCGGCTTGCCTTGTCCACGACCGGTCGTAGTCGGCGAAGAGCTCTTCCGTATCGGCGGGAGGCGGCCTCCAGCCGCGCCGTGTCGGCGGCTGGCGGCGTCCGATACGCCGCGCCGGAAGCTCCGGGAGGTCGACCCAGCGCTGAGGCTCGGCTGTCGAGACGCTCAGCCGGACGCCGTCCCAGTCCTCGCCCGTGGCCTGGGAGACGAGGGCCCGGAGTGCCAGCTCGGCGCGTCCGAGGCCCGGTTCGAAGCGCACCGTGTAACCGGGCGCCCAGCGGGCTCCCGGCACGAGGTAGCTCACGAGGAGCCGGCAGGTGCCGTGGCCGTCGCCGTTCCAGCGCAGGCTGGCGAGGACGCTCTTGCGGAGCTCGTGCTCGCGGACCTGGCGCTCGCTCGAGGCGCGGCGGTGGCGCTCTTCGAGCTCGTGCAGGCGCTCGGCGGCGGTTTCCCGTTCGCGGCGTAGGCCGGCGATCTCGCCCGCTAGGCGTTCGAGCTCGGCGCCGCGGAAATCGAGTAGGGCGAGCCTGGCTGCGGCTGGCGACGGCGGCGGCGGCTCACCGTCGGCGCCTCGTGGACGCGGCGGCGCCTGGAGCGCCTGAAGGCGGGAGCGCATCGCCTGGCGGGCGGCGACTGCAAGGTCGAGCCGGCACAGCTCGCGGCGCGCGGCGCGCAGCTCCTCGTCGCGCGGCGGTGGCAGCTCGGGCGAGGGCTCCGGCACCTCGAGGGCAAGGCGGACGTCGTAGAGCGTCACCGGCGGCGGCTCGCCCTGCGTCGGCACGCTCAAACGCACCGAGGCGTCGTCAAGGCTGAGCGGCAGGCCCGGCAGGCGCAGGAGCTCGGTGCCCGCGGCAAGCTCCGCCGTCCTCTCGACGAGCGCGCCGCTCCAGAAGACCGTCACGGCCGTGATCCGAGACACGACAGCGGGAGCGAGCTCGTCGGAGGACGTCATCGCCTGACCCCTTATCCTCCTCCGCCGAGCGCCAGCAGACGGGCCCGCGCCCGCGGCGCCACCCAGGGTCCGTCGTGGTGGCCGAGCCGGGCTCCGCCGGAGGCCGCGGCGCGGTCGAGAGCGGCGATCGCAAGCTCCCGGTAGTCGCCTCCCGCGTTGGCGAGGGCGAGGCCCATGTAGTAGTCGACCGTACCCTGGCCGACGCCGTTCTTGTTCTGCGGCACCCGGAGGTCGCGAAGCGCGCGCACCGTCCCCTCGTAGTCGCCGGCCCGCAACAACATGAGCGCCTGGTTGAGCCGCAGCACCCAGGCGATGCTCGCCGGCTGCTCGTCGAGGCGCAGGGCGAGCTCGGTGTAGGCGATCGGCTCCAGGGTGCCGGGGATCGGCTCGGAGTAGATCCGCGGGCTCGCCCCCAGGGTGACGCGGACGTTGCGGGTCCCCTCAGAGGTCTGCACGCCCAGGTCGATGGTCTCGCCGGTCTCGGCGGCGAGGATCCGCGCCTCGACGTCGGCCCCGGTGAAGACGGGCACGCGCGCCACGGCGACGATCTGGTCGCCGGTCCGGACGCCGGCGGCCTCCAGGGGACCCTGCGGGGTGACGTAGGCGACGAACGGATGGGGCACGGCGTCGCTGGTGACGACGAGGCCGCCGAGCCACGGACGGCGCAGCACGAAGCTCGGCGAGAAACGTGCCACGAGCTGGCGCGCTTCCTCCTGGCGCCCGAGGGTCAGGCGTACCCGTTCGGGACGCGCCGGCCCCGGCGCGGCGGCCCAGATCCAGACGTCGGCGTGGGTGGGGAGCAGGTCGTCGGAGAGGACCGCGGCAGCATAGATCAGCCCCGGCGCCCCGCGGTCGACGGCGCGCTGCAGGGCGCGGTAGTCGAGCTGTGCGGCACCGCTGGAGGAAGCGGCGAGGCGTGCGCTCTCGGCGGTGAAGCCGGCGGTTTCGAGGATCGCGGGCCCGACGTCGCCGCGGTCGAGCAGCGCCCAGCTTCCCGATGCCCGGAAGGCCAGGCGCAGCGAGCGGGCGAGGTCCGCGGCGCGCCCCTCGTCGCCGCCCAGGACGCCGAGAAAAGCGAGGCCCGGGTTCAACCGCACGGTGACCTCCACCGTCTGGCGGTCCGCCACCGAGAAGTCGGTGGCAAACATCCGCGTCGGCCCGGCCGCGACCTGCAGGCGGTACTCGCCGGGCAGAAGCCCGATCTCCGGGACCGGTGCCCCGGGATTGTCGGGCCGGACGCCGCGGCCGTCGATCTTGATCGTGCCGTCCTTGGGGAAGCTCCTGAGCACCAGGGTCCCGCTCTGCGGCTGCAGGACGATCGGCGGCAGGTCGTAGTCGTCGGGGGAATCGACGATGAGCTCCGAGCGATAGGAGCGATAGCCGTCGAGCTTGACCTCGAGGATGCGCAGGCCCGGCTCGACGCCGGAGATGACCATCTCGCCGGAGAACTCCGACGTGCGGTAGCGTCCGCCGAGCGTGAGGCTTCCCGGCGGCGCCGTGCCAACGGTTGTGCCACGGACCAGGCCGTCGACGACGACCTCGGCGCCGGGCGGCCGGGTGTAGAGCCGCAAGACGGCACTCGAGCGCAGCAGGACGACCTCCTGGCTCGTCTCGACGCCGGGGCGCACCTCGACCTCCTGGACGAAGGGGCCGTAGCCCGGCCGCTCGGCCTCCAGCAGCCGGATGCCGGCCAGCAGCGTGACCACGGCTTCGGGCGGTGGTGGCGGCTCGGCTTCACCCTCGGTGGCCGGCTCGGCTGCCTCCGGGACGGCGCCCGGAAGGTCGATCGTGCGGCCGTCGATCTTGAGCGTCAGGTCCGGCGGGTCGACGGTGATCCGCATCGTGCCGATCCGTTCAGTGCGCAGCTTCGTGAAGCGTTCGAGGATCTCCGGCTCGACGCTTCCCTCGGCGAGCTCGGTCGAGGGCTCAAGCTCCAGGATACGGCCCAGGTCGGCGTCGATCGCCGCCTGGTCGGCGAAAGCGAAATGGAGCCTGGCGCGGTAGGTGAGGCTCTTGACCATGAGCCGCCGGGCCTTCGCGGAGAGCTCGCCGCTCATGCGCCGCCGTTCGAAGATCCCGAGCAGCCGGTTGTAGGAGGCGAGGGAGGCGACCGCGTCCTGCCGGGAAAAGAGCTGCGACTCGGCGGCGGCGAAAAGGGTGGCGAGATCGTCGTCGTCCTGGGGCTCGCCGAGCTCCTCGATGAGATCGGGCTCTTCGAGGTCTTCCTCCTCGATGACCTGGGCCGGGAGCGGCACCGCGACGAGCAGCAGGAGGGCGGCAGCGGCGAGCCGGATGAGTAAGCAACGCTGGAGGATGTCGAGCATGGTTTCGATACCTAGTCGAGGATCACCAGGAAGGGGAGCTTCTGGTCGGCGACGAAGACGCGGCCGCTGCCGTCGACCGCCAGATCGGCGGGCTGGCGCAGCTCGACGCCGCCGCCGAGCGCCGGGCCGAGAGCGGCCAGGCGCTGGCCGTCGCGGTCAAAGAGCTCGACGCGGCGGTTCCCGCGGTCGAGGACGTAGAGGAAGCCGAGGCTGTCGACGTCGAGGGCGACGGCCCGCTTCCAGCTCCCGCGCGCCACGACGCCCTGGGTCCGGCCGTCGCGGTCGAGGCGGATCACGGAGGCGCCGCGGGAGTCGAGGGCGTAGATCGATCCCATCGGGCCGCGGGCGACGTCGACGATCTCGCCCCGTTGCTCGGCCAGGAGCTCGCGCCCGCTGCCATTGGCACGCAGGTGGAGCAAGCCCTTGGTCCCTCGGGCCACCACGAACCAGTCGCCAAAGGTTCCCGGGGCGGCGGCGAGGAGGTTCTTGAGCGGCGCGTCGCGCCGCGGATCGTTGAACGAGTAGCCCGCGCCGCCAAGCGGCATCGCGACGTTCTCGTCGGTGGCGACGAAAGCTCGGCCGTCGGCGAGCCAGCCGGGCCGGCCGGCGCCGCGCAGGCTCTGTTTTGCGAAGACGCTGCCGTCGCGCTCGAGGAAAGCCAGGCTCTCCAGGCGGGAGTCGACGACGGCGATCCGTCCGTTGCCGGCCGCCGCGACGCCCACCGGCTCGCGCAGCGCGAGGCCGGGGGCCGGGAAGCGGCCCGAGGTGACGAGGTGGCTGAGGCCCAGGCGCGGACGCAGCAGCCGGCGGTGCAGGAGCCCCAGCTCGACGCGGGCTCTCTCTCGTACCAGGGCCTCGGAGGTCTTCTCGTCGGCCGCCGCCAGGCGTTCGAGGACCTCCGCGGCGGCCGCCAGGTCGCCGGTCGAGATCCACGCCCTGGCCAGGCCCAATTGGGCCCGGCCCACGGCCGTGCTCGGCGGCTCGTCCTCGATGGCGGCGACGAAGTCGGCGGCGGCGGCGGCGGCCTCGCCGAGCAACAGGCTCAGCTCGCCGCTCGCCACACGGGCGCGGCGCCGGGCCTGGAGCGCCGGAAAGGCGTCGCGGCCGTAGAGGAGCGGGACCCGCCGGAAGGCGGTTCGTGCCTCTTCGAGGTCCGCGCTACTCGTCGCGTCGAGGAGCGCGAGCTCGGCTTTCTGGCTCATGGCCGTGGCCGCTTCGGCGCTGCGGGCGTGCTCGGCGAGGAGCCGGTCCAGGGTGGCTTCCGCCCCGGCGCGATCGCTTCGGCCGATCTGGAGCTCCGCCATCCGCAGAAGGACCCCGGGCGCCAGCCGGTCGCGGGGGAATTGCTGGATCAGGAGGCCTAGCTCCTCCAGCGCGGCGCCCGGATCGCCTCCTTCGACGAGGCGCTCGGCCTCGCGCAGGAGCCGAACCGCCGCCGGGTCCTGGGCCGCGGCGGTGGCGGCGGACAGCGTGCTGAGAACCGCCAGCAATGCGAGGACGAGTCGCCGTTTGCGGAGGTTTTTCAGGAGTAGGGAAGGGCCGAATCGCTTCACGGTTTCTGGCTCCGATCGAGGTCGCAAATCGTGCTGGCGGGGTCCGCCGGGATCTCCGCCAGGGAGTGGCTGCTCTCCGCCGACGTCTGGGGACCGTGCTCCGGCTAGTCTGCCTCGAGAAGAGGGCTCACGCAACCCAGGTCCCCCGGGAGTTGCTTCCTGGAGACGGAGTCTGGTATACCCCTCCGAGGCCGTCGCGAGCAATCGACGCCGCAGCGCGGCCTATGCACTTGGGGCGAGGTGGCGAAGCGAACCGGTCGAGCCTCGACCTGCTCCTCAGAGGTTGCCAAGAAGTGAAGGCTCTCGCGAACCTATCCATTCGCAACAAGCTGGTCGGTATCATCCTCGTCTCGACCCTGCTGTCCGTCTTGGGGGGCTTTGCGATGGCCGTGGCCAAGAGCCAGCAGATCTTGAAGGAGAACCTGATCGAGTCGACCGAGCTCGTCGCCCGGGCGGTCGCCGACTACAACGCGCTCTACCTCTACATGGAAACCCCCGACGACGCCGAGAGGGACACCCGCGACTTCCTCCGGGAGATCGAGTCGGTCACCGAAGCCTACATCTTCGACATGGAGAGCCCCGAGCCGGTCGCCAAATACGCGCCCAGCGGCGAAATCCACCTGCCGGAGCGCCTCGACCCTCCCCGTACCGACACGTCGTCCGACGAGTTCGTCGACGTCTACGAGCCCGTCTTGCGGCGCCAAGAGGGCAAGGAGCCGGTTCGGCTGGGCACCCTCTACCTGCGGGCCTCGACGGAGGGCTATCGGCGCGAGGTCCGCAACACCCGCCTCTACATGGGCGGCCTGCTGCTGGCGGTGCTCTTTCTCGCCGCCTTCTTCGGCTACCTGCTCCAGGGGGTGATCTCGAACCCGATCCTCTACCTTGCGGAGATGGCGCAGCGGATCTCGACCAACGCCGACTACACGATCCGGGTGCCGAAGCCCGGCAAGGACGAGATCGGTGTCCTCTACGACGGCTTCAACGACATGCTGGAGCAGATCCAGAAGCGCCAGGAGGACCTGGAGCGCTCAAACCGCGACCTCGACCAGTTCGCCTACGTCGCTTCCCACGACCTGAAGGCGCCGCTGCGAGCCATCGCCACGCTCTCCGGTTGGATCGAGGAGGACCTTCAGGATAAGCTGTCGCCGGAAGCGTCGGATCAGATGCGGCTCCTGCGTAGCCGGGTCCAACGGATGGACGGGCTGATCGAGGGCATCCTCCAGTACTCGCGGGTCGGCCGTATGGACTCTCACGGCGAGCGGGTCGACGTCGACCGGATGCTTGGAGAGATCGTCGAGTTCCTGGCGCCGCCGGATGGTTTCAAGGTGGAGATCGCCCCCGAAATGCCCATTCTGGTCACCAAGCGGCTGCGCCTCGAGCAGGTCTTTTCCAACCTGATCAACAACGCGATCAAGTATCATGACAGGGAGGACGGCCGGGTGGACGTGACCGTCCGCCGGTCGGGTCGCTTCTTCGAGTTCTCGGTTGCCGACGACGGCCCCGGAATCGCCGAGGAGCACCACGACAAGGTCTTCATGATGTTCCAGACCCTACAGCCCCGGGATCAGGTCGAGTCGACCGGCCTGGGACTGTCGCTGGTCAAGAAGCTGGTGGAGGAAGAGGGCGGAACGGTGAGTCTGTCGTCGGAGGTGGGCAAGGGAGCGGTGTTCCGCTTCACCTGGCCGGCAGCCGTAGAAGGAGTGTCGTCGGAGGAACAACCATCGTGATGAGAAGCAAGAAACCGATTCTGCTGGTCGAAGACGACGAAGTCGACGTGTTGACGGTGCGGCGTGCGCTGCGCGACCTCGAGGTCGAGAACGACCTCGTTGTGGCCGGCAACGGCGAGGAGGCGCTCAAGATCCTCCAGAAACCGGATCAGAAGCAGCCCTGCATCATCCTGCTGGATCTCAACATGCCGCGGATGAACGGGCTGGAGTTCCTGCGCTACGTCCGCGAGCAGAATTGTGCCCGCGGTGTGCCGATCGTGGTGCTCACCACGTCGCGCCAGGACCGCGACATCGTCGACGGCTTCGAGCTCAACGTCGCCGGCTACATGGTCAAGCCCGTCGACTACCGCAAGTTCGTCGAGGTCATCCACGCCATCGACCTCTACTGGTCGCTCTCCGAGCTCCCGGGGACCTAGGAGGACGGCGAGCGATGGCGACCGCTCCGGTCGAGGTCCTGCCGCCTCAAGACGAGGTCGAGGAGACCGAGCGTTGCTCGGACGACGGCCCGTGGATCCGGCTGCTGCTCGTCGAGGACGACGCCGTCGACCGGATGGCCTTCGAGCGGCTCGTCCGCCGCGACAAGCTCCCCTACGAGTGCTCCTTGGCCGCCTCCTGCAGAGAGGCACGCGACATGCTCGACGAGCACCCCTTCGACGTCGTCGTGTGCGACTACAACCTCGGCGACGGCACGGCGCTCGACATCCTCGCCCTGGAGCACCACCTGCCGGTGATCGTCATCACCGGGGCCGGGGGCGAGGAGATCGCGGTCGAGGCGATGCGCGCCGGCGCCTACGACTACCTGATCAAGGACCTCGACCGCCGCTACCTCAAGATGGTGCGGGTGACGATCGAGAACGCCTACCGCCACTACGCCTCCGAGCAGAAGGTGAGGATCCTCTCGCAGGCCTTGACGTGCCTGAACGACTGCGTCTACATCACCGACGAGAAAGGGCGTATCGTCTTCGTCAACCAGACGTTCTGCATCACCTACGGCTATTCGGAAGAGGAGATCCTCGGGCGCTCGGTCGAAATCCTGTGGCACGAGGACGCCGAGCAGGACCTGCCGCCGATCCATGACGAGAACCTGCCGGGCGAAGGCGAGCGCGGCGAGTGTTGCCATCGGACCCGCAACGGTGCCCGGGTGACCGTCGAGCTCTCCCGCTCGCCCATCATCGACGAGAGGACCCACCGTCCCGCGGTGGTCGGCGTGGTGCGCGACATCACCGACCAGAAGCACTGGGAGCACGTGCTCTCGGAGAGCGAGGAGCGTTACGCCCTCGCCGCCGCCGGCGCCAACGACGGCCTCTGGGACTGGGACCTGCGCCGCCAGGAGATCTACTTCTCGCCGCGCTGGAAGGCGATCCTTTCCTTCGGCGACGAGGAGATCACCGGCGGCTCCCCCGACCACTGGTTCGGCCGCGTTCACCCCAACGACCTCGAGCTTTTAAGAGCGCAGCTCCAGGCCCATCTCGACGGCCACACGCCGCACTTCGAGAACGAGCACCGCATCCGTACCCAGGAAGGCGAGTACCGCTGGGTGCAGGCCCGGGGGCTCGCCGTACGCGATCCCGGGAGCGCCCGGGTCTACCGCATGGCCGGCTCGCTGCGCGACATCACCGACCGCCGGCGGGCCGAGGAGCAGCTCTCCCACGCGTCGCTCCACGACTCGCTGACCGGCCTGCCGAACCGCGGCCTCTTCATGGACCGCCTGCGCGGCGCCATCAAGCACCGCAAGCGCCGCGACGATTACCTCTTCGGCGTCATCTTCCTCGACCTCGACCGCTTCAAGGTCATCAACGAAAGCCTCGGTCACCTGGCCGGCGACCAGTTGCTGCGCGCCACGGCCCGGCGCCTCGAGACGTGCCTGCGCTTCGGCGACACCGTGGCCCGGCTCGGCGGCGACGAGTACGGCCTGCTGGTCGACGACCTCGACGACGTCAACGAGATCGAGCAAGTCGCCATGCGGATCGATATCGAGCTCGCGGCTTCCTTCGAGATCCAGGGCCGCGAGTTTTTCACCACCGCCAGCCTCGGCATCGCCATCTCCTCGCCCGAGTACGAGACCGCCGAGGAGATGCTGCGTGACGCCGACACGGCCATGTACCGCGCCAAGTCCCAGGGGCAGAAGTACACGGTCTTCAAAAAAGCCATGCACACCGACGCGGTGCGCGCCCTGGACCTTGAGACCGACCTGCGCCGCGCTGTCGACCGCGGCGAGCTCCTCTTACACTACCAGCCGATCGTGACGCTTCGTACCGGCGCGCTCGTGGGCTTCGAGGCTCTCATCCGCTGGCAGCACCCGAAGCGGGGCCTGCTCCTGCCCGGCGACTTCCTCGCCGCCGCGGTCGACACCGGGCTCATGGTCCCCATCGGCTGGTGGGTCCTTGAAGAGGCCTGCCGCCAGATGAAGGTGTGGCGCGACCGCTTCGACGACCTCGCCGACGTCGCCGTCTCGGTCAACCTCGACGGACGGCAACTCTCCAGCTACGAGCTCGTGACCCGGGTCGACGACGTCCTGCAAAAGACCGGCCTCGAGCCCCAGGGCCTGAAGCTCGAGATCACCGAAACCATGATCATCGAGAACCCGGCCCTCGCCACCAAGATCCTCGCGGAGCTGAAGCAGCGCGAGATCGGCCTGCACATCGACGACTTCGGCACCGGCTACTCCTCGCTCTCCCAGCTCCACCGCTTCCCGATCGACACCTTGAAGATCGACCGCTCCTTCGTCCTCGGCATGTCGAGCGACGACGAGAACCTGGAGATTGTGCGGATCATCGTCGCCCTGGGACACAACCTGGGCCTTCAGGTCATGGCCGAAGGCGTCGAGACCCTCCACCAGCTGGTGCAGCTGCGGGCCCTCGGCTGTGCCTACGCCCAGGGGTACCTGCTCGCCAAGCCCATGAGCCCCGCCGACATCGAGGCGAAGCTCGAGGAAGGCAATTGGGTGCTCGTCGGTGTGCCGCCGGTCCAGGGCGGCGAGCCGTCCGGGGTGATCGACCGCCTGAGCCAGCTCGGCGAATAGGCCCGTCTCCCTTCGCGCCTTGAAATCGCTCGTTCGGAAAGCGTATGATCGCGGTCATACCTGAAAGGGCTTGCCCAAGCCTGACAAAGCCGGTGGCGATTCCGCCGGAGCGCCGGCCTCGATCCGACCAGGAGACGACCCGAATGAACGTACTTCCGAGATCCCGGAACGTCCTCTGTCTTGCCGTCGTGGTAGGGCTTCTCACCGTCACGCCCGCCGCGGCCCAGACCGCCCAGTTTCGGACGTTTCTCGACCTCGACAACGACCCGGCGACCGGCTGTACGGTGACGACAGCCGACGGTAGCTTCACCGGCGTCGAAGAGCGTTTGACGACGACGGTCGACCTCGGCACCGAGGAGATCACCGCCGTCCAATCCGAGGTCTGCGTCACGCCCCCCGCCACTTTCGGGGCTCCTGTCGCGGTCAACGCTCCCTTTGCGCCGACCTGGAACCTCGGAGCGGGCCTCGGCACCGGCGGCTCCGACGTCGTCGAGACCTACACGCCTCTCCCGGCTCCTTTACCCGACGCCGTACGCCTCGGATTCGAGGTCGCGATCCCCAACGCCGGCACCGACGCCCTCCTCGTGACGACTGGCGGCGGCCCCATCGTCTTGCGAATCGCGGTCTCGGAGATCCCCACCGTCTCGGAGTTGGGGCTCCTCGTGCTCGCCTTCTTCCTCGCCGCCGGCGCCCTCGTGGTGCTGCGCCGGCACCACCGCTCGGCAGCGGCGACTTTCATGGCGGTCTTTTTCGTCGTCGCGTGTGCCGGGGTTTTGTGGGCCGTGACGATGCCCGACGGCATCCCCAACGGCTGGCCCGCTCCCCTGGCGACGGATCCGGCCGGTCCGGTCCCCGACCTCGCCGCCGCCTTCGCCGCCGAGGTGGGCGGCAACCTCATGATTCGCGGCGATGTCTTCTTCACGGCTCCGAACACGCCGCCGACGATCACCGCCGTCGCCGACCAGACGATCGACGAAGACATCTCGACCGGCGCCCTGGCCTTCACCGTCGGCGACGCCGAGACGACGGTCGCGGCGCTCGTCGTGACGGCGGCCTCGTCGGACCAGGCCCTGGTCCCCAACGGCAACCTGACGCTCTTCGACGGCGGCGGCGGCAGCTGGACGATCGACGTCGCGCCCGCCGCCGGGCTGAGTGGCGGCCCGGTCACCATCACGGTCACGGTCGACGATGGCGCGATCACCACCTCGACGACGTTCGACGTCACGGTGAGCCCGGTCGACGATCCGCCGACGGCGGTCGACGACGCGGCGACCGTGACCGAGAACGATCCGGCGACGACGATCGACGCCCTGATGAACGACGTCGACCCCGACGGCGGACCCATCTCGGTCTCCGCGGTGACGCAGCCGGCGAACGCTACGGTGGTCAACAACGGCACCGACGTCACCTACCAGCCCAACGCCGACTATTGCAACGACGGCGTGACGACCGACGACTTCACCTACACGCTCACCCCCGGCGGCTCGATGGCCACGGTCCGGATGACGGTGACCTGCGGTCCCGACACGCCGCCGACGGCGGTCGACGACCCGGCGACCGTCACCGAGGACGACCTGGCGACGACGATCGACGTCCTCTCAAACGACACCGACCCGGACGGCGGGCCGATCTCGATCTTCGGCGTGACACAGCCGGCCGACGGCACGGTGGTCAACAACGGCACCGACCTGACCTACCAGCCGGACCCCGACTACTGCAACGACGGCGTCCCCACCGACGACTTCACCTACACGCTGACGCCGGGTGGCTCGACGGCGACGGTCCGGGTCACCGTCACCTGCGTCGACGATCCGCCGACGGCGGTCGACGACCCGGCGACCGTCGCCGAAGACGCTCCGGCGACGGCGATCGCCGTCTTGGCGAACGACACGGACGGCGACGGGGGACCGATTTCGATCACCACAGTGACCCAGCCGACGAACGGCACCGTGGTCATCACCGGCGGCGGCTCGGGCCTGACCTACCAGCCGGACCCGAGCTACTGTAACGATGGCGTCCCGACCGACGACCTCACCTACACGCTGACGCCGGGTGGCTCGACGGCGACGGTCCGAGTCACCGTCACCTGCGTCGACGATCCGCCGACGGCGGTCGACGACCCGGCGACGGTGACCGAGGACGCTCTGGCGACGGCAATCGACGTCCTGGCGAACGACACGGACAGCGACGGGGGACCGATCTCGATCACCGGAGTGACCCAGCCGACGAACGGCACCGTGCTCATCACCGGCGGCGGCACGGGCTTGACCTACCAGCCGGACCCGAACTACTGCAACGGCGGCGTCCCGACCGACGACTTCACCTACACCTTGACGCCGGGCGGCTCGGTGGGCACGGTCCAGGTGACGGTCAACTGCGTGGCCGATCCGCCGATGGCGGTGGCCGACGGCTACACCACGGTCGGCAACACCGAGCTCGTCGTCGCCGGAGCCACACCCACTAGCCTCGCCCGGGTCACGAACGCCACGAGCCTGCTCGCCAACGACAGCGATCCGATCGAGATGGGCGCCATCAGCGTCGTGGCCCTGGGAGCCGACGTGACGGCGCCCTTCACCGGCACGACGACTCTCACAGGCGACGTCTCGATCAACGCCAACGGCAGCTTCGTCTACGTCCCGCCGCGCGGCGTGAAGAACACGGTCGACACTTTCACCTACACCCTTGGCAACGCCGTGGGCGGCCAGGCGACGGCCGTGGTCTCAATCACGATCACCAACGACCTGCTGTGGTACGTCCACAACAACCCGGCGGGCGAGGCCTTGAACCCCGCCGACGGCGGCGGCAGCGAAGGGCGCTCGAACGATCCGTTCGACACCCTGGCGCAGGCCGACTTCAACGCGGCCCTCTCGGCGGCCGGCGACTTCATCCACGTCTTCGCGGGCGACGGCACGACCGTTGGTCACACCGCGGGCATCGAGCTGACCGACAACCAGAAGCTCATCGGCCACAGAGCGGCGACGCTCGCCGTCGGCGCTGTCACCGTCCAGACCCCGGGCTTTGGCAACCGGCCGAAGGTCGACCACACGGGCGGCAGCGCCGGAGTGACGGTCACCAACCGGACCGGCGTCGAGATCCGTCACCTGGAGATCACCGGTGACACCCACGGCGTCGACGTCACCGCGACGAGCGGCACGCGGAGTGTGCTGATCGCCAACAGCGTCCTCGTCGGCAACACGAGCAGTCACGGCATTCGTGTCGCCTCGAGCGGCACCGCGGACCTCTCGATCGCCTTCAGCGACAACACCGTGGAGTCAGGCGACACCGCGGCGCAGAGCTTCCGCGGCGCGGACTTCAGCGGTACGAGCTTCAACGCCGGCCTGGGCACGCTGACCGTCACCGACTTCACGAACCCGTCCGTCAACGACACCGCGAGCGCCGTCGGTACCGGCATCCGGACCGACACCGTCACGTTTGACGCCGACACCGGGACCGCCGGCTTCCAGCAGGTCGCGGCCACCACCCTGACGGTCGGCGACAGCGGCGGAGGCCTACGGACGATGGGCGCCGGTGTGGAGCTCATCAACACCCAGGGCAATTTGCAGCTCGGCACGGTCGACATCTTCAACTCCGGCGGCGTCGGGATGAGAGCCAACGGGACCGGCCCTCTGATGGCCGCCAGCGGCTTTGGCCTGACGGTCGCCTCCGGGACGATCAACACGTCGGGCGCGCCGGCCTTCGTCGTGGATCCGCTGACGCTCGCGACCACGTTCACCAGCGTCACCTCCAGCGGCAGCGCCACGAACGGCGTCTCGATCACCGGCGCCGCCGGAACCTTCAGCGCCGGCGCGGCGAGCAGTATCACGGGAAGCGCCGGGGCGTCCTTCCAGATCGTCGGCGGCACGGTCTCGTCGACCTACAGCGGCGGCATCACCCAGGGCAACAACGCCCCGGCGGTCTCCGTCAGCGGTGGGCACGCTACCGGCACGGTGACGTTCCAGACCGGGACGATCTCGGCCACCAATGGCACCGGCCTGCAGTTCGACAACGCCGACGGGATCTACAACTTCAACGGCACGACGACGTTGGCCGGCGGCGACGCCGGCATCGACATCCTGAACGGCTCGGCGGGCACCTTCAGCTTCAGCGCCAACACGTCGATCACCAGCCCCTCGGGGACGGCGTTCAACGCCGACTCGAGCTCGGCCAACATCGACTATCTCGGCAGCGTCACCCAGGCCAACGCGGCCACCGGCGTACGGCTTTCTTCGAACACCGGCACGGCCACGTTCCGGGGCGGCCTGAGCTTGACGACCAGCACGGTGGTCGGCTTCACGGCCAGCGGCGGCGGCACGGTGAACGTCTGCGCCAACGACGACTGCGCCGCTGGCGGCGCGGTGGTCAACACCGTCGCCACGACCACCGCCACCGCCCTCTCCGTCTCGGGTTTCACCATCGGGACGAACGGCCTGACTTTCCGGAGCATTTCCGCGGGGACCGGTGCCGGGACCGCCGGCAACGGCATCGTCCTCGACACGACGGGGTCGAACGCCGGGTTGACGGTCACCGGCACCGGTGGCGCGGGCACCGGCGGAACGATCCGCAACAAGACCGGCGCCAACGGCTCGACGTCCGCCGGCATCGGGATCTACCTGAACGCCACCCAGGACGTCTCACTGACGTCGATGCAGCTCAACGACTTCGACAACTTCGCCATCCGCGGCACCAGCGTGACGCGCTTCACGCTCGTCAACAGCACCATCAACGGCACCAACGGCAACTCCGCCGGCGACGACGAGGGCAGCGTCAGCTTCGACAACCTGCTCGACAGCGCGACGTTTACCAACAACACGATCAGCGGCGGGCACGAGGACAACATCGTGGTGACCAACACCGCGATGGGCTCCGTCCTCGACCGAATGACGGTCTCCGGCGGTACCATCGGGCTCAACAACCTGAACGACGGCATCCTGGTCGAGGCGCAGTCGAACGCCGTCTTGAACCTGACCGTCACCGGTGCCAGCTTCCTCGGCGCCGCCGGGGACCACATCCAGGTGAACGGCCTCGACACCTCCTCGATGGACGTGGTGATCCGTGACAACGCCTTTACCAACACCCACGGAAGCAGCCTAGGGAGCGGCGTCACGCTCGGCGGCGGCAGCGCGGGCAGCAACATCACGATGACCTACGACATCTCGGGCACGATGCCCAACTCGCAGACTTTTCGCGACTCGGTGGCGAGCGCCATCACCGTCAACCCGACCAACGGCATCGGCAGCGTCACCGGCACGATCCGCAACAACAAGATCGGGGTTTCGGGAGTCGCCAACTCGGGGTCTTCCGGCGGCGGTGCCGGGATCGCGGTCGGCTGCGCCGGCCTCGCCGGCCTCACCCACACGGCGACCATCGACCGCAACGACATCGACGGCGTTTTCGGCACCAACGGCGTCATCGACCTCAACACCCAGGTCGACTGCACGCTGAACGCCACGATTACGAACAACGCCGTCAACGAGTTGAACGGCTTCACCTTGGCGGCGATCTACACGTTCTCCGGTGGCGCCGCCGCCGCCGACACGGCGAGGATCTGTGCCGACATCCGCTTGAACACGTTCGACGGCAGCGGTTCTTTCGGCTTCGACGTCTTCATCGACCAGTTGGGCGGCTCGTCGGCCAGCTACAACTTCCCAGGCTACGGCGGCGGGATGGTTCCTGGGGCCTCACCGAATGCCCTGGACGCCTTCCTCTCCGGCCAGAACACCTTGGTGCAGCCCTCGATCGACAGCGGGGCGGCCCAGAACGTCACGGGGGCCGGGGCGAGCTGTCCTTGACTTTTCGTCGGTCGTCAACGCAATTCGAAAAATGCTCATGGAAAGGAGGACACATGTCAGAACCGTTTTTGGCGGAAGTCCGGATGGTGGGCTTCAACTTCGCACCGCGGGGTTGGGCCTTCTGTGACGGGCAGATCTTGCCGATCAACCAGAACCAGTCTCTTTATTCGCTGCTCGGTACCACCTACGGCGGTGACGGACGCACGAGCTTCGCGCTGCCGGACCTGCGCGGGCGGACGCCGATCCATGTCGGCAGGAGCAACGGCGGGGATAACCACACCCTGGGGCAGAAGGGCGGCGAGGAAACGCACACGCTGTCGGCCGCCGAGATGCCGCAGCATTTGCACTCGTGGAGGGCTGCCGACGCCGACGGCGACACGCCGATTCCCCTGAACAACGTCCTGGCCCGGTACTTGAACGGCTACCGGGACGCGCAGGACCTCGTCGAGCCCAGGGCCGGAACCCTCACGAACGTCGGTGGCGGGCAGGCGCACAACAACATGCAGCCCACCCTCGCCGTCAACTTCTGCATCGCGCTTCGGGGACTTTTCCCGTCGCGCAACTGAGAGAGGAGGACGTCATGTCAGAGCCCTTTGTCGGCGAAATCCGTATGTTCGCGGGGAATTTCGCGCCCCGGGGCTGGGCGTACTGCGACGGCCAGTTGCTGGCTGTGTCCCAGAACGACGCTCTTTTCTCACTGCTCGGCACCATCTACGGCGGCGACGGCCGGACCACCTACGGCTTGCCGGACCTGCGGGGCCGCATCCCGATTCACGCCGGTGACGGCGCGGGCCTTTCCAACCGCCGCCTGGGCGCCAAGCTCGGCACCGAGAAAGAGACGATCACCGTCAACCAGTTGCCTTCGCACTCTCACACGCTCCAGGTGTCGACCGCCGCGGCGACCCAGAACGTCCCCACCGACGAGTACATCGGCAGCTCGCCCAACGTACGGGTCTGGCGTCCGGACGCGGCGGACACGAACTTCGGATCCGCCGCGATCACCGGCGTCGGTGGCAGCCGGTCGCACAGCAACCTGATGCCGTTCTTGTGCATTCACTTCATCATCGCGTTGTTCGGGATCTACCCGTCCCGTCACTAAGGAGAGTGCCATGTCGGAACCTTTCGTAGCGGAAGTACGCATCTTCGCCGGTAATTTCGCGCCGCGTGGCTGGGCCTTCTGCAACGGCCAGTTGTTGCCGGTTTCCCAGAACACCGCGCTGTTCTCCTTGATCGGAACCACCTACGGCGGCGACGGCCGGACCACGACCGCACTGCCCAACCTCGAGGGCCGTGCCCCCATGCACCCGGGCCGGGGGCCCGGGCTGACCAGCCGCCGGCTGGGCCAGAGGGGAGGCACGGAGACGGTCACCCTGTCGGAGGCCCAGATGCCCAACCACACCCATACCCTGAGGGGACGCAACGCGCCCGCTTCGGCGAACGCCCCCAGCACCAACACCTCGTTGGCCCGGAGCTCGCTCGGCTTCGCCTACAAGGACGCGACGCCCGGCGTGAGCTTGAACGCCGGCAGCCTGAAGAATACCGGCGGCAGTCAGTTTCACAACAACCTGCAGCCGTTCCTGACGATGAACTTCATCATCGCGTTGGTCGGGTTGTACCCCTCCAGGAGCTGAAGCTTCGCCAGCGCTCGGATATTCAGGAGAAATCAACATGGCAGAAGGAACAGAAAACACCGAACCGCGGGGCGAAGACGTTCCCCTGGAGGCGATCCTCGAGGTGGCGGCGCAAGCCGACGCCGACGCCGACGATCGCGAAGAGATGCACATCGCCTGGAGCGACGTCGCCGAGAGCAGCGTGCAGAAGCTAGGGAAAGGCTCTTTTTCGGTCGGCCAGAGCTTCGAGCTTACCGATCAGGAGGCCCAGCTCGAGGTGGTAGAAATCGACGACCTCGGCGAAGGAGCGGATCTCGGCGAAGGCTCACCAGGAAAGCAGGACCAGTTCCGCGTGATCTTCCGGAGCCAGGACGCCGCGATCGACGAGGGCTGCCACAACCTCCGCAACGACGATCTCGGGGAGATCGCCCTCTACCTGACGGCGGCCGACCGGGAAGACGAAGAAGCACCGTGCTTCCAGGCCACCTTCTGCTGAGAACCGTTCCGGATCTCGACAGGAGCAAGACAAGCCAGCCCGCCTCGAAGAGGCGGGCTGGTTCGGTTTGCCGGTCAGGAGCCGCCAAGGAGCGTAGGACGAGCCGATGAGAAAGATCGCCTACCGGCCGGTGAAAGCCGCCGACCAGGAATTCAATCGCCGCGTCTACGCCAGCACCCGCGCCGAAGAGATGGCGATGGTGCCCTGGAGCGACGCCGAGAAAGAGGCTTTTCTGCGTTTCCAGTTCGACGCCCAGAAGACCTACTACGACGAGCACTTCCCCGACGCGACGTTCGACCTCATCCTCCTCGACGGCGAGCCCGCCGGACGCCTTTGCGTCGACCGTCGCCAAGACGAGATCCGCTTGATCGACATCGCGCTCTTGCCCGAGCACCGCGGCGTCGGCGTCGGTGGCCGGATCATGCGCTCGATCCTTGTCGAGGGCGAGGAGAAGGGGCTGCTCGTACGCATCCACGTGGAGCAGAACAACCCCGCCATGCGACTCTACCAACGCCTCGGCTTCGAGAAGATCGAAGAGCAGGGCGTCTACCACCTGATGGAATGGACGCCGGCCAAAGTCACGGCCGGCAAGGAGTGAGAACCGAGATGCCGCTTGACACCCTGTCCGCCGAGAAGTTCAACGAATGCCTGAACCAGACCTTCCGCATCCGGGCGGGAGAGGAGACGGTCGAGGCCGAGCTCGTCGAGGTCAGCGGGATCACGAGCCACACCCGGCGCGAGGACAAAAAGGCGTTCTCGGTCCTTTTCCAGGGACCCATGAACAAGCCCATCGAGCAGGGCATCTACCGCCTCGAGAACGACACGATGGGCGAGCTCGACCTCTTCCTCGTCACCCTCGGCCCCGACGCCGGGGACAACGGCATGATCTACGAGGCCGTCTTCACCTGATAGGCGGTCGCGAGCCGGAGGGATCCGATCACCAGGATCCCGTGGTAGACTAAGAAGCCCTGGGGCTGTTCCAAGGCACACCATCGACTCAGGAGATCGTCGTATGGCTTCCTCGATCGCTTTTGACACCCTGGCCTACGCCAAAAGACTGAAGGCGGCGGGCTTCGAAGACAAACAGGCGGAGACCCTCGCCGAAGCCCAGGCGGAGATGATCGACGAACGGCTGGTCACCAAGCAGGATCTGCGTGAGCTCGAGTACCGCCTCGTCATTCGCTTGGGAGGCATGATGGTCGTCGCGATCGGTATCGTAGCCGCTCTGGCCAAACTCCTCTGAGGCCTACTGCCAGGCAAGGCGACGCAGAGCGTCGAAGAAGGCGTCCCGACGCGGAGTCGGGACGAGCGTGGAAGGTCGCCGGCTGACCTGTGACCGATTCGCCTTCCCCTGCATCCCTCCACTGAAGGCGGAACGGACCGCCTCACGAAGGAGGACAAGAGATGACGATCGAGGACAGGATCCGCGCCTTTGCCGGCATTTTCATCCTCGCGAGCCTGGCGCTCGGCTGGTGGGTCCACCCGGGCTTCTTCTTGTTCACGGCGTTTGTGGGCGTGAACCTCTTCCAGAGCTCGTTGACGGGTTTCTGCCCCCTGGAGATGCTGCTCCGGCGGCTCTCCACCCAAAGCGCCACGGCCTGAAGGGAGGACGCCATGACGAAGACGTTTCGATTCCGGGCCGCCGCGGTGGCCGTCGTGGCGCTGGCCCTGACCGCCCTTCCGGCCGCGGCGCAGGACGGCGTCCTGACCCTCGAAGAGGCCCTTGCGATCGCCGAGGCGGAAAACCAGGAGCTCGCCGCCGCCGGCGCTCGCGTCGAAGTGGCCGAAGCCGCCGTCGACGAAGCGCGCTCGCGGCGCCTGCCGCGCCTCGACCTGGCCGGCGATGTCCAGCGGACGACCAACCCGGTCTACGTCTTCGGCAACCTCCTGCGCCAGGAGGCCTTCGGGCCCTTAAACTTCGCGATCCCATCGCTGAATCAGCCCGACGCTCTCGACAACTGGAACCTCCGCGTAGAGCTTCAGCAGCCCCTGTGGATGGGCGGCGCCCTCGCCAGGGGCCGCGAGGCGGCAGGCCTCGGCCGCGACGCCGCCGAAGCGGAGCGCGAGCGGGCCCGCCAGGAGCTCGTCCGCCGGGTGACGGAAAGCTACGCCACGGCGGTCCTCGCACGCCATCAGCTCGACGTGGCCCGCGAGGCCCTGGAGACCGCCGGCGCCCACGTCAAGCTGACCCGGGACCTCTACGAAGGGGGCCTGGTCGTCGAGTCGGACCTGCTCCTGGCCCAGGTGCGAGAGAGCGAGGTCCAGGAAGTCGTGATCCGTGCCGAGAGCGGCGTCGAAGTGTCGCGTGCGACGCTCAACCTGGTGCTCGGACGAGACCTGGAGACTCCCTTCGACCTGCCGGAAACCCTGGCGCTGCCACCGGTCGAAGAAATCGAGATCGCCGCGCTCGTCAAACGGGCCCTCGACAGCCGTCCCGACCTCGACGCGGCGCGCCGGCACGTCGCGGCGGCCGAGACCCAGGTGGCTCTGGCCCGCTCGACGCGTCTGCCGCAGCTGGGTCTCCAGGCTTCCTGGGAAACCAACGCCGAGGACTTCTTTGGCAACGACGGCGACAATTACTCCGTCGCGATCGGCTTTCGTGTCCCTCTTTACCAGGGACGCGGTGAGCGTGCCCGCATCGAAGCGGCCCGCGCCCGGGCGCGGGAGGCCGCGGAGATGGGGGAGCTTCTCACGCAGTCGATCGGCCTGGAGGTGCGCCGGGCCTACCATGAGCTGCGCGCCGCGCATCAGCGCGTCGAGCAGGCCGAGCGGGGTGCCCAGCTTGCCGAACGCAGCCTCGTCATCGTCGAGGATCGCTACAAGGAAGGACTCGCCACCCTGACCGCGCTGCTCGACTCCGAGACCGCCCTGACCGAAGCGCGGCTCCGCGAGGTGACGGCGCAGCGCGACATCCTCCTGGCGCGCTCGGTCCTCGACCTGGCGACCGGGCAGCTTTAGGAGGGGCGTTCTCTGCTCCGGACCTTGAAATTTTCTCGATCCCGGAGTACAATGCCTGGAGCTTTCCAACAAGTTTGAAGGAGACGAGTCATGGCACAACCGGATCAGGTCCTCCTCCAGGAGTTACTCGAGATCGTCACGACCGGCAGGGCACCCCACCCCGGCGGTCACTGGAAGAAGAACCTCGACGACGGCTTGAACGGGTGGATCAAGGGCCGGCCGGGAAGTATGAACCGGCCGCGATTGACCAACGCGATCCGCGCCAAGGCCGCGCCCCGCGACGCAGCGCTGTGGTGGAGAAGACTTCTGAGTCACGAAGAACAAGGAAGCGGCAGCAACTCCGACCGGATCTTCTACTTCAACGGCTACGAACCCCTTTCGGGTATCTACTGGGGTTGGTCTCTAGTCGGTGAAGCGACCGCTCACCATCTGTTGAGCGACAGGCCGGGACAGCTGTTCAAGGAGGCCCGCGAGCTCCTGCGCCGCTCCATTCGCCGCCATCTGGGCATGGCGGCACTTTGTGCCGTCAGCGACCTGGTGATTCGCGGCCCCCTGGGCCACGTCAGCTACCGGGGGCCGGCGGTCTTGAGCCCGGGGGCACGCACCAAGGGCAAGGTCAGCGCCAACAACCGCAACATAAATCCGGTCTTTGCACATGCCATCGGGATGCCGCCCAGAGCTCATCGGAAGGACCGTATCACGAAGCTCGCGGTCGCTCTGCCCGAGAAGGCCTGGGGACTTTCCGCAACGGACCGGCAGCAGATTCACGCCTTCATGCAACCCGGCGAGCCGTCGAGGGCCGTGGCCCGGTTCATCGTCGACAACCTCCTCCCGAACACCTTGACCGTGGTCCCGTTCGAGATCCGGCGCTACGACGACCGGATGATCGCCGTCATGAAGGTCAACCCCAACGGCAACAGTGGCGCCACCTATTACTCCGAGGTGCCCACCAAGCCGGCTGCGGAAGGCAAAGACGTTCGCTATCTCTATCCCTACGGGGGAGCGGCTCGTGTGCGCTCCAAGAATGTCATCGGCGCCGGCAGTTGCCGTCTAGAGGATCGAGAGGGAAGAAAGTTCTACGTCTGCGAGAACATGACGGAACGAGAGGAGCAAAAAAAGCGGCAGGAGAGACGGAAGCCGCGGAGATTCCAGGAGGAGATCGAGCTCCCCCGAGAAGCACCGAAGCTCGTTTTTCAAGTCTCCAAGGACAAATCGCTACATCTCAAGTGAACATCCCCGGGCGGTACTCGGTGATGTAGCCGGTAAAGGCCGACGCCGCGACCGTGAGCGGTGAGGCGAGGTAGAGCCGTCCGGGTCCGGAGCGGCCCTTGTAGTTGCGGTTGATGGCCGAGACCGTCACCTCTTCGCTCGTCTCCGAGACCCCGGGGCCGCAGCCGATACAGGCGCCGCACCCGGGCTGGATGAGCTCGACGCCGGCACGCTCGAAGTCCTCGACGAAACCCTGCTCGCGGGCGTAGCTCTCGACGGTCCGCGAGCCGTACTGGATCAGGAACCGTACGCCGTCGGCGACCTTGCGTCCCGCGTCGGCCGCTTCCTTGACCACCCGATGGTAGAAGGCGAGGTCGTCGATCTTGCCCGCCGTACAGCTCCCGCCGTAGGCGATGTCGATCGTGACCTCGTCGAGGTTCGAGACGAGCTCGCCGTTCGTCGGATCCGACGGGATGCCGCGGTCGGGGTCGCCGGGATGGGCCACCATGGGCTCGATCGCCGACAGGTCGATCTCGTGGACGCCCCCGGCATACTCGGCGCCGGCGTCAGGCTCGACCGCCCGCGCCTTCATCGCCTCGACGTCCGTTCCGCCGCGGTAGTGGGCGAGCCACTCCCAGGTCTTCTCGTCGGCCATGACGATGGCACCGCGCGCCGAGCACTCGGTGGCCATGTTGGTGAGCGTCGCCCGCTCGTCCATCGACAGGCTCGCGACGCCGGGGCCGGTGAGCTCCATCACCCGCTTGAGCGTTTTCTGTGGCCGGGCGTAGTGGAGGAGGATGTAGAGCATGACGTCCTTGGCGGTGACGTTCCCGCGCAGCTCGCCCACGAGCTCGAAGCGGATCGACTCCGGAACCTCGACCGGGGTGAAGCCGCTGTAGACGAGGTTGGCGTATTCGGTCGCGCCCACGCCCCAGGAGAGGGCGTTGTTGCACCCCCCCATGCAGGTGTGGCTGTCGGTTGCCTGGATGAAGTCGCCGGGACTGACGAGGCGCTCGCGCGCCAGCTCGTGGCAGATGCCGGGGGAGACGCCGTCCTCCGTCAGGTAGCCCTGGACTCCCGAGTGCGACTGGAACTCGCGTTGCAGGCCGCGCATCGTGTCGATGAGCGGCAGGAGCTTCGCGAAGCGCCGGACGCCGTCGGCGTAGACCAGGTGGTCTTCGAACGCCGCGAAGCGCTCGGGGTTCTTGACCCGGTAGCCCTCGCCGTACTCCTGCTGGAGGAAGTAGTGGACCTGGGCGGAGGTGAAGTCGTGGGTGTAGCCGCCGTCGACCCCGACGAGGACGGCGTCGCCGGGCTTCAGGTAGGGCGCTGCGTCGCCCACGAGGTGTCGCGCGAGGATCTTCTCAGTCATCGTCATCGGCCGTTCGCCGGTATCGTGGGCGGGGACCTCGACCTCGCCCGATTGGAGGGCCCTTGCAAAGGGAAAGAGCCCACCGTGGCGGATGACGAGCCGGGTCACGGGATCGCGGCCACAGCAGAGCTCCTCCAGGGGCACGCCAACGCCTGCCTGGAGGCGGCGGAGCACGTCGTGGTCGCCCATCAGGACCCCCTGGTTGACGTTGTTGCCCGCGTGGATCGGGGCGAAGGAGGCGGCGATGGCGATCCGGATACCGCTCCACTTCTCCGCCTGGACCGCCGTCTCGCGCGAGGAGCCGACGCCCTTGCGGTAGCCCGAGACGATGACCTCGAAGCCGCCGTCTAGGAGGGCGTCGCGCTCGAAGACGCGCTCCTCGTCGACGATCAGCCCGGCGTAGGCTTCGCGGGCGATGTCCTCGGGACGGTGGTGAAAGCACACCCAGGCCGGCGTCATCATGTCGGTGTTGATGTCGTCGAGGAGGTCGTCGACCGAGACGTCGTCCATGGTGAGATCGAGCTCGCCTTGGAGCTGGCGGCGGATGAGCTCGGCGTCCTTGGTGAGGAAGAGCACCCGCTTGCCCGGGGTGAGTCGGATGAGCTCGGGCGGTTTCATCGGCGTCCTCCGTGGTCGTAAGCTGGAGTTTCGGGTCGGGAAACCGAAGCCGGTTCCGACAAGACGGACCATTCTAAACAGGTAAGAGAGAAAGGTCATGTGCCGAAACATCAGAGACCGTCTTCGGCGAGGCGGTCGAGGAAGTGTCGCGGATCGCGCGCCACCTCCTCGACTCGCTGGTCATCAATGCGCCTCCCCGGGTGGGGCGAGGGCGCGGCGAATGCGCGCTTTCTCCTCCTCGACCCGCTGGCGTAGCGCGGCCGGAGCTTCGAGACCCTCCAGGACCTCCAAGGCTTCCCGCAGGCGACCGTGCAGATAGAGCACCCGGGCGCCCAAGAACTGAACCTGCGGACGATTCGGGTGAAGCGCCATCCAGCGACGAAAGAGCGGGACGATATGAAGGCTCAAGAGAATCGGCTCCGGCTGCTCGCGCACCACCTCCAGGTATCGCTCGGCGCCCTCGTCGATCCGCCCGCACGCGGCCAGAGCGGCCGCGAGGTGGATGCGCCCCTCGCGGAGCTCCGGTACCCGGCGGACCACGAAATCGAACGCCTCCACCGCCTCCTCGCCGCGGCCGTAGCGCAGGAAAGCCTGGCCCAGGAGATAGCGGGCGTCGAGCTCGTTCGAGAAGTCGAAAAGCGGCGCCTCATAGGCGGTGTCGCCGGTCAGCGCGACAAGCTCCGCGAGGACGTACGGATGACCCGGTGAGCGCTCAAGCGCCTCTTGGAGCCGTTCGACCGCACGCTCGCGATGGCCGCCAAGCGCCGCGGTCCGGGCCAGGAAAAAGAGCGGATCGGAGGGTTGGCCGGCGTCACGGTAGACCTCCCGGCCCGCGTCGGCGAGCGGCGCGAGCAGGCGCTCCGCCTCGTCCAGACGTCCGGCTTCGAGCCACAGGACGCCGAGGTCGAAGTCGTGCGAGACCCCCGATTCGCCCCGTCCCCGTAGCGCCTCGGCGACACGCTCCTCGAGGCTCGCGTCGTCCTGAGGAAAGTGCGCCGGACGCATCAGGTCGATCCACCAGGGGGTGTAGCCGATCGCCGCGGCCGCGAGGTCCACGTTCCAGGCCAGCGGCTCGCCGGCCGCGCTTCGCGCCCGGATCTCCCGGAGCATGGGCTCGGCCGCGACATAACCGTCGCGGCGGTACTCTTCGTCGCGGATCGCCTCCGTAGGCAAGAGGAACGAGAGCGTCAAGACGCCGATCAGCGCGAGGAGAAGAAGCGATCGCCGTCCCAGCCGGACGATTCTCTCGACACTCACGGCGGCGAAATAGAGCAGCGCCGGTAACAAGACCAAACGCTGGCGTGCCGATACGTAGAAGACAAACATCACACCGAGCTGTGCGCAGGCGAGCGCGTAGTAAAGGATGCTTTGCCGCCACTCGCGAACTTCGAGGAGGAGACCGCTCAAGGCAAGCGCCGTCACCAGGGCGAAGGGGACCGCCGGGACGCGCAGCATCCGGTCGTAATGCCAGGCGCTCAGGATATCGTGCCAGCGATAGCCGTGGAAGGCGTTTAAAAGCTTCTCTCGCAAGAGCCCCAGGAACCGACCCGGCTCGGCCCGAACATAGCGTAGGGTCTTCTCCGTCCAGTAGGCGTTGGCTTCAGATATCGAGAGCGGCCGCCCGGTCGCGGCGCGCGCCAAAGTCCTGTAGTAGATATGTGGGCTGTCGGGATTCTGGCTCGAACGAGAGCCGTAGAGCTTCAAGACGAGCGGCGGATAGACGGCACTCGTGCCCCGCGAGATGGGATTGTTGCCTTCGAAGAAGACCGAACCGGGATTCATCACCGGGGTGCGAGGATCGCCCGTGACGACGGCGGCCCGCGCCATGAGCGCCAGGACGACGACAACGACGGGAAGAAGAGCCCCCGCGCTGCGCGCCAACCACAGCCGGCGTGCCGTGGTGCCGCGCGGCTTGAGATAAAACGGGAGCAAAAGGATCAGCGGCACGAACGTCGGGCGGATCAAGGTACAAAGCGCCGCGAAACCTCCGGCAATCCAGGGCGAGGCGACATCGTCCTCGCGGCGATGGGCACGCTTGAGAAAAAACAGGCACGCCACGACGAAGGCGAGGAGATAGACGTCGGGCTCGACGATGCGCTGGTAGACCAGGAGGTGGCGGTCGAGGGCGAAGGCAAGGACCGCCGCCGCGCTCAAGCCGACGGAGAAACGCAACCGCAGCAAGGCAAAGAAAAGACCCGCGCTTACCGCGCTCAGGAGAATCTGTAACCCTTCCAGCACAGCCTGCGGATCGCTGAACAGGGCCTCCGCGCCGACGGAGAGATAGAGCAGGAGCGGGCTGAAATCGAAGAGGCGCTCGCTCAGGAGCTCGCCGTTCAAATACTGTTGTGCGGCCAGGTTGTACTTGCCGAAAGCGCCGGGGAGATCGAACCAGCCCGCCACCAGGACGTGAAGGAGAAGCGTCGCGACACTTACTCCGAGCGGCGAGAGCAAGATGCCTACGAGGCGACTCCGGCGGGTGGTAGGAATCGGCAAGTCGAGATCGTTGGGCTCCAACAGCGCTCCTTTTAACCATCGCGGCGCCGGATCCCAAGACCCGGGGCGTCCGGCAGGACGACACGGCCGTTCACGACCGTCGCGCCGAGAAAAGGATCGTTCTTCACCAAGAGATGGCCGTCGAGGTCGGCGAAGTCGACGAGCGGCGAGAGATGAGCGGCCGCGGTGATGCCCAGCGACGACTCCACCATACAGCCGAGCATGACCTGCATGCCGTGGGCACGGGCGACGTGAATCATGCGCAGGGCCTCACCAATGCCCCCGCACTTCATGAGCTTGATGTTGACGGCGTCAAAAGCCCCGGCGAGCCGTGGGATGTCCACGGCGCGGCCGACGCTCTCGTCGGCGACGAGCGGCAGAGGGCTTTGCCGACGAAGCTCGCGGGTCTGCGCGAGCTGTGCCGCCGGAAGCGGCTGCTCGACAAGCTCCACCCCCATTTTCGCCAGCCATTCCAAGCGATCCAGGGCGTCCTCGAGGGTCCAGCCTTCGTTGGCGTCGACCCGCAGCCGTTGGTCGGTGGTGTCTCGCACCGCCTCGAGGACGGCGCGGTCGTCCTCGGTGCCGAGCTTCACCTTCAGCACCTCGAAGTCCGCGGCCTCCCGCACCTTGGCCTCGACCACCTCGGGGGTGTCGAGGCCAATGGTCATCGAGGTCGGCGGCGTCGCCCCCGGATCGAGGCCCAGGAGCTCGTAAAGCGGCGCCTCCAGCCGCTTCCCGGCAAGGTCCCGCAGCGCCATGTCGACCGCGGCTTCCGCCGCGCTTTGCCCGGGCACCGCGGCCCGGGCCGCCGCGGCGTCGAAGCAGCGGGGATCGCCGAGGCGTCCGGCCATAGCCTCGACGGCCCGTGCGGCGCTTTCGCGGTCCTGGCCGTAGCGCGCGATCGGCGCCGCCTCGCCCAGCCCGACGAGGCCGTCGTCCACGAGCTCGACCACCAGATTGTGCTGTTCGTCGCTCGCTCCGCGGGAAAGGCGAAAGGTGTGGCGTAGCGCCAGGTCCAGCTCCGCCAGCCCCCCAAGGAGCTGATGTCGGGTTTTCGATCGAAGCATGAGAGAGAAATCTCCTGGTTTGTCTTGCTGGAAAAGAGGGAGACCAGGATAACCGGGACCGAATCCGGATTCAACGGCACACACAGCGCCGCCGACCAGCTTCGCCCATGCTACGATCTTCCTGATCGCGCGGTTCCGCAAGCCCCCGTCGGCCTGAACGGCGGACCGTTTCAAGACGGGTGTTAGCATCGGTTTCGTTGCAGCCGTCTTTCCAAGGAGATTTCCATGAGGCCTCGTCATCTCGCCGCTCTCGCTCTCCTTCTCACCTCGATCCCATCCGCCGCGTCGGCCCAGGAGGGACCTGATCAGAACAGCGCCCGGGAACCCGCCCGGGCTCCCGCGCTCCAAGGGCGCCCCTTCACCCCCGCGGGCGAGCTCATCCTCGACGCCGACACCGGACGTCCGGCCGTCGGCGCCCTGCCGGTCGCCTTCGTCCGCAGCCCCGACGCGTCCGGCCCAGGCGGACGGGGCCGCTACCTCGTCGCCGTCAACAGCGGCTACGGCATACAGCTCGACGCGGAGAGCCGGCCCGCCCAGTCCCTGGCGGTGATCGACCTCAACGCGCCACGCGCTCCCGAGGTCGTCCAGAACGTCTACTTCCCGTCGCCGCAGAGCGCCCAGGTCGGCGTCGCTTTCTCGCCGGTTCGTGGCCACGACGGTGCCTGGCCGCTCTACGTCTCGGGCGGCTTCGAGAACAAGGTCTGGATCTTCCGCTTCGCCCCCGACAAGGAGCGTCCGATCTCTCCGGGCTCGCCGGACGGCGGGCCCGAAGGCGGCCGTCCGGCTCGATCGATTTCGGTCACCGGGTTCGCCACCAAGGCCTCCTCGCCGCGGTACCACTCCGACGTCGAGCCGGTCTATCCCCTGGGGCTCGCCTTGAGCGGCGACGGCGACACGCTCTTCGTCGCCAACCACCTGGCCGACAACCTCGGCATCGTCCGCGGCCTGCGCGGGGCGCGCACCCCCGTCCGCCTCGACCTGCGCTCCCACGACCGGGAGCTGGTCTATCCCTACGGTGTAGTCGCCCTCGCCGACCCCGAGAGGAAACCCACCACCAAGGTCTATGTCTCCTGCTGGGGAACCGACACCATCGCCGTCGTCGATCCGCAAAACCCGGACCTGACGATTCGGCGGATCGCCGTCCTCCGTCATCCGACCGCCATGCTCCTAAACCCCGCCGGGACGTTGCTCTACGTCGTCAATTCCAACGCCGACGCGGTCTCGGTCATCGACACGGCAAGCGACCAGGTCGTCGAGACGATCGAGGTCGGCCTGGCTCCCGGGGACCGGGTGGGCTCGAGCCCCGAGGGGCTCGCCCTGACCGACGACGGCTCGACCCTCTACGTGGCCAACTCGCACAGCCAGGCGGTCGCCGTGGTCGCCCTTTCGGACCGCTCGCACGGGCTCTTCCCGGAGGTGCCGCTCCCGGAGGTGCCGTCGGACGAAGACAAAGACGAAGACGAAGAGGAGCGTAGCCGGGTGGTGGGCTTCATTCCCACCGGCCTCTACCCCTCAGCGGTCGCTGTCGTGGGGAATCGCCTGCTCATCGGCAACGGCAAAGGCACGGGCTTTGAGACCTCGTCGCTCGACGTCAACGAGACCGGCATGGCGTCGAACGCTCCGAACGAGCGCTTCCCCGCGCGTCCCGGCAATCTCGTCGGCCAGTACGTCGTCTCCCTGGTCTCGGGCAACGTCAGCTGGCTCGACGAGCCCGACGCCCAAACGCTCTCGCGCTACACCCAGCAGGCCATGCGGTCCAACGGCCTGATCGGTCCGCCGCGGAGCCGGCTCTTCGAGAAAGCGTCCCCGATCCGGCACGTGATCTACGTGATCAAGGAAAACCGCAGCTACGACCAGGTCTTCGGCGACCTGCCGGCGGCGGGCAACGGCGAGAGCGCCGACGGCGAGGCGTCCCTCGCGATTTTCGGCGCCGGCGCGGCGGCGCGGCGTCCGGGCGGGCCGGCTCAGAACATCACGCCCAACCATCGTGCCCTGGCGCTGCGGTTCGGGCTCTTCGACCGCTTCTTCGTCAACTCCGAGGCGAGCCCCGACGGCCACAACTGGACGACGGCGGCTTTTTCGTCGGATTTCGTCGACAAATCGTTTCGTTGGAGCTACTCGGGACGGGGCGGCAGCTACGATTTCGAAGGCTTCAACCGTCTGCCCGACCTGAGGCCCCGGGAAGGCGTGGAGCCGGTCCTTCCGACGCCCGTCACGGCCCACGACGTCGTCGAGCACATGAAGCGCTACGTGCCGTACCTCCAGGGCGGCCGCGACGTCGCCGAGCCGGAGTCGCTTTACCTTTGGGACGCCGCGGCGCGCGCCGGGCTCACCTATCGCAATTACGGCGAGTTCGTCGGTACGGTCTCGCGGGCCGACGTCGAAGCCTTCAACGCCAACGCCGCCAAGCCCTATCCCGACCTCTCGCCCAACGAGGCGACGCTGGCCACCAAGCGTACGCTCGAAGGCCGTCACAGCCCGGCCTTTCGCAACTACGACCTGGAGACGCCCGACGCGATGACCGTCGAGTCCTACGTCGCGGCCCGCAGCGACGGCGTCGATCCGGTGATCTCGTCCGACCACGAGAACCCCCGCTTCCGCGGCCATTCGCGCCTCAGTGCCTGGCTCGAGGAGTTTCGCGGCTATGTCCGGGCTCGGCAAACGGGCGCGGGCGAGGAGCTACCGAACCTCTCGATCGTCCGCCTGCCCAACAACCATACGGCGGGGCTTTGGCCCGGCATGCCGACGCCGCAGTTCATGGTGGCCGAGAACGACTATGCCCTCGGCGTCCTGGTGGAGGCGGTCTCGAAGAGCCCGTATTGGCGGGACACCGCGGTCTTCGTCGTCGAGGACGACGCCCAGAACGGTCCGGACCACGTGGACGCCCATCGTTCGCCGGCCCTGGTGATCAGCGCCTACAACCGTCCCGGCGAGCTGGTCCACGAGTTCCACAACACGGTCAGCCTCATCCGGACCCTGGAGCTCCTGCTCGGCATCGAGCCGATGAACGTCCTCGACGCGGCGGCGGTGCCGATCGACATCTTCCGGGACGAGCCCGATCTGACGCCCTACGAGGCGATCCTGCCGGAGGTGGCGCTCGACAACCTCATGAACCCGGAGCCGCGGGACGCCCAGGCGGCGTATTGGGCCGAGCGAACCCTGGAGCAGAACCTGGAGCACGCCGACATGGCGGATCCCGAGGTTTTGAACCGGATCCTCTGGTTCTCGGTACGGGGTCCGCACTCGCCCATGCCGGCGATCGCCCGCTTGCCGGCCTTCGACGCCATGCGTTTCGGAATCGCGAGCGAAGCGGACGAGGACGAAGAAGACGACGTCGTCGGCCGTCTGCGGATGCTGCTGGCGAGCCGGGGGCGGTTCCACCCACTTCGGCAACCTTGAGAGCGCGCGGCCGAGGTCTCGCAGGCTCTGGAGTCGAGCCTTGCTCGCCTCCTTGCGCAACGAGGGGCAGTTGCGGAGGCGTCGAGAGCCAGCTGCCGCCACGGAAGAGCTGCGTCTCGACCCTTGCTATGTCGTCATTTTCTCCTTCGGACGGCCTGTCGAACGCTGTCCGAAGGGATCTCAAGGCCAAATTCGTTCGGCTTGGTCGGACGCCGCGCTCGTGAGGCCTGATTCCGCAGTCAGCAAAGCGCCCCTGAGCACGTGATATCAGGCGTAAACCGTTGAAAACAAGGGGCTTGTGAAACGCATGGCATCTCAAGGGCTCACCGGCGCCCCTCCGGCAGCTCTTGCCGCTCTCGGGAGCAAGGTCCCTTGGACCGTCGCCGAGGGGGAAATCCCTGGAAGCCGCTGCCCCATCTTCTGCCGCGGCCCATCGCGTCCATTTCGGACTGGCTCCTCTTTTGCCCGGGAGAATCGCGGCCATTTGAGACTTG
>CBDUYN010000096.1:0-38112 GCA_965371445.1 uncultured bacterium | reverse complement strand
ACGCTGGGATCTGTGCGGGGGCCGCTTGGTAACGGGAGGTCCTACCGTGACGACGCGAGCCTTGGCTCGAAGTAGCCTCGCACGAATTCAGCTCATTAAGTAGATCAAGGCAAGGCTTGCCCTTGTCTTCGGCGTCCTCAAACCGCAACAGCTCCTCCACCTCACGACGCAACTCCCGATCCCCACCACAAGCCTCCCCCAAAAACCGCCGCCGCTCCGACGCCTCCGGACGCTTCAACGCCTCGTCGGCGACCTCGATCACCCGCTGCCACCGTTCGCCGTCCATCTCCGGAGCGGCACGACGAAAACGACGCAGCAGAGGGCGGAAGATCTTCATCAGGGCCTTATCTGACGCAGCAGAAAGAGCCTTGCCGTCCGCCATTCGCGGGCCACGGTGGCGCGGGTAACCTTTTCGACGGCGGCGATCTCTTCGAGGCTGAGCCCGACGAGGATGCGCATCTCGACGACGCGCGCCTGTCGGGGGTGGAGGCGTTCGAGGTCGAGGAGGGCCTCGTCGAGGGCGAGGACGTCGGGCGCGGTGCCGGCGGGAAAGTCGAGCGCCTCGTCGAAGGCGACGCGGACGAGCCCGCCGCCGCGTTTCTCGGCGTCGCGCCGCCGCGCGTGGTCGACGAGGACGCGCCGCATGCCGCGGGCGGCGACCGCGAAGAGCTCGGCCCGGCTGTGCCACTGCACCTTCCGCTGTCCGGCGAAGCGGAGGTAGAGCTCGTTGACGAGAGCGGTCGGCTGCAGCGTATGGTCGCGGCGTTCGTGCCGGAAGAGGCGTCCGGCGAGGACGCGCAGCTCCTCTTGGACGGCGTCCATGAGGCGGTCGAGGGCCTCGGCCTCGCCCTGGTTCCAGGCGTCGAGGAGAGCGGTGACGTCGTCCGCGGTGGGCATAGTGCCGTCAGTCTAGCGCAACGACTCCTGGTAGCCGGCGAGCAGGAGCTCGACCGCCTCCTTGATCATGGACCGAGCCTCTTCCATGTCCCGGCCCTGGGTCACGGCTCCCGGCAGCTCAGGGACACTGGCCATGATCCAGCCATCCTCGACGGTCTGATAGACCACGGTGTACTCACGCATCAGGCGTCCTCCGAGACCATTGTATACGACCTGGACCGACGAAGAGTCCGGGAAGCCTGCTTGCGCGGTACCGGCCCTTGTCCCCAATCCCCGAGGACGCCCTCCTCCGAGGCTTTCCCCGTCAAACGCGCCAACTTCCCCCAAATCGCCAGCTGGCTCGGCCATCCGTAAGGGAAACGCGAAAATCATGGCCATGTCTGCTCGATGGACGGTCTTCCGTCGCGTCCAAATGGCCATTCCAAGCCGTTGAACGCTCTCCCATCGCGTTGGATTGGCCCATTCCAAGCCGACGAACGCTCTTCCGTCGAGCCCAGATGGCCATTCCAAGCCGTTGGAAGACCGTTCATCGCGTTGGAATGGCCATTCCAAGCCGTCGGAGGACCGTTCGTCGCATAGATATGGCCGTTGGGACGCGCCGATTCCCCGAAAAACCTGACGATCTTCTCAATACCAGAGGATGGACGAGCCCTCCGTCCGGTCTTGGCGAGCGTCCCCCGAGATCCGCAGCGGCGCGAAGCCCACCTGTCTACACAGGAGCGTGGTCGACGCGCTGTCTGGCGAAGCGAATGCAGGCGACGACGTCGTGGGCAGTTCTTCGAGGATGTCTTGACGGCTCAGCCCGTCGGCCAGGAGGTCCAGGACGTCGACGACGCGAATCCGCATGCCCCGAACACACGGGCGTCCGCCGCACTGCTCCAGGTCGACGGTGATTCTCTCGGCAAGCTGGGTCATCGTGGCTCAGGCGACGGCGGCCAGTCCACATCCTGCCACACCGCAGCGGCAACGAATCGGGACAAGTGCCCCACGTTCGTCGTCGCGATCACCGCCTCCGGCACCTCGAGCGTCTTGGCTTGAGCAGCGAGAATCATGTCGGCGTCGATCGTCTTGTCCCCTGCCGTGGGTTGGCCCTTCTGACGGGCTTCTGCCCAAAAGAGAGCCGCCTGACGCATCGACCGTGTCGTGATCGGCAGGTACTCCAGCCGCTGATTCAGAGCATCCAGCCTGGCGACGCCTTTCGTCTTGCCCGCTCGTAGGAGCTCACGACGCACTTCGTAGTCCGCGATCTCAGGGACGATGACCCGAGCTTGCTTCTTCAACAGCCTCTGCAACCACTCGGCGCAGGCAACTCCTTGCGGTGACAGTCTCGGGTTGGTCACCAAGCCGAGAGGCCCTGAATCGAGTAGTACGGTCGGGCTCACCACGTGACGCCCTTGAGCGCCTGGGGGAACAGCTTCCGATCCGACGGACGGTCCTCGTCAAGGGCTCGAACCAGCCATTCCCCTGTTTCCTCCTGGTCCTCGGCGTCGTCTCCATCGATCCAGGACTGGAGGAGATCCACCAGTTCCGTCGCGGGCTCCTTCGGTGGAAGGTGCTCATCCAAGAGCCTGAGAGCATACTCGTCGGCGACGGTGCCTTGACGTTGGGTCTCTTGCGTCAAGCGCTCCTCAAGATCGGGCGGTAAGGTCAGGGTCAGCGTCATCGTCGTCTCCCGTCCCCTCGTCTCTGCCTCAGGGACTTCCCTCAGTGTACCGTAGCTCTGTGCTGGCTTCAAGGTGGTTCGGGTGGTCTCATGGCGCCAGACTCTGATCGGCGTCTCTGTCGGGCCGGGAGAGGACGGATCCGGCCCCGAAATCCGCAGCGGCGTCCTCCACCCCGGTTAAGGGAAGATCAAGACGGGACGACGACACCGTCGCCGCGTCCGTGGACGTCGCTGAGACGATCCACGGCCCGTCTGCGCGACGCAGGGTAAGGGGACGGCTGGACGATTCGACGCCGGACCCGAAACAACGAAATGGAGGTGAGCGAGATGTGGAGAAAGATCGTGACCGTCCTGGTGGTGGGGCTCGTCCTTGGGGGGGTGGTGTGCGGGCAGGAGGCGGAGGAGAGCGCTGAGAAGGCGCTCGTGCGGAAGATCGCCGAAGACGTCAGGGCTCAGGGACCCGCGGACGAGAAGGAGTACCTCCGGATGGTTGTCGATGCCGTCAAGGCGGAGCTTGGGCCTGAGCACTCTTTGACACTGGGTGTGATGGCGTCTGTCGCCTTCAAGTTCTACGAGGCTGGAGCCTACGCGGAGTCGCGGGAGATGTTCGAGGAGGTCTTGGCGACCCGACTTCGGGCTCTAGGCTCCAAGCATCCCGACACGTTAGCAGCGATGCATGGCCTCGCGATCCTTCTCCAAGCGCAGGGGGATTTCCAGGGCGCGCGGGAGATGTTGGAGGAGGTCTTGGCGAGCCTCCGTCGGGAGCTCGGTGCCGCCCATCCCGACACCTTGAAGGCGATGGCGAACCTTGCTAATACACTGTACGCGCAGGGGGATTTCCAAGGCGCGCGGGAGATGCAAGAGGAGGTCTTGGCGATCCGGAATCGGGAGCTCGGTTCTGTGCATCCAGACACCTTGAAGGCCAAGGTGAACCTCGCCGTCACTCTGAAAGCGCAGGGGGATTACCAAGGCGCGCGAGAGATGGAGGAGGGGGTCTTGGCGATCCGAAGTCTGGAGCTCGGTCCCGTGCCTCCAGACACCTTGATGGTGATGGCGAACCTCGCCGTCACCTTACGAGCGCAGGGGCATTTTCAAGACGCGCGGAAGATGCAAGAAGTGGTCTTAGCAGGCCTCCGGTGGGAACTCGGTG
Organism: uncultured bacterium; assembly: GCA_965371445.1. GTDB lineage: Bacteria > Acidobacteriota > Thermoanaerobaculia > Multivoradales > J023 > DASWIG01. The sequence continues at coordinate 34,402 of CBDUYN010000096.1, read as the reverse complement.
CCACGCATCCTAGCACCTTGACGGCGATGGCGGACCTCGCCAACACCTTATATGCACTGGGGGACCTCCAAGATGCGCGGGAGATGGAAGAGGAGGTCTTAGCGATCCGACGTCGGGTTCTCGGCGCTGCGCATCCTGACACTTTGGCGGCGATGGCGAACCTCGCTGTCACCCTGAAAGCGCAAGGTGATATCCAAGACGTTCGGGAGATGGAAGAAGAGGTCTTGGCGATCCGACGTCGGGTTCTCGGTACGACGCACCCTGACACCTTGGTGTCGATGCACAATCTCGCCAGCACTTTGTATGCGCAGGAGGATTTCCGAGGCGCTCGGGAGATGGCTGAGGAGGTCTTGGCGATCCGACGTCGGGTTCTGGGTGCTGCGCATCCCGACACTTTGGCGGCGATAGAGAACCTCGCCGTAGTCATGATAGCGCAAGGGAATACCCAAAGCGCTCAGAAGATGGAAGAGGAGGTCTTGGCGATCCGACGTCGGAATCTCGGAGCCACGCATCCCAATACTTTGAAGTCGATGCACAATCTCGCCGTAACCCTTAAAGATCTGAAAAATTCCGGCGCTGCTCGGCTCCTCTTCGAAGAACTCCTTCAGATCCGTCAAATGATATTCGGATCGGACCAATCCCTGGGCACTGAGCAGGAATACAAGAATCTCGGCGCTCTTGCAGAAGTCTACCGTGCTCTCAAAGAACCCGCTCAGGCGGCACGGCGATATCTAGAGGCTCTCGACGCTCTCGAAGCCCAGATCAGGAGGCTGGCGGCCGCCGAGGACGTTCGAAGCCAATTCAAGCAGAAACATGAGGCGACATACCTTGAAGCCTTGAAGACTCTCCTCCTCCTTGAACGCAATGAAGAAGCCCACCATGTCCTTGAACGCTTCCGCGCTCAGGGTGTCCTGAGCCTGCTGGCCAAACGGGACATCGTCCTAGCGAAGGTGCCCCCCGATCTGGAAGAACGCCGCCGAGATCTCGACACTCAATACGACGCCACCGTCATCGTCCGCGACAAGCTCGACCCCAACAAACAGCAGGACGCCTTCGCCGCCGTCCTCAAAGAGCAGCAGGAGATCCGACACGAGCGCGAGCGTCTCAAGGCCGAGACTCGCCGCCGAGCGCCCGCTGTCGCAGAGATTGAGGATCCCCGTCCTCTTACGGTCGAGCAGATCCGACCGATCCTCGAACCCGGGACGCTGATGCTCTCCTACATGGTCGGCCCCGAGAAGACCTACCTCTTCACTCTCTCCCGTGACGACGAGATCATCGTCCATGAGATCGACATCAATGAGATCACGCTCTGGAAACAGGTCGCGCGCTTCTTCGGGCAGCTCCGGCAGTCGACCGCGCCACGGACGGAAACAAGCATGGCCGGCATGGCGTCCTGGCTCTACGACAAGCTCTTCGGCGACGTCTCCGAGCAGATCGCCAAGAGCGAACGGGTTCTCGTCATCCCCGACGGTCCCCTCTTCTATCTCCCCTTCGGAGCCCTCGTCGGACCGGCCGGAAGCTACCTTGCCGAGTTGAAACCGGTCCACAGCGTCGTCTCCGCCACGGTCTACGGCCATCTTCTGAACCGACGTCCGGCGGACGCCAACCGTCCGACGCGAATCGCCGCCTTCGGAGACCCGCTCTACCCAAAAGGGCCGGTCGAAAAAAACGCGACCGTTCGCACGGCGATGGAGCGAGGCGCCTTCGACGGCGGTCTCCTCCCGTTGCCCAGCAGCGAACGCGAAGTCGTCGAAATCGGTAAGCTCTACCCGTCCGCCCGGACGTTCCTCGGCAAAGACGCTACCGAAGAGAACGTCAAAGCCCTCGCCACCGGTGCGGATGTCGTCCACCTGGCGGTGCATGGCGTCGCGGATCCGGTGACGCCGCTCGATTCGTTCGTCGCCCTCTCGGTCACCGACGAGCCCGGCAGCGAGAACGGCCTCCTCCAGGCCTGGGAGATCTACGAACGCGTCCGTCTGGACGCGGATTTAGTCGTCCTCTCGGCGTGCGAGACGGCGTTCGGTCCCGAGCGCGACGGCGAAGGGCTCCTCAGCCTGAGCCGCGCTTTTCAGGTCGCCGGTGCGCGGACGGTCGTGGCGTCGTTGTGGAGCGTCGCCGACGAGTCGACGGCGGAGCTGATGATTCGCTTCTATGGGCACCTGAAGGACGGCAAGCCCAAGGACGAGGCCCTGCGCGCCGCGCAGTTGGAGTTTCTCGCGGGACCGGTGACGTTCGTGGACTCAAAGGGCAAGGAAGTGACTCGGGATTTTTCGTCGCCTTATTATTGGGCGGCGTTTCAGGTGATCGGAGATCGGAAATGATGGTTACGTCGGAAATGGTCACGTCCGCCCTTCAGGGCGTCTTGCCTTTGACCCCAAAGGGGTCTGACAACAGAGCCCAAGGCAAGCGCAGCGCAGCCCTGGGTAGAGAACGCCCCGAATCTTCAGCCCTGAAGGGGCTGCACAAAAAGAGCCGGGGAGATGTGAAGCCCCTTCAGGGCTTTAAGAAACAAGGGACCTGCTTACCCAGGGCTGCGCTGCGCTTGCCCTGGGCTTTGATGTTGGATCCCGTTGGGGTCTTTCGGAAAGGGTCTCGGAACGACGACATGGAGGTGAGCGAGATGTGGAGAAAGATCGTGACTGTCCTGGTGGTGGGGCTCGTCCTTGGGGGGGTGGTATGCGGGCAGTACAAATCTCAGTGCTCAGATGATGAGCTGATGACCGAGGTCTGGGACGCCCGCTACTACTGGGGTGTCGAAAGCAATGAAGCTCTAGATGTGATGCATAGAGTCTCGCATATCTTCCATGGCCGCGGAGAATTTGAGAGAGCGCGAGAACTTCTGATAGAAGTGGTGGCCAGTTACATCCACCTCAAGGGCGAAAGCCATGTCGATACGCTATCCATGATGCTTGAGCTTGCCGACCAGCTCACTCATCTGGGTGACTGCGAGGGTGCTCAACCTCTCGTGGTGAAAGTTGTTGAAGTGTACCGGCAAGAACTCGGGGCCGGAGATCGACGAACCATAAGAGCAATGATTGATTTAGCAGGCAATCTGAGATGCCTGCGCAATCTTGCGGAGGCTCGAATAGTTGGGGAGAGTGCGCTGGCAATCAGTCGAGAGAATTTGGGTCCACGAGATAAACTCACTTTGTCAGCAATGGGAATCCTGGCCATGACTTTGTCTGCGCAGGGAGAGGTTAGTAAAAGTAGAGAACTCTTCAAAGAGGTCTGGGAGGCTGAGAGTCAGAAGTGTGGCTCTAGTCATCCGTCTGCGTTAATGTATAGAATGAACTTTACCGCTCACGATGAAATGGAGGTGAAGGTCGATGTCCTTGGCGAGCTTGTTAGTGGGCTGGGCCCCGATGACCTCGTAACGCTAATGGCGAAGGCGAATCTAGCTGAGGATGTAGGGGCGCAGGGAGACCTTGAGCGGGCTGCTAAGATGCAGAGAGAAGTGTACGAGTCCCTGCATCGGAAGTTTGGCTCTGCTCATCCACATACATTAGCTTCTATGTGTAATCTCGCTGCAACTTTCTATGCTCTGGGCGATGTTGGGCAGGCCAAGGGATCACTTGAAGATCTCTTTCGAATTCGCCAAGAGGCTGTTGAAATTAACCAGTATAAAGGTTACGGCTATGCATATAAATGTCGAAAGCTTCTTGCCGAGGTGTATCGTTTTCTGCAAATGGATGAGGAGGCGGTGCAGCAATACATCCATGCGTTGAATGGGATTGAGTCGCAGACACGAACCTTCGCCGGGGCAGAGGCTTCCCGGAGCCAGTTTAAGGCAGACTCTGAAGAGACCTACCGCGAAGCTCTGGAGACTCTCCTCAACCTCGGGCGCAAAGAAAATGCCCACCACATCCTCGAACGCTTCCGCGCCCAGGGCGTCCTGAGCCTGTTGGCCGAGAGGGGCGTCGTCCTCGCGGAGATGCCCCCCGAGTTGGAAGAGCGCCGACGAGATCTCGACGCCCAATACGACGCCACAGTCTTCGTCCGCAACAAGCTGGACCCCAACAGACAGAAGGACGCCTTCGCCGCTGTCCTCGAAGAGCAGAAGGAGATCAGACACAAGCGCGAGCGTCTCAAGGCCGCGATCCGCCGTAGAGCGCCAACCGTCGCGGAGATCGAGGATCCGCAGCCTCTCACCGTCGAGCAGATCCGTCCTATCCTCGAACCGGGGACTCTGATGCTCTCCTACATGGTCACTCCCGAGAAGACCTACCTCTTCGCTCTCTCCCCCAACGACGAGATTGCCCTCCACGAGGTCGACGTCGATGAGATCACACTCCGGAACCAGGTCGCGCGTTTCTTCGGGCAACTCCGGAAGTCGACTGCGGCGAGGACAGAGGCGAGCATGTCCGTCATGGCGTCCTGGCTCTACGGCAAGCTCCTCGCCGACGTCACCGAGCAAATCGCCCAGAGCGAACGACTCCTCATCGTCCCCGACGGCCCCCTCTTCTACGTCCCCTTCGGCGCCCTCGTCGGCCCGGACGGACGCTACCTCGCCGAGTCGAAAGCCGTCCACAGCGTAGTCTCTGCCACGGTCTACGGTCATCTCCTGAAGCGCCGTCCGAAGGACGCCAACCGCCCGACACAAATCGCCGCCTTCGGAAACCCGCTCTACCCAAAAGGACCGGTCGAAAAAAACGCGACCGTCCGCACGGCGATGGAGCGAGGCGCCTTCGACGGCGGTCTCCTCCCCTTGCCCAGCAGCGGACGCGAAGTCGTCGAAATCGGCAAGCTCTACCCGTCCGCCCGGACGCTCCTCGGCAAGGACGCGACCGAAGAGAACGCCAAAGCCCTCGCCGCCGGGGTGGATGTCGTCCACCTGGCAGCGCATGGCGTCGCGGATCCGGTGACGCCGCTCGACTCCTTCGTCGCCCTCTCGGTCACCGACGAGCCCGGACGCGAGAACGGCCGCCTCCAGGCCTGGGAGATCTACGAACGCGTCCGTCTGGACGCGGATCTCGTCGTTCTCTCGGCGTGCGAGACGGCGTTCGGTCCCGAGCGCGACGGGGAAGGTTTGCTCAGCCTGAGCCGCGCTTTTCAGGTCGCCGGCGCGCGGACGGTCGTGGCGTCGTTGTGGAGCGTCGCCGACGAGTCGACGGCGGAGCTCATGATTCGTTTCTACCAACACCTGAAGGACGGTAAGCCCAAGGACGAGGCCCTGCGCGCCGCGCAGTTGGAGTTTCTCGCGGGTCCGGTGACCTTCGTCGATTCGAAGGGCAAGGAAGTGACGCGGGATTTCTCGTCGCCCTATTATTGGGCGGCGTTTCAGGTGATCGGGGATCGGAAATGAGGCGTACCTCGCAGGTTGGATCTGGGCTCAGGACGAAGAGCAGGCGGGACGCCTGCGCTCCCAGCGTAAGACGTCCCGCCTTGGCGTCGCTTCTAGAAGTCCGGGTCGACTTCGGTCTCGTCCGGGTCGCCGCCAGTGAGCGACGCGTCGCCGATCAGGCCGAACGCCAAAAGCCACATCTCGATCGTCAGTCTCAAGTACATCAGGTGCCTCCTTTCAGGCCGCTGCGAGCGGGTGGGTTGTGTGTCCCGCTCGTTCGTCCATCAGGTAAGGCACCTCGGAAACATGGGCTGCGGATTTTCGCGACATTCACTGGAAATCCGCAGCTCGTCTCTTCATCGCGGTTATCTGAGCTCTGAAAGGAGGTCAACCATGGAAAGAGTTCGAGAACCTGTCCAACGAAACCACGTCCAAATGGAGGAACGATTGTGAGCGAAATCTATACAGAGTACGTCTCCAACCTCAGGGACGACGGCACCCTCCCCGACGGCAAGCTCTTCGACGACGTCTGGATCGCGCTTCGACGCAGCGTAAGGCGCGAGCTTGGGAGGCGCGGTCTCCTCGACTTTCCGCCGTCCGTGCTCGGCGTCCCCGGCGTGAGCTGGAACGAAGTCATGGACGAAGTCCTGCAAACGGTCTTCCTCTACGTCTTCGTAGAGCGTCTGAAGAACCTGCGCGCGAAGTTGGACAACAGCGATGTCGACAACATCGACGGCATCGTCGTCCTACAGATCCGCAACTGCCTCACGCACTTGCAACGGCTGAACGATCCGATCGGCTACCGCGCCTACGAGCTTCTCCACTCGGCGATCACCAAGAGCGTCGATAGCGGCGAGCTCCACGTCCTCGAAGGCAAGGACGGCAAGGTCTGTAACTCGACCGTCCTCGGCTTCGATCCGCGGACGTCGCCCGAGAGCCTCACGGAGGATTTCGACGAACGCGTCTGCGTCTGGCTCGACGACCTTTTGCCCGACTTCATGACCGCCCGCGGACCCGCCGAGGTTCCTGACGTCGTCAAACGGCTGCGAGGGCTCGTTCTCGCCCTACGCGACGACGCCGTCGAGGCGTTTCGCTTCAAGGACCTCGTCACGCCTCTCAAGAACGAGCGCCGGCGCTGGCGGGCGGTCTACTCGGAAACCACGGGGACGGACGTCCCGGACCACCGCACCGCCGACCTCTACGGGCTCGACCGTTGCGTGACCGGCAAGATCGACCTCGACGACAAGAAGAAGACCCGCGAGGACCTCGCCCGCACCTGGACGTTCCTGCGCGCCATGCACCAGGACCGCAACGGTCACCTGCCGTCGAACGTCAAGCTCGGCGCGGCGGTCGGCGTCGACCGTAGCCGCGTCCCGACCCTTCTCGAAACCCTGAAACGCCTGGTCGCCGAATGCCTGTCGGGCCAGGATCCATCCACGGCTCCGAGCGCGCTCTCGGACGCAGAGCGGAGGTGAGCACCATGTCCTACACAGAGATCAAGGAACGCTTGCTGCAAGAAACCGCGAGAATCGTCATGAAAGACAACGTCGTTCGTTTTCGTCCCGACCTGACGCCGTGCCCCGGCGACACGTTCGCGCTGCGCGAGCTGGCCGAGGTGCCCGTCGAGGCGGTGATCGTCGAACGCGATCCGTCGGACGTCCGGCGGTTGCGCGTCGTCCTGGCCGACGACTATCCGCAGATCGGCAGCCACGACGTCGAGCTTCGCCTCGGCGAGCCCGGACGCGTCGCCAACATCCGCTGCGACCTCGACGCCTGGCTCGACGTCTCCCGTTTCGACGTCGCGACGCGTACCGGCATGTTGCCGTCGGAGAGCCTGGAGGAGATTCGACGCAAACGCGACGCCCTGGCGTCGGACGAGGTCCGCGCGTCGTTCCACGAGGAAGAGGTCGACGGCGACCCCGAATACCGCCGCTGGAAGGACGAGACCCTGCGCGGTGTCCTGGTCTCGCTCGACGAGCCCTCGCTGGAGGAACCCTCGCTCAAGGACTCGCAACCGAGGGTGCGTCCGTGGTGGACGCGTCAGCTCAGCGCGGTCGCGGCGGTGGCGGTCCTCGCCGTCGGAGCGTTCTGGAGCGTCCGGCAGACGGGCGAGCTCCGGGGACGGATCGCGACGCAGGACGAAGAGATCGTCCGGCTCGACCAGGCGCGGAGCGAGCTGACGGAGAAGCTCGAGGCGTCGGAGGAGGGGCGCGCCGAGATCTCGGACGCGCTCGCCGAACGCGAGCGCCGGATGGCCGAGCTCGAACGCCGGGCCGACGTCCTGGCCCCGCAGGCCATGGAGCCGAATCTGCCGTTCGCGTTCCTGAGCTACGGGACGTCGCAACGCGGTGAATACACGATCCTCGTCCCGGAAGGGGCCGGACGCGTCGCCCTGGTCTTCGAGGTGGTCAACCCGGAGCCGTACTCGCACTACGGACTGCGGATCACCGAGCAGCGGAGCGGCGAGGAGGTCTACTCCCACGTCGGGCTGGAACGCGACGGCAGCCTCGTGAGCCTCGGTCTGCCGGCGTCGCTCTTGCCGTCGGGCGACTATTTCGTCGTCCTCTCGGGGCACGGGCTGGGGGAGCCGACGGCTCTCGACGAGAGCTATCTGCTCCACGTCCGGCGTCCTGGGGAGATGTGATTTTCGTTGTGGGGTGGGCTTTGGCCCACCCTACTTCGGCGTTTCCAAAGATGGCGTCGAATCGTTCCCGTGGGTTGCCTGGCACCGCCGACAGGACGACGATTTCCCCCCGGGGCCATCCTGGGTTACCCTAAGCCGAGCCCATGAGCGAGAAGAGCACCATCCTCGTCGTCGACGACAACGAGAACAACCGCGACCTGATCGCGCGCCGCTTGCAGCGCAAGGGCTACGCTGTTCTCACCGCGGAGAACGGCATGGAAGCCCTCGACCTCCTGGACTCCGCGGCGGTCGATCTCGTGGTGCTCGACATCATGATGCCGGTCCTGACGGGGATCGATGTCTTGAAAAAAGTCCGCCAGACGCGCTCGCCGGCCGAGCTCCCGATCATCATGGCGACCGCCAAGGACCAGAGCGAGGACGTGGTCGAGGCCCTGGAGAACGGCGCCAACGACTACGTGACCAAACCCCTCGACTTCCCCGTGATCCTCGCCCGCGTCGAAGCGCAGCTGCGGATGAAAGCGGCCGCGGCGCCGAAGCCGGCGACCCCGGAGCGCGACGCGAACGACGGCGACTTCGTCTCGCTGATCGGCGCCGTGCGCCCGGGGATGGTGCTGGGCAAGAAGTACAAGCTCGAGTCTGAGATCGGGACGGGCAATTTCGGCGTCGTCTTCCGGGCTTCACACCTGGGCTTTCAGCAGAGCGTCGCGGTCAAGATCCTCCAGACCCCGGTCGAAGATTCGCCCGAGGCCCTGGCGCGTTTTCAGCAGGAGGGCCGCTCGGCCTTCCGTCTCCATCATCCGAACGCGGTCTCGGTCCTCGACTTCTCGGTCACGCCGGCGGGCCTCGCCTATCTCGTGATGGAGGAGCTCGTGGGCCGAACCCTCGAGGCCGAGATCAAACAACACGGCGGCAAGCTCTGGCCCGAGCGGGCCGTGGAGATCACGCTGCCGATCTGCGAGGTGCTCCACGAGGCCCACGAGATCGGCATCATCCACCGCGACATCAAGCCCGCCAACGTCTTCCTCCACCAGACCCGGCGCGAGGAGGTGGTCAAGGTCCTCGACTTCGGCATCGCGAAGCTCGTCGGCGACGCCGCCATGGGTCAGAGCATGACCATGGACGAAGGCATCCTCGGCACCCCGGCCTACATGGCCCCGGAGCGGCTCCAGGGCCATCCCTACGACGGCCGCGCCGACGCCTACGGCGTCGGCATCCTGCTCTACCAGATGCTCGCCGGCCGAACACCTTTCCTCGCCGCCCACAACGAGGCGATGGCCATCGCGATGATGCACGTCTCGAACGAGCCCGACCCTCTCGACCAGCTGCAGCCCGACTTGCCGCCACAGCTTGTGGAAGCGGTGATGGCGATGTTGATCAAGGATCCCGCCAGGCGACCGACGGTGGCCGAGCTCGGCCGCCGCCTCGCCGAGGTCGCAGGACGCGAGGTGCCCCTGGCGCTCCGTGAAGAAGATCCGGACGCGACGCACGTCCTCGACGACTCGGACGCCTTCGATTTCGCCGACCTGCTGGCGCCCCCACCGAGCCCCCCGGACAAGTCGGAGGTGGCAAAGACCGGCAACCTCGTGTTTTCCGACGACGTCTTCGGTCTGGGCAAGGCCTCCTGGGAGGAAGACTGATCTCACACCCGGGGTTAAAACCCGGGGTGGACGTTACACCGTGACGACCCGGTGGACCCGGTAGATCGTCATCGCCTCGCCTTCGCCGATGGGAAAGTTCCCGAGGCTCTCGCCGCCGCAGTCGTTGCCGACCCGGCGCCAGGCCACGCCGCTGACGTTGACCGCGCCGATCGCGCCGTGCGACTTGACCAACGCCGCGGTCTGGACCGTCGAGCCCCAGATGTCGAACTGGTAGCGCTTGCGCCCCGCGACGCCCGCCACAACCGGTCCGCAATGGATCCCAAAGCGCACCCTCCAGCCGCCACCGCGGCTCGCCGCCACCTCCCGCATCTCCTGGGCACACCGCACCATGTTGAGCACCGGATTGGCGGGCTCGTCGAAAAGCCCGGCCACGGCGACCCAAGAGTCGCCGACGGTCTTGATCTTCTCCACGCCGTGGCGCTCGGCGATTTCCTCGTAGGCGCCGAAGAGCCCCTGGAGCTGCGTCAGGATCTCCACGGGATCGCTGGCGTCGCAGTGGTACTTGAAGCCCGCGATGTCGCAGATCATCACCGCCACGTCTTCGCGGCGCCGCGGCAGGATCCGGCGGGTCGCGCGTAGCTCCGCGAGGACCGGCTGCGGAAAAAGAACGCTCAAGAGGTGGTCGGAATGGCTCTCGTCGGCCTCGGTGCGCTTCGAACGCAGCCGCCGGCGCTCCAGCGCCGCCTCGAGGCGGGCGCGCAACACCCGCAGGTGAAACGGCTGCGGCACGAAGTCCTCGGCACCGTCGTCGAGCGCCGCCATCGCTTCGTCGGCCGCGTCGACCGGATTGAGCATCAAGACCGGGGTGTCGTGATGCTGAGACTCCTTGAGCCGCTTCAACAACCGGGAGCTCGTGCTCTCGGGAAGGGTCACGTCGAGCAGAACGGCGTCGAAGCTACGCTGGCCGAGAGCCTGGGCCGCGCTGGCCGCGTCGGGAGCGAGGTCGTAGGTGTAGCCGATCTCGGTCAAGCGGCGCGACAGGAGCTCCCGGTTCATCGCGCTGTCGTCGACGACCAGCACGTGGCTCGCCTCGCTGCCCGCCGGCATCCGACCGAGCGTCGTCGTCGCCATGTCCGCGCCGGTAGCGTCGCGTGAGCTGGCGCGGTCGAGCATCGTCTCGATTTTTTGCAGGAGCCGGTCCCACTCTACCGGCTTCGTGTCGTAATCGTCACAGCCGGCCTCCAGGGCCCTGTCGGCGTCGCCGGCCATGGCGTGAGCCGAGAGGCCGATCACCGGGATGTGCCGGGTCTCCTCGTTGCCCTTCAAGACGCGTGTGGCCGCGTAGCCGTCGAGGATCGGCAACCCCATGTCCATCAAGATCAGGTCGGGCTTCTCGTCGCTCGCTTTTTCGATGCCTTCCGCGCCGTCGACCGCCAGCGCCACCTCGAACCCCCCCCGCTTGAGCTTGCGGGAGATCAGGTCGCGGTTCATCTCGTTGTCTTCCACCAGGAGGATTTTTGCCATGCCGATTCTTCTCCGATCCTGCGCACCGATTCGACGCGTTCATCCATCCTAGTACAAGACGGCCGGCGGTCGCGAGAAGCTGCTCAGCTGCTCAAACGCCGCCCGGCGAAGACTCCGCCTCCGGCAATGGGACGTCGGGGAGCTCGATCTCGAGGTCGAAGGGGAGCTGCGACGCGTCGAGCGGCGCCGGCAACGCCGGTTCAAAAGCGCCGGCACCCGGCAAGACGATCTCCGGCTCCTTCGCGGCGACGCGGGACGTGGTCAAGGACGCCACGCTCTCCCCCGCGATCGCCTCGAAGCCGTCGAAGCGCAGCTCAGCGAGAACCGGACGGCCGGCCGCGCTGCCGCCGATCCCGCCAAGCGCCGCGTCCCAGGCAGCGCGCGCGGCATCGCCGAGCGCTCCCCGGCGCAGCGCCACGACCGGCAGGGAGAGCGGCGGGCTCGTGTAAACCGAGCGCAGGTCGGCGCCCAGATGGTCGGCGAGCAGCGGGTTGTGCTCCCCCACGAGAGCGGCGTCGCTTTGGCCGTAAAGCACCTCGGCGGTGGCCGAGAAGTCGTCCGCCACCCGCTCGATCGAGCCGAACCAACCTGCCGGCGCCACCTCGCCCTCGAAAACCGCCCGCTCCAGGAAGGCCTCGAGGCTTGCCCCCGTCGTCTCGACGACCGAGAGCGAGCGCCCCTTCAAGTCGACGAGCCGCTCGGCATCTGCGGTGTCGGCCTTGACCACGACGAGGCGACGGTAGGTGCCCAGGCCTTCCCGACGGAATCGGTGGGTGGCTTCAAAGGCGGTCCCGGCGCCCGCGTCGAGCAGGAAGCTCGCTTCCACGAGAACGGCCACGACTCGCTCTCCTGCGGCGCCCTGGAGAAAGGCTTCGGCATCGGCGAAGCGGCGAAAGAGCTGAGCTTCGAGCGCCAGCTCCGGCACCTCCTGCGAGAGATAGTCGGCCAGCGTGTTCGCGGCTACCGCGATGCGGTTGGCCGCCTCGACCGGAGCGCCCGGCAGGTGGACGAGGAGCACCTGCTGCGCCGAGACCGGGAGAGCGAGAGCAAGAAGGAAGCAAGCGAGAGCCAAAGCCACCCGGGCATGAATGCCCGGGCTACATTTGAACGGGCGCCCTGCGGGCTTAACGGCTGAAGCCGCGGGATCTTCCGGCTTTAGCCGGTAAGCCCAAAGGGCGCCTTCTTGGATGTAGCCCGGGGTTTTAACCCCGGGGAATGGTGGCGACAGCTTCATCGATAGATCTTCCGCAGTCGTTCGGCCCACGCCTCGGCGTCCTGGCGCCGGTGTCCGCCGGATTTCAGGTACTCCTCGTAGAGGACGAGGGCCTCCTGGCCGTTGTCGGTATTCTCGTCGAGGAGGATGGCCAGGTTGAGCGTCGCTTCGCGGCCGCCGGCCGCTCGCGCCGCCTCGAGCTCACGGCGCGCCGCGCCGACGTCCTGGAGGCGTAGGAGCGCCACGCCCAAGTTGTTGCGGGCCTGGGCGAGAAGGGACCGCGGCAAGTGAGCGAGGCTCGCCTCCAGGTCGGAGCGGGCGCCGCGGTCGGCACCGGTCAGCAGACGCGCCGAGCCGTGGACGAAAAGCGCCACCGCACGCGACCCGTCGTCGAGGTCGAGGGCGAGAGCGCGTCCCGCGAGAGCCCGGGCGGCGAGAGCCGACTCCCTCTCCCGTCCCCGGGTCAGCTCTTCGAAAGCCGCACCGAGAAGCGCCGTCGCGAGGCTTGTCTTCAGGCGGCGGCAAAGCCCTCCGGAATCCTCCGGCTCGAGAGCGACGCGAAGTGTTTCCCCCCCTTGATCCCCCCAAGGGGACAGTGTCTCGCCGCTCTCCTCAGCCGACGTCTCCGCCGCGCCGCAGAGCTTGCGCGCCGTGGTGAAAGACCGCTCGGCGCCCCGGTAGTCGCGCTTGGCCAGGGCGATCTCCCCGAGGAGGGCAGGGAGCGCGAGCTCGTCAGGGTCCACGGCAGCCGCCGCTTCGAGCAGCTCGCGCGCCTTGTCGTCACCGCCGGCCAGGTAGAGGATCTTGCCGAGGTTGGCGCGCACCAGCGCCGCCTCCTCCCCGGAAGCGCTCCGGAGGATGCGGCTGAGCGCCCCGGCGGCCGCGGCGGGATCGCCTGCGCGGGCGTCGAGCACGGCGGCGGCCGAGACCGCGGACACGAAGCCCGGCTCCTCCTTCAACACGGCAGAGAGAACACGCCGCGCTCCCTGGAGGTCGCCGCCGGCAGCAAGCAAAAGCGCGTGGGTGGAGGCGACGAGGTGGGCCTGGTGCGGCGTCAGCCCATCCCGGCGAAACTCGCCAAGCCGCTCGACGAGGGGCTCGATCTCGCGACGCGCAGCGGCCATCTCGCCGCGGCGAAGGAGCAGGAGGCCCAGGTTGAGCCGTACCGGCCAAAGCTCGGGCGAGCGGCCCAGGATCTCCCGGTAGAGCGCTTCTTCCCGTTCGGTCTCGCCCTTGGAGCGCGCCAGGAGCGCGAGCTCCAGGGTCACGTCGTCGTCGTCGGGGACGAGCTCGCGGGCACGCTCCAGGAGCTCGCGAGCCCCGGCAGCGTCGCCTCGGCGACGCAGCAGCCGCCCGAGCTCGACGATGGCCGGCCGCCTCAGCGGATCCCCCTTCAGGACCTCGCGATAAAGGGCGATCGCCTCGTCCTCTTCCCCGAGGGCCTGGCGGGCCCGCGCCAGGGTGAGGTGGGCCTCGATCCGGGTCGCGGCATCAAAGCGCGGCATCCCCTCGAGCAGCCAGCGGACCGTCTCCGCCGCCTCGCCGCGCCGTTCGTGGATCTGGCCAAGGTGCAGATAGGCGAGCGGCAGGTCCTCCTCCAGCTCCAGGGCCTGGAGGTAGGCCTCGCGAGCCTGGTCGAAGCGTCCCTCCTGGTAATGGATGAATCCCTGGTTGTAGAGCGCGTCCGAGAGCTTCGGGTCGAGCCGGAGGGCCTTGCCGTAGGCGTCGAGCGCCGCGTTCCAGGCCTTCTTCTCCAAGTGGATCGCTCCGAGGTTCAAGAAAGCCCGGGCGTTCGCCGGGTCGACGCTCTGCCCCGAACGAAACGCCTCCTCCACGGGCTTCAAAGCCACCTCGTAGGCCGCGAGGGCTTCGTCGTAGCTGCCGACCTCGTAGAGCACCGCGCCGAGGTTGTACCAGGCCCGGAGGTAGCTGTCGTCTTTGCGGATCGCCTTCTGGTACGCGGCGATGGCCTCGCCGTGACGTCCGAGTTGGGTGTGGAGGTTCCCGAGGCGGAATCGGAGGCTCGGATTGCCCGGCTCGATCTTGACCGCCTGCTCAAGAGCCGCGAGCGCCTCGGCGCTACGTCCGAGACCACTCAGGACCGCGCCATGAAGGGCGTGCAGGTTGGCGTTCCTGGGCTCGTCGCGCAGCGCCGTCTCCACGTGCTCCAGGGCCTCGTCGAGCCGCTCGAGCCGCAGGGCCAGCACCGCCGCGTTGAAGCGCAACCCTGCGTTGGCAGGGTCGAGCTTCAAGCCGTCGCGAAAGCTCTCGTAGGCCGCCTCGGTGTCCCCTTGCTCGTTCAAGAGGGCACCGAGCGCGATGTAGGTGGCGGCGGCCGAGGGGGCCATACGCTGGGCCTCGCGGAAGCTTTCGATCGCTTTCTCGAAGCGTCCCGCCCGCTGGTGGCGCTCGCCTTCCGCGATCAGGTCGCGCGCCACCTCGGGGATGTCTTGTTCCTGGGCCCACAGAGCCGCCGGACCGAGGCAGGCCAGACAGAGGAGGCTCGTCACGAGGGCGCGGCGCATCGTCGTCGGCTCTAGAAGGAGAGCTCGAAGGAACCGTAGAAGGTCCGGCCCAGGAGCCGGGTGTCGACTCCGACGAGCGTTTCCGTTGGCTGCTCGTCGAGCAGGTTCCGGCCATGCACGGAGAGGCGCAGCGGATGGCGTCCGCTACGCCACTGCACCGGCAGGTCGTAGCTCAAACGCAGGTTGGCCAGCGTATAGCCGTCGAGCTTGGCGATGGTGTCGGAGCCGGTCCGGAGCTCGTTCCAGAAGCTCGGCGCCTGATAGTCGTCGCGCCACTGGAGGTCGACCTCGCCGCTCAGGCCGCCGAAGGGGCCGAAATAGAGGCCGAGGTTGAGCTTGTTCTCCGGCGCGTAGACGAGCTCGAAAGGCTTGCCGGAGGTGTCGACGAGGTTCCCGTCTTGCCCGGTCTCGGAATAGCTCCAGTTGAAAAATCCCGTCAGGCCGCGCTTCGCGGCCCAGCGCAGCTCGAGCTCGACGCCGCGGATCGTCGCGTCGTCGGGATGGTTTTCGATGCGCAGCAGGGTCGGCGCCCCCGGCAGCTCTTCAAAGACCATCACGGCGAAGCTCTCGGCGACCGACTGATAAAGGTCGATCTTGACCGAAAGCGCCGGGCTGATGCGGTACTGGAGACCTAGCTCCACGGTTTCTAACTGCTCAGGCTCCAGGTCCGGATTGGGCTGGAAGACCGAGAAAGGAATCACCACCGGTCCGCCCGCCACGTTGAAGAACCAGGAATTCTGGTAGAGCTCGCTGAAGTTCGGAAAGCGGAAGGCCTGCGACCATCCGGCCCGCAGCACCAGGGCCTCGGTCGGCGAGTAGACGGCCGAGACGCGGGGCGAGATCTCGTCGCCGAAAAGGTCGTTCGAGCCGTCGTAACGCGCCCCGAGGATCAGGCCAAAGCTGTCGTCGGCGAAAGAGATCTGATCCTGGACGTAGACGGCCACCTTGGAGTAGCCGAGCACCACGTCTTTTTCAAACCCGCCGGCGAGCGCGGGATCGAGAAGCTCGTCGCCGTGGTCGCCGGCGTCGATCTTCCGAGCCTCGACCCCGATCAGGATGTCGTGCCCGGGCAGCATGTGAAGCCCCAGGCGCAAGTCACCAATCAGCTGAAAGCCGTGGCCCTCGTCGGTCTCGCGAAAGTTGGGGTCCTGGGGCGCCGCGTGACAGGCGGCGCAATGCGAGCCGGTGCGCTGGGCGTAGGAAAAGTCGGCGTCCAGAGAGACTCTCTCCTGGCGGAGCTTGCGGCCGTACTTGACGGCGAAGATGTCGATCTCCTGCTTGATCTTGTCGATACTGGCGAACGCCACCGGCGGCAGGCCTGGGATCGGGATCGGCTCGTTGAAGCCGTCGAGCTCGTCCTCGTGACGGTAGTAGGAGACCCCCAGCCCCTTGTAGGAGCCCTTGAGGAAGACGTCCGTGCCCCGGACCTGGGAATCGTTCTCCTCGGCCCAGAATACCATGGGAAGCTGGCTTTGCAGGAACTTGCCCGAGACGAGAATGGAGCCCGCTTCGCCCACTTTCTTGCCGTAGACAACGCCGGCCGAGCGGGTTTCGACGTCGCCGCCGTAAAGCTCGATCTTGCCGCCTGCCAAGTCCTCGCCCGAGAGGGTGACGATGTTGACGACGCCCCAGTAGGCGTTCTCGCCGTAGAGCGCCGATCCCGGACCCCGCAGCACCTCGATGCGCTTGACGTTCTGGAGGCCAAAGAAGTCGAAACCCGGGTGCTGAGGAAAGCCGCCCTTGTTCCAGGAGTTGTAGGGCACGCCGTCGATCAAAAGCAGCACCCGGCTGGAAAAAGGGTTCTGGCCGAAGCTGCGCATGTCGACGGTCTGGACCATCGGGTTCCAGCGGACGTTCACACCCGCGACCCGGCGCAGGAGCTCGGGAATCGTCCGGGCACCCGACTCGCGGATCTGCCTGGCGCTGATGACCGTCACCGCGCCCGGCGCCTTGGAGATCGGGATCTCGGTCTTGGTCGCCGCCTGGATCTTGAACTCTTCCTCGCCAAAAAGCGTCACCTCGCCGATTTGGCTCTGCTGGGCCGTCGCCACGATCGGCTGAGCGAGCACCGCCAGCACGGCGAGCGCCGCCGGCACGATCTTCTTCTCTCTTGAAAACTTCATCGCTTCTTCCCCCGGGCCTTTGGCCCCCCTTACCTCTGCATGCGCAGGATTTCGCACCAAGACGTCACCCGGCGACGACGGCGTGTGCCAGCGAACAGACCTCGGCCTTGAGCTCGTCGAGCGAGTAGGCTCCCTTCTCGAGGATCTTTTCGACGCCGCCGTTTAGCCGGCGCCGGTCCTCTTCGTCGAGGTCCTTGGCCGTGACGACGACGATCGGGATGTGCCGCCAGGCGGTGTTCTTGCGCAGCTGGGCGACGAAGTCGAAGCCGTCCATGCGCGGCATCATGAGATCGAGGAGGATCAGCGTCGGCGTCGCCTCGGCGACCCTTCGTAGAGCGGCGATCCCGTCCTCGGCCTCCTGCACCTCCCAGCTCTCCTCCCGGAGGAGGCGCGAGAGGACGCCACGGATGTTCGCGTCGTCGTCGACCACCAGCCCCACCGGGGTCGAATTGGCGCCCCGGTACTTGTGCAGCAACTCGGCGAGACGCGCCCGGTCGATGGGCTTCGTCAGGTACTCGGCCCCCAGGGCGTACCCTCGCCGCTGCTCGTCGGCGACACTGATCATGATGACCGGGATCTTGGCGAGCTGCGGATCGCTCTTGAGCTCCGTCAGGACGCTCCAGCCGTCGCGCTCCGGCATCCGCACGTCGAGAGTGATGATCGCGGGGCGCATCTCGCGCGCCATCCGCAGCCCCTCGTCGCCGCTGCGCGCCGAGGCCACCCGGAAGCCCTCGCGCGTCAGGAGCTCGCTCAATAACTCGTGGACGGCAAGGTCGTCGTCGATGACGAGCACGAGCCGCGCGTCGGCCCCCAGCTTCCTGACGGCGGCCGACCGGTCCCACTCGCCGGACTCCATGAGCGTCGTCAGGGACTTCGTCTTCAGGCGGGCGAGGACGATGTCGGCCGGCAGGTCGAGGATAAACGTCGACCCCTTGCCGTGCTCGCTCTCGACCTTGATCCGGCCGTGCATCAGCTCGGCGAAACGCTTCGAGAGGGCGAGCCCCAGTCCCGTGCCGCCGTAGTCGCGCGCGGTCGACGCGTCGGCCTGGGAGAAGGGCTTGAAGAGCTTCTGCGTCTGCTCCGGCGTCATGCCGATCCCCGAGTCGGAGACGCGAAAGACGACGAGGTCCGTGCCCGGGCCCGCTTTGCGCTGCGCTTCGAGGACGATCCGCCCGCCTTCGGTGAACTTGGCGGCGTTCGACAGGAGGTTCAAGAGAATCTGCCGCGTCTTGGCCAGGTCGTTCAAGACGATGCCCACCGAGTCGCCGACGTGGACCTCGAGGGTGTTGCGGTTCTTTTCCATCAGCGGCACGGTGGTGGAGCGGACCTCCTCGATCAGCTTCGCGACCTCGAACTTCTCCGGCGCGAGCTCCATCTTGCCGGCCTCGACCTTGGAGAGGTCGAGGATCGAGTTGATGAGCCCCAGCAGGTGCTTGCCCGCGGCGTGGATCTTCTCGAGATCGGGCAGGAAGTCGGTCGTCCCCATGTCGCGGGCGTCTTCGGCGAGGATCTCGGAGTAGCCGATGATCGCGGTGAGCGGCGTCCGGAGCTCGTGGCTCATGTTGGCCAGGAAGAGCGACTTCGAGCGGTTGGCCTGCTCGGCCCGGTCGCGCTCGACGACCAGCTCGTCGTCGCGCTGCTCGATCTGGCCGAGCATCTCGTTGAAGCCGTCGATCAGGCGGCCGATCTCGTCGTTGCCCTTCTTGGTGACCCGGACCGAGTAGTCTTTCTTGGCAGAGACGTTCCTGACCACCTCGACGAGGTCGAGCACAGGCCTCGAGATCACCCCCTGGAGGAGCGCCGAGATGAACAACGCGACCGCCGTGACGCCCACGGTCACCACGACGAAGATGGTCAGGTAGTTGCGGCGCCACGCTTCGATCGCCTCGAGGTCGGAGCGGATCCGGAGGCTGCCGACGACTTCGTCGCCAAAGACGACGTCGCGCGCGACGACAAGGACGCCGTCTTCGAGAAACGTCCCCTCGGCGCCTCCCGGCGCCGCCTCGGTCGCCACGCCCTCGCGGCGGTACTGGGAAAACAGCTCGCCGTCCTGGCGGAAGATCCACGCTCCGAGGATGTGGGGCTGGACGCTGAGGCCGGAGAGGATGAGGTCCGCCGTCTCGCGGTCGTTGAAGACGAGGGCGTTCGTGGTGTTGGCGCGGACCGTCTCGGCCAGCGTCCCCAGGTCGGTGGCGATTTTTTCGCGGAAGGTGACGTAGTCGTAGACGTAGATGGCCCCCGATGCGAGCAGCACCGCGAGGATCGTCGTCAGCATGATGACCACCATCAGCTTGCGGCGGATGGCGAGGTCTTGGAATCGCATCGAGGCTGGCTCCCCCTTGTTGGGCCGCGCCCGGAGACCTCCGCGCGATGGCGGTCACCCATATACGGCACACGTCGAGGCTGCGGGGCGGTGTCGAGGCGCCCATTATACATAAGGCCAATGATGATGGGGAGTTAGGGGGCAGAGTCGCCGGAAGTTGGCCGTCTCCCACTGGCAGGTCCTTCCCTTGTCGATCCACAGAGCGGCCGGCAAATCGGGGCTCGCCCGATAGCCGGCCAGGAGAGCGAGCTGCAAACCGGGAGGGCTTAAAGGGGCAAGGCGACCCCGCGGTACCGTCAACGCCTGCGGGCCGGCCGGATAGACCCCGTTCGCTTCGCGAAACTCCTCCCATGCCAGCGCCAGCAACGCCAGTCGGTAACGCATCGCGAGATCGTCGCCTTGCTCCAGCGAGTAGACCAGGTTGGGAACGAGCGTCCTCACCGGAATCGCGAAGGGCGAGTCGTCGTCGTACAGCGCGTCGAA
Source organism: uncultured bacterium (assembly GCA_965371445.1). Taxonomy (GTDB): domain Bacteria; phylum Acidobacteriota; class Thermoanaerobaculia; order Multivoradales; family J023; genus DASWIG01. The sequence goes on along the minus strand of CBDUYN010000096.1, from coordinate 14,688 downwards.
GCCCGGACGTTCGTGCACCGGCAGCTTCGCCTGGCGGATCAACTCGCTGTAGCGCGCCCGTCCTGGCGACGGCGTTGCCGATGAGCCACGAGAAGAGGTTCGGAAGCTCGGTGTGAAGCCAGTTGGCCATGCGCAATACCAGGGCGGTGTCGCGATAAGCGGCCTCCGCGTGGCTGTCGGCGATGCCGATCCACGCGCGGGTTCGTAGGACCTTCGCCAGACGAAGGACCGCGATTCCTCGTTCGTTGGAAAAGCGGCGGGCGATTTGAGGGAGCTCGGCCGTATTGCTGTATGGCACCCGGCAGGCGCGCGTCGTCGCGTTGAGGTCGAGGATGTCGAGCGCCAGACGATTCGTGGGGTGCTCGAACCAACTTCGGGCCGACTCGATCAGGGCCGGATCGGAGCCGGCCTGGTCGAGAGAAACCTCGTGCCAGGCTTTGCCCTCCGGGTCTCAACAAGGTTTGGATGAGGTCGCAAAAAACGGACCGCGGCGACGATTCGACCCGAAAACTTGGTCTCCAAGGGATGCCGAGACCGACATGCTTCCAAGCGGTCCACGTCCTGCGACTCGCGGTACTCGTCAAGGTCCAGCGACAGCCGAGTACCGCCTCCGAAGAGAAAGCCGCAGGCCGCGATCCTCTCCGTGTGGAGAGTTTCGAGGATCGCGAGGACGTCGCGGTGCCATTCAAGCCGGAACATGGAGGATGCTCCCGAACCGCTTCACCAGGGACCGGATGAGCTGCCATTCCTCGGCGGAGGGCTCTCCCAGAACTCCGAGGTGGCGCCAGCCGTCCTCGTAGCGGCGCAGCATGTCGAGCGGCGTCAAGTCGCGGTACTCGGCGTCGAACCAGGAGACGGCGGCCAGAAAAGGGAGCTCGACAGGGACCGCGGGCTTCACGGTCGGGGATCTCTTCGCGCCGCAAGCGTACCATGGAGCCGTCCAGCGCTCATGCGGCCTCCTCCCGCGGCTCGCGAACCGTGATCAGGAACGGCAGCAGGACGAGCGTGGCAAGAAAACAGGTCAGAACGCTCGTCACGACGAAGAGGCCGAGCCGGCCGTTGGCCGGGACCTGGGAGAGCGTCATGACGGCAAAACCGGCCGCGACGACGAGGGCGTTGGTCGCGATCGCCGGCCCCGTGACCGCCAGCGTCTCGCGCAGCCGCCGGCCGGGATCGCGGCACGTCGCGGCGAGGAAACGGAAGCGCTCCGTCAGGTGGATGGCGAAGTCGACCCCGATGCCGATCGTCATGGCCGAGAACATCGACGTCGCGACCCCCAGAGGAATGCCAGCCGCTCCCATCACCGCAAAATTGATCAGCACGGCCAGAGCAGGAGGCAGGAGGCACAAAACCCCGAGCCACGGCGAGCGCCCCAGGATCGCCGTCACCAGGAAAATCCCCACCAGCGAAAGGATCAACGACCGGGTCTGGGTCGTGACGATCGCGTCGATCATGGTCTGAGAGACCGCCACGTCGCCGGCAAAACCGACCCGGACACCCCGGGGAGCGAGCTGCCGCGAGGCATACCCGCGGATCTCGTCCATCAGCCGGCCGACGTCCACGAAGCTCGGGTTCTTCAAGAAAACGGTGATCAACCCCTGGCGACGGTCCTCGTCGAAGACCTCCTCGAGACGTTCCGCGCCGCGGACGTTGCCAAAAGCAGAGAGGAAGAAACGGTTCCTGAGCGGCGTCTCGCCGATCTCGCCGTCCCCGCCGCGGCCTCCCCAGACGATGGAGCGGGCGACCGCGACCTGGCCATGCGGATCGAGCACTCCTCCACCGACGTCGTCGAGGCGTCCTTCGATGAAGTCGCCCGTCTCGCGGGCGAGCGCGAGCAGACCCGGGTCGAGCAATCGCCGGCCCGCGGCGAAAAACGTCCAGCGCCGGTCCGGACGGGAGGTCAGAAAAGCCTTCTTCCGATCGTCGAGCTCGAGAGTCATTTCGACACGAAGGCGATCTCCCTCGCGCCGGGCTCCGCTCACCCTGGCATACAGCTCGGGTCTCCGGCCGCGCCCCACCCCTTTCGCCGGAACCGCGCCGACGAGGACCTGCTCGCCGACCAGGGAGACCGGCTCGAGCCCCTTGGCGAAGGGAACCAGTAGCACGAGCCCCTCGGGGATCTGGACGGAGGACGGCGAGAGCGGCTCCAGCTCACCGCGGATCTCCAAGGGCCGCGTGTCGAAATGGACGAGCAGGACGTGGGTGCCGTGGAAGAGGCGATTCACCTTCTCGGTCGACTGCCGGAAAGGGCTCGTGGGGGCGAAACCGTCGATCCAGCTGTCCTGCACCACCAGCCGCTTCAGCCCAAAGGGAACGGCCAACGCAACCAGGACCATCGCGGCCACGACCACGCCGCGCCGGCGCCGGATCCACTCGTCCGCTGACACGAAGCGCCGCGGCCAGGCACCCGCCGCGGCGACGGCGAAACCCTTTCGGGTGAGCGCCAAGCCGGCCGGAATCACGCTCAGCGACCACACCATGCAGAACAGGATCCCGATCGCCGTCATCGCCCCGAAATGGCGGACGGGAGCGATCGGCGAGAGCAGAAACGACAGGAAGGCGATGCCGGTGGTGAGCGACGTCTTGACCACGGGCCACCACATCTCGTTCATGGTTTGCAGGAGGGGTGAGCCCCCCTCCTTTCCCCGCGAGAGGACGTGGACGTAGCGGTCGAAGACGTGGATCTCGTCGGCGACGCCCACCGCGGTCAGGATGACCGGCATGACGGTGATCACGAGCGACACCGGCACCCCGGCGTGCCCCATCAGGCCGAAGACGAAGACGAGGCAGGCCCCGACCTCGGTCATCGGCAGCAAGACCGCCACGAAGGACCGGTAGCGAAGGAAGAAGACGAGGCTCATCACCAGGACGGCGATCGGCACGAGGAGGGTCAAGTCCTCCAGGATGTGGGTGCCGAGGAGCGATTCGGCGACCGGTGCCCCGACGACGTGGATCTTTTCCGCAAGCTCCCCGCGCGCGGCGACCACCTCGCGGACCTGCCGGTAGATCGAGGCGCGCTCAGCGCCGGCGGGAAGGCCGATCAGGATCGCCGTGGCGCTGGGGCTCCACTCGGTCCCTTGGCCGTGGCCGTCGAGCGAGAGGAGCGTGCCCTCGTAGATCGGCAGCTCCGCGAGGTCGGCGCGGATCGCCTCGAGGTCCGCGGCGGTTTCTGGCAACGGGTCGAGGACGGACGTGTAATCGCGCGCCCGTCCGCCGCTCCAACGAATTCGTTCCGTGGCGAGGCTCGTGACCTCCCGCGGATCGACGCCGTCGACGGCGCTGAGCTCGTGGGTCAGCTCGTCGACGAGACGCAGGGTGCGGAGGTTGAAAACGCCCGCCGGATCGTCGGTCTCGACGACCACGGCGAGCTGGTCCTCGACGTCGAAGGTCTCGCGGACCTCGCGGTCGTAGCGGACCTCGGGCGCGTCCTGCGGGACGAGAGCCTGGCCGTCCGTGCGCAGCTCAAGCCGGGTCAGGCCCGAGCCCATGGCGAGCGTCACGACGACGCCCGCGAGGATCGTCCGCCGGGGGTTGTGGAGGGCGAAGGCAAAGAGACGAGTCAAGTCGACCTCCCCCTTGCGTTGAGACCTTGACGAATGCGGACTGGACAGACAGCGGAGCCGCGCAAGAGCGTGGGTGTCAACCTGCCCCGCGCGGCTCCGGGGACGGATCAGGGATTCGCCGTGGAGTCGTAGTAGGGAGGCCCGCTGTCGATGCACCCCCCGCCCTGCCTCCGGTCATGAAGGACACAGAGCGTCACGTCCCCTCCGTTGCAGAACGCCGGGGTTTGGCCGTTGACCAGGACGGTGACGTGGTAGACGCGTCCGTCGTTGTCCCCTCCGTCCCTCTGGTTGGCGCAGGCTTCGGGGCGCACCTCGAAAAGGGCCGGGTTCAACGCGTCGATCTCGGCGTCAGGCTGGTCGTTGCCCGTACCGCAGCCGGTGAGGGGCTCGTCCTGCGTGATCGACGAAACGGTGGCGTCCGGTCCGAAGGAATCCCGGATGTCGAAGTCGATCAGGCCGTCGCCGTCGTCATCCGGCGTACGGGAGCTCTTCCTCAGCTCCGGTAGCTCACAGGTCGGCGCCGGGTCGACGACGATCGGCCCACAGTCGACGACAATGTCCCGGAGACCGTCGGAGACCGTCAGCGTCGGATCGTAGCTCCCGGCCGTGGCGTAGGTAAAGGGCGGCGGGTCCTCCAGCGTCGAGTCGATCGTGCCGTCACCGTCGAAATCCCAGTCCCAGGAGAGGTACTCGACCGCGTTCGTCGCTTCGCTGAAAGTGACGTTCAGCGGAGCCGGCCCGGAAGTGGGATCCGCGTCACACACCGGCGGTGGCGGCGGCAGATGAGGAACGTGGACGAAGCCGACAACCTCAGCAACACCGACGTTCAGGCAATCGTCCGTCGGCCGGACCTCCACCGCGTAGCGCCGGCCGTCGGGATCGTTGCCGGCCCGCTCGGCGCGGACGCAGAAAGCCTCTCCCGCGTCGTAGCCCAGACACTCGGGCAAGGTGTCGCCGGCTCCCTGACAGACATGGCAGTCGTCCGTCGTGTTGCCATCGCCACCTCCCGGAGCGTCGTCGGGCTGACTGGAGGCACAGTCCGTGAAGATCCAGGTGTAGTCGAAGCAGACGTCGTTGATGTCCGGTTCGCGAACGCCGGTAAAGTCGCCTTGATCCAGGCAGACGTAATCGTGATTCGGAGGGTGAGCCGGCCGGGCGAGCGTGAAGAGGTCGGCGCCGCCGGGGGTCACGACCGGAGGCCGGGTGTCCGTCACCGTCAGGACCGACGGCTTGGTGTCCGAGTTGTCACAGCAGTCCTCCCCCCTGAAATCTATGTCGTTCGGATGACCGCCGCAGGCCGCCGTCAAGAAGCTCGGGGGTTGGGCTTCGCAGGTCCTTATCTTGCCAAGCTCCTGCGTGCAACTGGGATCGCACTCCCCGGGGGGCGGACTGGCACAGGAAATCCCGTCGCAGAGCACGTCGTCGAACCAGTCGAAGCTGCAGACGAAGTCCGGGTGACCGGGCGGTATGACGCAGGGGTCAAAGATGAAGGATCCGCCCCGTGAGGTACATTCCATGGTCGCCGCCGCCGGCGGGTCGACGACGGGTTTGTCCTGATCCGCGTCGCACGGGCAGGGAAGGCAGGCTTGATGGCGGTGGTTCTCCGACAGGTGCGGATATTTGAACACACACGGGCAGTCGTCGTCGTCCAGGCTCACGAGCGCCACCTGCTCCTCGGCCGAGAGAAGCTCGGTGAAAAAGAAGTTGTCCGCCGTCAGCCCGTCGAGCCGCAAGACGGGGGCGCCCGGGGGAGCGGAGTAGGACCACTCGGTCTCGCCGAGGAGGTTGAACTCGCAACCCAGGTCGCAGGGATACAACGTGTAGGAACCCGACGCCCCGGGATCGGCCCGGGTGAACGTCACCCGCGGACAGACGGCGAGCGACGAGGCAGCCGTCCCGCCGAGGTTGTCCGGATGATCCAGCGTCACCTCCATCTGACCCAGCGACGGACCGGTGTCCTCGTCGACCTCGACGCGGACCACCCAGTTCGTGACTCCCTGGTCACAGGTGATCTTGACCGGACTCGCCGAGGCCAGGTTCAACGCCTGGAGCTCGATCGAGGTGACCGCGGTCACGTCTTCCGTGGGAAGCCCGAAATCGAGCTCGTCGGTCCGGTAGACGGCCGTGTCGACGTTGCCGACGGTCTCGCCGAGGAACGTCACCAGCGGTACACCGCGCAGGTGGAGGAGCCCGTCGAACGTGTCGCAGCCCGTCAAGACCGGCGTGCTGCTCTCTTCAAAGAAGATCCCCGGGACCGGGCACTCGACGAAGTCTTGCTGGGAATTGAGCCCCGCCGGGGACTTGAAGAAATCGTAGCTGGGCGCGATGGTGGCGGGAGGCGCCGGAGGCGGAGGCGGGGCCGCCTGGGCGAGCCCCCCCAGCACCAGGAGGCCGACAAAGATCAAGGCGTAACAGACGATCCGCTTTTTACTCATGAAAGATTCTCCTCACTATCTCGGTTTCCGGCATTCTCTTTCCGTCTTTTCTGGTCATTTCACTGCGCTCTGCCGTTCAAGCTCTATCCCGTACCTCCTCTCACCTCTCCCCTTGGCCGGCTGCGGCCAGGCCGCGGCCCAGGGCCACGTGCTTTCTTCAGACTGACCAGCCGGAGAGGCGCAACGTACCCAAATTGACAGCTTCTACCTAGATGACGCGGATTCCGGGCGCAAAACGGCTCACCCGATATCAAATTTCTTCGTCGCGCCTCTTGGCGGAAGATTTCCGACAAGTTGGTCTTAATGTCGTCCTGGACGCCGGCCTGACGGCAAAGCCGCGGGCAAGACCGGCCGCGTCACTCGACGCCCGAGGTCTTCATGAACTGCACGCGCTCGTAGGCCGCGGGATTGACGACGTGCTTCTGCGACAGCGAGCCGCGAAACTGGGCGATCCGCTCGAAGCCCTTCCGCTCCATCCACTCGCCGACCTCGCGGACGATGGCTCGAAGATGCTCGGGGCCGTTCTGGTAGAGCGTCGAGCAGACCTGGACCGCCGAGGCTCCGGCCAGGAGCTGCTTTACGACCGCGGCGCCGTCGTGGACGCCGGTCCCCGCCGCCAGGTCGCAGAGCACCCGGCCGGAGAGGATCGAGATCCACCGCAACGGCAGGTGCATCTCGGCCGGCGAGCTGTAGACGACGCCCGGCACGAGCTCCATCGAGTCGAGGTCGAAATCGATCGGGAAGGGACGGTTGAAGAGCACGAGACCCCGGATCTCGGTACGGCTGAGCTGGATCAGGGTGTGGGTGAGGCCCGAGAGGTAGGGCCCGACCTTGAGCGCCACCGGAATCGAGACCTTGCGGGTGACAGCGTTCGCGACGTCGAAGTAGACCTCTTCGTTCTGCGCCGCGCCGAGGGCCGGGTCGGCCGGCAGCACGAAGACGTTGAGCTCCAGCGCGTCGGCGCCCGCTTCCTCGGCGCGGGCGGCGAAATCCGTCCAGCCGCCGGCGGTGACGCAGTGGACGCTGGCGACGACCGGGACCGAAACCGCCTTTTTCGCGGCACGGATCAGCTCGAGGTAGCTCTCGACGGCCTCCTCGCGGCCGTAGCGGGCCAGATACTCCTCCGCCTCGAGGTAGTAGCCGACGTCGGTGCCGCTCGCGGCGGCGGTCCCGACGGTGTCGGCCGTGATCTGCTCCTCAAAAATCGACTTCAAGACGATCGCCCCGGCTCCGGCCTCGGCGAGGCGATCCACGCCTTCAAGGGAGCTGGTGAGCCCCGAGCTGCTGGCGATTACCGGGTTCTTCAGGAGGAGGCCCATGTAGGTCGTCGTGAGGTCGGTCATGTTCGCTCCTATATCTGGCCGTCGGAGGCCGTCTCTTCGCAGGCTCAGGGTAGCCGAGCCGCTCTTTCCCGGGCGCCACCCGGAAGGGCGGTTTGGTGGCAGCGAAGGGTGGTCGCGGGCCGGGTGCTCTTCCGTCCCCTTTGAGGTCCTCCCCTCCCCTTTGAGGTCCCACCCACTTTGGCAGAGCCGGCGAGCGGCGTGCGCTACCGCTACGACGAGCACAACGCTCGGTGGTTCAAGACCGTCGAGCTCGTCGTCGAGGAAGCGCCATGGTGGCCGGAGGCCCGCGATCCGGCCGGAGAGGAGATCGTGGACGTGCGTATGCAGCCGCAGGAAGCGGAGATCCGAGACGCCGTGAAGGACGTGGGCGGAAGGTGGAGCCCCGAGAAGCGAGCCTGGGAACCCTAAACGGGCGCCTCCGAGCCGCCCGGGACGCGAAATCCATTTTGGATCGTGGCCTCCGGGCCGTTGAGACGTGATCTCAACAAGATCCGGGCGAGGTCGTAGAAAGAGGACCGCGGGCGACGATTCGACCCGAAAAACCCGGTCTCCAAAGGATGCCGAGACCGACATAGCTTCTAAGGGCCCTGAGAGCCGCTCTGACGCGAGAAAATTTCGCGGGTCTGCCAGGTATTGGGAGGGGCCAGAAATCCCGTCAGAGGCGATTCTACAGCCCCATTTTTTTCAGTGGTCCGGCTGTAACACGGAAAACGTCCTCTGGAGAGGACGTTTTTCGAACCGGTGGTGCCGCCCAACCCCTATGAGCCCCGAGCCCCCGGACAATACACGTTGGGGTTCAGCCCCTGGCGTACATCCCGTCCTGAAAAATGGGCTCTTAAATCGGGCAAAACGGGCCTGTCGGCGTTACCGGGCCGATTTTCAGGAAAACCTGACAAAAATCGTCACTTTCTGGCCCATCTGGCCCGATTTCGGACGGCGCCGGTGAATCGGCATGTGGAGAGCTACCATGAGGCGTCGGCGGAGCTCCGGCGGGCGACGTTGGAATTCATGTGGCACTGAAATCCGGCCATCTGAAACCCGTGCTCGGCGCCGAAGAGGAGGTGGATATGCGACGAGGCACAGCCGAATCCATAGACGTCGACGTCATAGTACTCGGCGGCCCGTCCCATACAAGAAGTGGACGTCGTCTACCTTGCTTCCGAAGAGAACAATATTCGTCTGGCTAAAGCACTGGAAGAGTCCCGGCTGGCCTCCATGAGAATGCACCTCCTGAAGACAAGGCCGTGGCCGTGTCGACGTGTTACGCACGGTGGGCAAGGACCTCGCCTATCATGATCTCGTAGAGAGATCGCCAGTACTTGACGTCGCGGAGTTTCGTGTGCGTGCTCTTGAACTCGAAACGATCATTGAGACCAAAGAGCATGCCGATCGCCCAAAGGACCGATACCAGGTGTTGTTCTTGCGGCAGCTTCTTGCGGAAATCCAGCGCCTGGATGCCGAGTAGAGACGCCGCAAAGATCTGCGCCGCCGCCGCCGACGCCCACCGCCAGGGGGGCCGCACGCGGACGAGCTGACGCTCGCGGTCCCAGAGGTGGGAGCGGTTGCCGCGAAGGGTCCAACGGACCGCGCCGGTGCGCTCCCGGGCGTCGCTTTCGACCGCGGCCATCATGGCGCGGGCGAGCTCGTCGGCTTCATCCCACGGCAGCCGACCAGGCCGAGAGATCTCCCGACTCGAAGCCGTCGCTGAAGATCGTAGGGACGTTTTCGTCGGCACCGACGTCACGAGGCCCGACGCGCGCCTCACCGTCGATGTCGTCGTCGGCCACTCCCGCGGCAAGCGACGTCCCGGCGTCGACGGCCGAGGAGGCCGCGGCGCTCAGGTGCAGATCCCCGGTGGCGACGTCGGCGAGCCACGCCAGGGGGCTCCAGTCGAGGTTGCCCGACAACGACGCGACGCCCCCGTCGCGGGCGAGCAGGCTGGCGCTGACGAGGTTGTTCGCAACCGCCGCCAGCGTGTTCGAAAAACGCCACTCGATCGACGAGGAAAGCGGCGTCTCGGTCGAGGCCACGGTGTTGTGGGCCACCACCGCGCCGTGGGCCTGCTCCAGGCCGATCCCGGTGTCGAAGCCGTCGGGCGAGTCGAAGAGCCGCGAGTCCGCGGCGGCGACGAAGTTGTTGCGGATCACGCCGTCGACGTGGCCCATGAAACCCACCCCGGGATAGGGATCGTCGGGATAGGTTCGCGCCGTCCCGCCCGAGCCGAGGCCGAAGCCGACGCCGCGCGCACAGTCGACGATGACGTTCTGCTCGACCAGGGTGTCGCGCGAGCCGCGCCAGAAGTGGACCGCGTGCTCCGAGAGCCCCGTCGCGCACCAGAAGCCCTGGATGCGGTTGCGCCGCACGACCCATCCCCGCGCCTGGTGGACGTCGATGCCGCCCGTGTAGCAGCCGTCGCGGATTTCGGCGCGGCCGGCGTCGGTAAGCTCGATCGTGCTGCACTCGACGACCCCGTCGTCGACGTAGCCGTCCTCCCAGGGGTTGACCTTGATCGCCTGCTGCCCCGGGTCGACGATGCGCACGTCGTGGATCCGGACGCCGGAGATCGGCGCCCCCGGCGAGCCGCTGGCGTGGATCGGATGGTCGTAGGCCCGCATCAGGGTCAAAGAGGCGATGGTGACCTCAGATGCGTGGATGCTCACCAGCTCGTTCGTGCCGTAGCCGGCGTCGAGGACGACGGCGTCCCGCTCGCCGCTCGCCGAACGCAGAGTGACGCCGGGGGTGTCGAAGACGAGGCGGTAGCCCGAGTCGCCACCGCTCATGTCGTAGTAGCCGTCGGCGAGGAGAATGGTCGTGCCGCTCGCCGCGGCGGCGACGACGTCGCGGAGCTGGTGGGCCTCGTCCGGCCCGACGTCGACGACCGGGCCCGACGGTACCGGCAAAGGATCGCAGGGCGGCTGGCCGGAAGCCGCCGCGCAAAGCACCAGGGCAACGCCCGAGAATCCGAGGAGACGACCGGGAGATGTTCTTCGCATGACTCCGATTCCTTGGGTAGAAGGACACGTCCCCTCATTCAGGCTACCGGCCGCTTCAGGATCGGGCTGTGGCCAGTTTCACATTTCGGACGAAAAACACCGAAAACGGCCGACCTCCCGTATAGACACGGCAGCCTGCAAGAAGCTCACGGCGACGGCACCGGCGATCCGAAGGTAGTACCTAGCTAGCTAACCGCCTGGGCCGCCCAGACGGTTAAATCCAACCTGGATTTAACCGCCCGAGCCGCCCAGACGGTTAAATCCAATCCGGATTTAACCCCCTGAGCCGTCCGGACGGTTCAATCCAGACTGGACTTCATCGCTCGGAGCGTCCTGAGAGTCAGGCTTCCAGAGGTCCGCTCCGTACGTGGCGTACCGGCGGTTCATGGCCTCGGCCCGCACCTTCTCAGGACGGCCGGCCTGCTCGCGCCGGAGATGACGCCGCCCCTTGGCGCGGTTGCCGCAGACCTTCATGTCGCACCACTTGCGCCGCCGGCTGTGGGTACGGTCGACGAAGAGCAGGCGGCAGTCCTCGGCGCCGCATTGACCTATTTTCCTGTCCTTCAGACCGAAAAATCGGGGGAGAGAGCCGATGCTGAAAGGCACTTCGCGTCTAAGGGCCCTGGAACGCCCTACAAGCGGCGAAAGCCCCGGGAATACCTGGGCATGGGACAGGCCGATTTCGCGGCTTGGAATCGATTCTACGAGGTCGTTTTTCCGGACGCCTTTCCCGAGGTAGGCTGGGGCTTCGTTTTCTGAGGCTGTGACGGACAGCCTCGAGCCGGGTCTCCAGCTCGAAGGAGGATGCCGTGCGTTATGTCTTCACCGAGTACGTCCGCTCGCTGTCGGACGGCGAGCCGTCGGACCCCGATCTCTTCGGATTGGCGTGGGAGAAGCTGCGCGACGCCCTGAGGGGCGAGATGAGAAGACGCGGCCTTTGGGACGCCTCGCCAGGTTATCTCGGCATCCACGGACCTCACAGCTGGTCGCACGGCGACGCCCTCGACGATCTTGTGGGCGACTGCTTCGCCTTCATCCTCGACCGCCTGCCCAGCCTCAAGACCCACCTCAAGGTGAAGGACAACGTCGAGGGCCTCTTCTTCCGTTCGATCCGAAATTTCCTCTACGACACCCAGAAGAAGCACGACCCACTGGGTTTCCGGGTCTTCACGGTGGCGCAGAGCGCGATCCGTCAGCTGATCGCCGACACGACGCTCTTCGTCCTGGCGGGCGATCCCGGGGTCAAGAACGAGACGGTGCTCGGCTTCGCGCCGGCCGGTGACGGGGGAAAAGCCCACGTCGCGGCCCTTGAGGAGCGCGTCCCAAGGTGGAACGACGAGCTGATGCCGACGCTGGTCACAGCCAAAGGCAAGCACGTGGCCGCCGTCGTCGAGCGCTTGACGGCCCTCATCTCCCGCCTGCCCGACGTGGCCATCGAGCTCTTCCGCTTCAAGGACCTGGTCGGACCCCTCAAGAGCGACGCGCGCCGGCGTTGGAACGTCATCTGGGCGCAGGACCTGGGGGAGATGGCCTTCGAGGACGACGACGGCGAGGGCGCGTTCCCGGTTCTCGTCCGCCTGATCCGGCCGGACTCCGGAGTGGAAGAGCGCGAGTCCTTCGGCAAGCTGATCACCTGCGTGGACGAGACGCTCGACGGCTTCGACGAGGACGCGAAGATCCGGCGCTACCTCGTGGATCTCTGGACGTTCCTGAGAAACCACGCCGCAGAGCCACCGGACGGGGAGGCGTCCGTGGACCCGAAAGCGTCCAAGCTGCCGTCAGGGCGCAAGATCGCGGGGCGTCTCGGGATCCCGCGCGACCGCCTCAAAGGGCTCTTCGCGACCCTCGGCGGCTTCGTCGAGGACTGCCAGGCGGCCATTTCCGGAAAGGCCAGTTAAGGGGATGACGACGGGAAGTCGGCTCGCTGGCGAGGTTCACCTCACTGCCAGTCGCCGATTACCTGGAACGCCGCCCAATAGAAGGGCGCCGAAGCCGCGTCTCCCATTTCGGTTTTCACCTCCCCGCCGATCAGCTCCAGCTGGGCGGCGCGTAGCGCCTCGTCCTGGGACTTGCCGGAGCGCAGGTGACGGTAGAAGCGGCTCATGAGCTCGGCGGTGGTGCGGTCGGGCACACTCCACAGGGTGGCCAGCACGCTGCGGGCGCCGGCGTACTGAAAGGCGCGGCTGAGGCCGATCAACCCTTCGCCGAACTGCTCCTTGCCCGTGGCGGTCTGGCAGGCCGAGAGCACCACCAAGTCGGCGTCCAGGCGGACGCGCTCGAAGATCTCCCACACCTGCAGCAGGCCGTTCTCACGGTCCTCGGAAAACTCCGCGGGAATGGTGAGGGCGAGGGCGGAGTTGAGGGGGAAGTCGTCGTTGAGGAGGCCATGGGTGGCGAAGTGGACGACGCGGACGTCTTTGCCGACCGCCTTGGCGCGCTCCTCGGTCGCCTCTGGCCCCAGGTAGGTGCGAACCGGCTGGGAGCCGAAGAGGCCGGCGATGGTTTCGACTTCGGTGCGGGTGTAGGGAAGCGGCTTGACGTTGTGGCGCTCGGCGGCATCTCGTACGTAGACGTCGGAGATGACGCCGCGGCCGCCGTTTTCGCCCTTGGCGAGCGCCTGGGGATACTCGGGATCGCCGAAGGCGACGAGAGCGACGGGCGCTGGCTCTCCGTCACGTGGAGAGGCCGGCTGGCGGCGGCGCTTTCGGAGCTCCGCGTAGACGGTACCGGAGAGCACCGTGTGGAGGGGTTTCCACTCCACGAGGTACTGCCAGCCGGGCTCGGAATCACCTTTTGTCTCGCGGACGAGGGCGGCGAAGGGGAGGCGGTGGAGGACGCCGTCAGGGACGAGGAGAAGGCGGTCGCTTCCTTCGATGGTTTCCGACGCCGGCTCGATCAGCTCGTTGAAGAGCCACTTGGCCATCTGGAAGCGGCCTTTGGCGTAGCGGCCGTCTCTCTCGTGGCTCTTGACCTGACCCTCGAAACGCACGAGCTGATCCCTGAGAATCTCCTCACCGATCGCCAGGGAGTGGACCCGGAGGGGTCCTTCGCGGGTGAGGACGAAGAGGTCGGTCTTCTCCTCGCCGACGCTGTAGGAGAGCATCACGGTGCCGGGGTCGAGGGCCTGGCGCACGCCCTCGAGGTCGAGAGGGTCGGGGTAGCGGAGGGCGGTGAACGCGGGGGAGGCGCGTCGGATCTTCTCGGTGTTGTCGTCGTACTCGCGGCGGAGGTCGCGGAGCTGGCTCGTCAGCTGGTCGATCTGCTCGGCGTGGTCTCTGGGATTGAGATCCTTGAGCTGCTCCTGGGTGCGTTCGTAGCGAACGGCGAGGCGGCGGCGTTCGCGGTCGAGGTCTTCGGGGACGTCGGAGAAGATCAGGTCCCTTTCGGTCAGAAGCGCCAGGAAAGCTCTGGCACGGGAGCTTTCCTGGGTGGCAAAGGCGTCGTCGGGCCGGTGGAGCTGAAGCAGTGTTTCGATGGAGCTTCGATAGTACTGTCCGTACTCAGCCCGGAAGCTCGCTTTGACGTCGTGGGAGGATCCGAGGTTTTTAATCTGGGCCTCGAGGGTGTGGACGGCGCGTTGAAAGAAATCTGCTGCGCGGTCGATATCGCCACGGGCTCGCGTTGTTTCACCTAAGTGGTTGAGAATCGTTGCCAGGCCGAGACTGTCGGGGGCCAGCTTCTCCTGGGTCTCCAAGGCGCGCTGGTGATACGCGCTGGCCAACTCCAGCTGACCCCGGGCACGAGCCACGAGCCCCAGGTTGTTCAGGCTCGCTGCCAGGCCGAGACTGTCGGGGGCCAGCTTCTCCATGATCTCCAGGGCGCGCTGATAATACGCGCTGGCCAACTCCAACTGACCACGGCCCCTAGCCACGATCCCCAAGTTGTTCAGGCTCGCTGCCAGGTCGAGACTGTCGGGGGCCAGCTTCTCCCTGATCTCCAGGGCGCGCTGGTGATACGCGCTGGCCAACTCCAACTGACCACGGGCATCAGCCACGGCCCCCAAGTTGTTCAGGCTCGTTGCCAGGTCGAGACTGTCGGGGGCCAGCTTCTCCCTGATCTCCAGGGCGCGCTGATAATACTCGCCGGCCAACTCCAACTGACCACGGACACGAGCCACCTCTCCCAGGTTGTTCAGGCTCAGTGCCAGGTCGAGACTGTCGGGCGCCAGCTTCTCCTTGATCTCCAGGGTGCGCTGAAGATACTCGTTGGACAACTCCAACTGACCACGGGCATGAGCCACAGCCGCTAGATTGTTCAGACTCGCTGCCAGCTCAAGACTGTCGGGGGCCAGCTTCTCCCTGATCTCCAGGGTGCGCTGAAGATACTCGTTGGACAACTCCAACTGACCACGGGC
>CBDUYN010000095.1:0-38365 GCA_965371445.1 uncultured bacterium | reverse complement strand
CCTCCTACACTCTGCCGGTTTTCACCGGCGCTCTCTGCTTGACCTTGCCACCCAGCCCTCTGGTCTCTGTAAGTCAGGCTATGCTCTCGGAGCGATGACTTCAGAGTTCTGGATCGAAGCGGCAAAAAACTCGGCCCTCGTGGTCCTCGGCGTGACCTCCTTCTCCCTTGTGATCGCCGTGCCGAGCGCATGGCTGATCGAGAGAACGGACCTGCCCGGCGCGCGCTTTCTCCAACGCGTCTTCACCCTCTCCTACGCCCTGCCGTCCTATCTGCTGGCGATCGCCTGGGTGGTGCTCGCCAATCCCAGCGTGGGCTGGCTCAACCTCCTCGCGAAACGCCTTTTCGGCGTCGAGCGGCTGGTTTCGATCTACAACCTGGGCGGCGTGATCTTCGTCGAGGCGTCGGTCTTGTTCACGATCCTCTTCTTCGGCGTCTGGTCGGGATTGAAGCAAATGGACCCGGGGCTCGAAGAAGCGGCAAGGCTCGCCGGAGCCTCACCGCTCCAGGTCTTTCGCCGCATCACGGTGCCGATTCTCGGCGGCAACATCGCCGCGGGCCTCGTGGCCGTGGCCCTGGCCTCGCTCGCCAGCTTCGGCGTACCGGCGATGATCGGCGCGCCGGCGCGCAAGTACGTCCTGACGACGGCGATCTACGCCCGTATCCAGGAAGGCAGCGCCCAGGCTTTTGACGAGGCCCTCCTGATCGCCCTGGAGCTCGCCGCGGTGACCCTGGCCCTGGTGCTCCTGGCCGGTGCTTTTTCGAGGCGCCGCAAGGTAGGGCTCGTCGCCGGCAAAGCCTCGCGCTCGGCGCTCGTCGAGCTCGGACGCTGGCGCGCTCCGGCAGCCGCCGTCCTCTACGCCCTCTGGGGCGGCATGGTCTGCCTGCCGCTTCTCGCCCTCGTCGTCTCGAGCTTTTTCGCTCAACCCGGCGTTTTCGCCTGGGAGAACCTGAGCCTGCGGGCCTGGCGCTACGTCCTCTTCTCGCTCGACGAGTTCCACCGGGCGCTCATGAACAGCCTGTTGACGGCGCTCGCCGCGGCGTTCGTCGTGGCGGCGGCCGCCCTTGCCGTGGCGATCGCCCAATGGCGGGGCCACTTCCAGCAAGAGAAGGCCCAGGGGCTCCTCGGCGTCGCGGGCGAGCGCGCCGCGCTTTTCTGCTACTCGCTGCCCGGGACGGTGCTGGCGCTCGGGCTGATCATCGTGCTCGGCCGGTTTCGCCTCGCCGACACCCTCGCCGTCCTGGTGATCGCCTATGTCCTGAAGTACGCGACCCTGGGCGTCCAGGCGGTTCGTCCTTCGGCGCTTCTCGTCGATCCGTCGCTGGTCGAGGCGGCGCAGCTCGCCGGGGCCGGCCAGGGTGCGCGGCTGCGGCGCATCTGGTTGCCGCTCTTGCGGGCGCCGCTCTTTGCGACCGCGCTTCTCGTCTTCCTGCCCTGCTTCTCGGAGCTGACGATGTCGATCCTCCTCTACGGGCCGGGGACCGAGACCCTCGGAGTCGTGCTCTTCAACCTCCAGGAATACGCCGACCGCTCCTCGGCCGCGGTGGTCGGCACGATCCTCCTCGCAGGGGTCCTCGTCCTGCGGACCGTGGCCGGGAGACTCGAAGATGGGCATTGAGATCCGCGACCTGACGAAGGAGTTCGAAGCGGGGCGGCCTGTTTTGGACCGCGTCTCCCTCGACGTCGACGGGGGGCGGTTGACGAGCCTCCTGGGCCCGTCGGGCTGCGGCAAGACGACGCTCCTGCGGATCGTCGCCGGCCTGGAACGTCCGACGGCGGGCCGGGTGGCTTTTGACGAGGAGGTGATGGTCGACACGGCCGCCGGGAGCTTTGTCCAGCCCGAACGGCGCAACGTCTCTATGGTTTTCCAGAGCTACGCCATCTGGCCGCACCTCTCGGTGTTCGAAAACGTCGCCTTTCCGCTCCGGATCCGCAAGCTCCCGCGTCCGGAGATCGCGGAGCGCGTCGGCGCGGCGCTCAAAGGCGTCCAGCTCGGGGAGCTTGCCCAGCGCCGTCCCAACGAGCTCTCGGGGGGCCAGCAGCAACGGGTGGCGCTCGCCCGGGCGCTCGTCCAGGAGCCGCGGGTGCTGCTTTTAGACGAGCCGCTCTCGAACCTCGACGCCAACCTGCGGGGCGAGATGCGGCGCATGATCCGCCGTCTCCAGCAGGAACGCGGGCTGACCGCGGTGCTCGTGACCCACGACTGGGCCGACGCGCGGGCACTTTCCGACACCGTCGTCGTCCTACGCGACGGACGCGTCGAGCAGCGCGGCAGCGTCGAGGACGTCGAGGAGCGTCCCGCCTCGGATTTCGTTCGTAGCCTGACCGCTCCCAGGTGACGAGCTCCCCCGGCCGGGGCGAGCACGCCGGAAGGACGATGGATGATAGCCTCTCCTCGGAGTGGACGATCGAGGCTTTGGACCCCCCCTCCCGAGGAAGGCTCCGGATGGTTTTCATCAACTACAACACCCAGCAGATGGCCGCCAAGGTCGTCTACTACGGCCCCGGGCTCTGCGGCAAGACCACCAACCTCCAGTGGATCTTTGACCACAGCTCGGCCGACACGCGCGGCGAGATGGTGTCGCTCGCCACCGAGAGCGACCGCACTCTCTTTTTTGACCTGCTGCCCATCGAAGTCGGCACGATCGGCGGCTTCAACACCCGCATCCAGCTCTACACCGTGCCGGGCCAGGTCTTCTACAACAGCACCCGCAAGCTCGTCCTGCGGGGGGTCGACGGGGTCGTCTTCGTCGCCGACTCGCAGCGCGACATGCTCCGGGCCAACGCTGACTCCCTCGACAACCTGGCGGAGAACCTGGCGGAGATGGAGCTCTCGATCGAAACCGTCCCGCTGGTCCTGCAGCTGAACAAACGCGACCTCCCGGATCTCCTGTCGGTCGAAGAGCTCAACGAGGCCATGAACCGCAACGACTGGCCCGTGCTCGAGGCCGTGGCGATCAACGGCACGGGCGTTTTCGAGACCTTGAAGACGATCTCGAAAGCGACGCTTCGCCACCTCAGGCAGCAGATGACGAAGGACAAGAGCGGGCGGCTCGTCGCGTCCGGCTCACGTCCGATGGCGGCACCCCCGGCGGCTGCCGCGCCGGCTCCGGCCGCATCGGCAGCGCCGCCCGCGGCAGCACCCCCACCGCCCGCGGCAGCACCCCCACCGCCCGCGGCAGCGCCCCCACCGCCCGCGGCAACCGCCGCAGCGCGCCCGGTGGCCCCTCAGCCCGCGGCCCCCCGACCTGCGGCACCAGTGGCAGCCAGCGTCCCGGCGCCGAGGCGCCCGATCCCCTGTCAGCTGGAAGCCTTGATGTACGAGCGGGTGGCGGTGGGGCGGCCCACCGTCCTGCGGATCTCCGTCAGCTCGAAAGACGCCGGCACCGCCCAGCCAAGCCTTGACGTACTGGTCACGGCCAAGGACTTCGAAAGTGTGGGAAGCGACCACCAGACACTGACCCTCTCCGAGGGCGGAGCCCCCGATCCGCTCCTCTTCAAGCTGGTTCCTCGTTCGGCGGGCAAGAAAGACGTCAAGGTTCAGCTCTTCCAGGACGAGAGATATGTCGGCTCGCTTTCGGTCACGACCGAAGCGGTCGTCGCCGAAGGCGAGGTGGCGAGCTCGCCCGTCGCCGCCGAGGCAACGATCACCCTCGACCGGGAGGCGCAGGCTCCGGACTTGACCCTTGTCGTCACGGAGAACCCGATCAACGAAAACTCGAGGAGCTATCGCTTTACGCTTCACTCTCCTCGCCACGGCCTCTTTTACTACACCCTACGCGAGGAGCTCAGGTTCTACGGCTCGCCCCCCGCTTGGATCGACGGGCTCTACCGGGAGCTCGTCTCCCTGCGCCCCGAAGAGGTCACGGAGACCCTGAGCGCCATCGGCTTCGACCTCTACGAGAAGCTTTTCCCCCGCGAGCTCAAGAAGGTCTGGGGAGCGCGCGTCCGGGGCAAAGTCGAGACGATCCTGATCGTGTCCGAGGAGAGCTGGATCCCCTGGGAGATGATCAAGCCGCATCATGAAGACGACGAAGGAAGCTTGATCGAAGACGACTTTCTCTGCGGCGACTACGTCCTCGGACGTTGGGTCGCCGGCTCGTCGCCGCCGGCCGAGACGGAGGTCTCCAAAAGCGCTCTCGCCGCCCCGGCCGGTCCGCTCAGCTGTGCCTTCAAGGTCCACCCGGAGCTTGGCAAACGATTCGTCACCACCTTCTGCCGTACGGTCCAGGAAGGGCGAACGCTCGGGGAGTCGATCCGTGCGGCACGCGCGGAGCTGCGAGGATATCCTCAAGCCGCCTGGCTGGCCTATTCCCTGCGCGCCGATCCCCTGGCCCGGGGACGGCTCAAAGACTGACCGTCGTCCGGGGCGTGCCGCTCATTGACGGGTCATCTACTGATTGTTATAGTGCGCTCTTTCCCAGGAGTGAAGGGAAATCATACCCAGGACAGGCCCGGGCATCGCTTCCGCATTCCGCAGAGCATCAGACTCTGGGCCGTTATTAGGAGATCTCAGCATGATCCGTAGCAGATTGGGAAGCACGTTCTTGATGTTTGGGCTGATAGCCCTACTACTCTTCGGCTTGTCGCCGCAGGCGTTTGGGGAAGCCCCCGCGCAAGAGGACGCCGAGGCGACGCAGCAAGGGGAAGCCGAGGCCGAGGACGCCGAGGCCGAGACAAAGGAGCCGGAACCGGCCGAATTCTCCGAGGAGATCGTCGTCACCGGGACCCGGGCGCGGCCGCGGTCGGTCGTCGAATCGATGGTGCCGATCGATGTCCTCTCCTCCGACGACTTCGCCAACCAGGGAGACACCGACCTCAGCAACCAGCTGCGGGCGCTCGTGCCCTCCTACAACGTGAACATGCAGCCGATCAGCGACGCGGCCACGGTCGTGCGCCCGGCGAACCTGCGCAACCTCGCCCCGGACCACACCCTGGTCCTGATCAACGGCAAGCGCCGCCATCGCGCGGCGGTCATCTACTGGCTGGGCAACGGCGTCGCCGACGGCGCGCAGGGTGCGGACATTTCGGCGATCCCCTCGATCGCCCTGCGCCAGGTCGAGGTGCTTCGCGACGGCGCGTCCGCGCAGTACGGCTCCGACGCCATCGCCGGCGTCATGAACTTCATGCTCAAGGACGCCCGGCAAGGCGGCTCGATCGAGGTACGCACCGGCGGCTACGCCGCGGGCGACGGCGACACCGTCACGTTCTCCGGCAACGTCGGCCTGCCCTTGGGCCAGACCGGTTTCGCCAACCTGAGCCTCGAATACGGCTCGAGCGACCCGACGAGCCGCAGCCTCCAGCGCGACGACGCGGCGCTCTTGATCGCCGCCGGCAACACCGCCGTCGCCGACCCGGCGCAGATCTGGGGATCCCCGGAGATCGAGGACGACCTCAAGTTCTGGGGCAACTTCGGCTACGTGACGAACGGCGGCAAGCAGTGGTACGCTCACACGAACTACGTCTCGAAGACCGTCACTGGCGGGTTCTTCTTCCGCAATCCCAACACCCGCGGCGCGGTCTTCAGCGGCGACGGCGGGGCGACGCTGCTGATCGGCGACCTGCTCGACGCCCAGGACGGCATCCTCGACGGCTCGGCCGGCTGTCCCACCGTCACCGTCACCAACGGCGTGCCGGACCCGGGCCCCCTGGGCCAGGTCCTCGCCGATCCCAACTGCTTCTCCTTCCAGGAGCTTTTCCCCGGCGGTTTCACCCCGCAATTCGGCGGCGAGGTGACCGACTACTCGCTCGTCACCGGCCTGAAGGGCCAGACGGAGGGCGGGCTTTTCTGGGACGCCAGCATCAGCTCCGGGTCCAACGAGGTCGACTTCTTCATTTCCAACACGGTGAACGCGTCGCTCGGACCCGACACCCCGACGGTGTTCGATCCCGGCGTCTACACCCAGGAGGAGGTCAACTTCAACTTCGACATCTCCTACGCGGTCAGCGACTTCGCCAACGTCGCGGCCGGCGTCGAATGGCGTGACGAGACGTTCGAGATCGGCATCGGGCAGCTCGAGTCCTACGAGATCGGTGCGCTGGCGGAGCAGGGTTTCAGCGCCGCCTCCAACGGTTTTCCCGGTTTCGGCCCCATCGCGGCCGGCAAGTGGAGCCGCAGCAACTTTGCCTTTTACGGTGACCTGGAATTGACCGGCGAAGACTGGACGATCGGTGCCGCGGTCCGCTTCGAAGACTTCGAAGACTTCGGCACGACCATGAACAGCAAGATCGCCGGCCACTTCCGCTTGAACGACAGCTTCGCGCTGCGGGGCAGCCTCTCGAGCGGCTTCCGGGCGCCGACGCCGGGCCAGTCGAACGCCTTCAACGTGTCGACGGAATTCGACCTGGACTTGATGGACCTGGTCAACAACGGCACGATCCCGTCGTCCTCCGAAGTCGCGAAGCTCCGGGGCGGCGAGCCGCTGGTCCCGGAGAAGTCGATCAACTTCGGCCTGGGCGCGATTTTCCAAAACGGCCCGTTCACGCTCACGGCCGATTTCTTCCGGATCGAGCTTACCGACCGGCTGGCCATCACCCAGAACTTCTCGCTCTCCCCGGACGAGGTGGACGACCTGATCGCGGAAGGCGTGACCAGCGCCGGGAACCTGGCGAACTTCCGCTTCTTCACCAACGACTTCGACACCGATACCACCGGTATCGACGTCGTCGCCACGTTGACGCCCTATGCGCTGGGCGGCGACACGACGTTCAGCCTGCTTTTCAACTTCACGGAGACCGACGTCGCGAAGTTCAACCCGGACACGCTTGACGCCACCCGCATCCGCGAGCTCCAGGAAGCCCTGCCGGAAACGCGCTGGAACCTCTCGGTCCACCACGCGATGGACGCCTGGCGCTTCCTCGGCCGGGTGAGCTACTTCGACGATTGGTTCGACTCTGAAGACGTCACAGTCTACGGCGGCAAGTACACCGTCGACCTCGAAGTGGCCTACACGTGGAACCAGGCGGTGACCTTCGTCCTCGGCGGACAGAACGTCCTCGACGAGTTCCCGGATGAAAATACCGGGGCAAGGTCAGGTGTCGGTAACCGGTACAGTCAGTTCTCGCCGTTCGGATTCAACGGCGCGTTCTGGTACGGCCGGATCAAGTACGCCTTCTGAGCAAGCTTGGCAAGGACGTAAGGACGAGCGGCCGTCCCTCCTGGGGCGGCCGCGGCGGTGGCGTGCCTCGTCCCGGCGCGGCGGGCAACGCGGGTCGAGCCGACGGTGGCCCGGGGCATCTACGGGGGGCGAAGGTCCCCCAACATGAGGGGAAACGGGGTATTATTGCACCTCTACAGGCAAAGGGTGTTCCCCCGAACGCAACCGAGGAGACCTATGACGACGTCGCGACGCTTCCCCATCCTCTTGACCGCTTTCACCCTGGCGGCCTTCGGCGGCCACGCCGCAGCCCAGCCCGGAGCCCTTGTGCCGATCGGCGGCGAGATCCCCATCAACGTCGAGACGTTCGACGAGCAGAACGACCCGGTCGTCGCCGCCCGCCCGGGCGGTTTCGTCGTGGTCTGGGAGAGCTACGACCAAGACGGCTTCCGCGAAGGGGTCTTCCGCCGCCTGCTCGACGGCACCGGGACGCCGCTCGGCGGCGACTTGCAGGTGAACGTCTTCACGGCTGGAAATCAGGAGGATGCGGCGGTTGCTGTTCGCGACGACGGCTCCTTCGTCGTGGTCTGGGACGCCTCCGGCGACCAGGACGGCGACGCCCGGGGAATCTTCGGCCGGCTCTTCGACACCGCCGGGGAGCCGGTGGGGGCCGAGCTCCCGATCAACAGCGGCACGGCCGGCGATCAGAACGACCCGGTCGTCGCCGTGCAGAGCGACGGCAGCTTCCTCGTCGTCTGGGAAACCTACACGTCTCTCCTGACCCAGGAGGAGCTCGTCGGCCGCCGCTTCGACTCTCTCGGAAACCCCGTCGGCGTGGACTTCGCGATCAACGTCCACACCGTCAACGACCAGGAGGACGTGGCCATCGGCGTCGACGGCAACGACGGCTTCGTCGTCGTCTGGGAGAGCGACGGCCAGGACGGCAGCTACGACTCGATCGCCGGCCGCCGCCTGGCGTCCGACGGCACGCCCGTCGGCACGGAATTCCGGGTCAACACCTACACGCTCTTCGCGCAGTTCAACCCCGAGGTGGCGGTCCGAGACGACGGCAGCTTCGTCGTCGTCTGGTCGGACACGAACCAAGACCCGACCGGGTACGCGGCTATCGGCCGCCTCTTCGACGGCTCGCCCGACCCGGTCGCTGTGACCGGTGAGTTCCAGATCGACAGCCATCCTGTCGACTACCAGCTTTACCCGAGCGTCGCCTTCGCGGACGGCGGCGACTTCGTCGTCGTCTGGGAGAGCTACGGCCAGGACGGCTCCGGCTACGGCATCTACCGCAACCGCTTCGACAGCGCCGGCAACAAGCTCAACGGGGAGCGCCTCGTCAACACGACGACGTTCGCTAACCAGGTCGAGCCGAGGATCGCCATCGGCGACGACAGCGCGCTCGTGGTCTGGACGGACTTCAACTGTTGCGGCGACATCGTAGGGCAGGCCTTCGTCCCGGCGCTCTTCGCGGACGGCTTCGAGACCGGCGACACTAGCGTCTGGTCAGCGACCGTCCCATAGGAGGCTGTAGGGCATAGATCTCATGCCCTACAGCCTCCTAACACCGTCCCCTTGGGGGGGAACGAGGGGGGGCTACACTAGCTAGGCGGACTTTTTCCTGTCACCTGCCGGCGCATACCCGACGCCACTGTGGCGCCGCCTGCGCCGCCTCGAAATCGCCCGCCGAAAAGGGATCGTCGGTCAGCGGAGCCGAAAAGAAGTCGAGCTCGCATCGCATCGCGTAGCGGTACGCTTCGTGCACGCTCCTCCCTTCGCAGGCGAGCTCGTCGAGGAGCGACTCGATCTCAGCTGCCAGGCTCTCGAACTCGGCGCTCGAGTAGGTCTCGATCCACTCGCGATACGGGTTCGCGGTCCCATCTCCGGAGGCGGAGGCCAGCTGCCGGCCCAGGTAGGCGTAGAGGCGCATACACGGCGTCATGGCGGCGACGATCTCGCCGACCTCGGCCGAGAAGGCCGTGCGGAGGAGGAAGTCGGTGTAGGCGGAGGTGGCCGGGTAGGGTCGCACTCCCTCGAGCTCGACACCGAGGTCGGCGGCGTAGCCGGCATGGAGGTCGAGCTCGTCGAGCGCCCCGCCGATCAGGGTGTGGAAGCGGCGCACGACGTCGAGCCGGCGGCCGGCGGCGCTGCAGCGGGCGGCGGCCAGAGCGTAGGCCCCGAGAAAGGCGCGCAGGAAAAAGGCGTCCTGTGCCACGTAGCGCTTGAAGGATTCGAGGTCGAGGTCGCCGCGCGCCAGGCCGCGCACGAACGGGTGGTCGAGACAAGCGCGTGCCAGGTCGGCGTTCCGCGCCCAGAGCCGCTCGTGCAGAGGTGCTTCCATCGCCCCGGGCTCATCCTTCCCAGGTCATACGCCAGAAGTCGTGCTCGTGGCGCATCACCTCGTTGAACGCCGCCTGCTGATCCGGGTGAGGATGGTCGTCGGCGAGCTTCCGGAGCTCGCCGACGTAGGCCTGAAAGTCGGGGTGGGTCCAGCGCTCGATGAACTCGGCGTAGGGCCCGCGCGGCTCCATCCGCCCCCAGGCCACGGTGTAGGCCACCTCGACGCCATAGAGGAGGGCGAGCTGCACCTCCACCGGCCGCGCCCAGCCGGCGGCGAGGAGGAAGTCGACGTAGCGGCGGCAGGTGGGATGGGGCTCGACGCCGAGGTCGAGCCCACGCTCCGCGGCCTGACGCTCGAACCAGCGGAGCTCATCGCCCAGCGCGGTGATGCCGCCGATCACGACGCTCTGCGCGGGCCAAGGCGTCTTGGCGGCGCTCAGACAGACGAAGTCGGTAAACCCCCGGACGAAGAGGTAGTCCTGGACCAGCCAGCGCGCGAAGGCCTCCTCCGGCAGGGAGCCGTCGGCGACGGCGTCGAGGAATCGGGCGGTGGTGCCCCGGCGCCAGAGCTCGCCGGCTCGGAGCACGAGCCGGGATTTTGAAAACTCCTTCATTCGAAGCCTCCTTTGGGGCCCAGAAGCGTTGCTCCATCTCAGTATAGGTCAGCTGAGCGTCCGAATCCTCAATACCGTCCCGGAGCCTGGGTCTGAAGACAAGGCCAGCCCTCTTTGGTCCGGTGCCAGAGCCCTTCCGACCAGCCGCCGGTCGCCCGGCCGTCCGCGCCGACCAGCGTCCCGGTCAGGATGTCCGCCGCCTCCACTCGCCCTCGACCTGAGCCAGGAGCTCGGGAGTGTCGGGCAGCAGGTCAAACCCGTCCCCTCGCGGCGAGATTCCCCGATATTGAGCAATCTCGAAGAAGTCACCTCGGTTCTCGCGGCGCTAGAGTAGCGAGATGATGCTTTTGTGTGAATAGAGTCTCATCACATAGTCGGCGCGGGGAACACCCGGCATCAGGGGTTCACGCTCACGCGCTGTTCAACAATCAACCCAACAGCCCAAGAAAGGAGTGAAAAGCGACTGCGAACAACCACGAGGGGCGCTCCAAGGAGAACCCCTCAAAACTACCGGAGGACAAAACATGTCGACTAACAGTTCTTTGCGGCGGTGGACCCTATCTCTCAGCTTGCTGGTTCTGCTCGCCTGCCCCGCCTGGGCCGCGGATTCCGTGATCTACAACGGCATCGACGTATGGACGACGCCGGCCGACGGCACGACATTCATCGACTTCTCTTTCGACCCCCTTCCGAGGGGCTTCTTCTGCGGCGGCTCCGAGGCCTTCATCGACAAGGTACCCCTGAAGGGCAAACCGATCGCCATCAGTCCGCCTGGCGCCCTTCCTGGCATCGATACCATCGTCCAGCGTCTCGATGATGCTCGTTTCAACAAGCGTGGTGTGGCCCGCACCCGTCTTCAGATCCAGGCACTGTCCCTCGTCAGCATCCAGCCCATCGAGACCGGGTGCGGTCAGTACGAGGTGGGCATTTCGCTGACCGGACGGCAACCGATCACCCGCATGACAATCGTGCGCGAGCATTCGCAGGGCGGTCGCTTTACGGCTCCCGTTTCACTTCGTACGCGGGTGACCTTTACGCCGTTGGAAGGGGCGTCCGGCGAGCCCTTGGAGGTGGTCCGCAAAGTCAGCTTCGCCAACCACACCAGCGCTTCCTGGGCAAATCGGCCCGGCGACCCGAGCCGCGAGCACGCGGGCTTCGTCGCGATCGATACCAACGACGATGGAGTGCCCGACACTCATGTTCCTGGAACATCCAACTTCGCTGCCGGCTGGCGAATCAAACCAGACCTCGGCGATAGGGGGGGATTCCTTACAAAGGTGTCGGATTCCGAATCCTCCATCTCGGTCAAGGAGACCGTGGAGCACTGTTGCCCGGGCATGTGCCACCTCCAGTGACGGCTGCCTGCTGGCGGCGGTAACAAGCCGGATAGACACGCTTGCGCCGGGAGACGCCCTGTGCTCTCGGCTCAAGCCCTCTTGAGTCGAAGAAGTCGCCCGGATCCACGGCTTCGACGTCGACAGCCAGACACCCCTCGACGGCCTCGTAGAGGTTGCGTAGCAACCGTCGATTATTCGCCGCGCCCCGAGCCCGCGACATCCCCTGAGAACATCTGCCGCTTGACGTCTACCGTATAATCGGCGGCCATGAACGAATCCTCTCCCCACGAGAAGACCTTCTTCGGGCATCCCCGCGGCCTCGCCACCCTCTTTTTCACCGAGATGTGGGAGCGCTTCAGCTTCTACGGCATGCGGGCGCTCCTGATCCTCTTCATGACCAGCGCGGCGGCACAAGGCGGGCTGGGGTACCCCACGGCCAAGGCGGGCGCGATCTACGCCCTCTACACCTCGATGGTCTACCTCCTCGGCCTGCCGGGCGGCTGGCTCGCCGACCGCCTCCTGGGCCAGCGGCGGGCCGTGCTGTGGGGCGGCGGCGTCATCGCCGCCGGCCATTTCAGCATGGCGGTTCCGAGTGTGGCGTCTTTTTATCTCGGGCTGGTGCTGATCGTCATCGGCACCGGGCTCTTGAAGCCCAACATCAGCACCATCGTCGGTCAGCTCTACGACGCGGCCGACGAACGCCGCGACGCCGGTTTCTCGATCTTCTACATGGGGATCAACATCGGCGCCTTCGTGGCCCCGATCGTCTGCGGCTACCTGGGCGAGCAGGTCGACTGGCACCTCGGCTTCAGCATCGCCGGTTTTGGTATGGTGCTGGGCCTGGTGCAGTACGTCCTGGGCGGCAAGTATCTCGGCGAGGCGGGTCTCAAACCCGAGAAGCCGGCGAACGCCGCCGAGCTACGCCGGTTGAAATGGGGAGCGGGCTTCGTCGCCCTGATTCTCCTCGGAGGGTTGGGGCTCCAGGTGACGGGCGCTCTCCACGTGTCGGCCGAAGGCGTGGCGGACTCCTTCGGGGTGGTGCTACTGGCGCTGACGGTGGCCTTTTTTGCCTGGCTCCTGCTACGCCGCGACTGGGACCCGGTAGAGCGCAAACGGCTCGTCGCCATCATGGTGCTTTTCCTTGCCGCCTCGTTCTTCTGGGGGGCCTATGAGCAGGCTGGCTCGTCGCTCAACCTCTTCGCCCGCGACTTCACCGATCGGGTGGTGTCCGGATATGAATTTCCGGCCTCCTGGTTCCAGTGGGTTCCGGCGCTGTTCGTGATCCTCCAGGCGCCGCTCTTTGCCTGGTTGTGGGTACGCCTCGACAAGCGCCAGCCGTCGAGCCCGGCCAAGTTCTCCCTGGGCCTCGTCTTCGTGGGCCTGGGCTTTGTCGTGATGATGGCCGCGAGCCTCTCGGGCGAGGTGGTCGGCCCGGGGTGGCTCTTGGCGACCTACTTCCTGCACGTGGTGGGAGAGATGTGCCTCAGCCCCGTAGGGCTCTCGACCGTCACCAAGCTGGCTCCGGCACGGGTCACGAGCCTCATGATGGGCGTCTGGTTTCTGGCGTCGGCGGTCGGCAACTATCTCGGCGGCCGGACGGCCGGGCTCTATGAGTCCGTCCCGTTGTGGCAGCTCTTCGGCATCGTCGCGGCGACGACGATCGGCGGCGGACTCGTCCTCATGATCCTGGTGAAGCCGATCCGACGGCTGATGGGGGGCGTCCACTGATCTGACGCCACGATCGGCGGGCGCTCGTCGCGCCTCAGACCCGCAAGACGTCCCACTGGTCGACGACGCGTCCGCCTTGGGCCACGTGGTAGCGCTCGAAGTTCGGTACCACGAGGCAGGAGTGGTTGGGAAGGATGCGCAGGCGCGTCCCCACCGGCAGCCGGCGGTTCAGGATGCCGTGCTCCTGCGACAGCGAAACGACCCAGGTCTCCGGATCGAGCTCGCCGTCCTCGCCGACGACGCGGCCGAAGCTTTTCGGCTCTGCCCAGTCGGCGCCGCCGTCGCGCGACAGCGAGAGCGCTCCGGCGTCGATCACCGAATGGCCGGCTCCCGGCTGCGAGGAGACGACCGACGCGAGCACCGTCACCGCGACGTCCGAGACGTCGCAGGAGCCGAGGCAGCACTGCGTGTAGTCGTAGAAGGCGTAGTTGCCCGGCCGCGCCTCGGTGACGCCCGCGAGGTCCTCGGCGACCGACATCGTGGGCGTCGAGCCGACGCTCACCCCGGGCACCTCGATCCCCTCCCCGCGAAGCCGCTCGGCGAAGGCGGCCATGACCCGCCGCTCCTCCTCGGCCACCCGCAGGAGGTCGTCTCGTCCGCGGCCGTGGTAGGAGTGCCCGGCGTGGGTGAGGATGCCGTCGAAAACGAGCGTTTCGGAATCGGCGATCCGCCGCGCCAACCGGACGGCGTGCGCGGACTCCGGATCGACGCCGGCACGGTGGTAGCCGCAGTCGACCTTGAGCCACACGTGGTGGTCCTGGCCGTTCGCTTCGAGCGCGTCGACCGCTTCGGGAGAGTCGACGAGGAGACGCAGGATCGCGTCGACCTGGGCGAGCTCGTCGACGCGGTTCAGGATCAACGGGAACGCCCAGGTCAGGTCGTCGAAGCCGGCGGCGGCGAACGCCCGCGCTTCGGCGAGCGTCGAGACGGTCAGACCGACGGCCCCGAGCCGCTCTTGGCGGCGGGCGATCTCGACGCACTTGTGCGCCTTGACGTGGGGACGCAATCCGACGCCGAGGCCTTCCAGGCGACGGGCCATGCGCTCCAGGTTGGCGTCGAGGACGTCGAGGTCGAGGACCAGGGCGGGGGTCGGGATCTCGTTCAGGTGCAAGAGAGGCTTCTCCATGTAGATCGGCTCCACCATCCTAACGGAGTCGCCCTCCCGGCGGCGGACTGCCCACGATTCTGGCAGTGAAGTGCCAACGGCTGCCTTGAGAGCCGAGCCCATCAAGCCTTCGGCGCTGCCAACAAAATGGGCGGCGCCCCGGGGCTTGGTCTCAAGCGTCGTTGTCGCGACGTGGTTCCACCCTCCTTTGCCGGAGGGCAGAGATCTTCATAAGTCCCCTGTTTTCAGTGTTTACAGAGAATCTTGCGAGGTGTTCATCGGATTTCCGGCGACGCCGGCCACGCCTTTGCCGACTCAGAGAGTTGGCACGGTTGCTGCTCTTGGGGAGCGCGGGGTCGCCCCGGACAAACTCAGAAGGAGTACTTATGGCCA
Organism: uncultured bacterium; assembly: GCA_965371445.1. Classification (GTDB taxonomy): domain Bacteria; phylum Acidobacteriota; class Thermoanaerobaculia; order Multivoradales; family J023; genus DASWIG01. The sequence continues at coordinate 23,742 of CBDUYN010000095.1, read as the reverse complement.
TCACCATGCAGGGCTCGTGGACGATTTCAGTGAAATCGAAAAGCGCTCGCCGTCCCCAGAGGTTCATCGTTGCGGGCGCCACGAGTGGCAACGGCGCCTACCTCTACAAGTCGTCGTCGGACCCGGCGCCGGTGCTCGTCACCGGAGACGCCTGGAGCATCACCATCCAAAACGACCCCGGATCGGGCTTCGTCACCTCCGCGGAGCAGATCAAGTTCCCCACGATCTCCGGAGGCCTCTACCAATTCGACATCGAGTCCGACGACGGGGGCGGGAGCGGCGGCAGCGACCAGGACTTCAATGACCTGGTCCTCACCTGCTCGACGCCGGTGACGACGAGCGACTTCCTGCTCTTCGGCAACGTCAGCTGCTACGAGGGCTGGTGCTTCAACCCCTGCTACTCCGGCTACGTGGTCATCGACTCCTACGAGATGCTGGCCGAGGCCTTGAGGCGGCCGCTGCTCCGGGACCTGGTGGCGAAGCTCTACCCCGACCGGCTGAAGGACGAGCGGCCGCAGCTCGGTCCGACGCCCGATCCGCCGCCGTTCCGGCCGATGGTGCTGCCGCTCGAAGGCGACACCGCGCTGCCGCCGCGCAAGGCGCAGATCCTGCGCGTCGCGAACGCACCGGCGGCCTCCAGGTCGGCGAAGTCGAAAAAGGCCGCCAGCGAAGAGTCGACGGCCCTCGTCACCCAGGCGGGCTCGATCGACCTCGGCCAACCGGCGAAGCTCGCCTTCGACTACGACCGGGTCGCGGTGGCGAGCCTCATCGACCTGGTGTTCAAGCCCTACTGCGTGACCCAGCCGATGCCGGGGATGGTGTTGCGCTTCCTGGAGTACGACCGCACCGGCGCCGAAAAGGCCGGCGGGCCGTATACCGGCACGGGCGGCAAGGAGAACCTCGGGGTCGCGGTCTCCGACATGAACGGCAACTACATCTTCCGCTTCCAGCACAGCTCCGACTCAACCAACGAGGCCGTGTCCGCCCCCGACTGGGTCCAGGGCGAAGACTTCGTGGTGCAGATGCAGCCCGACGTCATCGTCCAGGTGCTCGACGCCATGGCTCCCACGGGCGTGGTCTACGAGAGCGCTCCCTACTGGAACATCCCGCTCTTCAAGCGGATCAACGTCTGCAAGAGCGGGTGCCGGCGCCTGCCTACCGCTTGCCAGGGCTCCAATGCGATCCAGGCGATCGGCAACATCGACATCGGTGAGCCGGAAGCGACGCCGAATCCGTTCGACTGGGAGCCGCGGGTCGGTTTCAGCAACACCCTGAACGAGGAAGGCAAGATCACGTCGAAAAACCCCGACGCGCCGGACGCGTTTTGCGCCGGCTGGGCCGGTACCCTGGACTTCTACGCCTGCTTTCTCGATCAAGAGGACGTCACGCACTACACGATCCAGTACGCGCGGTCCCGGTTCGGACCCTGGAATTACTTCCAGGAAGTGGTCCGTCACGAGAAGACCGCCAAGGTCGGCATTCCAGGCTACATCGGTGACAAGATCGGTCCCTTCGACTTCGAAATCGCCGCCGGCGGCGGGACGACGGTCAAGGTCCCTGCCTACCACAACATCGAGAACGACAACGACTTCCGCCTTCACAACCGTGACCGCAAGGCCCGCATCTCCAGCTGGGTCTACGCGCCGGTGGCCGACCCGGGGGCGGTCTACTTCCGGATCCAGGGCTACGACGAGGACGGCAACCAGGTCGCCGGCGCGAGCGACACGATCAAGCTCTTCATCGACAACAGCCGGCCCGACCTGGATATCGATTCGGTCTCGATGGGAGGCCAGCCGGGTGGGGGTTGCGCGCTCTTCACCGTGCCCGAGAACGACCCGGGGGCGCCACTGACGGTGCGGTTCAAAGCCATCCAGGCACAGGGACTGATGAACAAGTACACCCTGTCGATGCGCAAGGGCAACATCGGGCCGCAGCCGATCTTGAACGACGGCCCGGGCCTGATCGAACAGACGTACGTCCACGGTGCGGACGACAAGGTCTGCAACTCGCTCCGCGGTACCCTCGACGATCCCGTGGTCGACGGCTTCGGCTACGTGATCACCGACATCAAGCCGGACGACGGCAACTGGCTCGACGGAGTGCCTTTCTGCACCTTCGCGGTCAAGCTCGGATGCTCGACCAGGGTCACCGACGGGTATCACATGCACGGCCCCTACGGCCCGATCCTCTACCTGCTCGGGATCGAGGCGCACCAGGAGGACGAGTGAACGGTGAAGCCTTCTACCGGCTGCTCCTCGGAACCCTGGTCGTCTACCGCCTGACGCACCTGCTCTACGGCGAGGACGGACCCTGGGACCTCCTGGTCCGTCTGCGCCGGCTGGCCGGCTCGGGGTTCTGGGGAGAGCTGCTCGACTGCTTCTACTGTCTGAGCGTCTGGACGGCGGCTCCGTTCGCGTACCTCCTCGCGGGGACGTGGACGGAGCGGCTGCTCCTCTGGCCGGCGCTTTCAGCGGGCGCGATCCTGCTCGAACGCGTCACCGAGGGCCGCGGCGCCGCGGCGCCGGCCGCCTTTTTCGAAGACCCGGAGGATAAATGATGCCCTGTTGTGGCGGCAAGAGATCTCGCTACCGCGCGGCGGCAACGGCCCCGGAGCGCGGCTCCCGGCCAGCGCGTCGTGCCGTTCATACCGTGGTCGAATTCGAGTACTTCGGTGAAACGGCGATGACCGTCGTGGGACCGATCACCGGCCGGCGCTACCGCTTCGGCGGACCGGGGGTCGGCGTCGCGGTCGATGCGAGAGACGCGCCTTCGCTTCGCGCCGTGCCGAAGCTGAGACGAATCCGGCGAACGGATTGACCCGGCCGCAGTGACCGCAGGGACGGTGTCGGGATAAGCTGGGCGACACCATGTCCCTGCTCACCCCAACCGGTCGCGGGAGATCGGTCCCTTGAGCGCCGACGACGGCGCGACGCGCCGGCTCCTCGAATTTGCGCGCAAGCTCCTGCAGATCGAGGACCACGACGTCCTGCTCGACACGGTGGCGCGCGAGTCGCTCGTCATCCTCGGGGCGGAGAGGGGATTCCTGGTCCTCCGGCGGACGACGGGCCTCGACTTCAAGGTGGTCCGCAACTGGAACCGCGAAGAGCTCGAGGGAGACGGCGAACCGGTCAGCCGCTCGATCGTCGCTCACGTGCTGGATCGCGGCCGGCCGGTGCTGATCGAGGACGCCCTGGCCGACGATAGATTCGGCAAGGTCGACAGCGTCCTGCGCATGGGCATTCGCTCGGTGCTGGCCGCCCCGCTCCTCGTCGAGGGCGAGCCGGTCGGAGCGCTCTACTTCGAGAGCAGCTCGCCCGAGCGGCTCTTCGGCACAGCCCACTACGAGCTTTTCACCCGGGTCCTGGAGCTCGCCTCCCGGGCGCTCCAAGTCTCGACCCGGCTCCTGCTCCTGGAACAGCGCAACCGGGCGCTCGAAAAAGATTTCCTGGCGCGCTACGACTTCCCCGGTGTGGTGACCTGCGACGCCGGCTTCCTGAAGCTTCTAAAGACCGTCGCGCAGGTGGCTTCCTCGAGCCTGCCGGTGCTGATCCAGGGTCCTTCCGGGACCGGCAAGGAGCTGATCGCCCGGGCGCTTTACCTCAACAGCCGGCGCTCGGGCCAACCTCTGGTGACGATCAACTGCGGCGCGATTTCGCCGGCGCTCCTGGAATCGGAGCTCTTCGGCCACGTGCGGGGGGCCTTCACCGGCGCCGAGCGCAACAGGACGGGCACCATCGCCGGTGCCGACGGCGGCACCGTTTTTCTTGACGAGGTAGGTGAGCTCCCGATGGAGCTCCAGGCCAAGCTCCTGCGCACGCTCCAGTTCGGGGAGGTGCAGCCGGTGGGCTCGAGCCGTCCCTTGAAAGTCGACGTGCGTTTCCTCGCCGCCACCAACAAGGACCTGGTGGGCGAGGTCGAGAAAGGCCGATTTCGCGAAGACCTTCTCTACCGGCTCAATGCCGTCACCCTCGACGTTCCGCCCCTCAAGGAACGGCCCGGCGATATCCTGCCTCTCTTCTACCACTTCCTCGAAGCGGCCGCCGCCCGCGACGGTCGGGCGGTGCCGCGGGCCACTCCGAGGCTGGAGCGGGCGCTCCAGGAGCATGACTGGCCGGGGAACGTACGGGAGCTCGAGAACGAAGCCGGACGGCTGGTGGCCATCATTCCCGAGGGGGTGCCGCTGACCGCCGACGGCCTGTCGCGACGCATCCGCGACGCGGCGGCTCCCAAGCAGCCCCCGGGAAGCCTCGCCGACCAGGAAAAGGAGCTCATCGAGCTCCATCTCCACCTCGCTGGCGGCAATCGGACCCACACCGCCAGGAGCCTCGGCATCAGCCGCGAAGGGCTGCGCAAGAAGATGCAGCGCTACGGGCTCGCCTGAGGCGGCCTGGCGCGAACCGAATCCGGAGAAACGGCAATGACCGAGCCCAACCCCGTTCGAAGCCTGGCCCACTACGAGCTGCTCGGCGAGATCGGCCGCGGCGGCATGGGGGTGGTCTACGAGGCGCGGGACACGCGGTTGCACCGTCCGGTGGCGATCAAGGTCCTGCCGGCCTCGGTGGCCGACGTCCCGGGCCACCGCGCCCGTCTGCTGCGCGAAGCCCGGGCCGCCGCCCAGCTCAACCATCCGGCCATCGCCACTGTCTACGAGGTCGGCGAGGCGCGCACGGAGGATCCGGCGCTCGGCGGCTCCGCCGACCAGGTGATCTACATCGCCATGGAACGCGTCCAGGGAGACGATCTGACGTGGCGCATCGAGGAAGGGATGGCCCTCGAAGAAGGTGTCGACTACGCCGTCCAGATCGCCGACGCCCTGGTGAGCGCCCACCGGGAAGGGGTGATCCACCGCGACCTGAAACCCCGCAACGTGCGCATCACTCCCGACGGGCGGGTCAAGATCCTCGACTTCGGGCTGGCCAAGATGACGTCGACGGCCGAAGGACCGAGCGAGACCGCGCTCACCGCCTCGGGGGCCGTCGTCGGGACCATTCCCTACATGGCCCCGGAACAGTTCGAGGGAACGAACCTCGACGCGCGGTCCGACCTGTTCTCCTTCGGCGTGATGCTCTATCAGATGTTCACCGGCAAGCTGCCCTTCGGCGGTGGGAGCCTGGTGGAATACGTCCGGGATCTGGCGAGCAAGAAACCCGAGTCGCCGTCGAAGCTGAACCCGAAGATTCCCGCGAGGCTTGCCGACCTCGTCGAGCGCCTGCTCGCGAAGGACCCGGAGGACCGCTTCCCGTCGGCGGTGGTGGTCAGCGAGGAGCTCAAGGCGATCGCCCGCGGCGACACCGGATTCACGGCGAGCGAAACCCTGCTGCGGCCGCTGTGGAAGCTGCGGCCGCGGCGCCGGCGCTGGCTGGGAGCGGCCTTTGGGCTCGTCGCACTCCTGGCGGTGGCCGCGGCGGTGCTCTACCAGGGAAGCCGCGCTTCGTCACCGGTCGAAAACGTGGCGGTCCTTCCCTTCGAGAACCGGACCGACGATCCGGCTCTGGACGCCTACTACGAGGGCGTCGGCTCGACGCTCATCCACAAGATCTCCGGGATCCGCGGCTTGAACGTCGTCGCCGAGCTCGACGTGAGGCGCTACCGTGGGACGCAGAAGACCGCGGCGGAGATCGCCCGCGAGCTCGACGTGGGCACCCTCGTCCAGGGCTACGTGCAGGGCAACGCGGAACGGATCCGGGCCGTGGTCCAGGTGATGAACGCCGTGCCGAGCGTCTCCGTCTGGAACGGCGAGGTCGAGGGCTCTCCCGCGGACCTCTTGGAGCTCCAGGAGAGGCTTGCCGACGAGGTGATCCGCAACCTGCCCGTCAGCCTCTCGGCGCGCGAGCGCGAGCGGCTGCGCCGCAACCCCACTCGCTCCCGGGAGGCCTACGCCGCCTACTCGCAGGCGGACGCCGCCCTAAGAGAGGCCGGAGACCGCGCCGCCGCCGAGCGGGCGGTCGAGCTTTTCGAGCGCGCGCTTGAGGCCGACCCGGACTTCTCCTGGGCCTACGCCGGACTCGCCAGGGCGTTGGTGCGCCGCTACGACGACACCCGCTCGCCAGAGCTCCTCGAGGAAGCGGCCCGGGCCGCCGATCGAGCCGTCGCTCTCGAGCCGGACCTCCCCGAGCCGCGGATTGCCCGCGCCCTGGTGCGGCGCCGCAGCGGCCGGCTCGCCGAGGCGGTCGCGGACCTCCAGGCGGTGCTCGCACAAAAGCCGGAGCTGGACTTGGCCCATCGGGAGCTGGCGATCAGCCAGTGGGAGCGGGACGAGCTCGAGCTCGCCGAGAGGAGCTACCGCCGGGCCCTGGAGATCCGCTCCCTGTCGTGGCGGAACCACCACCTGCTGGGCTCCTTCTACCTGGAGACCGGCCGTTACGCCGAGGCCCGCGAGCAGCTTGGAAGGGCCGTCGAGCTGGCGCCGGCGGAGGTCATCTGGCCGCTGGAGAACCTGGCGACGCTGGAAATGTACCAGGGCAACCTGGAGGCGGCTCTGGCCACCTACGAAAAGATTTCGGAGTCGCTTCGCACGCCGAGCCTGCTCGCCGGCATGGGCACCCTCTCCTTTTTCCTGGGACGGCTCGACGACGCCGAGGCGTCGTTTCGGCGGGCGGTCGAGCTGCAGCCGGAGGAGCCGTTGCACTGGCTCAACCTCGGCGACACCGAGCTTCACCGGGGCGCCGAGGCGCAGGCACGCGAAACCTACGGCGAGGGGGTGAGCCGTCTGGAGGCACTGCTCGGAGACAACCCCGAGGATTCGAGGCTCCGAGTGCTGTATCCGGCGCTCCTGGCCAAGGCCGGGGTGTGCGAGCGGGGCACGGCCAGGGCCGAGGCCTTGCGGGGCGAGCTCGCTGGCCGGCTCGAAGACTTGCTCTTCGTCGCCAAGGCCTTCGCGGTGTGCCGGGAGCGTACCCTCACCCTGGAGACGCTCGGGGAGCTCGTCGCCGGGGGCATGCCCGCCGAGCGCCTGCGCGCAGAGCTCGAATTCGAGTGGCTCTTCGGAGATCCCGAGCTCGAAAAGCTCCTGGAAGGCGACGGAGGCTAGTTGTCCTTTTCAATCCAGGCGGCCGGATCGACGAGGAACGGCTCGTCGCCCGGCCGCCTCGCCTCGACCTCGTAGCCCCAGTAGATGTCGTGGACCGACTGGGTCAGCACCATCTCGCCATGCGACTTCTTGTCGCTCCCGTCGCACAAGACGGTGGTCTTCGCCTGCGCGGCCATGAGCGACTCGGCCTCCTCGACGTTGGGCTTGCCGCTGGGCACGGCGTTGTGCGGTGAGCGGATGTGGATCTCCCCGGCCGGAGCGTTCCTGGTCGCCCCGAAGAGTGTCTTCGAGCACCCCGGCTTGGGGCGGATGACGACCGTGGCGCCCTCGGGACAGACCAGGTCGTCCATCTCCATCCCTTCGCCTTCTACACACCGCGCCGTCCAGAGGATCTCGGAAAGCGGGTTCTTCGATTCGAACCAGATGATCACCATGTCGGGGACGGCCCGGATGACCCGGTTCTTGAAATCGATCTCGAGGGTGACCTCGGCGTAAGGGCTGACGCGCGGCTCGAGGGCCCGAAAGGCGACGCCCTGGCTGGCGCAGCCGGCGGCCAGCAAGGCCGCGGCGAGGAGCGCTCGGCGAGCGCTGTGGTGAGCGATTCTCTTCACGAACATGTTCTCGTCCTCTTGGGTAGGTGCACGGACGTGCCCCCGCTCCCATCGAGGAACGAGGACCGGGAAGGCGAGCTTGCGCCTTTTTGCACGATGCCAGGTCGATCGTATCGCCTCTTCGTGACGGACGCCATCGACGAGAACGCAGCACGATTCTACGAACGTTTTGGGTTGCGGCGACTCTCGGACGACTACCCAGCTCGAAGGGTCCTGGACGTCAAGCAAATCATCGGGCGAGTCCCGTCCGTCAGTTGACGACGAAACGGATCGCGCTCTTCTGCTCCGTCGCGCCGCCCCGGGCAATCGTCACCAGACTGTAGATCCCGGGCTCCAGGCCCGAGGTCTCAAGCTGCGCGACGAGGGAGCGGACGTCGGTGCCCGGGTAGTCGCGTTCCACCTTGAGCGCCGCCCCGGCGACCGCCCGGCCGTCGACCGAGAGCACCAGGCTGTCGATCACCAGGTCCTCGTCGGGCAGGTGGACGCCGGTCAGGCAGACCGTCGTCGAGCCGGTCGCCGGGACCACCGGCCGCGCCGCGGGCACGAAGCGCTGGTCGCCCATCATGTAGGGATAGGGGAAGTCCTCCCGCTGGCTCTTGGCGCGGGCGTGGAGCCACTTCTGCGACGGCTCGGGGAAAAGCGGCGGCAAGAGCACCGCCTCCGCCCGGTCGAATGCCGGCACGGTGATCGGCACCCGCCGCAGGCCGTGCTCGCCGGTTTCGGCGTTGCGCACCAGGACGCGTGCCACGTACTCGCCTGGCGGCAGGTCGAGGTACGACCAGAACTTCACACCGCTCTCCGTGAGCCGCTCTTTGGCCGCCTGGGCGTTGAAGGAGAGCGTCTGAGTGGCGTAGTCGACGACGACGCCGTCCAGGTCCATGGCGTAGACGTAGAGCTCGACCGAGGCGCGCTCGCCCTGCTGGCCTACGAGGAGGCTCGCGCCGTCGGCCTCGACCAGGATCGGCACGTAGGGCCGTTTCTCCGCGTCGGGCATCGGCACGGCCAGGACGTCGATCGCCACGCCGCCGGAGTTCTCGGCGCTCAGGATGAGCTCCGCGGCTTCGGCCTTGCGCTGGTAGGGTTGGCGCTCGAGGAACGGCTGCGGCGCGTCGTAGCCCCGGCGGTGGATGAGCTTGGCCCCGCGGGGGGCACGCCGGAGCTTTACTTTCAGCTTGTGAGGCTTGCCGTCGAATTCGATCGAGGACGGCTGGAACGCGAGGACGTAGGTCAGGCTGTGGCGCTCCAGGAGCCCCCCCAGGCCCTCCTGGAGGTGCTTCAGGTTCCGGAAGTACATGCCGCCTGTGTTGCGCGAGATGGTAAAAAGGCCGCTTTCGTTCGAGCGCCGGGGGAAGCCCGAGTCGGTGGCGACGCCGCCGCCGCTCGTGTCGTTCGTGCTCCCTCCGGCGACCGTCGGGTCTATCTCGATGCGCACGTCGGCGCTGTTGGGGTCGCGGCGGTTGCGGCGCGCCTGGCCGCTCGACAGGTCGATCGAGTGGAGCACGCAGTCGTTGCGGCGAAACGCCGACTCCATGCCGCTCATGAAGTTCTGTACCGAGGTGTCGCCAAACAGGCTCTGGCTGTCGACGTCCCAGATCTCGCCGCTCTCGATCGACGAGGTCTGTTGCTGGGTGGCCTGGCCACCGGTGAGCAACCGGCTGTCGAAGCCTTCGGAGAGAAAGAAGATGTGCTTGCGGCCCTCGAAGCCTCCGAGGAAGTTGGCGACGCCCTCCATGTTCTTGGCGAAAGCCCGCGTCCGGGTGGCCTCGTCGGTGACCTGCTCCGCGGCGTTCGCCCGGACCAGGACGGCTCGCACCTGCTGCTCGGCCGCGGCCTCCCAAACGCCCTCCTCCATCCTCCGCCGGCTGCCGAGGATGAGACCCAGCGGGTCGTCGCCGCGCTCGACGAGCTCGGGCAGGCCAAAGGAGTCGATGGCGAGCTCCACCTGGGGACGGTCGCCGGTAAAGCCGAGTACCGACATGACTCCCCGTACCGAGCTGTAGGAGCCCACCGAGACGACGTCCGTGGGATGGAGGCTGTCGAGCAGCCCGCGGGCCACCTCGCGGCCTCGCATCACCGCTTCGGGCTCCGAGAAGGCGAGGTCGAAAAGCAGCAGGAAGTGGCGGCGGGCCGCCATCGGTATCGTCCCCTCGAATTCGCCGAAGCCGAGATCGACGACCTCGAAGCTCACGATCTCCTGCTTTTTTCCGTCGTCGATGATCTCGAAGTTCTCGACTGTCAGGTCGCGCAACGGCTCGTTGCCCTTGGTCACGGTGACGGGGACCTCGACGAGGACGACCGAGGTCGTGTCCTCGAACTGACTCTGCTGCGCCAGGGCGCCCAGGGCGAGCACCAGGCCCAGGAGGAAGGCGGCGGGGAAGAGGATCCTTGGGACGGCTTTCGACATGGTGAGTCTCCTTTGGCGTCGAGCTAGGCATGCTCGTACCTGGAAGGTTATCACCGGGATACGATCACGCCGTCGCCGCCGGTCCCGGGGGGACGGCGTTTGATCCCCGGCCTGGCCTCAGGAGACGGGCAGCTCGACGGCCGTCCCGGCCGCGGCGAGCTCCTTCACCTCCAGGACGCGCTCGGCGAGGTAGACGCGGTTGCGTCCCCCGCGCTTGGCCCGGTAGAGCGCGCAGTCGGCGGCTTCGATCAGCGCTTCTTTCGTCATGCCCGGATGGTGGGCCGCGATGCCGGCGCTCAAGGTCACCTGGCTTGCCGGGTCGCCGCCATTCAGCTCCAGGGCGGCAATGCACTCGCGGACGCGCTCGGCGAAGACCTTCGCTTCCGCCGCCGGCGTCTCCGGCAGGATCAGGGTGAATTCCTCGCCGCCGTAGCGCGCCACGACGTCCGTGGCCCGGGTCAGTTGCCGCAGGGTGTGGGCGACCTCGATCAGCACCTCGTCGCCGCGCGGGTGGCCGAACATGTCGTTGAAGCGCTTGAAATGGTCGAGGTCGGCCATGACGACCGAGAGGGGGCGCGAATAGCGTTCGGCGCGCTCGATCTCGCCGCGCAGGCGCTCCTGGAGGTAGCGGTGGTTGTAGATGCCGGTGAGCCCGTCGGTGTTGGCCAGGCGGCGCGCGTGCTCCAGGTCCCAGGCGCGGCGGATCCTCAGATCCAGGAACCCGGCGTCGACCGGCTTGGTGACGAAGTCCGTCGCACCGCGGCGCATTGCCGCCACCGTGGTCTCGGCGCTCCCGTAGCCGGTGACGACCAGAATCGGCAAGGCGGAGTCGTATTCGCGGATCTCCTCGATCATCGACAGGCCGTCGAGCTGAGGCATCACCAAGTCGAGCACGACGACGTCGAAGTCGCCGTCGCGCAAGAGGCTGAGAGCTTTGCGGCCGTCCTGCTCCGCCACGACCTCGAAGCCGTGGGAGCTCAGCATGGCGGAGAAGAGATGGCAGACGCTCTCGTCGTCGTCGACCACCAGCACGTTCTTGGGTTCTGTCATCCTCATCAGCCAAGGCTTTGCACTGTGCGACGCCCCCTCTGCGTCGCACAGGCCGGCTGTCGGCCCTAAAACAAGAGGGGGTAGCGCTCTCTCTCAGGAGATGGGAGCGTAGTGTAGCACAGGGCGTCGCGGCTGTCCAGCCGCCCAGGGTGCCCAGGTGCTCAGGGTGTGGCGGGTGTGGCTCCCCTAGAGCTTGAGGACTATCTTGGTCATGTCGTGCTGATTGCCGTCGGGGTCGGTCCCGTAACCCTTGATGTCGTAGGCCGTAAAGCCCAAGTCACCAAGGACCCGGATGGCGTCGAAGTCTAGGGGTCGGGACTCTCGTCCGTCCCACCGCTCTCGTCCGCTTCGTCCGTGCCCGCCTCCCCTTCCCCAGCGTCTTCGCCGGCCTTCGGGGTTTCATCGGACCACTCGGAGGTGTCGCCGGACTCGAAGTCGGCTTCGAACTCCGGGCTCTCTTCCGGGGCCGCGGCATCGGTTCCGGCCTTGTCCTCACCCGCTTGCCGCGTTTCCGAGCAAGCGGCGAGGCAGGCGAGGAGCAGGAAAAAGACGAGCAGGGTTCCGACGAGCTTGAAGGTCTTCATGGCTACTTCTCCTTACCCAGGATGGCTTCCGGAAGCCTATCGGATCTCGCGGCCCAAGCCAACCGGCGCCGGCCGAGCTTGTCTCGCCACCCTGGGGGACGATATCTTACGCAGCCATGAAGAACGCAGCGACACTAGCGACCCTGTTGCTGGCCGCGTCGATCGCCTGGGCCGGGGAAGAGATCCCGCCGCCCGAAGACGTGGCCGCCCCTCCTGCCGACGCCGAGACAACGGCTTCGGGACTGGCCTCGAAGCTCCTCCAGCCGGGTACCGGCACGGAGCATCCCGCGGAGATCGACCTCGTCGAGGTGCACTACACCGGCTGGACCACCGACGGCAAGATGTTCGACTCCTCGGTGGCGCGCGGCAAGCCGGCACGCCTGCCCCTCGGCAAGGTCATCGACGGCTGGACCGAGGGCCTGCAGCTCATGGTGGAAGGCGAGAAGCGCCGCTTCTGGATCCCCGAAGAGCTGGCCTACAAGGGCGGGAGCGGTCCCCAGGGGACGCTGGTCTTCGACGTCGAGCTGATCAAGGTCCACTGGACGCCGCGGGTCCCCGAAGACGTGGCCGCGCCACCCTCCGACGCCGAGGTCACGAAATCCGGCCTCGCCTCAAAAGTCCTCCAGCCGGGCACCGGCACCGAGCGCCCGACGAAGAAAAGCCGCGTCACGGTCCACTATTCGGGCTGGACCACCGACGGGGAGATGTTCGACTCTTCGGTGACGCGCGGCCAGCCGATCGCGTTCGGCTTGAACCAGGTGATCAAGGGCTGGACCGAGGGCCTACAGCTCATGGTCGTCGGCGAGAAGCGCCGGCTGTGGATCCCCGAGAAGCTCGCCTACAAGGGCGTTGCGAACCGTCCGCAGGGGATGCTCGTCTTTGACGTCGAGCTGATCTCGTTCGAGTAGCCCCGGCCTTTGAGGCACGTGGTGTAGGCTCGGGCCGGACCCGACGGAGGTAGACCATGCAAACGCCCAAGAGAACCCGAGCGGCCGGCGCGCTCCCCTGGCCTGTCGCTCTGAGCTTGGCGGCGCTCCTCGCCGCCGTGATGGCGAACGCCGCGGCCCAGGACGGCGACGAGCCCTTGACGCCGCGCAACGCGAGCTACTCGATCGACGTCCGCCTCGATCCCGAGGCGCGGACCCTGACCGGCTCGCAGGTCCTCACCTGGCGCAACATCCAGGACGTCGAGACGTCGGAGCTCTGGTTCCACCTCTACTGGAACGCCTGGCGCAACGACCAGAGCACCTGGCTCAAGGGGGACGCGCTACGCCGGCGAAGCGACATCGATTCGCCGCGCAAGGAGGACTGGGGCTACCTCGTCGTCGACGGCGTACGGATGGCGGCGGCCGGCGTCCCGGGCGCCGGCTCGATGCCGCCGTTCGGACCGGAGGGCGGCGTTCCCGCGGCCGGCGTCCCGGCAGACCTGGCGATGGACCAGGTGGTGCTCTCCGAGGACACCTCCGCCCCGCTCGCGACGCGCTTCGCCGCGCCCGACGACGGCAACGGCTTCGACCGTACCGTCATGGTCGTTGACCTGCCGCGGCCGGTCGCCCCTGGCGAGACGGTGCGCGTCGAGCTCGACTGGCACGCCAAGGTTCCCCGCACCTTCGCCCGCACCGGCGCACGGGGTGAGTTTTTCTTCATCGCCCACTGGTTCCCCAAGCTCGGGGTCTACGAAGGGCAGGAGGGCTGGAACTGCCACCAGTACCACGCCCCGACGGAGTATTTTTCCGACTACGGCGTCTACGACGTCAGGATCACGCTGCCGGAACGCTTCGTCGTCGGCGCGACCGGGCGCGAGGCCGACCGGCGCGAGAACGGCGACGGCACGTCGACCCACCGCTTCGTCCAGGCCGACGTCCACGCCTTCACCTGGACAGCGAGCCCCGACTACCGGGAGCGCGTCGAGCGCTTCGCAGGTGAGGGGCTACCGGCGGTCGACATGCGGCTGCTCTACCAGGGCGAGCACGAGCACCAGGTCGAGCGCCACCTCGAAGCCACCCGCGCCGCCTTGAGATACTACGGGACCTGGTACGGACCCTATCCCTACGGCCACGTCACCGTCGTCGACCCGGCGTGGCGCGCCGGCGCCGGCGGCATGGAGTACCCGACGCTTTTTACCGCCGGCACGGGGCTCATCCGTCCCTTCGGCGGCGGCTCGCCCGAGGGGGTGACCATCCACGAGGCCGGGCACCAGTTCTGGTACGGCATCGTCGGCAACAACGAGTTCGAGCACGCCTGGCTCGACGAGGGGCTCAACACTTTTTCCACCACCCGGACCTACCACGAGGCCTATGGCACGCCCTACTACACACGGTCCTACCTGCGCCCTCCGGGCGGAGACTTCGGAGGTTTCTTGCGCGTCCTCTTTCGCGACGTCCCCCAAAGCCGCGCGGTCTACGGCAGCCGTTGGATCGGTTTCGCATCGTCGGAGGCACCGACCGCGGGCCCCATGTCGGACATGACGTTCCACTACTTCCCGCGGCAGTCGAGCAACCTGAGCTACGCCAAGACCGCCCTCTGGCTCTACACCCTGGAGCGCCACCTCGGCTGGGAGACGCTCCGGGGGATCCTCTCCACGTTTTTCGAGCGCTACAAGTTCAAGCACCCGCGGCCGGAGGACTTCTTCGCCGTCGCCGACGAGGTCGCAGGCGAGGACCTGGGATGGTTTTTTGACCAGGTCTGGGGAAGCTCCGTGACCTTCGACTACGCCGTCGGCTCGGTCTCTTCGAAGCCGGTCAGGACGCGCGGCTTCGTCCAAGGGGAGGACGGTGAGCTCGTCTTCACGGGGCAAGAGGAAGACGAAGACGAAGAGGAAGACGAAGACGAAGACGAAGAAGGCCAGACCTATCGTAGCGAGGTCGTGGTGCGCCGGCATGGCGAGGGAATCTTCCCGGTGAAGCTCCGACTGGTCTTCAGGGACGGCAGCCAAGAGGATTTCGACTGGGACGGAAGCGACCGCTGGAAGCTCTTCACGGTCGAAGGTTCCTCGAAGCTCAAATACGCCGCGGTCGATCCGGAGCGGGTGCTTTTACTCGACCTCGACTCTTCGAACAACAGCCGTCTGCTGCGTTCCCAGGCCGCTTTTCCGGCCCGCAAATGGGCCTCGAAGTGGATGATCTGGCTCCAGGACCTCATGACCACGTTCACCTTCTTCGTCTAGGAGCACCGGAAGGAAACACAGCCATGAACGTCACCACCGCCATCCTCCACGGTTTGCGCCGCACCTACCGTGCGCCGGCGCTCGTCGTCGGCCTGTGGCTCTTGAATCTCGTCGTCGCGTTGCCGGCGGCGGTCCTTTTGAGCGACGCCCTGGAAGGCTCGATCGGCCCGAGTCTCTTTCACCAGACGCTGCGCGACGGCTTCGACGCCGACTGGTACGCCGACTTTCTCGTCGCAGGGCCGGAGGGGCTCGCCTCGACGTTCCGGCCGTCGATCCTCGGCGCCGGCGCGGTCTACGACAACCTGGAGGCCTGGTGGAGCGGCCGGATCTTCAGCGACTTCCCGGCGATCGTTTACCTCGCCGCCGGCTATGCCCTCCTCTGGCTCTTCTGCCTCGGCGGCGTCCTGGAGGCCATGAAGAGCCCCGAGGGTCCACGCTACCGAGAAGGCTTCTTTGCCGCCTGCGGCCGGAGCTTCGGCCGCTTCCTGTCTCTCGCGGTCGTCTCGGGAGTCCTCTATTTCCTGGTCTACCAGCTGTCGCGCTGGCTTTTCGGCCGGCTCGACGCGGCGATCGGCGACGTCACCGTTGAGCGTCCGGTCTTTTTTGCGGTGCTCGCCGTCGCGGGCTTCACCGTCGTCTTGCTCCACCTCGTGCGGATGGTTTTCGACTACGCCAAGGTCGCGGTGGTGCTGCGCGACGTGAGCGCGCCGCGCGCGCTCGGCCAGGCGCTCGGCTTCGTGCGCCGCCGTCCCGGCCGCACGGTGGGCGTCTACGCCGGCGTCGGCGTCCTGGCGCTCGGGCTCCTCGTCCTCTACGCCCTGGTGGCGCCGGGGGCCGGGCAGTCGACGTTCGTGACGGTCGCTCTCGCCTTCCTCCTTTCCCAGGTCTACCTCGCCCTGCGGCTGGCCCTGCGGCTCAGCCTCTTGGCGGCCGAGGTCGCCCTCTTCCGGACGCCGGGCGGGTGAACGAAGGCTTCGCCCGCACGGTCCACAGCCTGGGGTCCGAGCGCCGCTTGTCGACGGTGGGCCTTCTGGGCACGGGGCTGCTCCTCGCCGCCTGGCTGGTGTGGCTTTTCGCCGCCCGGATCTCGGTTTTCGAGGTCACCCGGGAAGGACGCATCGAGGCCGACCGGGCCTCCTACCCGATCGCGGCCCGGGTCGACGGCCGGGTCGTGGCGGTGCTTGCGGCGGTCAACCAGCGGGTCGCGGCGGGCGACGTCCTGGTGCAGCTCGACACCGAGGA
This sequence comes from uncultured bacterium, assembly GCA_965371445.1. Taxonomy (GTDB): domain Bacteria; phylum Acidobacteriota; class Thermoanaerobaculia; order Multivoradales; family J023; genus DASWIG01. Next base: position 7,655 of record CBDUYN010000095.1, on the reverse strand, counting down.
GCTGGAGGTCCGGCGGCGCGAGGAGGAGGCGCGGCACGCGGCGCTTCTACGGGAGCTCGAAGCGGCGCGCGACGAGCTGACGCTCGCCGAGCTGACGCTCGAAGAGAACCGCCGGACGGGGCGCGCCGCCCTCGAGGCGGCGCGCAGCCGGGTGCGCGAGGCCGAGATCGAGGCCGACTTCGCCGAGCAGGAGGCGGCGCGCGCCGCGGTGCTCCACGGCGACGGCCAGATCTCCCGGGTCGAGATGGAGCGCCGCCGCTCCTTGGCCGCACGCCTGCGGGCGACGGCCGAGAGCGAGCGCCTGGCCCTCGAGCGCGACGCCTCGGCCGAGCGTTCCGGGGAGCTTCATGGCCGGACCGAGCTCGCCCAGCTGCGCGGCCGCACGGCCCGCCTTGAAGGCGAGGCCCAGGGAAGCGCCGCCAAGGTCGACGAGATCGGCCTCTGGATCGAGAAGCGGGCCGTGCGAGCCCCCCGCGACGGCGAGATTGGCGAGCTCAAACGCCTCACCGTCGCGGCTCTCGTCACCGAGGGGGAGGTCCTGGGCATGGTGCTCGCCGCCGCGGACCTGGTGATGGTCGCCGAGCTCGCTCCGAGCTCGGCCCTCGGCCGCGTGCGGGTCGGCCAGCGCGCCCAGATGCGCCTCGACGGCTTCCCCTGGACCCAATACGGGACGCTCGCCGCGACGGTCAAGCGTGTCGCCGCCGAGCCCCGCGAAGGCCGGCTGCGGGTCGAGCTCGACATCGAAGGCGAGAGCGCCGCCCGGCTGCCGCTGCGCCACGGCCTGACCGGTACCGTCGAGATCGAGGTGGAGCGCCTCTCGCCGGCGCTGCTCTTGCTGCGGACCCTCGGCAAGGCCGTCGAGGCGCGTCCGGTGGTATGAAGAAAGCCACCGCGCCGCGCACCTTGCTGAAGGAGGTGATCCAGACCTCCGGGATGGACTGCGGCCCGGCGTGCCTGAACGCGCTCTTGGCCGGCTTCGGGGTCCACACGAGCTACGGCCGCCTGCGCGAGGCCTGCCAGACCGACGTCGACGGGACCTCGATCGACACCCTCGAGGAGGTGGCGAGCGACCTGGGCCTCCAGGCCGAGCAGGTCATGCTGCCGGTCGACCACCTCCTGCTGTCCTCGGCCGGCGCGCTACCGGCGATCGTCGTCGTCCGGCTGCCGAACGGGTTCACACACTTCGTCGTCGTGTGGCGCACGCACCTCGGCCGCGTCGTCCAGGTGATGGACCCGGCCACCGGCCGCCGCTGGCTGTCGCTGCGCCGCTTCCTCGACGAGGTCTACGTCCACACGCAGGTGGTGCCGGCGGCGGCCTGGCGCGAGTGGGCCGGGAGCGAGGACTTCCTCACCCCGCTGCGCGACCGCATGGCACGACTCGGCGTCGAGCGCCCCGCCGCTGCCGCGCTCGTCAAAAAGGCCGTGGCGCAGCCCGGCTGGACGGCGCTCGCCGGCCTCGACGCCGCCGTGCGCATGGCCGGCGCGCTCGTCGCGGGCGGTGGGCTGGACCGCGGGGCGGGGGCGGCGCGGCTCGTCACGTCCTCCTTTTCCAAGGCCCGTCACGGTGCCACGGAGGCGGTGCCCGAGAGCTTCTGGACCATACGCCCGGCCGGCGCCGGCGCCGGCGCTGGCGGCGGCGCCGACGCCGAGGAGCTCGCCTTCCGCGGCGCCGTCTTGATCCGTGCCGCCAAGGGCAGCGGCAAGCCGTCGCCGCGCGCCGAGCTCTCGCCGGAGCTCCATGCCGCCTTGGAGGAGCCGCCCGTGCGGCCCGGACGCGAGCTCTGGCGCCTGCTACGCGAAGACGGGCTCCTGGCGCCCCTGGCGCTCGTCGCGGCGATGGGCCTCGCCGCGACCGGGGTGATGACCGAGGCGCTGCTCTTCCGCGGTCTGCTGGACCTGGGAACGGAGCTGGCGACGGCGTCGCAACGGCTCGGGCTCATCGTCGCGCTCCTCGTCTTCTTCGTCGCCAACCGGCTTCTCGACTACTACACCCAGGCCGACGCGCTAGGCCTCGGCCGGCGCCTCGAAGGACGCCTGCGCCTCGCTTTCCTCTCCAAGGTGGCCATCCTCGACGACCGCTACTTCCGTAGCCGTCCGGTCTCCGACATGGCCGAGCGGGCGCACAGCCTCCACAAGCTCCGGGAGCTCCCCGAGACCGGCAGGAAGTTCTGCGAGTATCTCTTCACCGCGGCCTTGACCGTCGCCGGCCTGATCTGGATCCACCCTTCCCAGGCTCCCATGGCGCTCGTCGCCGCCGCGTTCGCCATGGTCTTGCCGCTCGCCGCTCAGCCACGGCTGGCGGAGCAGGACTTGAAGATTCGCACCCACCTCGGGGCCCTGTCGCGCTTCTACCTCGACGCCTTGGGAGGGCTCGTGGCCGTCAAGACCCACGCCGCCGAGCGGATCGTCCGCCGCGAGCACGAGAGCCTGATGGGCGAATGGGCAAAAACCCGGATCGAGCAGATCCGGCTCCTGATCAGCGTCGAAGGCGTGCAGATTCTCGTCGTCCTCTCCTGCGTCGCCTGGGTCGTGCTCGACTACGTCGTCACCCAGCCGAGCATGGGAGGGTTGCTGCTGCTCGCCTTCTGGGGCGTCAACCTCCCCTTCCGCGGACGGATGGTGATCTACATGGCGATGGAGTATCTGGTGCAGCGCAACGTCCTGCTACGGCTCCTCGAGCCCCTGGGCGCGCTCGAGCTGGGCGAGGAGGCTCCGGGGGCCGAGGCTGCGGGAACAGCCGGCGCCGAGGCCACCCGCGGGGCGGCCACCCGCGGGGCGGCCACCCGCGGGGCGGCCATCCGCGACGCCCCGGCCGCCCTCTCCTTCGCGGGGGTCGACGTCGTCGCCGCCGGGCATCGGATCCTGACCGGCGTCGACCTCGACGTGGCGCCGGGCGAGCACGTGGCCGTCGTCGGGCCGTCGGGGGCCGGCAAGACGAGCCTGGTGAGCCTGCTCCTCGGCTGGCACCGGCCGGCCAAGGGCCGTCTCCTCGTCGACGGCGAGCCCCTCGACGCCGTTCGTCTGGAAGAGCTTCGCCGTACGACCGCCTGGGTCGATCCGGCGGTCCGGATCTGGAACCGCTCGCTCTACGAGAACCTGCGCTACGGCAACGAGGCCGGCACCGGCATCTCCTGGAGCCAGGTGGTCGACCAGGCGGAGCTGCGCGGGGTGCTGGAGGGGTTGCCGGAGGGTTTCACGACGTCGCTCGGCGAAGGGGGCGGCCTGGTTTCGGGCGGCGAGGGACAGCGGGTGCGCCTCGGCCGGTCCATGGCGCGCCCGGACGTGCGGCTGGTGATCCTCGACGAGCCCTTCCGCGGCCTCGGGCGCGCCCAGCGCCGGAGCCTCCTGGAGCGCGCTCGCGAGCTCTGGGCAGGGACGACGCTTCTGTGTATCACCCATGACATCGCCGAGACCCGCGCTTTTTCCCGGGTGCTCGTGGTCGAGGAGGGGCGCGTCGTCGAGGACGGCTCGCCGGCCGAGCTCGAAAGCCGCGAGGGCTCGCGCTACGCGGCGCTCCTCGCGGCGGAGGGGCGGGTCCGCTCCTTGTGGAGGACCGACGAGTGGCGTCAGCTCTGGCTCGCCGACGGCCACCTGACGGAAAGGGGGAAGGAGGAGCCGTGAGCCGGGAGGTCCCCCTCGTCGACTCGGCCGCCTGGCCCCTCGAACGCCTCGGCGAGGCGCTGGCTCTGCTCGCCCACCGGCGCGGCCTGATCCCGGTGCCCGAACGCTTTGTGTCGCCGCCAGCGGATTGGAGGGCGCCGAGCGACGCCGACGTGCGGCGCTTCGTCGTCGCCGCCGCCGATCACCTGGAGGTCGAGGCCGAACCGGAGGACCTGGGCTACGTCGAGGTGGCCTCGCGGCTCGCCCGCGTGGCGCCGGCCCTCTTTCGGCTGCCGGCCGCCGGATCGCCGGCCAGGGAGAGGGAGCCGCCGCGCTTCCTCGCCGTCGAGCGCTGCCGGCGCCGGCGGGTCCACCTCCTCGACCCGGCGGGTGCCCGGCAGCTCGTAGCGCTCGACGAGGTCGCCGCGGCGCTGCGCCGTCGCGTCGAGGAGCGCTTCGCCCCGGAGGTCGACCGCCTGCTCGACGAGGCGCAGATCGCCGGCCGGCGCCGCCGGCGTGCCCACGCCGCGCTGATTCGCGAGCGCGCCGGGGCGCGGCCCGTGGCCTCGGCGCTGAAGCTGCGCCTGCCTCCCTCCGCGCCGGCCCTGCGGCAGGTCCGCGAAGCGGGGCTCCTGGGCCTCGCCGGAGGCTTCTTTGCCGCCTACGTCCCAAAAATCGTCGCCTGGCTGGGCGCGTTCTGGGTCCTGTGGCGCGGCGCCCTGGGCGGCCAGATCGACTGGGGATGGCTCGTCGCCTGGGTGCTGCTGCTCTGGACCAACCTCCCGTTCCGGCTACTCGAGCCGTGGTTTTCCACCCTCTTCTCGGTGGGCGTCGGGTGGCTCCTGAAGCGGCGGCTGCTCGCCGGAGCGCTCAGCCTGGAGCCGGAGGAGATCCGCCACCAGGGGACAGGGCAGCTGCTGAGCCGCACCATCGAGTCGGAGGCGGCGGAGATCCTGACCCTCGACGCCGGCGTGCTTATCGCCTCCCACGGGACGGACCTCGCGATCACCGCGGTCGTCCTCGCCGGCGGCGTCGGCGGCTGGCCCCACGCGGCGCTGCTCTTCGCCTGGGTTCTCGTCTCCGGCGCCGCGGTGCGCCGCTACTATGGTCTGCGCCGCCGCTGGACCCAGATGCGCCTCGACGCCACCCACCACCTGGTGGAGCAGATGGTCGGTCACCAGACCCGGCTCGCCCAGGAGAGCACCGAGCGCCGTCACCAGGAGGAGGACGCGGCGCTCGCCGCTTATCTGCGTCATTCGCGCAAGATGGACCAGACCGCCGCCGCCGTGTCGGCCGCGGTCCCCGGCGGCTGGCTTGTCTTGAGCGTCCTTCTCCTGGCACCGGCGATCGTCGTCGGCGACTTCACGACCGGCGGCCTCGCCCTCTCGCTCGGCGGGACGCTTTTTCTGCTCCAGAGCCTCGACCTCCTGAGCGAGGGCCTCCTGGCCGCGGCCGACGCCGTGGTGGTCTGGGAAAAGGTCATCCCGCTTTTCCGCGCCGCCGCCCGCGAGAGGGTCCGCGGCCTGCCCGAGGTGGCTTTCGAGAGCCGTGCCGCCCACGAGGACGGGGCCGAGCGAGAGCTCCTGATCGACGCCACGGACCTCGTCTACGGCTACCGGGCCGGTCTCGAGCCGGTGCTGCGCAAATGTGAGCTCAAAATCCGGGTCGGGGACAGGATCCTGCTGGAAGGGGCCTCGGGCGGCGGCAAGTCGACGCTCCTGGCGCTCCTGACGGGCCTGCGCGCGCCGCAAGCGGGTTTGCTTCTGCTCGACGGCCTCGACCGCGCGACGCTCGGCGAGTCGGCCTGGCGCCGGCGGGTGGCGGCGGCGCCCCAGTTCCACGAGAACCACGTCTTCCTCGGCACCTTTGCTTTTAACCTCCTGCTCGGCCGCGAGTGGCCGCCGCGCCCGGAGGACCTGGAAGAGGCCGAGGCGATCTGCCGCGCCCTGGGCCTCGGCGAGCTGCTGGAGAAAATGCCCGCCGGGCTCTTGCAGATGGTCGGCGAGACCGGCTGGCAGCTCTCCCACGGCGAGCGCAGCCGGCTTTTCATCGCCCGCGCGCTTCTCCAGCGCGCCGATCTCTTGGGCTTCGACGAGAGCTTCGCCGCCCTCGACCCGGTCAACCTCGAGCGCGCCCTGGCCGAGGTGTTGAAGCGCTCGCCGACGCTGCTCGTCGTCGCCCACCCTTGAAGCGTCCCGCCCTTTCGCCGCGTTCGTAAGCCGAACCGTAAGGTTTTGGCGACCGAAAGGCACCGAAAACGTCCCCGTAACGTGAATTGTAACCATCCCACGGCGCGCCGTGGAATTGGATTGTAATGTGGGATGTAAGGCTTCCTGCATGACGCGCAACACCTTGAAACACAGGGGAAAATCGCCTCCCCCCGTAATCTTAGCCGTAACCTGGAGGCGCCCTTGCCGCTTCGGGCATAAGGCTGAAAGAAATATGGCCATGAAATGTTGCCTGTAATATCAACCCCCCACAATCGGCATCACTGAGACGCGAACAACAGCAAGTGCTTTAAGGAGATAGACTGATGTCGAGGAAAGCAAATAGGATTCTGGGGATCGCCGTGATGACCGTCCTGGGTCTGGTGGCCACGTGGACGACTTGGACACCCGAGGAGACGGCGACGAGTGCGGTCATCGTCCAGGGAAGCGACCTCGCGGCGGTAGCCGCGGCGGTCCGCGAAGCGGGCGGCACTTTCACCCACGAGCTCGGTATCATCTCCGCGGTCGGCGCCCGGATCGCGCCCGAGCGCCTCGACGAGCTCCGCAAGGACGGCGCCGTCGGCCGCGTCTGGGACGACGCCGGCCTCCAGGTCTCGGGTGCCAGCCCCTACGTCGACTTCCCGAAGCTGATCGAGGCCGACCTCCTCCACGATCGAGACACCGACGGCCACGGCGTCACGGTCGCCACGGTCGACACCGGCATCTGGAGCGAGAACGTCCACCTGGCGAAAAACGGCCGCCATCGCTCGCGGATCCTCGCTCTCTATGACGCCACCCAGGACCTCTTCGGCACTGCCGACGACGAGAACGGCCACGGCTCGCACATCGCCTCGATCCTCCTGAACAGCGACCAGGCCGGCAAGGGGAAAAACCGCCTTTACAACAGTGTCGCGCCCAACGCCGACCTTGTGGTCGTGAAAGCTTTCGACGCGGAGGGCAACGGGACCTACGCCGACGTCGTGCGCGGCATCGACTGGGTTGTCGTTTCCAAGGACACCTACGGTATCCGCGTCCTGAACCTCTCGTTCGGCGCCACGGTGCGGTCCTACTACTGGGACGACCCGCTGAACCAGGCCGTGATGCGGGCCTGGCAGGCCGGCCTCGTGGTGGTGACCTCGGCCGGAAACGGCGGTCCCGGTCCCCTGACCATCGGCGTGCCGGGCAACGTCCCGTACGTGCTCACCGTCGGCGCCATGACCGACAATTCCACCCCCGACGACCGGTTCGACGACCGGATGACCTTCTTCTCCGCCTCGGGTCCGACCTACGAGGCCTTCGTCAAGCCCGACCTTGTGGCGCCCGGCGGCCATATGCGCGGCATCATGAGCCGGCAGAGCACGCTCGCCAGCGAGCATCCCGAGCTCCACGACTCTTTCGACTACTTCACCATGTCGGGGACCTCACAGGCCGCGGCAGTCGTAAGCGGCACGGCGGCGCTTCTCCTCCAGTCGGAGCCCTGGCTGACGCCCGACGAGGTCAAGTGCCGGCTCATCTCCTCGACCCGGAGCGCAGTCGATCAGGATTTCGCGCTGGCCTACAGTCCCTTCCAGCAGGGCGCTGGGATGGTCAACGCGCGGGCCGCCATCCACGGTACGGAGACCGCCTGTGCCAACCTCGGACTCGACGTCGACAAGGAGCTGGCGAGCGTGGAGCACTACGTCGGGCCGGCGCGCTACGACGGCGAGACGGGCGACTTCTACATCGAGGGCACCAGTTATTCCTGGGACGGAGTCGCGGACGTCTCCACGGGTTACGCCTGGGTGGGCGGCTCACCCTTCATCGACGGCTCGCCCTTCATCGACGGCTCGCCCTTCATCGACGGCTCGC
>CBDUYN010000094.1:0-38443 GCA_965371445.1 uncultured bacterium | reverse complement strand
GCCGCCGCCCCCGTGCACGGGCGCGGAATGCCGGGCGCAGGCGCCTTCGCCGACCCTCTTGAGCGAACCGTTCATCGAGCAGGGCGGTCCTTGCGCGGGCGGCGAGGCCATGCGACAGATCCTGATCGACGAGATCTTCCCGCCCAACTGCAGCTTCGCCAGCTACCACTGGAACCTGAGCGCCATGCGCGCCGACACCGGTTTTTTGGGTCTGGCCCTGATCCGGGTGGGAATCACCTAACGCAAGTGGATGGACCATTTGGGGGGTGCGGCCGCCGCCGCGGGGGGGCGGCGGTTCGAGAGAGGCGGGAGCGTCCGGCGGGCGCTCCCGCTTTTTTCTCGTGTCTTTGTAGGGCAAGTTTTGCCTGCCAGACGACGACGCTTTGCGTCGTCGTCAAAGCCGCAGGACGAGGACGTCCCGGCCGTCGACCGTCTTCATCTCGCGGGCACCGCGCTCGGCGAACGGCGGCGCCTCCCCGCGTTGGTCGAAGATCACCAGCGTCCCTTCCTCGAGGCCCAGGCGTTCGAGGTAGCGGCCAAGCTGAGCGAGCCCCTCCTCGACCGGGTCGTTACGGCCTTCGCGCCAGACCTTGAGCTCCAGCGCGAAGCGCCGGAGGGCACCGTCGCCCAGGGGCCAGCGCACGCAGAGGTCGATGCGTCCGCTGCCGACCGCGTACTCTCTGTCTATATAGCCTCCTCCGTTGACGATCCTCTGAAGGTAGGCCATGCAGACGAGCTGTGCCGCCGCCTCCGAGTACGGCTGACGCTTCAAGAAGGACTCGGCGTGCTCGCGCCAGAAGGTGACGAAGTCGCCCTGCAGGCGGTCGAAGTCGAGGCGGCCGTCGGCGAGGACGTAGGCCCGTTCGTCGACCGGCAGGTAGACCTCGGTAGCCGACGTCAAGGCCCGCGGGACGACCTCGCGGTAAATCGGGTTGGCCATGGCGAGCCCGGCGGGGCCCGGCGCCACGAGGCCCAGGTCCTGGACGAATTCAAGATCGTCTTTCGGCACTTCCTCGTCCGGGAACTCGGCCGCCACGATCGGCTCGATCACCCGCCGGATCCGGGCCTCGCGCAGACGGTGGGCGAGCGAGTCGAGATGGGTGTCCCGGCGCAGGATGAGAGCGACGGCTCCGGTACCCCGAACGCAGCTGCTGGAGGATGGAGATCAGGGCCATGCCGAAGACGGCGTCGATCTCGTCGAGAAAGAGGACGACGGGGCGCGGGGAGCGTTCGCACCAGGCGGTGAGATATCCTTTGAGGCGGCCCTCCGGGGTGAGCTCGGCAAAGCGCTCCAGCGGCTCGGGGCGAAGCTCCGCCGGGAGCTGCTGGTCGGCGTCCTGGTGGATCGCGAGGAGGACGGCGTTCATGGCACGGTCGATGTCGTCGCTGGCCGTCCGGGCGGTCTCGCAGGTGCTCAGCACCGCGGCGTAGCGGCCCGCGGCGGTGAGCTCCCGGGCCAGGTGGTGGAAGCAGGTCGTCTTGCCCGACTGGCGCGGTGCGTGGACGACGAAGTAGGCCTTTTCCCCGATCAGCGCTTCGATGTCTGGTAGGCGCCGCCGTGGCGGCAGCATGTAGTGGTCGCGCGGCTCGCAGGGTCCGGCGGTGTTGAAGAAGCGGGCCATACCGTCAGCTTAGCATCTCGCGATTCGGTGAGGCCGGGTGCTGCAGAAAAGACTTGACAGCGCGCCGCCGCGAGGGGTGACCGTCGAGTGTCAAGCTCTTCGCTCGGTCCGCTCGTGGGTGGTACCGCCGGGGAGGCACCATCCGGACCTTCCCATTCGGCAGGGGTTGGCAGCCGTTGGAGGTCTTGGGAAGGGCCGGCCCCAAGGAGGTGCCATCCCAAGCCGGGATGACACTTCCAGAGCTTCTCTCAGGTTTGAACGCTACTCCTGCTCACATGCAAGCACATGAGTACGAGGCACGGAGATTACCAGGGGCTTGGAGATTTTAGCTCCCGTCAGGGGGATTTCCTAAGCTCGCCGACTTCCTGGCACAGACCCTGACCGCTTGGGCTCACTGGGGCCGCCGGCGTCTCGCCGGCCGGACGCGAAGCGTCCTCATCTTCTTGCTGGGACCGCAGGCGTCCCGCCTGCCTCTTCGTCCCGCAGGGGCGTCTTCACTGGGAGCGCGTCCGTGCGGTCTCCGGTCGGGTCCGCGGCGAGTGTCGCGAGAAAAGGGCTGGAAAGAAAACGCCGACGCGTGTGACAAAGGAGCCGCATAGAACCTGAGCGAAGGCGCGGTGTTTGCAAAACTTTGCACAATGGCTGGTTGTGCCTGCGCGGAACTATGCCGAGGTTCACGTCAGCCCAATGAGCGCCGACACTTCGATAGGAGTGAATGGGCCTGGGCGATAGCCCGTAGCCCGAGCTGCCTGAGCAGGGCTGACGAAGTGGCTTACTTTGGCCTCCTGGAGGGAGACCTGAGCCCACTCTGCGCAGATTTTAGGAGAAATGAGGAGGAGATTTGACCGATTCGGTCAAGAGTCCGCCTCTTGACGGATTCGGTTGGTCGCGGAAGAGTGGGCGGAACCCAAGCAGGAGCGGACACCTCTCGCGGACAGTGGAGTCCGCAGGCGATCCGTTCTCAAAGGAGGTCGATCCATGTTCCTCTCCCTTCTCAAGGCCACCGCTTCGGCCTTGGCGCTCCTCGTTCAACTCGGCGTGGGCGGTCCCGATGCCACCGATGCCCCAGTAGCAAAGAAGCCAGGCTCCGCTCAACACGGACCGGAAGCCGAGCCAGGCGGGTTTGATGAGCCTCAATCTTCTGAGGAACTCACGCACGGACCGCAGGCAGAGCCAATTGGGTAAAACCGTTACTGGTTCTACCAAGCCGCTTCAGCTGTGAGCGGCTTCACGTATCTCTTTGTAGGCATGGTCGAGAAAGCCCACCGTGACTTTGAGGGTTTCTCGGCGCACGCCAGTAGCTTGGCAAAATCGTAATTGACACTCGTCACTCCGAAATCCGGCTCACGGTGAAACGGGCGCCACACGTAGTGCTCGCGCGTTCTCTCTTCTCGTCGAGGAACTCGACGATGGCAAGGATGAAGTGGTCGGGTTTGTTGAGCGAGTAGAGGATCCAGAACCGTCAGGCCGCCTAGACGTCTTCACTGGGGCCGCCGGCGTCTGCCGGCCGGACGCGAAGCGTCCTCATCTTCTTGCTGGGACCGCAGGCGTCCCGCCTGCCTCTTCGTCCCGCCTGGACGTCTTCACTGGGAGCGCGGCCGTGCGGTCGCCGGTCGGGTCCGCGGCGAGTGTCGCGAGAAAATGGCTGGCAAAAAGACGCCTGCCTGCCGGCCGCATGGCGTTCACCTGGCACCTTGAGGCAAGAAAGTGGCTCCTATGCCGCTCTCTGACTCGCCTGGGCTCAGATGGTGTAGACTGCGTGGCATCTGAGGTCGAGACGGCAGAGATAGGCTTCTACGTCGGATGGAGCTTGTTGCCCGTATAGCTCCAGGGGAGCACATCGTTGAGCAACACATCCGGCCGTCGTGGCCGCCCCTTGACCGGGAGATACGCGCATTCATGCGTTCGCCTGGCGAACCGCGCCGACGACCAGCAGACAGAAGGCTCCGCGTGTCCAGGAGGAGTCGCAGGGAAAGGCAGAGGAAGTCTCCCCGCATGACGGCAGGGTCAAGAGTCCTCTTCGGACGCCACTCCGAGGGAGATTCCGGGTACCGGAGATTCCAGAGAATCTCTCCACCGCAGAATATTATCAGGAGTAGGATCACCAATCGCCTCACTGAACAGGGCCTCATCCCCAAACTCTCCACCACACCCCTCAATGATCTCCCGAATGATCGACCTATCCTCCGCGGAAGAGAACCGCGACCAAGATTTCACGAGCGCGCGATCAGCGCGAGCCGCTGTGATGTTACAGGCGGCTGCCCCGTGCCGAATCAGCCCTCGAATGGCTGTATCAATGAATCTCTCTCCTCTCATATTCTCACCAAGTCGGGCATACAGAAGCCCTTTGCACCAGCGCACGAATGGTAAGACTGATGAATGAACTCGACACCCACGAATCTCGTCGCTAACCACCCTTATTACATCCAGAGCATCGTGGCAAGAAATCGGTCGAGCAGAGTTCGCTGCGATAATCCAGATCACGTTCAGGAGAGTCGAGGTGAAGACACGCGACGGCATCTCGTGATCCAAGTAATCAACAGCACGCTGCACATCTCGAAACGCATCACGAAGCTTTGCGATCAAGCGAAGTGCGCATGATCGCGACAGATACGCTACACAGAGCTGAGAATTTAGCAAATCCTCATCGTAGGGCTCGTCCTTTTCCAGTAGTCTCAAAGCCCTGTCAAAGTACTCACTCGCTTCCTCGAAATCTCCCCGAAGCAGAATACAGGCACCCCAACGCTGAGACACCTCACCGCGGCAGAGTCCGCAAGTACACGAGCTATCGGCGATCAGGAACTTCTTTTCCGCAAAATCCTGCGCGTCAATGCCACGGAGCACAGATCCAGAGCAAGCCTCGGCACGACAGATGAGATGAGGATCGTGTAACTTGCGCGATACCCTCCTGGCGATAGCCGAGTAGTCCAGGGCATCAGACCAGCGGCCCTCAAAAATGGCATCATCCGTAAAACGAATCAGAGCCGAAGCGACTTCCGGGTACTGGGTCCCCTTCCATTCAACGGCGTACCACGGATCTCCTTGGATTCGACCAATGAGGTGCTTGAGCGACTTCTCGCGTACGCTCCCGTGGTGGTCCGACCCACGGATGACGGGCGTATGGGTCAGCGCCCTGGTCGCGATGGCCTTACGCTCTGACGATCTACACACTCTCTACCCTCCTCAGTTTGTTGAACCGGTGAGAATACACCCTATCAGAAAGAGCACCGGGAGCCAAACATGGCTCCCGATCATGAGATTTCTGCCGTGAGGGTCAAGATCATCCCTGTGGAACGACGACGCCCCCGACACCGCTGCGGAGACCGCTGGTACAATGCATTTGGCTTCTTCCTTCCCGCGGGTGGTCCGTAGCCCGCTCCATACGGGGAACTCTGACCCGCTGCGAACATATTCGCATGAGACCCCCTGGGAGACTGCGGCAAATCTGTCAGACCCTTCAGTTTGGGTCCAGTCCGGCGGAGGGAGTCCCTCGAAAGCCTCGGAGATGGGCCTTGACGGTTTCGCCACTCGGACAACACACTGAGATATGTCCGAGCTCGAATCTTCCGCTACTACTCCACCCGCGGGGGCTGTTCCCGAACCTGTCTCACCGCTGCCGCTGACCCTCGGCGAGCTCGCCGCAGCTGTGCGCTTCGTGGCCCGTGAGCGTCCCGGGGCGATCGAGATGTTGCTCTGGGCGCTCTGCCGGTCGCCTGAGATGGTCGAGGTCTGTCGCGAGAGTGAGCCGGCTGCCCACGAGTATGCGGACGTCGCCGGCCTCGACGGCATCGTCAATGCTCTGCTCACCGCGAGTGAAGAGGGCCGTGACCTCCTTGCCGCCGGGCTACGGTCTTCGCCTTCGAGCGCTGAGCTGAAGTTACAGGTCCAGAGTCTCACGATACAAGTGCAAAGCATGACCGCCGTCCTGGTGCGCTTGGGATTCGTAACCCGGAAACAGCTCAAAATTGCTGCCGAGCATTACGTTGAGGATTTTGAATTTCCGGCAAATGACGAGACAGGGGTGCCGGGGTGGTGAGAAAAGCGAGGCGGACGAGGAAGATGTCGAAAAAGAGGGCATCGAAGAAGCCGGCAGTGAAGAGACCGGCTTCTGAAGCACCTGTCGATCCTTCCGGTGACGTATCAGGATATACCTCAATGGCTGACGCATTGGAAGCTCATCTTGGCGCGCCGCCTAGCGAGCACCCGCTTTACAAAGCGGCCGTGCGCTGCTTGCGGGTGCTCATGGAGCACGCCGATCTCACTCCTGAAGTGGTAGCAGGGCAGACAGACTGGTCGCCAACAGAAGTCGAGGTCATAATGGATCAGCCGGTCCTTCTATCTGACTACATGATGTTGTGGGATCTGTGTGTCGAGGAGCACGAGGATCTCATGGACAAGTGTGCCGCTACGATTCGTATCCTCATAGAGCGTGACGAAGTGGATCAGGAGATGATCGACTTCCTGGCAAGTATAGGCCATCTGTACCTGTTCTTCGGTGGAGAGCTCGGTCAGCCAGAAATTGAGGTGGATGCGTGACCATGGAAGACGATGGTAAGCGAAACGAAGCCGACAGCTTCTCCATCCGCATTCCGGAACATGCGACGACAGTCGTCTGTCCGGTCTGCTCTGCTGAGCTCGTGGCTTCGGGACCGACCGGGTACTGGAACGAGACGCCGATCTGTGATGTGTGCATGTATAAGGTAGCGCGTCCTCTCGGTGCTACCCTTTCGCTGATTGCCGTGGCACGGAATTTCGCACGGCAGGAGTACAAAGAAAAGCGAACTCTCCTGAAAGCAGCGGCTGAGGTATGCGTCTTCGCCGAGCTGTACGAGCAGTGGCTTGCTCCTTTGGGTCCGCCTCGGCTGGCACTGGCCATTACACCGCTTGGCATGCTCAAGAAGGCTGAAGAGTACTCCAAGAAGAACCTGAGCTAAACACCTTCTGATCAGGAGCAGAACGAACCATGGCGCAGCATGACGATACTTCCAAGACACCGCATGATCACACAATGCCGGCTGAAGCCCTTGGCGACGGCGCTGACGCAACGCATCAGAGAGAGATCAGGAAATCACTCAATGTTCTGTTGACCATCGTTTCGCGGTTCAAGAACGAACATCCCCGCTTTGCGGGTACGCTGCTATATCTGGTAGCACACGGCGCTGCGATTATCGAAGACATCGCCCTGTCCCTGGAACACATGAGGTATGTAGTGAATGGCTTCATGAATCTTCCGGAGGAAGTGCGGCAGGCTTTTGAAGAGAACATGGATCATCAAAGACTGTGCTCTGGCGGTTCATTTGGCATTCGAAGCCGTATATCTGCTGGAATCATGTGCTCAACTGTCTACACCTGGGACATCTCCTCTGACGAACAGGTACTCACGCTCAGGAAGTGTCTGGAGGAGGTGCATATAGACAAGCTGCGGGCACTTCCTGATGCCCGCCAGGACGAGTGGCCTCTCATCGCCGAAGCGCTCGCCGAAGATGCAGTGGCTTACGGTGGGGACGAGAGTGTCCGGGAAGCGCTTGCACAAGTGCAGGCAGCTTGCGCGGAGCGTTCAGCAGCGCTGGAAAATGACGTGATTGAACTGATCACGCGCGCGCTCATGGCAATCGGAAAGATTGAAGGGAAGAATACGATCTCGGCCATCGTTGAATTCGGTTTGCAGTTTCTTCCGTTTCTCAAGGGGGAGCCTGTCTTAAAGGAGTCAAAGTACTTTCCCAAGATGAATGAGGTGATGCGGGGGATTGTGGGCGGGTATGACGGGGAAAGTGAGGGTGGTGGGGATGATGGTTCTTTGCTTGTGATGTGAGAAATATTATTTGGCAAGACGGCAGGCGCAGCCTGCCTTACTTCTGAAAAGGGAACGAGAACACAAAATTCCACAAGCTCCGCCGATAGTCCGCCCGGCCCGCCAGGTGCTCGCGCCACAGCCGCTCGATCGCCGCGTGATCGTACCAGCCACCCGTACGCATCTTGGCAAGCGCTTCCTCGACGCGGTCGCGCAGCAGGGTCTTCAACCACGTCGCCTGCGGGACGCCAAGCCCCTTCTTCGGCTTCTTCAAGATCTCCGGCGGCAGGAGCCGCGCCGCCGCCCGGCGCATCAGGACCTTGCCCCGTCCGCGGCGGAAGATAAGCTCCGGAGGAAGCTTCAGGAGTGTCGCCGCGACGGCCGGGTCCAGAAGCGGTGAGCGCACCTCCAGCGAGTGCGACATGGCGGCGCGGTCGACCTTGGCGAGGATCTGGCACTCGAGGTAGGTGCGGATCCAGGTCGCGGTCTGTGCCTTGAGCTCGCCCTCGCCGCGGAACCCCTCGTAAGCCCCGCGGCTCGGTGCCAGGACCTCCTCGGGGTCGACCTCCGCCACCAGCTCGGGCTTCAAGACGCGGAACGCCTCGCCGAGCGGGAAGCTCGCCATCCAGCCCTGAATGCGCTCCTCCGGCGGATGCAGGAATCCCTGTCCGAAATGACGCACTTTGAAGCGCCACGACATGTTCGCCGGATCGACGGGAAGGGTGCGCTCAAGGAGCTTCAGGCCCTGGCACCAGAGGCGGCGGGGCGCGACGCTTTCCAGTAGCCGTGCCGTCCGCCAGGCGCGAAACGGGTCGTAGCCCGCCTGGAGCTCGTCGCCGCCGTCGCCGCCGAGCGCTACCTTGACTTTCTCGCGGGCAAAGCGGCAGACGAGCGACGTCGGGACGATCGACGGGTCGCCGAAGGGCTCCGAGAGGTTCTCCCAGACCCATTCGAGCTCGCGCTCCAGGTCGGCGCCGGTGGCCACGATCTCGTGGTGCTCCGCACCGAAAGCCTCCGCCACCTGCCGTGCCGAGTCCCGCTCGTCGTAGGACGGCTCCTCGAAGCCCACCGTGAAGGTGCGCACCGGCGCCCCCGGGCGGATGCGCCGCCACACCGCGGCGAGCGTCGAGGAGTCGAGGCCGCCGCTCAAGAAAAGACCGACGGGGACATCGCTTCGCAGCCGTAGCTCGAGCGAGCGCTCCAACTCTTCGAGGTAGTGCTCCTCCGCCTCCTCGGCCGAGATGGCCACAGGCGTGAGGTCGAGCTCCCAGTAGCTGCCCCGCCCGAGGACCTCACCGGTCGGATCCACCTCGACCCACCCGGCCGCCGGAACCTTGAAGACGTCGCGGTAGACGGTGCGTTCGCCGGGCAGGCCGTCGTAGACCAGGTAGCGCACCACCCCGAGCGGGTCGGTCGGTGGCGGTCCGCCCGGCAGGTGGGTGAAGCTCCGTAGCTCCGAGGAGAAGACGAGCGCGCGTTCGCCGTCGCCGAGGCGAACGCATCCCCAGAAGAGGGGCTTCTTGCCCCAGCGGTCGCGTACCAGGAGCAACTGCCGCTTCTCGGGACGGTACCAGGCGAAGGCAAACATGCCGTTTAAACGCGGCAGGGCGTCGAGGCCCCAGGCCTCCAGCGCCTCCAGGAGGACGGCCGTGTCGTAGCGCCGATCGGCCTCGCGGCCCTCGCGCTCCAGCTCGTCGGCGAGCTCCAGGTAGTTGTAGATCTCACCGTTAAAGGTTATGACCGAGCGGCGCGAGCGGCTCCACATGGGCTGGCTTCCGCCGTCGTCGAGGCCGATGATCGCAAGCCGCCGGTGTCCCAGGGTGAGCTCCGGCGAGGCGTAGACGCCCTCGCCGTCGGGACCACGGTGGCGGATCTCGGGCAGCAGGGCGCGGACGAGCTTTTCCCCGGAGGCGCCGCCGATGCCCAGGATGCCGCACATTCGCCGGGTGGACCCTCAGTCCGTTTCCGTCCCTGTCGAGCTCCAGGTGCGATCGACGGAGTAGGGTCTCAGGTCTCGGAGCTCGTAGTAGACGCGCATCAGGATCTCGCCGAGGATGCCGAAGAAGAGCGAGGAGATCGCGCCGCTTAGAAACGTCGCGGCGAGTGCCGGCAACGGCGTCTCGACGAAGCTCGCCTGGTAGTCGATGCCGATGAGACGCAGCCAGCCGAGCTTGAAGACCACCATAAAGAAGAAGGCGACCAGGCCGAGGGCGAGGAAAAAAAGCCCGGCCTGACCGAAAAAATGCATCGGCCGCGTGAAGTACTTGCTCATGAACCGCACCAGGACGAGGTCGAGGATCACCCGGAAGACGCGCTCGCTCCCGTAGTGGCTCGTGCCGTGGCGCCGCGGACGGTGACGGACCTTGAGCTCGGCGACCCGCGCGCCGAGGCGGGCCAGGTAGACCGGGATGAAGCGGTGCATGTCGCCATAGAGGTGGACGTCTTTCAACAGGTCCGACCGGTAGGCCTTCAAGGTGCAGCCGTAGTCGTGGAGCTTGACCCCCGACAGCATCGAGATCAGGAGGTTGGCCGCCCAACTCGGCAACCGCCGCGACAGGGCCCGGTCCTGGCGCTCGGCCCGCCATCCGGAGACGACGTCGTAGCCGTTGTCGAGCTCGGCCAGAAGTCGGGCGATGTCGCGCGGGTCGTTCTGGCCGTCGGCGTCGAGGGAGACGACCACCGCGCCGCGGGCGCGCTCGAAGCCGGCCGCGAGCGCCGCCGTCTGACCGTAGTTGCGCCGTAGCCGGACGACGTGCCGGACCAACGTCTCGTCACCGGACCCGAGGAGCTCGCGTAGCACCTCGAGGGAGCCGTCGTTCGAGCCGTCGTCGACGTAGATCACCTCGGCCGAGCGTCCCAGCTCCGCCAGGGCGGCGGCGATCTCGGCGTCGAGCTCCCGGAGGTTTTTTTCTTCGTTGTAGACCGGAACGACGACAGAGAGCTCAAGCTCCACGGCTTCGACAGTTTCGTCCATGACGTGGGATCCTACCAGCCGAACCCGCGCTGGACACCTGCTAGACTTCTCGGGATGACACCCCGCCGGTCCTGCCCCCTTCTACTCTTGCTTTCCCTCTGGACGCTCGCCGCCGTCGCCGAGACGCCGCGGCCCGCCGAGGACCCTGAGCCGGTACGCTGGCTGCGGGAGTATCTCCAGATCGACACCACGAACCCGCCGGGCAACGAGCGCGAGGCCGCGGAGTATCTGGCTGGGATCCTCGAGGCCGAAGGTATCCCGTATCGCCTCCTGACGAGCCCCGGGGGACGTACGAGCCTCTACGCGCGGCTCGCCTCGCCGGCGAGCGGCGGCGAGGCGATCGCGCTCGTGCACCACCTCGACGTGGTGCCGGTCGGCGGCGAGTGGGCGCAGGAGCCCTTCTCGGGGCGTCCGCTCGGCGGCAGCCTCTGGGGACGTGGGGCGATCGACGTCAAGAGCCTCGGGATCGCGCACCTGGCGGCGCTCCTGGCCTGCCACCGCGACGGCGTCATGCTGCGCCGCGACGTCGTCTACCTGGCGGTGGCCGACGAGGAGCGGGGTGGCGGCGAGGGGGCGGCCTGGCTCCTCGCCGAGCACGGCGAGCTTTTCTCGGGCCTCGCCGGCGTGCTGGGCGAAGGGGGCTCCAACCGCGTGATGAGCGGACGGGTGCTGTGGTGGGGGATCGAGGTGACGCAGAAGCGTCCGCTGTGGCTGCGCGTCACCGCCTACGGCCGCGGCGGCCACGGCTCCGGCTTCAACCCCGGCAGCGCCACCCACCAGCTGCTGCGCGCCCTGACGCGGCTTGTCGACCGTCCGCTCCGCTTCCGGGTGAGCGAGGCCGCGAGGGCCTATTTCACGGCCCTGGCTGCGGTCGAGGGAGGCCGGACGGCCGAGCTCGCCGGCCGCCTGGACGAGGTGGTCAAGGGCGAGGATCCCGCTGGCGCCCTGGGACCCGGGCGGCGGGCCTACTTCCTCGACACCGTCCAGGTGACCGAGATCCAAAACGGCCGTGGCCCCAACGTCGTGGCGGCCGAGGCGAGCGCCTACGTCGACGTCCGGCTCCTGCCCGACACCGACGCCGAGCTCTTTCTCGAAGAGCTTCGCGAGACCTTGGGTCCGGGCATCGAGGTCGAGGTCGTGCTGCGCTCTCCCGAAGCGCCGCCGTCGCCGAGCGACGATCCGCTCTACCGCGTTGTGGAGGAGGTGCTTTCGGTCCGGGGCCCGGTGGTGCCGATCCTGATCTCCGGAACGACCGACTCGCGCTACTTCCGGCAGCGGGGCATCCCGTCTTACGGCTTCTCACCCTTCGCCCTGGAGCCGCCGGAGCTGCGGGGCATCCACGCCAAAGACGAGCGGATTCCTGCCGACGTCCTGCTGCGCGGCGTCGAGACGATGCGCCGGATCTTGCTGGCCTACGGGAAATCCCCCTAACCCCCTTTCCTAAAGGGGGGACCAGACTCCGGATTCTTTTCTGAACCCCCCTTTAGGAAAGGGGGGCAGGGGGGATTTCGGTGGAGCGTGAGATCCCCAGACGCTCGGCGACCTCCGGCAACGCCACCATCAGGACGTCGCGAAGGGTCTCGGCGAAGACGATCTCCATCTCGCGCCGCGCCGCCTCCGGGAGCTTGCGGAGGTCTTTCTCGTTGGCCCTGGGCAGGATCACCCGCCGCAGCCCGGCGCGCCGCGCCGCCAGGACCTTCTCCTGGATTCCGCCCACCGGCAGCACCAGGCCGCTCAAGGTGATCTCCCCGGTCATCGCCGTGTCGTGGCGCACCGGCACCCCGGCGTAGAGCGACGCCAGGGCCGTCGCCAGGGTGACGCCGGCCGAGGGGCCGTCCTTGGGGATCGCCCCCGCCGGTACGTGGACGTGCACACCCGCCCCCTCGAGGTCGATGCCCAGGGCCTCGGCCTGGGAGAGGACGTAGCTGCGCGCCGCCTGCGCCGACTCCTTCATGACCTCGCCGAGCTGTCCGGTGAGCGTCATCTCGTCGCGGGGCGAGCGCACCGCCTCGACGTAGAGCACCTGGCCGCCGGCCTCCGTCCAGGCGAGGCCGGCGACGACCCCCGGCGGCAGGCTGCGCCGCGCGTCTTCGGCCTGAAAGCGCTCCGGCCCCAAGAAGTCGCCGAGCTCCGCCGGAGCGATCCGGCGGTCGCCGCAGAGTCTCCCCCCCTTAATCCCCCGAGGGGGACAGTCGTCCTCGGCGCAGCGCAGCGCGACCTTTCGCGCCAGGCGCCCCAGCATGCGGTCCAGCTCCCGGACCCCGGCCTCCCGCGTGTAACGCCGCACGACAAGGGCGAGGGTCTCCTGCGGCACCTCCAACTGCTCCTCGTTCAAACCCGCCTCGCGGCGCTGTCGGGGCAGAAGGTAGCGGCAGGCGATCTCCACTTTTTCCTCGTCGCTGTAGCCCGAGAGGCGAAGCACCTCCAGCCGGTCAAGGAGCGGACGGCTCAGCGTGTCGACGGCGTTGGCGGTGGCGATGAAAAAGACCCTGGAGAGGTCGAAGGGCATCTCCAGGTAGTTGTCGCGAAAGGTCTGGTTCTGCGACGGATCGAGGATCTCCAGGAGCGCCGCCGTCGGGTCGCCGCGGTAGTCGCGGCCCATCTTGTCGATCTCGTCGAGCATCAGGAGGGGGTTTCGCACCCCGGCGCGGCGCACGGCCTGGACGATGCGTCCCGGCAGCGCGCCGATGTAGGTCCGGCGGTGGCCGCGCAGCTCCGCCTCGTCGCGCAGGCCGCCGACGCTCAGGCGCTCGAAGCAGCGCCCGAGGGCGCGGGCGATCGACGTGCCGAGCGAAGTCTTGCCCACCCCGGACGGGCCGACGAAGCAGAGGATAGGAGCCTTGGCGTCGGGATTCAATTTCAGGACCGCGAGGTGCTCCAGGATGCGCTCTTTGACGTCGCCGAGGCCGTGGTGGTCGGCGTCGAGGACTCCCCGGGCATGGGCGAGGTCCAGGTCGTCGCTGGTCTCGGCCGTCCAGGGCAGCTCCAGGACGAGCTCCAGGTGGGCGCGCAGGATCTGGAAGTCGGGAGCGGCCGCCGGGAGGTTCGCCAGCCGGTCGAGGTCGCGCTCGGCCTCCCGGCGCACCGCGCCGGGCAGGTCGGCCTCGTCGAGGCGATTCTTGAGCGCCACGGCTTCGGCCCCTTCCGGGGTGGCCTCGCCCAGCTCCTCCCGGATCGCCTTGAGCTGCCGGCGCAGGAAGTACTGCCGCTGCTCGCGGTCGATCTCCGAGCGCGCCCGGCGGGCGATCTGCTGCTCCAGCTCCAGGACCTGGAGGTCGTGCGAGAGATAGCGCGCCACGAGCTCCATGGCTTTTCTCTGCGAGTCGATCCCGAGCAGCACCTGGGCTTTTTCGACCGTCAGGTGGAGCATCGAGCCCAGGAGGTAGACGAGGTGCATCGGAGAGTCGAGCTGGGCGACGACGTCGCGGAAGTCGGCCCCGGGCAGGACGCCGGCCGCTTTCTGGATCCGTCCCGCGAGCTCCAGGACCCGGCGCTGCAGGGCCTCCAGCTCGGTGGGCTCGCCCGGCGTCGTGGGCCGCGGCGCCACCGCGGCCTGGAGGTGGTCGTCGCCCGGCGCGCCTGCGCCCAAGGAGATCCGCTCGAGACCGAGGAGGGTGGCCTGGATCCCCTGCTTCGAGCGCGTCAGCTGCTTGACGGCCGCCTGCGTCCCGACGCGGTAGAGGTTCTCCAAGCGCGGCTCGTCGACGCGCGGATCGTGCTGGGCGAAAACCGCCACCAGACGGTCCTCGCTGCGTAGCGCCGCTTCCACCGCGGCGAGCGAGCGCGGCCGTTCCAGCGTCACCGACTGGGCGACGTGGGGAAAGAGGACCGAGTTGCGCGTCGTCAGGACCGGCAGCACGCTTTCGTGGCTCATCACCTGTTTCTCCTAAGAAGGCTCCTGGTGGCGTTCGCGGCGGTGGATATCCTAGCACCTGGCGTTTTCCTGGCCAGGCACGGCGATGTGCGGTAGGATCGAGACTGCGGCGTCCACCGGTGGCGCCCCTGGATCAGGACGTCGGCAACCAGGAGCGTAGGAGGCAAGAGGCGATGCAAGAGTGGCTCTCACCCTTCCAGTCGGCCTGGGACGTAACAGGGTTTGCGCTTTTCCTGCTGGTTTTTCCGATCTACCACACCGTCTATCCTTGGATCGCCAGCCGTCAGCCGTCACGGACGGCCAGGGGCCGCATCGACGACCTCCGCAGGTCGTGGATCGAGCGGTTGATCGCTCGCGGCGACGTCGTCATGGCCGCTCAGCAGACGCGGAACCTGACGATGGTCAATTCCATCCTGGTCTCCTCGGCGCTGATCCTCTTGGGCATCACGTCGAACCTGCTCATCCGGCTGCCGGAGTTTGAAGGCCGAGCGCCTCATCCGAGCGACTGGGACGCCCATCCCGGGGCTCTCCGGGTGAAGCTCTATTTGCTGATCGTGGTCTTCGCCATCGCCTTCTCCTTTTGCATGACGGCGCTTAGACACCTGGGACACTTCGTCATGGTCATCGGAGCCGATCCCGACCTCGTCGAGAGGCACTTCGGATCTGCGGTGGAGTATTTTTCGGACCTGATCAACAAGGCGTCGCACCGATATACACTTGGGGTGCGGTCGTTTTACGCGGCCTTTCCACTTCTTGCCTGGCTTTTCGACTCCAGGCTGTTCGTCTTGCTGACCCTTTTTTGGGCGCTGAAATTCGTGGTATTTCAGGATTTCCGGCGGTAACCGAGCTTAGGAATCCTGCTATGCGCCGCTGTGCGTTTCTGACGATGATCGATCCGAGCGGCTACACGATCGAGCCGGTAGAGCTCGGTGACGGTCTCCTTTCTAGAGCTGCGTTTGGGTCCTCCGCTCCAGGATAGCCGAGCAGCTGCTAGAATCGACGGACGATGAGCGAGCCCACGGACGACACCGAGAACGACGGCGTCATGGAATTCGAGGTCACCGACGTCCTCGATCTGCATACCTTCCATCCGTCGGAGGTCAAGGACCTGGTCCACGACTACCTAGACCTGGCCTGGGAGAAGGGGCTGCGCAAGCTCCGCATCATCCACGGCAAGGGCGTTGGGGTGCAGCGGCGCACGGTTCGCAAGGTCCTCGAACGCGACCCCCGGGTCCTCGCCTACGGCGATCCGCCGGGCGAGTCGGGGGGTTGGGGGGCGACCTGGGTCGAGCTCGGCGAGGGCGAGGCGGAGCCTTGAGCCGCCTCCGGCGCCTCGCGCCGCTCTTTGTCCGCCGCAACTGGCGCCGCTTCTGGCGCTGGCTGCGCAGCCCCCACTTCCACGTCGTCTACCACGAGGGCTACAACGCCGGGTTTCCCAACGTCCCCCACGACGATCTGCGGGCCGAGCGCATCCTCGCCTTCCTCGCCTCCGAGGGCCTGGTGGCGCCCTGCGACGTCCACAAGCCGCTGCCGGTGACGTTGAAGGCGCTCCGGCGGATCCACCCGCCGGAACACCTGGAATCCCTCCACGAGGTCGAAACGTTGACCTCGATCATGGGTGTGGAGATCAGCGATCACCAGGTCGACCGGCTGATCGACATCCAGCGCCTCCAGGCCGGAGGGACGATCCTCGCCGTCAAGCTTGCCCTCGCCAGAGGCTTCGCCGTCAACCTCGGCGGCGGTTTCCACCACGCCCACGCCGGACGCGGCGGCGGGTTCTGCCTCATGAACGACGTCGCCGTCGCCATCGCCGAGGCCCGCGTCCGGGGCTTTTCGGGGCGCGTCCTCGTCGTCGACCTCGACCTCCACGACGGCGACGGGACGCGGGCCATCTTTGCCGGCGACCGCGAGGTCCATACCTTCTCGGTCCACGCGGCTCACTGGGACGCGACCGACGACGGCGAGGAGGCCACGAGCGTCGAGCTCGGCTCCAAGGTCGAGGACGACAAGTACCTGGAGGCGGTCGAGTCGCGCCTGCCGGCACTCTTCAAGAGCTTTCGGCCGCAGCTCGTGGTCTACGTCGCGGGCACCGACCCGGCGCGGGAGGACCGTTTGGGCGACTGGCAAATCACCCCCGAGGGAATGCGCCGCCGCGACACCCTCGTCGCCCGGCTGGCGCGCCGGCGCCGTCACCGGATCCCTCTCGCCATGGTGCTGGCCGGAGGCTACAGCCGCGAGTCCTGGCGCTACACGGCGCGCTTCCTCTCCGACCCCTTCGGCGAGCGCGGGGCGATCGAGCCGCCGACGACCGACGTGATGACCCTGAAGCGCTACCGCTACATCTCCGGGCTCTTCAGCTCCGCCGAGCTCTCCGGCGCGGCGAGCGACACGAGCTTCGGTTTCACCGAGGAGGACCTCTTCCTGCCCGGTGCGGGCTTCCACAAGGAGACCCGATTCCTGAGCTTCTACACCCGTCACGGCATCGAGCTCGTCCTCGAGCGCTCGGGGATCCTCGACCGGCTCCGCGACCTCGGATTCGTCCACCCGACGCTCGACTTCGACCTGGACGACCCGGCCGGGCACACGCTACGGATCTTCGGCGCTCCGGACCGCGAGGAGGTCTTGGTGGAGCTACGCCTGCGCCGCGACCGGCGGACGGTCGGCGACATGGAGCTCCTGTCGATCGAGTGGCTCCTGCTGCAAAACCCGCGCGCCAGCTTCTCCGAGGTAAGCCGGCGTCCGCTACCGGGGCAGACCCACCCTGGGCTCGGCATGTTGAAAGACGTCGTGGCGCTTCTCGCCATGGTCTGCGAGCGGCTCCACCTCGACGGAGTCGGCTTCGTACCGTCGCAGTACCATATCGCCGTCCAGTGGCACGGGTACCTTTACTTTCTGGAGGAAGAGGCGCGCCTGCGTTACGAGGCGCTGCGCA
Source organism: uncultured bacterium (assembly GCA_965371445.1). Lineage (GTDB taxonomy): Bacteria > Acidobacteriota > Thermoanaerobaculia > Multivoradales > J023 > DASWIG01. The sequence goes on along the minus strand of CBDUYN010000094.1, from coordinate 21,250 downwards.
AGCTTTTCGGCGACATGCCGATCGGCGAGGCGAGCCGCGCCGTGGCCGAGGGACGGGTGATCGACGAGGCGACCGGCGAAGCCTTCAAATGGCAACCGGCGCCCATGGTGGCGCCGATCAACGAACGGTTGAAGGCAAAGATGAATACAAAAAGCTCCGGCGATCAAGCGCCGGAGCTTCGCTTGCGGTTGCTGGACGGCTCCGAGCACTAGGAGACGTCGTCTTCCTTCACCTTTTCCTTCTCGTCGGCGATCTCGACCTCCAGGTCCCGGAGCCTCTCGTGGACCCTCTCGAGGTGTTCTTCGATCTCGTGGAGGTTGACGTCCTCGAGACGCTTCAGGTGGCCCGCGAGCTCGCCCGACTCCAGCACCTCCTCGAGGCGCTTCATGGCCTCGCCGATGGCTTCCTCGTTGAGCTTCATCACGTCGGGAAGGTTCTCTAATTGCGAGAAGTCGAAGTCGAAGTGCATGTCTCCCAGGTTGATGTCGATCAACTCGTTGAAGTCGAAACCGCAGCGCTCGCGTTCGGCGAGGGTGACGACGGCGGTCGACACCTTGGCGTCGCGCCAGTACTCGACGTCGAAGACGTCGCCCTCTTCCCGGGCGCGGACGAGGCGGGCCAGGCGTCCCGTCGAGGTCACGTCTTCGCCGTCCAAGCGGGTGACGACGTCACCGACTAGAAGCCCCGCCGCCGCGGCCGGAGAGTCATCCTCGACCCGGGAGACGAGGACGCCGTGCTCGCCCGCGACGCCGAAGTGCGCCAGCAGCTCCGGGGTCAGCGCGCTCATCTCGACGCCGAGATAGCCGTGGCTGCCCAGCCGCATGGTGAACGCGCCGGTGTCGCCACCGCGGAGCTCGATGATTTTTTTGCAGTCGACGCGGTGCGGGGTTCCGTGATGCTCCTCCTCGTCCTGGGCAAGAGCGGTCAGGCCCAGAGCAAGCAGGAAGGTCACGAGGAGGGCTACAGGGGTTTTGGCTCTCATCGTCGGTTCTCTCCTTGGGAAGCGGGGACGTAGGGCGTTCGGATTTGTGAGCTGTTTCGGTTCATGGCCGGCAGCGTCGCTGCGGAGCGTTCCCGGGCGCGCCGGGCGAGACGCGTCATGTCGAGCACGACGTCGTAGCCGCGGGTGCTGGTGAGATGCATGGGTTGTGCGGCTCGGGCTGTGCGGCGCAGTGCCGCAAGCTCCGCTTCGAGCGCCGCCCGTTCGGCTTCGAGGGCATCGAGCCGGGTGAGCGCGGCCTGACGCTCCTGGGCACGCTCGCGCTCAAGGCGTAGCTCGTTTAGACCCAGGCCCGCCGCCGCGACGAGCGCCAAGGCCGCCGCCGCGACCACGAAGCGCTCGATGGGCTGAAACCGGCGGCGGCCCTCGGCGTCGCGCAGGCGCCGCATCACGCCTGCCGTGAAATACGGCGAAGCCTCTTCGCGGGGCAGGGAGCGCAGGAGCTCGGAGAGCTTCTGGTTGTCGTTCATGAGCAACCTCCGTTTAGCCAATAGGGCTCGAGCTTCTGGCGCAAGAGGTGGCGTCCGCGGTTCAGACGCGACTTCACGGTCCCGACGTTCAGCCCCAGGATCTCGGCGATCTCGTGGTACGAGCGATCCTCGATCTCCCGCAGCACCAGCGGCACGCGGTAGGTGAGGTCGACCTCGGCGAGCGCCCGACTCACCTGCCGCTGCTCCTCGACGGCCACGAGCTCCTCGTGGGGCCCAGGGTCCGTGGCGTGACCGTTCGACGAAAAGAAGGGCCGGAGCAGCTGCCAGCGCCGGCGGCGGCGCTCCTCGCTACGGACGAGGTTGGTGGCGATACGCAGCAGGTAGGCTTTCATCTGTCCTTCTTCGCGGTAACGTCCGAGCGTCTGGTAGAAGCGTACGAAGGTCTCCTGGGCGAAGTCCTCGGCACGGTCACGGCTCCCCGTGAGGCGGGCCAGGTAGTTGACCACCAGGTCCTTGTGGCGGTCCACCAGCTGGCCAAAGGCCTCCGAGTCGTCGGCGCGGGATCGCGCCAGGAGCTGAGCGTCGCTCAGCGGTCCGGTCTCTTCGATGGTCATCTCCACGGCCGTCATTGTCTCTCCACCGGTCATAACGCCCGGGTAGGGAGAAGGTTCCCGACTTTCTTACGACGCCGTCTCGGCGGCGCTTTCCGCCGCGCCGAGCGCGTCGGGCAGCTCTTCTTCCACCCGGCGTAGCCGCGGGTAGCTGTAGCCCACCGCCAGGATGAGCAGCAGCAGGAGGCCCAGCGTCATGAAGAGCAGGCGGATCCCCGGCTCCGCGCCGTCGAAGCTCGCGCCCGGCAGCAGGCCGGCCGCGGCGAGCGGCTCGAAAACCCGCTCGGCCAACGGGCCGCCCAGGAGATAGGCCAGAGGCAGGGAGGACATGGCGATCATCCTGCGGATGGCAAAGACCCGGCCCTGGATGCCGGGAGCGACCTTCGACTGCCAAAAGGCCGTGCTACATCCGGTGAGGACCCCCATGGAGAGCATGAAGATGAAAGCGGATCCGGCGAGAAGGGTCACCGAAGGCTTGAGCCCCGCGACCAGGAGGACGAGGGCCTGGATTCCCACGCAGCCGAAGATGGCCCGGACGCGCCGTTTCGGTCCTCCCCACACGCTCATCAGGAGCCCTCCGGCCAGCAAGCCGGCCGCGGCGACCGAGAGCACCAAGCCCAAAGCGTCCGCCGAGGCGATGGTCAGGACCAGCGGCGCGAGCAGGGACTGCATGACCCCCAGGGCGAAATTGACGCTCGTGAACATCAGGAGGAGCGAGAGAAGGCCCGGCCGGTCGCGGAGGTAGGCGAAGCCGCGGTGCGCTTCGTCGGCGAGACTCTTGCGGGCCTCTCCTTGCGCCTCGTCCTCGGCCGCCGCGGGGGGCCTGGGAATCCGTATGACGACAAGCGTGAGCAACGCGAGCAGCAAGGTGACGAGATCGACGAAGAGGATCCCCATGAGGGAGATCTTCACCAGCAGCACCCCCGCCAGGAGCGGCGAGACGATCCGCGACGCCGCTTCGCCCACCTGGCCCATTCCGGCCGCGCGGCCCAGGTGCCGCGGCGGCACGAGGAGGGAGACCGAGGCGGTGAAGGCCGGCATCTGAAAGGAGCTGAACACCGAGTTGATCGCCACCAGCACGTAGATCTGCCAGTGCTCGAGACGGCCCTGCCACACCAGGAGGAGCAGGATCATGGTCGAGAGGCCGGCCATGACGTCACTCGCGATCAGCACCCGGCGCCGCTCCCAGCGGTCGACCAGGGCTCCCGCCAGGGGCGCCGCCACGAGCCCCGGGAGCACGTGGAAGAAGATGATCAGCGCGTAGCGGGTCGCCGAGCCCGTGCTCTGGTAAACCCACACCCCGACGGCGAAAGTCGTCATGCTCGAGCCGAGCGTCGAGATCACCTGTCCGAGCCAGAGGAGCACGAAGACGCGGAAACCTCCGGCCGACGCGGCAAAGGCCTCCGGTTCGGGCCCGGGTTTCGTTTCCTGGAGATGGGGCATCGGATCGTGCGCTCGTCCGGGCGCCGGGTCAGGCTCCCGGCTTCAGCACGAGGGTGTTGACCGACTCCCCGGGCAGGAGCGGCGTCGGCTCTCCCGCCACCCAGGCGGCGTGGGAGTCGCGATAGTGTGGCGACATGGGGTGGCCGCTCTGGCCCCCGGGCATGTGGAAGATCGCTTCGTCCTCGTGGCCCGGCGAGACCACCATGCGCTGCGACGCGCCGTAGGAGGGACGCTGGACGCGGGGCATGTAAACGTCGCCCGGCAGCGGCTCGGCCGGCATGTCGAGCCATCCGGAGAGAATGGGGACGGCACGGCTGAACAGATGCCGGATCGACGCCTGGTTGGCCTCTCCCAGGGTGCGCTCGCTCAAGGGGAGCGGCTCGGCCCCTTCCTCCGGGGGCTCCCCGGCGATCACCGCGTCGACCGCGGCCAGGAGCTGCTCGTCCCAGCCGGCGTGGCGGCGATCGTGGGCTTGAGGCGGGCGCCGGCTGACCAGCTGCCAGAGGGGGGCTTCCGCCTGCCCGGCCTCGTCGTAGTAGTCGAGCTCCGGATCCACTTCGCGGCAGGGAGCCGTCAGCGCGGCGAAGACCTCCTGCGCCAGCTCCTCGCGGAAGTCGCGGACCAGGCGATAGCCGGCCGAGTCGACCGTGGCCCGTCCGCCCCAGTCTTCGACCAGCCGGCGAAACTCCCGGCGGCCCTCGTCGGCGCCGAGCGCTTCCTCGCTCAGCACCTCCTCGAGCAGGAGAGCGCGCCAGCGCTCCAGGAAGAGGGCCCGGTCGTCGAGCTGGATGCGCAGCATGTCCTCTTCCGTGGCCTGCCCGAGCGCCGCCAAGCCATCGCGGATCTGGCGGGCGCGGGCGCCCAGGATGTAGTTGCCGTCGCCGAGCAGCGCCAGCTCTTCGCCGCCGACGACCCGGTTGTTGGCGGTCCAGATCCGCCCCGAGGGCGGATCGACGATGCGCGGCACCTCGGAGGGATCGAGCAAGCCGTCCCAGCCGTGGGTCCCCGCCGCCCAGGAGCTCGGCAGCCGGCCGTCACAGCCGAGCGGCGCGGCCAGGTTGCCGGGCGCCGGCTCGCCGCCGCAGCCGACACGCCGCGGGATGCGGCCGGCCACCGTCCAGCCGATATGCCCGTCGGCGTCGGCGACGACGAAGTTCTGGGCCGGGATGCCGCTCGTCTGCACCACCGCCAGGGCCTCCTCGACCCCGGCCGCCGTCTCGATCCGCAGGAGCTTGAAGTCGACGGCCTCGGCCTCGTGAGCCACCCAGCGCAGGGCGCGCCGGTGGCCCTTGTGGTCCTCGGGGAGGAGCGGCCCCCAGTGCGTCCACACCACCTCGAGGCTCTCCTCTTCCCCTTCCTTGGTGCGCAGCACCTCCTGGTGGCGCAGGAAGGGTCGCGGTCCTTCGGGGGTGAGATAGCTCCCTTCGTCCTCGGGATCGGTCTCGGTCAAAACGACGTCGGTCGTGTCGATTCGGCTGTTGGTGAACCCCCAGGCGACGCGAGCATTGCTGCCCGCCACCAGGAGCGGCGCGCCGGGCAAGGTCACCCCGGTGACGAAATGTTCGCCGGAGCCGTCGCCCGAGCCCCAGGCGAAGGCCGCCCGGTACCAGATGTTGGGTACCGTCAAGGGGAGGTGCATGTCCAAGGCGAGCATCGCTCCCCCGTGAGAGGTCGAAGCCCCGGTCACGGCCCAGGCGCTGCTGGCTCCGGTCGTGGTGCTGCCGGCGGTCTCGGGAGCCGCCGCGTTCTCGCCCTCGGCTTCGCCGCTCGTGCCGCCGTCCTCCACGCCGCCCTGCGGCCAGGTGCCGGGGAGGGTCGGCGCCGCGAAGGGCTCTCCGGTCATGGGAGCGTCCCACTCGGGGGTCCCCACGGGGGTGAGGAAGGCGAACTGCTCGGGCGTCAGGGTGTCGTGCATGAGCCCCAGCATCGACTCGTATTCAGCCCGCTCGTCGTGCAGCAGCACGAACATCGTCAGGAGGATGAGGTAGCTGTCCTCCGCTTGCCAGGGCTGCGGTTCGGTCTGCAGGACGAGGTACTCGAAGGAGGGCTTCTCCAGGGCTTCGAGGCCGGCGTTGACCCCCGCCGCATACGCGTCGACCAACGCGCGCTCGTCGTCCTGGGAGTCGCGGGCGAGCTGTTGGGCGAAGCTGCGGAAGCGGTGGATGCGCATGCCGCGGTCGAAGCCCAGGAGCCGGCCGCCGAGCAGCTCGGCCATCTCGCCGGCCGACTGGCGCCGCAAGATGTCCATCTGAAAAAAACGTTCTTGGGCATGGAGGAAGCCGGTGGCGAAGGCGATGTCGTTGCGGCTTGCGGCGCGGATCGTCGGGATGCCGCGCGCGTCGCGCGCGATCGTCACCTCGGCTTCAAGGCCGTCAACCGTCCGCTCTCCGGCGAGCAGAGGAAGGCTCCCGCTCACCTGAGCGCGCGCCCAGAGAAAAACGCCAAGGAGCGCCAGGACGACGAGCCCCAAGAGCCCGGCGAGGATCCGCAGCGTCCATTTGAAGAAACGGTTGAGCTTCACTTTCAATTCCTCCTTGAATCCCTAGATCCCGAGAGCCGGCCGCTCGGCGGACGGCTCGGCGAGCATCCCTTCCGGCACGGCGAGCGTCGCATCGAGGCTCTCCAATCCCAGGACGAGGCTCAGATAGCGGTCGTTTTCCTCGAAGATCAGGTCGCGCTCGCGCAACCGTTCGAGCGCCGCCTCGACCTGGGGCGGCTCTTCGTGGAGGTGACGTGAAATCGAGTCGACGTGCCAGCCCTTGAGGTCGAGGAAACGCAGCATCTCCAGCTCGAGGGTGTCGAGCTCATGCACGACGAGCTCTCCCGAGCGCGTGTCGCGGACGCTGGCCCCTCCCTGTTGGGGCTCGAAAAGAAGCGTCGCCTTCTCCTTGCCGCCTTGCGCGGAGTAGCGCTCCTGCCAGCGGCGGACCGCGGCGTTCAGCTTGTCTTGCCAGGCGACCATCTCCGCCATGTACTTGGAGCTGTAGTTGCGGTCTTCGAAGAAGTAGGCGATGTGCTCGAACGACTCTTCGGGGAAGGGGTAGATGATGCGGTAGAAGTCGTAGGGCGAGAGGTCGAGGCCATATTGCTCGGCGCGTGTGAAGTAGGGGCTGAAGCGGTCGAAGCGTACCGGGTAGGCGCCGGAGGGCGGTTGCAGATGGACGAGCAGCGGGAGGTCTTCAAGGTATTTCTTGTAGACGTCTTCGCGCTCTCCGGGGAAGCCGATCAACAGGTTCCACACCGGCTGGATGCCGAAGCGCAGGCAGCTCTTCAGAAACGCAAGATTTTGAAAGGACGTGGTCCCTTTGCCCATCAGCTTCAACGTCGACGTAGCCAGCGATTCGATGCCCGGCTGGATCGCCCTCACCTGGGCACGGGCCAGGATCTCCATCTCCTGCGGTTTCAGGTCCGCCTTGACCTCGTAGAAAAGCGTCGCGTCGGCGGGAGGATTCAGGCGCGGGAGGACCTCCGACAGGTATTCCCGCGGCAGGATGTTGTCGACGGATTCAAAGCGTGTGGTGCGACCGCCGTAGCGCTCGAAGAGGTCCTCGAAGAGCTCGACCGCCTGCTGCGGAGGCATCGCCCGGTAGGCCATGGTGCCGCCGTTCAGGCCGCAGAAGGTACAGTGGGAGCGCTCTCCCCACCAGCAGCCGCGCGAGGTCTCGAACGGGATGTAGGGTTCGACCTCAGCGTTCGGGAAGTGGCGCTCGACGACCTCGAGAAAGGAGTCGTAGTCGAGGCGTACGGGAACCTCGATGGGCAGCTCTTCGCCGATGACGCCGGATCCCCGGAGGTGCTCCGCGTCGACGTTTTTGCGGGTGAAGACACCGCGGATCCGCGGCTTCTCCCCGCCGCCGTCGAGCTGATGCTCCACCAGGGCCCGGAAGCTCACCAGGCTCGGCCCGGAGAAGACGAAGTCGATCATGTCGGCGTGCTTCGCGATCTCCCGGCCCATCGCGGCCTCGCAATTCGCTCCCCCCAGGACCGTCAAGGTGCTCGGGTTGCGCTGCTTGACCAACCGGGCCATGGCGAAGCAGGCGACGTTCTGGGTGAACATCGAGGTGAAGCCCACCAGGTCCTCCTCCGCAAGCTTGTGCTTCGCCAGGAGACGCTCCAGGAGGCGCTTCAGCCGGGCTCGCTTGGCGAGCACCTTGCCCTTCATGGCCGCCACGTCGGCGCTCTTTTGAGGGAAGTAGCGCGCGAAGTAGGCGTGCGTGTTGTCCGGCTCGTCGGGGAAGGCGAGGGCCCGGAAGAGCCAGTCCCCCAGTCCCGAGCTGTAGAGCTCGCCGCTCATCCGCTTGTAGAGATCGAGCCCCATGTAGGTGGCGATCTCGTGGTTCAAGTAGAGGATGCGTACCCTCACCCGGTCTGCGAACCGTTCCTCGACGACCGAGCGCAGCTGGGTCAGGGCGATGGACGGAAGGTTCAGGTTGGCGAAAGGCATGTTGATCAGGCTGATCCGGTACATCGAAGACCCCCCTCTCGTGTTCGAAGGCAACTGGAAGCCCACGGTCCGGCAGCTGCGGGATTGCGGCGGCTGCGGCTTGGGAGAGCGGTGGCGTCGGAGGCGGAGCCGGTTGCTCGGCCAGCTCCCGTGCTCCCTGCTCGGACGACCGCAAGGGACAGCCATTCTACGGCAAGCCCCAGGTCAGGACAAGGGCTCGGAAACCGGGTTTCCAAAGGCCGTGGCCGCCGGTATAATGTCGCCTTCAGCTGCGACCTTCGTCCGGCCCGGGCTCGGGTGGTGCTTCCAGGGGAGTCGTTCCAGGCCCTCTCCAAGATCCTCTGACGAGCTGGCCGGATTGAGACCCTGGTTTGAAGAACACCTACGAGGGAGACCCACCGCCATGGACCACTTGTGGAGAGATTTGCGCCACGCCTTCCGGGTCATGCGCAAGCATCCCGGCTTCACGCTGGCGACCGTCCTGTCGCTGAGCCTGGGGATCGGCGCCAACACCGCCATCTTCAGCCTCATGAACACGCTGCTCCTGAGCCCGATGCCCTTCGAGAACGAGGAGCGGATCGTCCGGCTGCGCGACGTCCTGGAGCGCCCGGGCAAGGAGCCCCGGCTGGTCGGGTTGTCCTCGCAGAACTACATGACCCTCAAGGAGGAGGGCCAGTCGTTCGTCACTCTCGCGGCCCAGGACTACTCGAGCTTCAACCTGGTGGCCGAGGAGCCGACCCGGGTGCAGGGCGCCATGGTCTCCCACGAGCTGCTCTCGGTCCTCGGGATCGCGCCGATCCTCGGCCGTGGGATCGAGGCCGACGACGACCAGCCGGGGGGACCGGCCCGGGTGGTCCTGCTCGGCTACGACCTCTGGCACCGCCACTTCGGGGGCGAGGAGGGCGTCCTGGGGCAAAGCGTCACCCTGAACGACGAGCCCTTCATCGTCATCGGGGTCATGCCGCCCTTCTTCCGTTACCCCTACGACTCGGAGCTCTGGGTCCCCCTGGGGCTGACCAACGACGCCATGCCGCCCACCCAGCACTACCTGAACGTCCTGGCGCGGCTCAAGCCGGACGTCGACGGCGAGAAGGCTCAGCAGGAGCTCGACCTGATCAGCCAGCGGCTCGCCGAGGAATATGCCGACACGCACGCCGGCTGGGGCCTGCGCATCGTCTCGCTGCGCGAGGACCTGACCGAAGACCTGCAGCCGAAGCTTTTCTTCGCGCTGCTCGCCGCGACCGGCTTCCTGCTGCTCATCGCCTGCGCCAATGTGGCGAGCATGTTGCTCTCGCGGGCCTTGAAGACCCGGGGGGAGATGGCCATGCGGGTGGCCCTCGGGGCGAGCCGGCGCCGGCTCGTCCAGCAGCTGGTCACCCAGGGGGTGGCCCTCGCTCTCCTCAGCGGGGCGTTGGGCACGGTGTTCGCCTACTGGACGCTCAAGCCGATGATCGCCCTGAGCCCCGTCGGCGACATGAACCTGGCGTTTCAGGACGTGCGCATCGATCTGCGGGTCCTCGCCTTCACGCTAGGCATTTCGGTCCTGGTCGGGATCCTCTTCAGCCTCATCCCGGCTTTCATGGCGGCCCGTCCCGACCTCCAGGGCTTCGTGCGCGAGGGTAGCCGGTCGACGGTCAGCCCCAGGAGCCGGCGGATGCTGGCGGGTTTCGTGGTGGTCGAGATCGCGGTGGCGGTGATGTTGCTCGTCGGTGCCGGCCTGATGATCCGGAGCTTCCAGCGCCTGCTCGACTTCGACGTGGGCTACGCCAAGCAGAGCCGTCTGATGCTGCGCCTGTCGCTCTCGCCCACCAAATACCCGGAGGATCCGCAGAGGATCGCTTTCGTGAAAGAGGTCGTGGAACGCCTCCGGGCGCTGCCGGGGGTCCTCTCGACGGGTGCGGTCACCACCCATCCCCTCGACCTGGCCCGGGTCGGTACCCTCTACTCCGTCGAGGGTCAACCTCCGGCGTCGGCCGACGAGATGCTGATCTCCAACCACCGGCTCGCCACCCCCGACTACTTGAAGGCGACCGGGATCCCGATCCTCCAGGGCCGCAGCCTCTCGGAGCGCGACCGGGAGGACACGGCTCCCGTGGTGGTGGTCAGCAAGGCTCTCGCCGAGGCCCACTGGCCTGGCGAGGATCCGGTGGGGCGGCGCATCAAGCGCGGGCGCTACGACAGCGAAAACCCCTGGCTGGAGATCGTCGGCGTGGCCGCGGACGTCGACGACCGCGGCTCTTTCGACAAGAGCTGGTACCTGGCGCTGGAGCAGCGGGTCGCCGCCATGCCCACCGAGAACGTCACGCTGGTGGTCGAGACCCGCGGCGATCCGATGGAGGCGGTCTCCGCCGTGCGCTCGAAGATCTGGGAGCTCGACAGCGAGCAGCCGATCTGGGGGATCGGCTCGGTGACCACGGAGATCGAGCAGAACTACCGCGAGCAGAGCTTCAGCGCCCGCCTCTTCAGCCTGTTCGCCGCTTTAGGCCTGATCCTCGCCGTGCTCGGGATCTACGGCATCCTCTCCTACACCGTGGCCCAGCAGACCCAGGAGATCGGCCTGCGCCTGGTGCTGGGGGCCAAGGCGCGAGACCTCTTGCAGCTGATCCTGCTCAAGGGGTTGGGGCTGGGGCTCGCCGGCGTGGTGATCGGCCTCGCCGGCGCACTGGCCCTGACCCGCTTCCTCGAGAGCCTGCTCTACGAGATCAGCCCCTCGGATCCGCCGACCCTCGTCGTCATCTCGCTCGCCGTCCTGATCGTCGCGCTGGTCGCGAGCTTCGTCCCGGCACGCCGGGCGATGCGGACCAACCCCATGCACGCGCTACGTTACGAGTAGGGAAAAGCCATGAAGAATGTCTGGCGAGACGTACGCTACGCCTTCCGGGTGCTGCGCAAGAATCCCGGCTTCACGCTGGCGACGATCCTTTCGCTCGGCCTGGGGATCGGTGCCAACACCGCCATCTTCAGCCTCATGAACACCCTGCTCCTAAGCCCGCTGCCCTTCGAGAACGAGGCCGGGATCTTGCGCATCCGCGACGTCCTGGAGCGTCCCGGAAAGGAGCCGCGGATGGTCGGGGTCTCCTCGCAGAACTACGTGTTCTTGAAGGAGACGGTGCAGTCTTTCGTGACCCTCGGGGCCCAGACCGAAGCGAGCTTCAACCTGGTGACCGAGGAGCCCACCCGGGTCCAGGGCGCCGTCATCTCCCACGAGCTGCTGCCGATCCTCGGGATCGAGCCGATCCTCGGGCGCCGCTTCCAGGCCGACGACGACCGGCCCGGGGCTCCGGCCCGCGTGGCGCTGCTCGGCTACGACCTCTGGCATCGCCATTTCGGGGGCAACCCGGACGTTCTGGGCGAGAGCGTGACGATCAACGCCGAGCCCTACACTGTCGTCGGGATCATGCCTCCCTACTTCAAGTATCCCTACGACGCCGAACTCTGGGCTCCCCTGGGGATCGCCGCCGACTCCACGCCGGCCGCCCAGCACTCTTTGAACGTCCTGGGGCGTCTTGCTCCGGGCTCCAGTCGCGAGAAGGCTCAGCAGGAGCTTGATCTGTTCAGCCAACTCCTCGCCCAGGAGCAACCCGACACCCACGCCGGCTGGAGCACGCGCATCGTCTCGCTGCGCGAAGACCTGACCGGCAACCTCCAGCCGCGGCTTTTCTTCGCGCTGCTCGCGGCCACCGGCTTCCTGCTGCTCATCGCCTGTGCCAATGTGGCGAACATGCTGCTTTCGCGTTCCCTCAAGTCGCGGGGGGAGATGGCCATGCGGGTGGCTCTCGGAGCGAGCCGGCGCCGGCTGGTCCAGCAGCTGGTCACGCAGGGCCTGGTCCTGGCGTTCCTGAGCGGCGCAGTGGGCACGCTCCTGGCCTTCTGGACGCTCAAGCCGGTCATCGCCTTGAGCCCCGTCGCCGACATGAACGCCGTGTTCCACGACATCCGGATCGACTACCGGGTGCTCGGCTTCACCGTGGCCGTGTCGCTTCTCGTGGGGGTCCTCTTCAGCCTCGTCCCGGCCTTGATGGCCGCCCGGCCCGACCTTCAGGGCTTCTTGCGCGAAGGCAGCCGGGCGACGGTCAGCCCCAGGAGCCGGCGAATCCTGGCAGGATTCGTCGTGGTCGAGATCGCGGTGGCGGTCGTGCTGCTGGTCGGCGCCAGCCTGATGATCCGGAGCTTCCAGAGCCTGCTCGAATTCGACGTGGGCTACTCCAAGCAGAACCGTCTGATCCTGCACCTTTCGCTCCCGACGGCCAAATACCCTGAAGGCCGGCAGAAGGTGGACTTCGTCCGACAGATGCTGGAGCACGTGCGCACCCTGCCGAACGTGCTCTCGGCGGGTGTCACCACCACCCACCCTCTCGACGTCATCCGGGTCGGCACCCTCTACTCCGTCGAAGGACAGCCCCCGGCCTCGGCCGACGAGATGCTGGTGACCAACCATCGCCTGGTGACGCCCGACTACCTCAAGGCGACGGGAATCCCGGTCCTCCAGGGCCGCAGCATCTCCGAGCAGGACCGGGAAGACACGGCGGGCGTGGTGGTGATCAGCAAGAACCTCGCCGAGACCCACTGGCCGGGATTAAACCCGGTGGGACGGCGGATCAAGCGCGGCCGCTGGGACAGCGACGCCCCCTTTATGGAGGTCGTCGGCGTGGCCGGAGACGTCGACGACGACGAATCTTTCGACAAGAGCTGGTACCTGCCGATCGAGCAGCGGATCGAGGCCCTTTTGAACGACAACGTGACGCTCGTGGTCGAGACCCGCGGCGATCCCATGGAGGCGCTCCCCACCGTCCGGGCGAAGATCTGGGAGCTCGACGACGAGCAACCGATCTGGGGAGTCGGCGCGGTGGGCGACATGATCGAGGCGAACTACCGCGAGCAGAGGTTCAGCGCCCACTTCTTCAGCCTTTTCGCCGCTTTAGGCCTGACCCTCGCCGTGCTCGGGATCTACGGCATCCTCTCCTACACCGTGGCCCAGCAGACCCACGAGATCGGCCTGCGCCTAGTGCTCGGCGCCCAGGCGCGAGACCTCTTGCAGCTGATCCTGTTGAAGGGCCTGGGGCTGGGGCTTCTCGGCGTCGTGATCGGCCTCGCCAGCGCAGTGGCCCTGACCCGTTTCCTCGCCAGCCTGCTCTACGAGATCAGCCCCACGGATCCGCCGACGCTCGTCGTGGTCTCGCTCGTCATCCTTCTCGTCGCGCTGGTCGCGAGCTTCGTCCCGGCGCGCCGGGCGATGCGGACCCATCCGATGAGCGCGCTGCGCTACGAGTAGGGGCTCGCTGCGCGGCGCCGCGGTCGCCGGCCGCAGCGTCGCGCTTTTCAGCCTGGCCTCACTCGGCACGCTCGAAGCAGGTGACTAGAAGCTCTCCCAGCTTCTCGACGTTGGGATGGACGAACATCGTCCGGTGGTTGCCGGTGACGCCGTGCACCTCGACCTCGGCCGCCAGCCCGCCCCAGCCCAGGTCCTCCTCCCAGCGATCGGAGCTCTCGCTGCGGAAGACGGTCACCTTCCCGGGGTAGGAGCCGAGCTCGGCGGTGCGGGTCGCGTCGAGGGTGGCCTCCATGATCCGCAGGGCCTGGTTGGCGTCGTCGAAGCTGAACTCGCGAGGGATCTTCTTCAAGCGCCAGCCTTTCTCGAGGATGTAGGAGAGCTGCTCGTCGTCGGGCAGCTCGACGAGCTCGTCGGGCATCACCGGGATCATCAGCTCGCGGGCGAAGAAGGCGAGCAGTGCCGTCTGGTTGAAGACCCGGACCTGGCGCATCGGGTCGGCGAGGGCGTCGAACATGCCGAGGAAGGCCACCTCGTCTCCGGCGTCGCGCAGGCGCCGTCCCATCTCGAAGGCCACGAGGCAGCCGCTCGAGTAGCCGCCGAGGAAGTAGGGACCTTGCGGTTGGCGATGACGCACCACCTCCAGGTAGTAGTCGGCCATCTCGTCGACCGTGCGCAGCGCCTCGCCCTCTTCTCCCATCAGGCCCCGGGCCTGGATCCCGTAGAAGGGGCGATCGGCGTCGAGCGTGCTCAGGTGACGCGCCAGCTCCACGAAGTAGAAGACGTTGCCGCCGGCGCCGTGGACGCAGAAGAAGGGGGCCTTCTCGCCGCCGGGGGCGAGCGGCACGAGCGACGGGTACTGCGAGCGCGGGTGCTCCTGCTCCAGGGCCGCGGCCAGGGTCTCGATGGTCGGCGCCTGAAACAGCACCGCGACCGGCAGGTCGTGGTCGAGCCGTTCGCGGATACAGACCATGAGGTAGATGGCGAGCAGCGAATGGCCCCCCAGCTTGAAGAAGTTGTCGGTCACGCCGAGGTCGCGAATCTCAAGCACCTCCTGCCAGATCTGCAGGAGCTCCAACTCGAGCGGGTTGCGGGGTTGGACGCGCTCGCCGCCGTCGTCGCGCTTCACGGATTCGAGCCCCGCCAGGTGGTGGCGGTCGATCTTGCCGCTGGGCGTCTGGGGCATCTGCTCGACCCAGACGAAGGCGGCCGGCACCATGTAGCTGGGCAGCGACTCCTCCAACCGCTGGCGGAGCTCTCCCTCGGGCGGCTCTTCGGTCCCTTCGGCGACGACCAGGAAGGCCACCAGGTGGGCGCCGGTCTGCGACTGCTGCATCACCACCGCAACCTCGTCGACCGCCGGGTGCCGGGCGATCAACGCCTCGATCTCGCCGGGCTCGATGCGCAGGCCGCGGATCTTGATCTGGTGGTCGATGCGGCCCAGGAAGTCGATCTGGCCGTCGCCCAGAAAGCGCGTCAGGTCACCGGTGCGGTAGAGGCGATCGCCGCCCTCGCGGCTCCAGGGATCGGGGATGAACTTCTCGCCGGTCAGGCCCGGCCGGTCGTAGTAGAAGCGGGCGAGGCCCAGGCCGCCGAGGCAGAGCTCTCCGTGCACACCGACCGGCACCGGCCGCAGGCGGGGGTCCAGGACGTAGGCCTGGGTCCCGGCGAGGGGCCGTCCGATGGTGGGAGCGCGGCGGCTGTGGCGCTCGGCCTGCGCCCAGGTCGAGTAGGTGGTGTCCTCCGACGGGCCGTAGAGGTTCAAAACCCGCTCGACCGTCTCCACCTGGTAGAGGGCCTCGGCCAGGCGGCCCGGCAGCGGCTCGCCGGCCAGGTTGACGGTCCGGACCGAGGCCGGGATCGCCCCCTGGCGCTCGAGCTCGGCCATCACCGAGGGCGACGTGTTGACCAGCGTCACGCGGTCGCCGCTTGGCAGCTGGCTGACCTGAAGGGCGTTCTCGGCGAGGATCGTCCGGTTGCCACGGCTCGCCGGCAGGAAAAGCTCGAAGACCGAGAGGTCAAAGCACACCGAGGTCGAGAAGAGGAGCCCGTCGCACTCCTGCTCGGAGAACACCCCCGTCGCCCAGTCGACGAGAGTGACGGCGCTGCGGTGCTCGATCGACACTCCTTTGGGGCGGCCGGTGGAGCCCGAGGTGTAGATGAAGTAGGCCAGGTCGCGCTCGCCGACGCCGCTTTGCGGATTGTCGTTGCGCTCCTCGTCGAGCGCCAGGGTCTCGAAGTAGAGCACGGCCGCCTCCGACTCGGGGATCGACGGCCGCAGCGACTCCTCGGTCAGCAGAAGCGGCGCGCGCACGTCCTCGACCATGAACTGCAGACGCTCGGCCGGGTACTTGGGATCGAGCGGCAGGTAGGCCGACCCCGACTTCAAGATGCCCAGGATGCCCACCACCAGGTTGAGGGAGCGGTGCATGCAGATTCCCACCGGGACGTCGGGGCCCGCCCCCAGCCGGCGCAGGTGGTGCGCCAGCCGGTTGGCCCGCCGGTTGAGCTCGGCGAAGCTCAGCTCGACCTCGCCGGCCACCCAGGCGACGGCTTCGCCGGCCCGCTCGGCCTGGGCCTCGACGAGCTGGTGGAGGCAGAGCCCCGCGAAGCGGCCGGCGAGCGGCGTGTCGTTCCACTCGCGGCACAGCTGGTGGCGCTCGGCCGGCGACATCAGCTGGAGCTCGACGAGAGGGCGGGAGGGATCGGCGACGATCTCTGTGAGGAGCGCCTCGAAATGCTTCAGGAACCGCCGCACGGTGCTGGCGTCGAAGAGGTCGGTGCTGTACTCCAGGGCGCCGGCGAAGCCCTCTTCCTCGACCAGGACCAGGGTCATGTCGAACTTGGCCCCACCGACCGTCAGATCGAGGGAGGAAAGCTCCAGGTCCGCCATCTTGAGGCTTCCCCGGGGAGCGTTCTGGAGCACGAACATCACCTGGAACATGGGGCTCGTGCTGAGGTCGCGGTCCGGGGCGATCTCGTCGACCAGGCGCTCGAAGGGCAGGTCCTGGTGGGTGTAGGCGTCGAGCGCCACCTGGCGCACGCGTCCCAGGAGCTCGTGGAAGCCGAAATCGGGAGCGAACCGCGTGCGCAGCACCAAGGTATTGACGAAAAGTCCGACGAGGTCCTCGATCTCCTTGCGGTTGCGCCCGGCGATCGGGAAGCCGACGACAACGTCGTAGGCCCCGGTGTAGCGCGCCAGGAGCGTTTTGAAGGCCGCGAGGAGCGTCATGAACGGGGTGACCCCGTGCTGGAGGTTGAGCACCGCGAGGCGATCGGCGAGCTCGGCGGAGAGGTGAAGCGGAAGCGACGTGCCGCGCAGGCTTCGCGTCGCCGTGCGTGGCCGGTCGGTGGGCAGCTCCAGGCTCTTGGGGGTGTTCTCAAGCTGCGTGCGCCAGTAGGCGAGGCGCGTCTCGAGCTCGGCGCCGTCGAGCCACCCACGCTGCCACTGGGCGAAGTCGGCGTACTGGACGGCGAGCGGCGCGAGCGGCGACGGCTCGCCGCGGGACCAGGCGGAGATCAGCGCCGAGAGCTCGCGGAAGAAAACGTCCATCGACCAGCCGTCGGTGACGATGTGGTGGATCGACACCACGACCATCACGTCGTCCTCGGCGAGGCGTACCAGGACAGAGCGCAGGAGGGGTCCGACCGCCAGGTCGAAGGGTTGCCAGGCGAGGCGGGTCGCCCACCGCCGTCCCTCGGCCTCGCGGCGCGCTTCGGGAAGCGCGCCGAGGTCGACCTCCGGCACCGTGAGCCGCAGCTCCGCCGCGACGAGCTGCACCGGCCGGCCGTCGGCCGAGAGCGCGAAGGTCGTGCGCAGGGCCTCGTGGCGCCGGACGACCTCGTTGAGGACGCGCTCCAGGAAGCTCGCTTCGATCTCGCCGCGCAGGCGCACCGCGCGGGGGACGTTGTAGGCCGAGCTGCCGGGCTCGAGCTGGTCGAGGAACCACATCCGCTGCTGGGCAAAGGAGAGCGGCAGGTCGCGATCCCGGGGCACCGGCTCGATCGGCGAGACGTCGAGGCCTTCCTGGTGCTTGCGCGCCTCGCGGATCTTCGCCGCCAGCTTCGCGACGGTCGGGGCCTCGAAGATCCACTGCAGGGGCGTCTCGACGCCGAAGGCGCCGCGGGCCCGCGACGCCACCTGGGTGGCGAGGAGCGAATGGCCGCCAAGCGCGAAGAAGTCGTCCTCGACGCTCAACCGCTCGAGACCCAGGACCTCCGACCAGATGCCGGCCAGGATCTGCTCGGTCATCTCGGTCGGGGCGACGAAGGTACGCTCCTGGGAGCTGTAGGTGGGCGCTGGCAGAGCCTTGCGGTCGAGCTTGCCGTTGGGGGTCAGGGGCAGGGCGTCGAGCAAGACGAAGGCGCTCGGCAGCATGAAGTCGGGCAACCTCTTGCGCAGGGACTCGCGCAGCTCGGCGGCCTCTACCTCGGCCGGCGCCGCGTAGGCCACGAGCCGCGGGTCGCCCACGACGTCCTCGCGCAGGAGGACCGCGCTTTCGCGCACCACCGGATGGCGCTCCAGGGCCGCTTCGATCTCGCCCAGCTCGATGCGGAAACCGCGGACCTTGACCTGGTGGTCGACGCGGCCGAGGAACTCGAGCTCGCCGTCGGTGCGCCAGCGAACCAGGTCTCCGGTACGGTAGAGGCGTCCGCCGGGAGCGGCGCTCCACGGGTGGGGCACGAAGCTCTCGGCGGTGCGCGCCGGACGGCCCAGGTAGCCGCGCGCCAATCCCCGGCCGCCGAGGGAAAGCTCCCCCGGCACGCCGATCGGCGACGGCCGGCCGTGGCGGTCGAGCACCCAGGCGTCGGTGCCGTCGACCGGGCGGCCGATCGTCGGCTCGCCGGGTTCGGCCGGCACCTCGACGAAGGTCGAGTAGGTGGTGTCTTCCGACGGGCCGTAGAGGTTGAGGATCCGTTCGACCCCCTGGCGGCGGAGCTCGTCGACGAGCTGGCGCTTGAGCGGCTCGCCAGCGAGGTTTATGGTGCGCGCCGCGCCCGGCAGCTCGCCGAAGCGGGCCAGCTCCGTCACCGCCGACGGCACCGAGTTGACGAGGCGTACCTCGCCGGCGGCGGCGAGCGAGGCGAGAGCGAGGGCGTTTTCGACCAAGAGCACCGTACCGCCGCAGGCCAGGGGCACGAAGAGCTCGAAGACCGAGAGGTCGAAGCAGACCGAGGTCGTCGCCGCCACACCGGCGAGCTCGTCGCCGGTGAAGACGCGTCGCGACCAGCGCACCAGGGCGGCGGCGCTTCGATGCTCGATGGCCACCCCTTTGGGCCGGCCGGTGGAGCCCGACGTGTAGATCACGTAGGCCAGGTTCTCCGGTCCCCCGGCTCTCGGCGGCGCCGTCGGCGGCTGTGCTTCGATCCGCGCCGCGTCGGCGTCGAGGCGCAGCACGGCGGCATCGACCTCGGGCAAGGTGCCGGCCAGCGCCTCCCGGGTCACGATCACCTCGACGCTGGCGTCCTCCAGCATGAAGGCGAGACGTTCGCGCGGATAGGCGGGGTCGACCGGCACGTAAGCGCCGCCGGCCTCCAGGACACCGAGGATCGCCACCACGAGCTCCGCGTCGCGTTCCAGGCAGACACCGACCCGCACCTCGGGGCCGACGCCGAGACCGCGGAGCTCGTGGGCCATCTGGTTCCGCCGCCGGCACAGCTCGCCGTAGCTCGTCCGGTCCTCGCCGACGACGAGCGCCGTCGCCTCGGGCGTGCGCTCGGCCTGGGCCGCGACGAGCCCGTGCAGGGTGTCGGCCCCGATCTCGGCACCTGCGCCGTCGTTCCATTCGGCCAGCAGCTGCTGGCGCTCGCCGGGACTCCACCAGGGCAAGGTGGAGAGACGGCGCGCCGGGTCTTCCAGGATCGCCTCCAGCAGGCGCTCGTAGTGCGCCAGGAGACGCCGCATCGTGGTCCCGTCAAAGAGGTCCGTGTTGAACTCGAGCACGCCCGAGAGCCCCTCTTCGCCTTCCTGGAGCGAGAGCAGGAGGTCGAACTTCGACGTCTTGGCGTCGGTGGGTAGCTGGCGCAGGGTCAATCCGGGCAGCTCGAGAGCGCCGCGCGGCGCGTTCTGGAGCGCGAACATCACCTGAAACAGGGGGCTCGCGCTGAGGTCGCGCTCCGGGACCATCTCCACCAGCCGCTCGAAGGGCAGGTCCTGATGGCTGTAGGCGTCGAGCGCCACCTGGCGCACCCGGTCGAGGAGCTCCGGAAAGGTCGCTTCGTCCTCGAGGGTGGTGCGCAGCACGAGAGTGTTGACGAAAAAGCCGATCAGCCCCTCGATCTCGCGGCGGTTGCGCCCGGCCACGGGCGAGCCGATCACGATGTCCCGCTGCCCGGAATGGCGGGCCATGAGGAGCTTGAAGGCGGCGAGCAGCGTCATGTAAAGGGTGCTGCCGCGCTGGCGGCTCATGGCGGCGAGCTCTTTCGAGAGCTGGCGCGGCAGGCGAACGCCCAGCAGCCGTCCGACGAAGGTCTGGAAGGCCGGACGCGGCCGGTCGAGCGGCAGGTCCAGACGACGGGGTACGTCTCGGAGGCGTTCTTCCCAGAAGGCGATCTCCGCTTCCAGGACCTCTCCCGAGAGCCACTGCCGCTGCCACTGGGCGAAATCGGCATACTGCACCGGCAACTCGGCGAGCGGCGACGGCTTGCCCTCCTTGAAGGCCGTGTAGCAGGCGCAGAGCTCCTCGTAGAAGACCCCCATGGACCAGCCGTCGGAGACGACGTGGTGCATCGTCACCAGCATCACGTGGTCGGTCTCGGCAAGGTGCAGGAGCCGGATGTGGAACAGGGGTCCTACCGCCAGGTCGAAGGGAGTCCGCGCCTCGGCTTCAGAAAGGCGCCGGATCTCGGCCTCGCGGGCCGCCTCCGGCAGGCCCCGCAGGTCGATCGCGACGAAGGGCAGCTCGAGCTCCGGCAGGATCACCTGCCGCGCCTCGCCGGCGACCGAGGGAAAGACCGTGCGCAGAGATTCGTGACGCCGGACGATCTCGGCGAAGACGCTCTCGAGCAGGGCGACGTCGACGGTGCCTTCGAGCCGCACGGCACCCGGGATGTTGTAGACCGCGCGGTCGGGCTCGAGCTGATCGAGGAACCAGAGGCGCTGCTGTGCGAAAGAGAGCGCCAGATCGCCGTCGCGCGGCGTCGCGACGATCGGTGGGGCCTCGCGGCCCTGCTCCGCGCGTCGCATCGCCTCGACGACCTCGACAAGTTCGGCGACGGAAGGGGCCTCGAAGAGCTGGCGCAGGAGAAGCTCCACGCCGAAAGCCTCGCGCACCCGGGAGACGACCTGCGTGGCGAGCAGCGAATGGCCGCCGAGCTCGAAGAAGTTGTCGAGCGCACCTACCCGCTCGCGACCGAGGATCTCCTCCCAGATGCCCGCCAGGAGCTCCTCGGTGGGGCCGTTCGGCGGCCTGGAGCTCTTCTCCTGAGCCACCATCTCGGGCGCGGGGAGGGCCTTGCGGTCCACCTTGCCGCTGGGATTCAGAGGCACCTCGTCGAGGAAGACGAAGGCCGACGGCACCATGTAGTCGGGCAGGATCTCGCCCAGGAAGGTGCGAAGCTCCTCGGCGCCGGGCGGCGGCTCGACCTCCGAGACCAGGTAGGCGGCGAGCCGCTTGTCGGCGGCTCGTCCCGGGGCCGCCGGCCTTTGCCACAGATGGACCACGTTTTGACGGATGCCGGGATAGCGCCCCAGGGTGGTCTCGATCTCCCCCAGCTCGATGCGGAAACCGCGCAGCTTGATCTGGTGGTCGCGGCGCCCGAGGAACTCCACGGTGCCGTCGCCGCGGAAGCGCGCCAGGTCTCCGGTGTGGTAGAGGCGCTCTCCGGGCACGACGGCGAAAGGATTCGGCCGGAACTTCTCCGCGGTCAGGGCAGGACGGTTGAAGTAGCCCCGGGCGAGCCCGTCGCCGCCGGTTAGAAGCTCGCCGGCGACGCCCACCGGGACCGGCTGCAGTCGGCGGTCGAGGAGGTGGACCGAGGTGTCGGCGGGGGGCCGGGCCGACCCCCACGGGCACCTCAACGAGCCGGCGGGGCGCAGCGGGGTGCAGCACG
>CBDUYN010000093.1:0-39282 GCA_965371445.1 uncultured bacterium | reverse complement strand
GGTCCCACCTGAGCGAGGAATTCGGCGAGCGTCAAGAGGCCCTTCATTCGGTACAGCGATGTGTGGGTCATAAAGCAAGTCTCCTATTCTTTGACCTCCCCCAAGGTCCTCAGCTATGCCTACTATAGCATATGGTCGGCGCCCAAGTCTTGCCCCGGCAAAGCTTCGGGGCCGGCGGTGCTAAACAAGCATGCGGAATCGGCAGGCCGATTTTCCTACGCTTCGGTCAACGACCCCGAGGCAGCCGCAGGAGAAAGTGGTCGATCGAGACCGGCAGGCCGTCGGCTGTCTGCGACGTCGAGGCGAGCCGGGCACGGACCGGCGATAGAGCTCAGGCCAATCGGGTAGCTCCGCGTCGGTGAGCATGACCACCGCGGCGGCGGTGACGTCTGCGGACCCATAGCTCTCGACCTGCCGGCGGGACCGCGGCCTCGTCGGGTCCGAAGGCGCGATTCGGACCTTGTCGGCCCTGGCCAGAAAGCTCGAGCCGAGGACGTCACGGAAGGCGAAGACGCCGATCGAGCCGGCCGCCAAGACCCCCAGCTCCGGCGTGTCGCGCCGTGCCGACTCCAGGCTGTTGAAAAAGCTCCGTCCCGGCGGATCGGCCAGCCTGCCCTCCGGGGAGCGGGCGTAGCGGTCGAGCTCGTCGTAGAGCAGGACGAGCCGCTCGGGGACGTCCTCACGGCGAGAGTAGGCGGCGAGGACGTCGCTCGCATGGAGGGCACCGGGGACGTCGACACCGAGCTCCTGGGCGAGCGCCTCGAGGCAGGATGCGACCGTCAGCCTGGCGGGCGACTCGGCAAAGAGCGCCACGCGGACGTCGTCGAGGCTTTCGAGCCGTCGCGCGACCTGTCGCAAGAAGACGCTCTTGCCCATCCCCCGTCCGGCCAGGAGCACGCCGCTCGTCCCGTCGCGGAGCTCGTCCGCCATCGCGTCGACTGCCGCGCGGGGGACCTCGACCCGTGGCCGGTGGCGTTTCCAGTCGTAGGGGTTCATGCTCTGAGTCTACGCGAACAATACTCACCGTAGTAGCGTAGGACACTGAGGAGGTGCCCCCCATGAAACGTCGATGCCAGCCCGTCGCGGCCCTCGTGCTCGCCGTAGGTCTCGGGCCCGCCCTCGCCTCCGCCGAGCCCATCTCCGTCGGCGGATACGTCGTCGGTCCCGACGGCACGGTGGTCGAAGGAGTCCGCGTCCGTCTGGAGACCTACGGCGAGCGCTACGACCGCGCCCGGCGACGCCTCGAGGGCCTCTCCGGCAGCGGCGAGATGGTCGCCGAGACGACCCCCGACGCCTCCGGCCTCTTCTACCTCGACGCCCCCTACGCCGGGAGGTGGCGCGTCCTCGTCGAGGCGCCGGGCTACCGGACGATGGAATACCGTCTGCGGCCGCTTTACGAGCCCCGCGACCTGCCGGCGCTCGAGCTCGAGCCTACGGTCGCCCTCGAGGTCCGCGCCGTCGACGTCGCAGGACGGCCGGTGCCCGCCGCCGTCGCCCTCTACGACCACAAGGGCGGGCGCGACTGGCGGCGCCGCTACCAGCTCGTCCACACCGCTGAGGACGGCGTCGCCCGCTTCGAGCGCGGCCGCGCCGAGAAGGCCGGCTTCGTGGCCCTGGCCCTCGACGCCGCCTCCGGCCTCGCTCTCGCCCAGAGCGACGCCGGCGACGGCTCGATCGTCCTCGCCGACGGCGTCACCGGCGTCCTCTACGTCCAGGACGCGGCGGGCGCTCCCCTCGCCGGCGCCGTCGTCCACCAGGGGGGCGGCCTCCTGCCGCTGGGGGTGACCGATGCCGAGGGGCGCCTGGCGATCGCCCGCGCCCGCGACAACGCGCAGGTGTGGATCCTCGCCGAGGACCGAGCGAGCGGCCTCTTCGAGATCGATTTCACTCCCGGTGCGGCGCGCGTCCAGCTGGAGCCGCCACACACCCGGCGCGGCCGGATCGTCGAGGAAAAAAGCGGCGAGCCGATCGCCGGTGCCTTCGTCTCGCCGTCCTACTTCCGCGTCGCCACAAGCGACGTCCGTGGCGAGTTTTCAATCGACGTGCCGGTCATCGAGACGCGGCCGACGTGGACCGCCGTGGCGGCGGGCCACGCCGTCGCACAGGAGAGATTCCCCGACGAGGTGCCGGAGACCCTCCTCTTCCGGCTGCCGCGCGCGGCCGCTATCCGCGGCACGGTGGTCGACTCCGAGGGACGCCCGGTGGCCGGCTGCGACGTCCACGCCGTCCCGCTCTCCCAGGCCGACGCTAGAACGGCGTCGTGGCGGTTCTCGCGCCACCCGGGCGGCTGGCGGGCCCGGACGACTGGCGACGGAAGCTTCGTCGTCCATGGCCTCGCGCCCACCGCGAGCTACGAGGTGGTCGCCGAACGGGAGGGCTACGCGCCGGGCCGAGCTGAGCTCGACGCGCTTGGCCCGGGGTCGCCGGCGCTGCGATTGGTCCTCGGCACGGGGGTCCGTGCCTTCGGACGGGTGATCGGCGACGACGAGCGTCCGGTCGCCGACGCCGCGGTGAAGCTCGTGCGAAGACCTCCCGGGAAGGCGGAACCCTACCGTCCGAACCGGCGCGAGACCCGCAGCTTTCCCACCGACGCCGAAGGACGCTTCACGGCCGCCGACCTGGGTCCGGGACGCTACGACCTCGAGGTGAGCGCCGACGGCTACGCGGCGGCGAAAATCCCCGGGGTGGAGATCCCGGCGGCGGAGGTGCCGGTGGCGGACGTGGGCGGCGAAACCGACCTGGGAACCGTCGTCCTGGAGCGCGGCGCCACGATCGCCGGACGCGTCGTCGAGGCGGACGGCCACGGCGTCGCCGGTGCCGAGGTCCGCTCGTGGGCCGTCGAGAGACACGGCAGTCGCCATGAGACCGTGGAGAGCGGAGCCGACGGCGGCTTCGTGCTCGCCGACTTCAAACCGGGAGAGGAGCGCGTCGTCGAGGCTCTACTGGAGGGCTTCGCGCCCTCGGTCGTGCTCGCCGTGGCGCGGCGCGAAGGCGACGGCGAAACCGGCGCCGGCGAACCGCTGGAGATCGTCCTGCTCCCCCCCGGGAGGATCTCCGGACGGGTGGTCGACGGCGATGGCCGGCCGGTGGCCGGCGCTTCGATCTCAATCCAGCCCGAAGATCAGAGCCTGCATCGCTCCCTGCGGACGCCGGCGGTGAAAACCGACGACGGCGGGCGCTTTGAAGCCGGCGGGATCCCCGCCGGACCGACGGCCCTCTGGGTCCATGCCGAGGGCTACCAGAGGGAGTGGCTCCAGGGGCTGGAGGCGCCGCCCGGCGGCGAGCTCGCCGGCCTGGAGATCGCGCTCAAGCCCGGGGTGTCGATCCGCGGCAGGGTCACCCGGGACGACGGCACGCCGGTCGCAGCGAAGGTCTCCGCCGAGATCCGGAACGACCTCATGAACAGGTCGGTGGGGGCCGGATCCGACGCCGAAGGCCACTACGAGCTGATGGCGCTGCCTCCCGGCTTCGTCCGTGTCTACGTGGAGGGGACGGCCGTGACGCGGACCGTCGACGGACGCCGCGGCGGCGTCTTCACCGTCGACCTGGTGCTGGGCGCGGGATTCGAGGTGTCCGGCCACGTGGTCGACGAGACCGGCCGCGGCCTCGGCGGCGCCTTGTTGGCGCTGGTCCCCCTCGAAGGACGATCGTTTTCCTCCCAGGAGGTGGGGCCGCGCAGCGACGCCGAGGGCGCCTTCACCGTGCCCGACGTTCAACCCGGAAGCTACCGGCTGCGCGCCACGAAGAACGGGTTCGCCTCCGCGGGCTCGGCGGAGGTGGTCCGCGTCGACGATGGCCCCGTCGCGGGCGTCCGGCTCGTGATGCGGCGCGGGGCGACCTTGAGCGGCACGGTCCTCGGCCTCGGGGTCGACGAGCTTGCCGAGCTGTCGCTCGAGGCCCACCACTGGGAGATCGGCGCCTCGCAGCACGGCAGCGTCGACCACGACGGCAGCTACCGCATCACGAACCTGGAACCCGGACGCTGGAGCGTGACGGCACGCCTCGACGGACGCGAGCTCACGGAGCACGTCGAGGTTGCTGACGGCGACGTCGAGCTCCACCGGGACCTGGAATTCTCCTCCGCTTCGACGCTCCGGGGGACGGTCGTCGTGTCGCGTCCGGGCGAGCCCCCGGCGCCTGCTTCGGGCGTCGAGATCCGGGCCTGGAGCCATGCCGGCGGCTGGTCGTCCCAGGACCATACGGACTCCGCGGGACGGTTCCGCTTCGAAGGGCTCCGGCAGGACGCCGGTCTGCAGATCTCCCTGAGGCTTGGCAGGAGCTACTACCATCGCGAGATCGAGCTCGCCGGCTCCGGCGAGCTCCAGTTGGAGCTCGACCTGGCACGTCTTCGCGGCCAGGTCCTTGACACCTCGACGCTCCTCCCTGTCGCCGACGTCCCTCTGACGCTGGAAGCGGTCCCCGGCGCGCCGCCGACCTGGAGCTGGGGCAGCATGGGCTCCACTGACGGCCAGGGACGCTTCGACTTGGCCGGGATTCCCACGGCGCGGTGGCGGCTCGTCGTCTCCAAGTCGGGCTACGCCCAGGAGTCCGTCGAGGTCGACTTGAGCTCGCCCATCGACCTCGACGGCCTGGAGATCCTGCTCGTGCCGAGCGAAGGCGTCACCTTCCAGGCCGTCGGCGAGAGCGGCGAGGTGCCGCGGCGACTGATGGCCACGGTCTTCCGTCCGGACGGTGGCCGCGTCGTCGCAAGCTCTTTGCAGCCTACCGAGGACGGCACGTTCCATCTCTCCACCGTCCCCGACGGCTCGTGGCTGCTCAAATTGATGAGCGTGGACGACCGATCGGTCGCCACGAGGGCCTTCACCTCGCCCGGCGACCTGGGGCGGCTCGTCCTGCGCCGCGGCGTCGTCGTGGCGTTGAGGGTCCCGGAGCTTGAAGGCGAGGACGGCATGGCCTGGATCCGTGCCGTGGGAAGTGACGGCCAACCGTTCTACGCCGACTCGTTGTCGTTTCGCAATGCCGGCAGGATCGAGCTCGGCTCCTGGCCGATGATGGGTGGCCTCGGCCGCGTCGGCCTGCTGGTGCCGGGTCCTTGGAGCTTCACCGTCACCGCCGAGGGGGGACGTACGTGGAGCGGACAGGCAGTCGTCGTGGCGGGAGAGGAGACGACCGAGATCGTCCTGCGCTGAACAAGCTACGTCCTGCCGGCGGTCCCGTCCGGTCTGCGATCCTCGGGGTCGGGAAAGTAGCACGAGCCTTCGAGACGCGCCGGCTCGGCCTCGCCGCACAGCTCGCGGGCCTTCTCGGCGGCCTCCCAGACGGCCGACGCCACCGCCTCGGCCGGGACGCCGAGCTCGTCGTCGACGAGCGCCTCGGCCGCCTTTTCGGCGATCCCGTCGCGCTCGGCCCGACACCAGCGCAGCGACGCTTCCAGCCGGACGACGCCCGGCGGCAGCACGTTGTAGTCGCCCGTTATGAGGACGTTTTTGATCGTCTCGCCGTGCAGGCCGACGTAGATGCGCAGAAGCCCCGCCGGGGTCTTGAGAAGCGCCGAGCCGCGGGCGTCGCGCCGCGGGCTGCGCTGGTGGAGCCACTCGTCGCTGCCGTAGCGGCTCGCGACGAGCTCGTCGCGGCGCTCGCGTTCTCTGTCGCCGAGCCGGCCCGGCACGAGCTCGACGCCAAAGGTCTCGGCGAAGCCCGCCCGGAACGCGTCGCGGACATCGACGGCCTCGAGCCGGCGTCCCAGCTCCCGAGACACCGTGGTGACGCGCTCGCCGATCTGCGACGCCACCTTGCCGGAGAGCTTGGCACCGGGAATGTTGAGGACTCTTAACATCAGCTCGACGTCGAGGTCGACCAGGACGCTCGTGTGGAAGAGCACCGCGCCCCGCGGATCGAGGTAGAGGCCGAGCCCGGCGATTTTCTTGCCGGCGACCTCGAGGTCGTTTTTTGAACGGAAGGCAGCCTTGATGCCGAGCCGACGAAGGCCCGCGGTCACGCCGCCGGCGTAGCGGCGCAGGATCTCGCGCGGCGTCTCCTCGGCGGTGGCGCGCGACGCCACCCCGACGCCGAGCTGTCCCGGACCCATCAAGATCGCTCCGCCCCCGGTCGGACGGCGGCCGACCTCGACGCCGTTCGCGGCGCAGAAGTCGAGCTCGACCTCGTCGTCGAGGCTCTGGTAGCGGCCGACGAGGGCGCAATGTGGACGATAGG
Organism: uncultured bacterium; assembly: GCA_965371445.1. Taxonomy (GTDB): domain Bacteria; phylum Acidobacteriota; class Thermoanaerobaculia; order Multivoradales; family J023; genus DASWIG01. Next base: position 33,108 of record CBDUYN010000093.1, on the reverse strand, counting down.
TGTAGAGGCGCAGGCTGGCGGCGTCCGGCGACGTTTCGTCGCGGCCGTAGCCGAGCATCATCGCCTCGTCGGCCGCCAGGCCGTCCGCGGCTCCGGCGCCGTCGTCGCTCAGGTAGCGCCACGCGTTCACGCGCCGTTCCAGGTCAGCGAGCAGCAGTACTCGTAGAGCGCGGGCTTTAGACCGCGGCTCCGCGCGTACTCGACGATGCCCTCCGCCGGATAGGCGATGCCGTTCAGGCCGTGGTCGACGGCGGCGCGGTCGAGGGCGACCCTCATCTCCCCCATCGGACGCCCGCAGCCGAGGTTCACCGGGGTCTCCGGCATCGCCGAGCGGGCGTGCGCGAAAAAGGCCACGACGTCCTCGAGCGGCGGCGGCGAGAGCTGCGCCATCGCCGTCCCGACGAGAGGGGTCAGCACGACGAGGATGAGCGTCGAGACCGGGTGACGGCGGATCATCTCCAGGGCGTTCCATTCGCCGAGCAACCGCCCGTAGTGCAGGCCCAGGACGATGTGCGGGATGATCCTTAGCCCCTGCTCTGCCAGAAGCTCCAGAGAGCGCTCGAAGTCCTCCGCGCTGCCTTCGAGGTGATAGACCTCGGCGACGGTTTCGTCGGCGCCGATGACGTCGAGCATGACGCCGTCGACCGAGGCTTCAGCGAGACCGCGGGCGAGCTTCGGCGAGACCAGCCCCGAGTGGACGATCACCTTCAAGCCGAGCTCCTCCTTGACCCGCCGCATGTCGTCCAAGTGTGCCTCCAGGGGGACGCTCCCGTCGCGCCGCGAGCCACCGGAGACGAGGATTCCGTCGGTTCCCTGCTCGACGAGCCCCTGAGCCGTCTCGAAGAGGCTTTTTTTTCGCGAGACGCTGATCATGCCCTGTAGGACCTTGGTCGCGCAGTGGTCGCACCCGAGGGCGCAGGCCGTACCGGTAACGCTTATAGGAAGGAAGCGGTTCGCCTTCTTCGGCTTCCACTCCGACGTCTGCCAGCGCTTGAGGCCCGGCGCGTAGAAGTCGATCGTGTCGCCGAAGACGTCGCGGCGACGTTCCAAGGGCGTCATTCGGCGATCATTCCCTTCTCTTTGAACCGCCGGACCTCGCCGGCGAACCAGGCGCGTAGGCGCTCCGGCTCGTGCAACAGGAGCGCCAGCTCCGCTTCGGGCTCGGCCAGCTCGATCTCTACGAGCCACGACGCCAACGGGTCCTGGTTGACGAGGTCGGGACGGGCGAGGACGTCGGCGTTGTGGGAACGGATCGTCCCCGACACCGGAGCGGTCAAGGGTCCGACGAACTTGGCCGCCTCGAGGCTGCCGAAGCTCTCGCCGCGGCGTACCTCAGTCCCGACGAGCTCGAAGGAGATGGCGACGACGTCGCCGGCAGTCTCGCTCCCCAGGGGGTCGAAGCCGCAGCGCGCCGGTCCGGGCTCGGACGGCGGCCGGACCCAGAGGTGGGTTTCCTCGTCGTAGTAGCGGTCGGTGGTCAGGGAGTAGCCGTCGACCAGAAGCTCGCTCTCGCTCGTCACTTCGTCCTCCGTCGTATTGTCGAGCACTGTCCCCTTGAGGGGACCGAGGGGGGCTTGCCTAGTGTACCTTGAGGCCGGGCTCGAGGAACGCCAGAAGGCGTCGGCCGTCATCGCCGAAACCCTCGAGCGCGTCGCGAAGCACCTCGGGACGGGCCTTGAGGCCAGCCAGGGCGCGTCCCATGCGTTCGCCGCCGTTGCCTTCGATCACGATCCGCTCCAGGCGTCCCTCGGCGATCGACGCTTCCACCGTCCAGCCCTCCGCCGCGCCGGCGACGACCCAGGCGGCGGCGGAGACCTTGACCTGACGCAAGGGACGTTCCGGCAAGTCGGGACCGGCGAGCCATTCCGGGTCCTGGAACCGCTCCTCCCAGCGGCGGACGGCGTCCTCTTCGGCGTCGTCGAGCTCGCCCGGTATGGGATCGAGGCCCAAGGCCTCGCTATAAGCCGCGACCAGGGCTTCGCGGGCGTCGTCGAAGCTCACCGTGCAAAGACCCTCGTCCGCAAGCGACGTGACGTGACGACGCATCAGGCGCAGGCACTCGTCGCGCAGCCCTCCCTCGGGTAAGGCGAGGACCTCCACCATTTGCTCGTGGGGAAAGCGGAAAAGGACGTTGCCGACGACGGTGACGCCGTCGCCGATCCGTCCGGCGCCGGTGCCGGAGACCTTACGGTTGCCGACGGCGAGCTCGTTCAGGCCCCGGCGGCGGACATCGAGGCCGAGGCGGCGGAAGGCCGCCGCGGCGGGTTCCAGGTAGCATTCATAGAGGAGGTCGACGCGCCGTGGGGCGCGGTGGGCACCGAGCGTGACCTGGAAAAAGAGCTGGTCGGGGTCGAGGTAGACAGGGCCGCCTCCGATCTGGCGGCGGATCACCGGCAAGCCGCGGACGCGGCAGACATCGACGTCGATCTCGGCGATCGAACGGTGGTAGCCGAGGCCGACGTAGGGCGCGGCGGGACGGCAGAAGGAGAGCGTCGGCGGCGCGTCGCTTCGAGCGACGGCGGCGACGCCGTGCCAGAGGGCCTGGGACCTCAGAGGGGCGAGCGTTCCGGCGTCGAGGATTCTCAGCTTTCGAGCCCCATCGCCTCGGCGACGAAGTCCGCGATGTCGCGAACCTCGATCTTGCCCTCGTTGCCCGACGTCTTGACCGCGTCGCTGTACATCGTCATGTCCTTCGGACACGAGACGACGAAGTAGTCGACCTTGCCGAGCCCGAGCGCCTCGCGGATTCGGTTCTCGCTCGGACGCTCCTTGACGTCGTCGTGGTCCTTCATCCAGATCCGTCCGCCGCCGGCACCGCAACAGAAAGAACTCTCTCGGTTGCGCGGCATCTCGACGAGCTCGATCCCGCAGGCCTCGATCACGCCCCGGGGTGCGTCGAAGCCACCGTTGTAGCGGCCGAGGTAGCATGGATCGTGATAGGTCGCGCGTCCTGTAAGCTTTTTCTCCAACGAGATCTTCCCCGACCGGATCAGCTCGAGCAGAAGCGTCGAGTAGTGCTCGACCTCGTAGCGTCCGCCGAAGGGACCGTACTCGTTCTTCAAGGCGTTGAACGTATGCGGATCGGTCGTCACGATCTTTTTGAGCTCGCAGCCCTCAAGCTTCGCCACGTTGTGCTCCGCCAACGCCTCGAAGAGCCCCTCCTCGCCCACCCGGCGGACGTCGTTGCCGGCCGAGCGCTCGTCGTTGCCGAGGGTGGCGAAGTCGACCCCGGCGGAGTGGAGGATGCGCGCCACCGTACGGCTCACTTCCTGGCAGTCCGGGTGGTACGACGCGAAGTCACCGACGAACCACAGGTACTCGACTTCCTGCTTGCCCGCGTCGGGGATCTTGAAGTCGAGGGGCTTGCTCCACCGCGGACGCTTGCGCGCCGACTCGTTGAAGGAGTTGCCCTTCTCGTCGAGGCTGCGCAGGACCTCCGCCAGCTCGTCGGGCGTCTCGCCGTCGAAGACGAGGCTCCGGCGCGCCTCGACGAGGTCCGTCATCGGCTCGTTCCCCACCGGACAGACCTCGACGCAGGCGTAGCAGGTCGTACACGACCAGACGGCGTCGACCGTCGTGGCGACGTCGAGAAGCTCCGCGTCGGTGTCGTTGCCGTTTAAGTGGTAGCGCTTGTTGATCTCGAGCGCGGCGGGGCTCAGCGGAGTCCCGGAGCTATGGGCCGGACAGACCTCCTGGCAGCGGTTGCACATGATGCAGGCGTAGGCGTCGAGGAGCTGCGGCCAGGCCAGGTCGGCGAGCTTTTTAGCTCCCGGCTTCGAGGCGTCGGCGACGGCGTCGAGCATGCCGCGCCGGGGGTCTTCGCCGGGAGCGGTGCGTTTGAGGGCGAGGTTGACCGGCGCCACCATGAGATGCAGGTGCTTGCTGCGCGGGAAGTAGGGCAGGAAAAGCACGATCAAGCCCATCGCCAGCCACCAGCAGACGTGGATACCCGTCTCCAGGGACTCGGCCGACAGGCCCGCGAAGAGCGGCCGCAGGAGGCTCGCCGTCGGCAAGAACCGATCGCCCTCGCCGTGCGAGGCGAGGTGGAGCGACGTCCCCACCCAGCGCGAGCCGACGTGAAGAAGGATGAAGATGCCGACGATCAACGAGTCGCGCTTCACCCCGCCCGCCGTCACGCCGGGATGGAGCTTGACCGACGCGTTGAACGTCAGGACCTTCGGCTTCTGGCCGAAACGCCGGACGAGAAGCGCCACCATGCCGACCAGCACCAGGACGCTGAAAAGGTCCGAGAACAGGTTGAATGCTCCGGCCAGTCTTCCTTGCCCGATCGTCGTCCAGCCGTCGACGTAGGCTTCGAGGAGGTCGTTGACGTTGACCAGCAGATAGAAGCTGAAGCCGAAGAAGATAAAGGCGTGAAAGAGGCTGACGACGGGACGCGCCTTCAAGACGGGCTTTTGCAGGGCGACGTCGACCGCCGCCCGGACGAACCGGGCGACGAGCCGGTCGCTGCGGTCGGCGCTCCGTCCCTGGCGGACGAGGCGGACGAGGCGGGAAAAGCCCTGGATGGCCAGGACGCCGCAGACGAGGACCAGGACGAGGAAAGCGATGCGTTCGGGCGTGCTCAGCATTGGTATTCTCCTCGACCCAGGGGTGATCGCGACATCTTCTCACAATCAGCAGCGGCCGGCTCAAGGGACGGTGACGAAGCGAGAGTCGATGAGGGCTTGCCCGGCCCATGCACCGGGAAGGATATGCTTCCCCCATGACGCCCCAGAACCTTCGAAGATCACGTTGGAGGTAAAGTGATGCAATTCCTGATCATGCTCGAGTCGACGGAGGAAGGATTCTCCGTCCAGGTGCCGGACCTCGCCGTCGTGACGCACGGAAAAAGCATCCAGGACGCGAAGCAGGCGGCGGTCAAGGCCATCCAGGTCAACCTGGAAGCCTATCGCGAAGCCGGCCAGGAAGTCCCGGAGCGTCGGTCCGTATTGACGCATTTGGAGAATCCTGACTTCAAGGACTTGCTGTTCACCTACGTGGACGTCGCGGAGTCCAATGAGAGGATCGCGGCGTAACTGACGCGTCTTCGGCAGCCACCCCGCGTCGATCAGCGGACGGGAGAGCTCGGATCTCGGCCCGCACCCCGGAGGCGAGGTCAGTCCGGTAGCTCACCGGCAGCCTCTGCCTGCGCGAGCTCCGCCTGGAAATCCTCCAGGCGAGCCGACGGAGCGCGGCCCGTGCGGCTCAGTCCTGACGTCGGAGCAGGGCCTCGAGCTGGGCGATCTTCTCTTCGGCGGCCCTGGCGCGGTCCTCGGCGGCCTTGCGGGTGGCCACCTGCTCTTGCGCCTTCGCCTCGGCGGCCTTGCGTGCGGCCTCTTCGTCTTCCGCCCGCGCCTCAGCGGCCTTGCGCGCGGTCGCCTCCGCGTCGGCCCGGGCCGACTCCGCTTCGGCCTTTGCCTCCACCTCGTCGGAGATCAGCACTTGCTCGCCGGTCTTGGCGTCGAACGCTACGAGCTCCTCGGTCTCTTCCTCGATCTGGAAGAACAGGTCGAGTTGCTCCGAGTACACACGACCTTCAGCGTCAGGGGGAATCTCGAAGTAGTCACCGGCCTGGAGCCGGCGGCCTACGAGTTTCTTGACCTTGCGGTCCACGACCGGGTAGACGCTGAAATACTCCGACACCCTTTCCTTGGCGTAGCGCTGGACGTTGCCCACGAGGTCCTTGTTCTCGATCTCCTTCTCCGAGGTCGAGACCGCCTCCAGGGCAAAGACGAGCTCGCCACCGACGCGACGCAGGTCGACAGCCCTCAGGACGCTAGACGTGTCGATCTCACCCCGGATCACCGCGATGTCCGGTCCGCAGTGCTTGCCGTCGCCGAGAACGAGCGTCACGTCGCAGGTCACGAGCATGGCGGATCGCCGTTTCCGGAGGTAGCGACGCAGCGCGTCGACGAGCGGATGGAGGAACGAGAAATGGGGAAAGCCGTCGGACACGACGTCGCCCTCCTGAGGGTAGAGAAGGTCTTCGGCCGAGAGGGGGATCCGACCGTCCACCTCGCGGGGGTCGGGGGTGTCTCCTCGGCGAATCCGCCAGCCGAGACGGAAGGGGTCCTCATGGGACGAGGGCTCGCCCACGGACGCCGGACGCGCCGCGTCCTGCAACTCGTCGGCGTCGAGGTACGCCTCTTCGGGTTCGGATTTGAGGGCAGGGAAGGCCATGGAGGAAGTATAGCAGACCTTTACGCTCTGCAATGGGTCGCCGCCCCGCGGCCAGAGGCCGTCGGTGCCGGTCACCTCCGGAGGGTCGCTATCTCCCGGAGGAGAGCCTCCTCCGGCGGTGGTCGAGTCGGGTGGAACCTCAGAAGGGGCGCCGCGCGGTCGGAGAAGCGCGCCCGGGCGGAGTCTGCCCTGCGAAGACGTCCCTGGGGGACGAAAAGAGGCCGGCGGGACGCCGGCGGTCCCAGTGAAGACGTCCCTGAGGGACGAAGAGCAGGCGGGACGCCTGCGGTCCCAGCATAAGAGGGGGGGCTACCGGTCCTCCAACGCCTCCGTCAGCTCCTCGGCCACCTCAAAGAGATCCGCCACCAGCCCATAATGCGCGACGCCAAAGATCGGCGCGTGCTTGTCGGTGTTGACGGCGACGATCGTCGAGGACCCCTTCATCCCCTCAATGTGCTCCGGCGCTCCCGAGATGCCGAGCGCGAGATAGAGCTTCGGCGCCACTTTGAGCCCCGACTTGCCCACCTGACGCGTTTTCGGCAGCCACCCCGCGTCGATCAGCGGACGCGAGCCCGCCACCGCAGCGCCCAGGGCCTCCGCCAGCTCCTCGGCCACCTCGACGTCGTCTTTGGAGCCGACGCCACGGCCGATCGCCACCAGGATGTCTTGCGTCGTGATGTCGACGTCACCGGCCTCGGGCTCGATGAGCTTCTTGAAGCGTACCTTCCCCGCCGTCTCCGGCATCGCGACGCTTTCCACTGCCAGTGTCTTGTCGGACCCTTCGGCGTCGGCCGGGCCGGAGCCCGCCAGGACGCTCAGGACGCAAAGACCGTCGCCCATCTCGCTCGTGACGTTTATCTTGCCGCCGTAGAGCTGGCTCGTCGCCTGTCCGGCCGCGCCGTCGATCGCCACGACCGACGAGACGTGGGCCATGTCGTGGCGTACGGCGAGGGCGCTCGAGAGGTCCATGCCCATCGACGTGTAGCCGATCATCACCACCCGCGGCGACTTCGCCCCGACGATGGCGTCGAGCGCCGCGCCGTAGCTCTCCGGGTTGAAGTCGGCGAGGCCCTCGCCGTCGACGCGGACCACCCGGTCCGCGGCTGCGAGCTCGGCCACCATGGCGTCGCTACCGCCGACGAGCCCCACCTGGAGCTCACCGCCGAGGTCGTCGGCCAACCTGCGGCCGAGGCCCAGCATTTCAAAGGTAACGTCCGCCAGGGAACCCTTGAAATGCTCCGCGACCACTAAAACGTTCTGTCTCATCAGATCACCCCCTTGGAGTCCAGCAGCTCGATCAGCTCGTCGACGCCGCCCAGCATCTGAGCCCCTTCGCCGGTCTCGGGGGGCGTCATCACGACGATCGCCGTGGCGCCGTCCTCGGCCTGGCGCTCGACGGTCTCCAGCGTCATCCCTTGCTGGATCTGGCGCACCTTTGACACCGGCGCGTACCGCGGCGTCTGCCGCGCCGCCTGGATGCCCAGGACCGCCGGCAGGTCGACCTCGAGCTCGGCGGTGACGCCGCCCGAGTACTCCTTGTGGAGAGTGACGGTTCCATCCCCGGCCTCGACGCCGGTGACGACCTCGACCGAGGGGATGCCGCGCAGGGCGGCGACCATCGGGCCGAGTTGGCCGTCGCGGTCCTCGGCCGACTGGACGCCGGTCAGGACGAGATCGGGCGATTCGTCGGCGACGATGCCGGCGTAGACCTTGGCCAGCGCCAGGTTCGAGCCTCCTTCAGCGACGCCGGTGATCTTGAGCACCCGGTCGGCGCCTTTGGCGAGCGCCGTGAAGAGCATCTTGTCGACGTCCTCGCCGTCGAGGGCGATCGCGGTGACCTCGCCGCCGTGCGCTTCTTTCAAGCACAGCGCCTCTTCGAGGGCGTGGTCGTCGAATTCGTTGAGCTTCAAGCTCAGGTATTCGGTGTCGAGGGCCTTTTCCGTGTCGTCGACCTCCAGGTCTTCGACGAGATCCGGCACCCGCTTCAGCAGAACCATCGTTTTCATTGGCTACTCCATACATTGATCGAGGATCTCGATGATGTCGAGCACCTCGAGCTTGCCGTCGTTGCCGGTCGACTTGACCGCGTCCTCGAATCGCGACACCTCGTAGGGACAGCAGACCGCGAGGACCTCGGCGCCGACCTCGACCGCTTCCTTGACCCGGTTCTCCGACAACCGCTCCATCTGGTGGTCGCCGGCAAAGCCGTCGAGCCACATGCCGCCGCCGCCGCCGCCGCAGCAATAGCCCTGGGCCTTGCAGCGGAACATCTCCATGAAGTCGATCTCCGGAACCGCTTCGAGCAGCACGCGCGGCGCGTCGTACTCGCCGTTGTGGCGTCCCAGGTAGCAAGGGTCGTGAAAGGTCACCTTGCGGGCGAAAGGTTTCCTCAACAAGGTTTTGAGCTCGTCGAGCCGCGCGGCGAGGAGCTGCGTGTAGTGCTCGACCGGGAAGTCCTTGCCCGCGATCTTCGGATACTCGTTCTTGACCGCGTTGTAGGCGTGCGGTCCCGAGGTGACGATCTTCTCGTACTCGTACTTGTCGAGCTGGGCGACGTTGTGCTCGGCGAGCTCCTCGAAAAGGCCCGGCTCGCCGGCCAGGCGTTGCGAGTCGCCGTCGCACCGCTCGTCGGCGCCGAGGATGGCGAAGTCGACGCCGACACGGGTGAAGACCCGTGCCATCGCCTGCGCCGCGTCGACGCCCCGGGCATGGTAGGCGTAGTAGTCGCCGACGAGCCACAGCACCTCGACCGGCGCCGGGTCCTTGGGCAGGACGCGGATCTCCACCCCGGCTTTTTGGGTCCAGCGGACGCGTTTGCGCGCCGAGTCGCCCATCGGGTTGCCGTAGTCGGCGACGTTTTGGAACATCTCCTGGAGCTCCGCCGGCATGTTGCCGTCGAGCACCGCGACCGACCGTGCCGCCGGCATGATCTGGATCATGTCGACCTCTTTCGGACACACCCGCAGGCAGTTCATGCACGTGGTACAGAGCCACAGGTCCTCGTGGTTGAAGATGTCCACGCCGGTCTGGAGGCGGCGAAAGATCTTCTGCGGTCCGTAGTCGGCACCGGCCGCGTCGACCGGACAGACCCCGACGCACTGGCCGCACTGGTAGCACCAGCCCATCGACTCGCCGCCCGGGATCGACGTGAGCTTCTCCATGTAGGTCAGGTCGTAGTCGGTGATCTCGCGCGGCTCGTACATCCGGCTCCAGGCCCCGGAGACGTCGATGCCTTCGATGACCGCCTCGTCCTTTTCGACGTAGGACTGATCTTTGACGCGTTCTTGGGTCGCGGTTAAGGGTCGGAACTCAGCCATGCGTTTCTCCGGTGGACGAAGCTTCAAGGCGGCGGGCGCCGAGCACCCGCTGGACGAGCTCCGGGAGCTCGGGCAGGATGCGGTTGAACTCCTGAGACAGCTTGACGCGAAAAACGGTGTACATGTAGACCGCGTAGACCGAGGCCAAAAAGACGTCGGTGCCGAAAAGGCCGCGGCCGGCTCGGGAGTAGCCGCTCCTGTGCCCGGCGGCATCGACCGCCGCCATGGCTTCGCCCACCTTGTCGTAGACCTCGCCCGGACGCTCGCCCGCGAGATCGACTGTGAGCCCCCCCCTTGATCCCCCCAGGGGGACATGGTTCATCGTCACGAGCGGCAACGCGCCGGTGCCCGTCGCGGGGTTAAAGACCCAGTGGGTCCACAGCCAGTAGCGCTCCGGGTCGGTGAAGTGCAGGGTCTCGGATGCGAGCGAGACGATCATGGCGCGCTCCAGGCCGTCGACCGTGCCGACGAAGCGGTCGAAACGCTCGCCGACGGCGTCCTCGCCGTAAAGGAGCTCTTCGAGCGCCCTCCTCAAGCTCGCGAGGCCGTGACGGCGCAAGAGCCTTCCACCCTTGCGGCGCACCGAAAAGATGAGCCCCACGAGACGCTTGAAGCCCGCCTCGTCGAGCCGGCCGATGTACTCGCGGTCGAGGAGCTCGCGGAAAATCCTGCTTTTCCTCTCCAGGCGCTCACCGATGTCCTCGAGCTCGGTGACGGTGGCGAGCCGCGTCGCCTCCTTCATGAACTCCATGGCGGCGTCGGCGTCGACCACCTGCTCGTAAGGGAGCGCGTCGTGAAGCATGAGGCCCCTAGGCCGACGCGGCCATCGCCTGACGGCGCAGGAAGCCGGCGGCTTTCATCGCCGCGGCGCCGGCCATCGAGACCGAGTCCTCGAGATCGGCCGGCCCCACCGCGCAGCCGGCGGCGAAGATCCCCGGACGCGACGTCGTCACCGTCGAAAGCGGCCCGGACGTCGTTTCGATAAAGCCGTGCGACTCGAGCGGCAGCTCGAAAATCTTCGCCATCGCCCGCGTCCCTTCGCTCGGCTCCATGCCGATCGAGAGGATGACCACGTCCATCGGCACCTCGACGGGACGTCCCATCGTCGTGTCCTCGCCCTTGATCACCAGCGTGTCGCCACGGCGGGTGATCTCGGTGACGATGCCGCGGATGAAGTTGACTTTTTTCTCCTCCTGCGCGCGCCAGTAGAGCTGGTCCTCCCAGAAGCCGTACATCCGCATGTCGATGTAGAAGACGAAGACCTGGCAGTCGGGCAAGAGCTCGCGGATTTCGATCGCTTCCTTGCAGGCGATGCCGCAGCACACCTTCGAGCACCAGAAATTGCCGATCTGGCGGTCGCGGCTGCCGACGCACTGGATGAAGCAGACCCGCGTGGGTGCCTCGCCGGTCGACGGACGCACGAAGCCTCCCCCCTTGAGCTGCCGCTCGACGTCGACCAGGGTGATGACGTCGTCGTACTCGTAGTAGCCGTACTTCTGGGTCTCGCGGCCTGGATCGAAATGCTGGAAACCGGTGCAGACGACAACCGAGCCGGCGAGGACTTTCTCCTCGCCCTGGGGGCCGGCGACGGTGACCGTGATCTCGGGCGCGTCGCCCTCGGCGGCCACCACGGTGGACTCGGAGCGCACCTCGACGAGGGGCTCTTCGAGGACGGCGTCGATGACGCGTTTCATCGCCGCCTCGGCGTCTTCCATGTGCGGTGTCAACGCGGCGTAGTCCGAGAGGATGGGCGAGCCGCCGAGGATCGGCGCCTTTTCCACCAGCAGGACGTGCTGCCCCAGGTCCGCGGCGCCGCGCGCCACTTCGAGACCCGCCGGTCCACCACCGATGACGAGAATGGGATACGCCGTCCCCTTGGGGGGAGCGAGGGGGGAATTCGTCATATCAACAGTCCTCCCAGGAGAGGTAGTCGATCTCTCCCGCCTTGATCCGTTCGGTCTGCACCTCGAACTCGGCCCAGGCTTTCTCGTGGTCGATGCCCATCTTCTCGAGCAGCGGCCGCATGTCGACGCCGTGCCAGTGGAGCTGGCAGACCTTGTAGGGGTGCGCTCCTATCGAGAGCGCCGCGAACTGGGCGTCGGACATCACCGGGACGCCGACGTTGCAGCCGTGGGCCTGGGTGGCGAACTGGCTCTTGTCGAGGGTGGTCACGCACCCGGTGTCGTGGGTCAGGACGACGTCGGGGTTGGCCTCCTCCTTCATGCGCTCGATCTTGCGCAGCGTGGCGAAAGAGCGCGAGAAGTCGCGGCTCACCAGGATGTGACGGAACCCGAAGCCGCAGCAGTCGTGCCACGTCGAGTAGTCGGCGGCATTGGCGCCCAGCGCCTGGACGAGGGCGGTGACGATCGACGTGCGCTCCCCCTCGTAGACCTCCTCGTCGTAGACCGCGTCCTCGGCCACCAGCTTGTGGTAGTGGCAGGCCGGATGGACGGTGACGGTGATGTCCTTCAACTCGAGGATCCTGTGCTCGGCGATCTCGTCACGCATCACGTGGAGCCACTCGGAGTAGTGGACGACCTCCTCGGGGAAGACCACAGGTTTCTTGAGCTTGTCCATCACGCGCTTCAGCTGCTCGCGCAGCTCGGGATGGTGGATCAGCTCCTCGCGCACCTCCTTGTAGTGGCCGTAGCTCGTGCCGCAGTGGATGAGCGGAAAAAAGCCGTCTTCGAAGGCCTGGGCGAAGTTGCGTACCGCGACGGCGGCCTGGGCCACCGGGTTGGAGGTCGCGGAGGCGTAGTAGTTCCACGCCGTGCACGACGTCTGGTCGCGGGGATCGTGGTAGGTGTAGCCCAGCTCGCGCTGGATCCAGAAGATTGAGGTCGAATACCCCGGGATGTGTCCACACTGGCCGCAGGACTTGTGGTGCCAGGTGTTGTTGCGCGGCACCTTCTTCATACGTCCGAACTTGGTCTCGGTCTCCACCGGGTTCTCGGCCTCGCCCATCTTGTGGACCTGGAGCTCGCCCTTGGCCTCGAGCTCGAAGAGCGCGTCCTTGTAGTAATGCTCGGGCATCCTCTCCTTGCGGCTCTTGCGGCTTCGCGCCGCCTTTTGAGGAAGGGTCTGGGGCTCGTTGTTCAAAACGGTGAGCGGGCTCATGGGGACCTCCTCGTCAGTCGATCACCGACTCGATGTCGTCGATGTCGTAGCCGTGCTCTTCGAGGAGCTCTTCCATGACTTCCTCGAGGATCATGTAGATGCCTTCGTCGATCTGCTCGATCTGTTCCAGGTTACCGGTGAGCTTCCAGATGAGATAGAGCTCCATGCGGGTTTCTTCACTGACGTCCCAGGCGAGCTCGGTCGTATGGAGCGTCTCGGGCGGGATCGCCCGGCGCCAGACGTCGAGGTTGTCGGAGACGTTGCGTACGTCGGGGCCCCAGTCGGGAAAAAAGTCCGGCTGCAACATGTCGGGGGCGACCTGGGTGCCGGTCGACATAATCTTGTAGATGATCCGGCTGTAGGCCTTGAGCGCTTCCTTGGCCGAGCTCATGCCGTTGTTGACCGCCACCTCGCGCATGATCGTGATGATGCCGCCGGGGTTGTTCTGGCGCGGGCAGCAGGTGCAGGAAAAGCACTGCGAGCAGTCCCAGACCGAGTCGTTTAACAGCTCGTAGAAGGAATGGACGTCCTCGCGCGCCATCACCTGGGCAAAGACCCGTGGGCTGAAGTCGTAGAAACGCGCCGAGGGGCAAGCGGCGACGCAGATACCGCATTCGTAGCAGCCGTAGAGCATCGACTCCCAGCGCATGTCGCCCTTGACCTGGTCGAAGAGGCGTTTTTTTTCCTCGTAGGGGATGTCCTGGTACTTGGCGTCGGCGTAGATGGGGGTGGTCAAGTCGCTCAACTGTGTCTTCCCCCCTGGCTCCCCCCAAGGGGATCGTCGTACCCCTCGCAGTGGGTGCACTCGGCGACGTCGTTCTTGGCCATGTAGGCACGGAAGGGCTCGACGGCGGCGGCGGCGGAGAGGAGCCCGGAGAGGGCCGTGGCACCGTCGGCGGCTTTAAGGCGAACGATCCAGCCGTCCTTGTAGGGGCTCTTGTTGATGAGGCTGGCGTCGGCTTCGGCGGCCTCGTTGCGCTCGACGATCTCGCCGGCGAAGGGGGCCTTGACCGGTCCGACCCACTTGCCGCTCTCGATCGTGCCGAGGCTCTTGCCGGCCTTGACCGCCTTGCCGGCTTTCTTGGGCCGGCAGTGGAGCATGGCGCCGGCCATCGACTGGGCGATGTCGGTCATGCCCACCTCAAAAAGGCCGTCGCCCAGGTCGCGCACCCAGACGTTGTGCTCCACGTGGTAGTAGAGGTCTTCGGGCAGGATGCAGCCGTTGAATTCCGCCATGAAACGCTCCTCAGTAACAGAGCACGAGGTCTGCTTCGAGCCCCTTTTCGGTCATGTAGGCGGCGCCGATGACGCCGTCGCACTCCTCGATCAGGTCGTCCTCGGTCATGTCGTGGAGCTGGAGCGCCGCCGAGCAGACGCGCATCTCGACGTCCGCCTCCTTGGCTTCGCGGAGGAAGTCGATGATCTTTTTGCCGCCCTCTTTGGCGACGATTCCCTCGGCGACTCCGTCTTTCAAGAGCAGGGCGCCGTCGATCTGAAAGATCATCTCGACCTCGCTGTCCATCGCCGCGGCGACGCTCGCCATGTAAAACGGCGTCGCGCAGCGCTGGGGCGTCTCCGGCCCCGAGGTCACGAAGATGACGACCTTGCCTTCGTCTTCCATGGATCAGGCTTCCTAGATGAAGAGGCTGATGTCGGCGTCGGCGGCGAACTCCAGGAAGGTCGCGGCACCGCCCAGGTCGATTTCGTCGATGAAGTCTTCGCGCTTGAAGCCGAAGACGTCCATCGTCATCTGGCAAGCGATCAATGTCACGTCGCTCTCGACGCAGGCCTCGCGCAGCTCCTCGATGGTGGCGACGCCCTTCTTTTCGAACTGCTTCTTCATCATCGCCGTCGCGAAGGTTTCGAAGCCCGGGACGTTCGACGAGATGGCGTTGGGGATCGGCCACGAGATATTTTGGAAGCCCTGCGGACCGAAGGGCATCTTCATCGGCATCGCCGGGTTGGCGTGGGGGGCGACCTTGGCCTTCAGGTCCTTGCACAGGAGAGGCAGGCCGTAGAAGGTGAAAAACACAGCGACTTCCATGTCGAGAGCCGCCCCGGTCGAGGCGAGGATGAAGGGCGGATAGGCCCAGTCGAGGGTGCCTTTGGAGGCGATCAGGGCCAGGCGGGTGGGTCGATCTTCGCTCATGACGTCCTCCTCAGGCCTTTTTCTTGAAGAAGAAGGTGAACTCGCCGTCGCCCTCGGAGGAGTCGAGCAGCTCGTTGCCGGTACGGCGGCTGAAGGCTCCCATGTCGGCCACGGAGCCCGGGTCGGTGGCGACGACCTTGAGCACGTCGCCGGCGCTCATCGGCTTGAGCGCCTTCTTGGTCCGGAGCACCGGCATGGGACAGTTGAGCCCGCGGCAGTCCAGCTCTTCGTTGGGGGTGATCTCGGACATGGGACCTCCTCGTTCGGGGACGCGGTCCCCGGCCTGGGTCGGCTTGATTACCATATGCGACTATAGAGGCTACAGGGTCGGGGGTCAAGAGGCCGGGGCTTGTGGTACAGATCCGAGTGGCCTATACTCCGGGCGCGACCTTATCGCTGTATAGGAATAAACTGTGGAGTCAACGGTGGTAGACGACGTCTCGGACGAGATCCTGGAACGTATCGCGGCGCGTCTCAAGGCCATGGGAAACCCCTTCCGGCTGAAAATCCTCCATTCCCTGCACCAAGGAGAGCTCTCGGTCTCCGAGATCCTGGCGCGGGTGGGAGGTTCTCAGGCCAACGTCTCGAAGCACCTGAACGTGCTGCGGGGCGTCGACCTCGTCCGGTCCCGGCGCGACGGGATGAACGTCTGCTACCAGATCAGCGACCCGACCGTCTTCGCCATCTGCCGAACGGTGTGCGACTCGCTCCTCGACCGGGCGAGCGCCGAAGTCGCAGCCATCGAGGCGGCCCGGGAGAAGATGATCGCCTGAGCCGCTCGGCGAGGCTACTCCTCCGGCAACTTGTAAGCCTCGGCGCTCGGCTTCATCGGCCGCAGCATCCATAGCGGACGCCGGTTCCCGTCGGGCGAGTGCCGCCTCGCCGGACGCGTCTTCGCCAGCCACTTCTCGAAGACCTCCTTTGACTTCGCCGTGTCGACCACGACGTCGCCGTAGCGGTCGCCGGGCGCCGCCCGCTTCACCCGCACTGCCTGGTGCCAGCAGTGCATCCCTGAGAGCGGATCCGGATGGACCGGGAAGGTCAGGTTCTGGTGGACGCCGGCGTCGGTCCACCAGATGCGCCGCGTGTCGTCGTCCGAGGACTCGTGAGCTTCGACGCCCTGGAGGCGGTTGAGCTTCCAGCGCGTCGTGTCCTGGTCGAGGCGGACCGTCGCCATCAGCTGACGCTGGCCGCCTTCCTTGCCCTCCATCTTCCAGCGTCCCATGTGGTGGCTGCACGCCACCACCCCGGGCCGGATCCCCTCCGTGACCCAGGCCTTGAGCACGTAGTGGCCGATCTCGGTCTCCACCCGCACCAGCTCGCCCGTCTTCAGGCCACCGAAACGCTCGGCGTCCCGCGGGTGGACCCACAGCGGGTTGGTGTGAGCGATCTCGTCGAGCCACTTGGAGTTGGCGCTCCGGGTGTGGATCTGGACCGGCAGGCGGAAGGTCGAGATCAGCGGGATCTGTCCCTCTTCGAGGTTCTCGGGGTGGATGTGGCTCTTGATGTAGGTGGGGATCGCGGCCTCTTCCCAGCCCCAGGCGGCGAGGGTCGGCGAGTAGAACTCGAGGAGCCCGCTCGGCGTCCGGAAGCCGTGCAGACGCTTGCCGTCGATCTCGACGCCTCCCTCCTCCACCTCGCCCTCGTGCAGCGACGTGACCTTCGCGTCGACCTCGAAGCTGCCGTAGCGCCGCATGTACTCGAGCGGCTTCAGACCCTCTTCGGCGGCTTTCTCGGGCAGGCCCGGCACCGAGCTCTCGAAGATGTAGCCGTAGAATTCGTCGACCCCGAGACGCGTCCCCGGTTCCTTCTTGGACTCGACGTATTTGCGGATCCCCATCTCGCCGTCTGCGTCGATGCGCCAGGTCAGCTCCATCCAGAGCTCGTTCTCCTCCCAGACCTCGCCCGGGTTGATCTCGCGGGTGTCGGTGACGTCTTCTCCCAGCCCCTCGGCGCCTGAGAGAGCTTGTAGGCGCTGCTTGGCGGCGCGCAGCACCGGCTGGCGGAAGCCGATCCACTTGGCGTTGTGAGTCTCGTAGGAGGTCAGGTCGTGGCGCTCCGAAGCGTGGCCCATGGGCAGGATGTAGTCGGCGAAGTAGGCGGTCTCGTTCCAGGTCGGGGTGAGGGCCACGTGCAGCCCCACGAGCGATTCGTCGGAGAGGGCCTCGAGCCAGGTGAAGCCGTCGGGATTCGTCCAGATCGGGTTGTAGACCCGCGTGAAATAGACGTCGAGGCGCCCGCGTCCCGACTTCAGGAAGTGCGGCAGGAGAATCGACATCTCGTAGTGCGAGAGCGGGTAGTCCTGCGGCCAGTTGAGCTCGTTCCAGACCTTGTTGGGCTCGGGCGGATGGATCGGCTTGGGGACGAGCTTGTTCCACGAGTTGGGCGTCGTACCGCCCTCGGTGCCGACGGCGCCCATCAAGGCGTTGAGCAGGAAAAGCGTCCGCGCCACCTGCCAGCCGCCCTCGTTGCCCGAGCTCGAGCTGCGCCAGCTGTGGGCGGCGAGCCGTGTCCCTGACGTCGCCACGATCTCCGCCACCTTCTCGAGCTGCGCCGCGTCGACCCCGGACTCTTCGGCCGCGTAGTCGAAGGTGTACTCGCCGTAGCCTTCGACGAATTTCTCCTCGAAGTCCTCGAAGCCGGCGTCCTTGGCCCCATGGACGGCTTCCATGTACTCCTGCCAGTTCCACCACCGGCGGACGAAGTCGCGGTTGTGGAGGCCGTTTTGCACCAGGTAGCGGGCGATGGCCAGGAAGATGGCGGGCTCCGACCCCGGGTAGGGTGCGATCCACGCGTCGGCGTGGGTGGCGGTGTTGGAAAGGCGCGTGTCGAAGACGACGAGGCGGGCGCCGTTCTGCTTGGCCTCCATGATGCGCTGCGCGTGGGGGTTGAAATAGTGCCCGGTCTCGAGGTGCGACGACACCAGGAGGATGACCTGGGCGTTGGCATAGTCGGGGCTCGGCCGGTCGAAGCCGCCCCAGAACTGGTAGCCGGCGCGTGCCGACGACGAGCAGATGTTGGTGTGCGAGTTGTGCCCGTCGACGCCCCAGAACTGGAGGATGCGCTCGGTGAAGCCGTCCTCGCCAGGCCGGCCGACGTGGTACATGATCTCGTCGCGCCGCTCCTCCTTGAGGGCCTTCCGGATGCGTCCGGCGATGTCGTCCAGAGCCTGGTCCCAGCTGACGCGTTCCCACTGGCCGGAGCCGCGGGCTCCCGTGCGCTTCATGGGATGGAGGATGCGATCGACGTCCTGGATCTGGTTGAGGGTGGCGGGACCCTTGGCGCAGTTGCGTCCGCGCGAGCCGGGGTGCTCGGGGTTGCCCTCGAGCTTGCGCACCTGCATCGTGTCGCGGTCGACGTAGGCCAGGAGGCCGCAGGCCGACTCGCAGTTGAAACAGGTCGTAGGCACCAGCATGTAGCGCTTCTCGAGGCGTTTGGGCCAGGCCCGGGAGTCGAGCTCAACCCAGTCGTCCCAGCGTTCCTTGGGGGGAAAAGCCGCCAGGTGGATCTGGCTCGGACCGGGATAGAAAGTCTCGTTGCGGCCCTCGGTGGCCGCGCGGTCGGCGCTCGTAAGCTTCGTCTTTTCAGCCATGGTCAGGTTCTCTCTCCTCAGGCCAGGGGCACGCTCTGGCCCGCCTGGACGTAGGCATGTTCAAAGGCGAGGAGCCCCAGAAGGGCCGGCAATGCCACCGGGGTCCCGCCCCACGGCGCCAGGCAGGCGGTGAGGGCGAGGATCACGCTGGCCAGGAAAAAGCGGTGGCAGCGTCCGTTCACCATCTCCCACGCCGCCAGGCGGGCGTGGGCGGTCACGTGGGTCAGGTTGGTCTCCCCCCACACGCAAAAGAGGTGCAGGGCGGTGGAGATGGCGAGGACCCAGCTGAGGGTGGCGACGAGCTTGGCGTCTTCCGTCACCAGCATCAGCGCCGCGGACCCGGCAAACAGGCTCTGAATGAGCAGATGCGGCGGCAGCAGCGGGCTCTGCCAGAGGTCACGGGCCTTGGCCTGGGCGAAGAGGAAGGCCGTGTAGACCGCCGTCATCACCGCCAGGGGCACACCGAGAAGGGAGAGGTAGCCAAAGATCGGCAAGCCCGCGGCGTAGGCGGCGAGGTGCGCCGTGAGCACGGCGCCGTAGGCGGTGATGATCACACCCCCCTTCACCAGCCAGCTCTTCCACTGCGGCCGGGTGAAGATCATGTAGAAGCGCTCGGGGTGTTTCAGGTCGGCGATCAGGAGCCCGCCGGTGATCGCCAGGAAGAGGAGCGAGACGGCCGGGGCGATCCACGTCCAGAGGGCGGAGCCGGCGTCGATCGTCACCGTGCCGGCGAGCAGCGCCGCGACCAGATAGGCGCCCGCCGCGATGCCCTTGGTCAGGGTGTAGAGGCTGACCTTCCAGCCCCACGGCGCCGTGTGGGGGACGTCGTAGGAGACGACGGCCGCCGCCGAGCTGTTCTGCGTGGGGCTACCGGCGACGACGTGCTGGCCACCGGTGAGCTGCTCGCTCCACATAAACAGCCCGCCGTCGGGACGCCGGGCGGCGAGCGGATCGAGCGTCGCCTGGTGGGCGCCGCGGTAAAAGAGCTTGGGCCGCGTCGCCTTCTCGGGACGCCGCACCTGGACCGGCGAGCGGCCCACGATCTCCGCGACTTTCGAGCTCGGGTCGTCCAAATCGCCCACCAGGATCGACTGCGTCGGGCAGACGGTGACGCAGGCCGGCTCGAGGCCGACGTCGATGCGGTGGGCGCAGAAATTGCACTTCTCGGCCGCGTTGTCCTCGGGGTTGATGAAGATGGCGTCGTAGGGACAGGCGGCGATACAGGCCTTGCAGCCGATGCAGGCCGACTTGTCGAAGTCGACGATACCGTCGTCGCGGCGGTACATCGCCGACGTCGGGCAGGCGGTGGTGCAGGGCGCGTCCTCGCATTGGTTGCAGCGCGTGACCTGGAAGGCGCGCCGCGCCTGCGGGAAGATGCCGGCGTCGACCGACTTGACGTAGGTGCGGTTGACGCCGACCGGCACTTCGTTTTCCGACTTGCACGCCGTCGAGCAGGCGTGGCAACCGATGCAGGTCGTGTGGTCGATGACCTTGGCCCACTTTACCGGCAGGCCTGCGGCGGCCGCGCTCTCTCCAGTCATGCATTTCTCCCGGGTGTCGTGTTCGACGATAGGGAGGAGTATACGTGGCGACCCGGGGGAGCGAAAAAACTTTCAGGCTGCGGTTCCGGCGGTGTCGGCGCCGGCGTCCTTGAGCTCGAGGAGGCGATCGCCGTTGAGAGTCGGCGTGACGACACCGCTTCACCTCTCCGACGAAGCTCTGGCAGCGCTGGAAGCGTCGGCAAGGGGTCTGAGGCGCTGGCGGGCGGCCGCGCAGGCTGCCTCGAATCGCAGATTTCCGCGGGTCGGGTATACTTTCTGCTTCACTGAACCACCCCATAGGTAGAGAAGGACTCAGTTTGCCGGAACCAGTCCGGAGAGTCCGGCCCCACAACGCTGATCCTGCCCTCGTGTGGGAGCTATTCTGGTGAACCCGGGGTCACCGTTGGTGAAACCCCGACAGCAGAAGGAGAGAAAGTGTCCATGAAGAAGCTACTCATTTGTCTCACTGTCCTCGCGATGGTGCTGGGTCTCGCGTCGAGCGCCGTGGCGCGACGCGGAACCCCACCCCTGACCCTCCTGGGTGGCGGCACCCCGGACTTCGACAGCATGCACCACCTGCGCTTGCCGACGCCGGACCTCGACAAGGTCTTCGCCAAGGACCGGGCCACCTTCGGCCGCGTCCGGGTCGCCGAGACGATCCCCGTGGGCCGTACCATGGACGAGATCGGCACCTGGGAGGAGCTCGACGACGGGTCGCTCCGCTGGCGGCTGCGGGTCAGCTCCGCGGGAGCCTACTTCCTGAGCTTCCAGCTGTCGCACTTCCGCCTGCCAAAGGGCAGTGAGATGCACTTCGTCTCGGTCGAGCGCAACTACTACGAGGGCCCCTTCGGGGCGAGCCACAACGGCCCCGGCGGCTTCGGGAGCGCGATGGTGCCCGACGACTCCGCCCTGATCGAGGTCTGGGTCCCGGCCGACGCCAAGTTCAGGCCCAACTTCCAGATCGAGTCCGTGTCCTGGGGCTACAAGAACTTCCGCAACATCCTCTCCGTGCCCTACCGCGACGGCCGCGAGGTGAGGATCCCGCAGAAGGTCCGCCAGTTCGCCTACAAGGCGGCCTGCATCGACCAGCGCTGCCCCGCCGGCGAGCCCTACGAGGCGGAGAGCCGGTCGGTGGCCGAGGGCTACGATGGCAACTTCATCTGCTCGGGCTCGGTGCTCAACTCGACGGACGACAACTGCACCGAGTACCACTACCTGACGGCCAACCACTGCTTCAGCTCGGGCAAGGCGAAACGGCTCACCTTCTACTGGAACTACAAGAACTCGACCTGTGGGGCGAACAACGCGCCGCTCAACGACACGACCAAGGGCTCGACCTACCTGGCCGGCGGCAACGCGTCGGACTTCTTCCTGGTGAAGCTCAACGAGATCCCGCCCGAGAACTGGTACGTCAGCCAGAGCGGCTTCGACGCCACAGGCGCGGTCCCGCAGATGGGCGCCACCATGGGCTTCCCCAACGACGTCCCCATGACGATCGCCGTGACCAACAGCGTGCTGCGCGACGGTGTAGCCCAGGAAGGCTGGGGCGACGATCACTGGCGCGTCGACTCCTGGGACGTCGGCGGTACCGACTCCGGCTCCTCGGGCGGCGGGCTCTTCGACCAGAACAACCGGGTCGTCGGTCAGCTGCACGGTGGAACCGGCGCCTGTGACAGCGGCTGGGACGAGTACGGCAAGCTGTCCTTCTCCTGGGGAGTCGGTGCGAGCGAGCACCTGGATCCCGGCAACACCGGTCAGCTGACGACGAACCTGCTCAACTGCTTCACCGGCGAGCCGCCGCCGCCGCCGCCGCCGTGCGAGCTCGGAGGGACGGGCGACCCCTGCTCCTCCAACGCCGACTGCTGCTCGGACAACTGCAAGACCAAGGGCAAGTGGGCCAACACCTGCGGCGCATGATCCGAAACACTTTGAGACACCCTGGAAAGCCCGCTGTGCCACCGCGCAGCGGGCTGACCCCCTTTGCAGCGGACTGCTGCTTCTGATCTTGTGGGCGACGGCCACGGCCGCTGCATCACCGCCCGACGCCACGCGTCCCAGTCATCCGGGCACCGGCGAGACCCGGGCGGAGCTCGCCGCCCTCTGCACGGCGTGGACCGACAGCGACGACCCCTACTTCGGCACGGCTCCGCTGGCGGGGCTCCGGCAGCGGGTGAGCGATCCCGACCTCAATCCGAGGGAGCGCGTCGAGGCGCGATTCCTGCTCGGTCGCAAGCTCCTGCATCTCGGCCACACCGAGGAGGCGATCCGAAGCTACGAGGCAGCGCTTGCAGGCAGTCTCGAGCACCAGGCGCCCCGGCGGGTGCGTCAGAAGCTGCGCCACGACCTTGCCCTCGCCCACCTGCTCCTGGCCGAGGACCAGAACTGCGTCGCGCGTCATGCTCCGGCGAGCTGTATCTTGCCCATTGCCCCCGAGGCGGTGCACACCCTCACCGGGCACACGCGGCAGGCGGCGGAGCTCTACGAGGACTACCTCGAAGAGAGCCCCTCCGATCTCCAGGTGCGCTGGCTCTACAACCTGGCCCGCAGCCTGGCCGGCGACGATCCGGAAAGCCTTCCCGAGCGCTGGCGGGCGCCGGCTCTCGAAAGCGACGCCCCCTTCCCGCGGTGGACCAACCTCGCCTCGGTGCTCGGCGTCGACAGCCTCGACCTCGCCGGCGGCGCCGTGATGGACGACTTCGACGGCGACGGCCTGCTCGACCTCGTCTCCTCGACCTGGGATCCCTGCGATCACCTGAAAGGCTTCCGCAACGACGGCCGGGGCGGCTTCGAGGACATGACCGCGGCCTGGGGCCTCGACGCCCAGCTCGGCGGTCTCAACCTGGTTCACGCCGACTACGACAACGACGGCCGACTCGACATCCTGGTGCTCCGGGGCGCCTGGCTCGCCGAGCACGGCAAGGTCCGCAACTCTCTCTTGCGCAATGACCTCGGTGGCGAGGAGAACCGTTTCGTCGACGTCACGGCGGCGGCCGGCCTCACCAGCGCCTACCCGACCCAGACCGCCGCCTGGGCCGATTACGACAACGACGGCGATCTGGACCTCTACGTCGGCCACGAGGCCGACACCGGGCGTCCTTACCGCTCCGAGCTGTACCGCAACAACGGCGCCGGCGCCAACGGCTCGGTCACCTTTACCGACGTCGCCGCCAAGGCCGGCGTGACCAACCTCCGCTATGCCAAAGGGGTCACCTGGGGCGACTACGACAACGACGGCGACGTCGATCTCTACGTCTCGAACCTGGGCCGCAACGGACCCAACCGCCTTTACCGCAACGACGGTGCCGGCGCCTTCACCGATGTCGCCGCGGCCGCCGGCGTCGACGAGCCGAGAGGGCCCAGCTTGCCGACGTGGTTTTTCGACTACGACAACGACGGCGACCTCGATCTGCTCGTCGCCGCCTACGATGCGCCCTACCCGTCGGTCTCGGCGTCCTACCTCGGCGTTGCCGTCTCCTCGGGACATCCCCTCCTCTATCGCAACAACGGCGCCGCTGCGGACGGCCACGTCACCTTCACCGAGGTTTCCAGAGAGCTCGGTCTGACACGCCCCCTCCTGCCGATGGGCGCCAACTACGGTGATCTCGACAACGACGGTTACCTCGACGTCTACTTTGGTACCGGCACGCCGGAGCTGGCGGCGGTGATGCCCAACGTGATGTACAAGAACGACGCCGGGCGGCGCTTCCTCGACGTCACCGCCAGCGGCGGCTTCGGCCATCTCCAGAAAGGCCACGGCGTCGCTTTCGGCGACCTCGACAACGACGGCGACCAGGATCTCTTCGAACAGATGGGCGGCGCCTACCCGGTGGACGCCTATTTCAACGCTCTGTATGAAAATCCGGGCCGCGGCGACGATCCCGGGGCGGGTTGGATCACCCTGCGCCTCGAAGGCCGCCGGGCGAACCGCTTCGGCGTCGGGGCACGCATCGAGCTCCGGCTGCGCCGCCACGGTGAGCGTCGCAGCGTGCACGTCCTCGCCGGATCGGGGGGTTCGTTCGGGAGCTCCAGCATGCAGCAGGAGATCGGACTCGGCGATGCCGAGGCGATCGAGGCGGTGGTGGTGCGCTGGCCCGGCAGCGGCACCGTCGAGACCTTCGAGGAGGTCGAGATGCGTCGGATCTATCGGGTGATCGAAGGCGAGGGCGAGCTCGTCCCGGTCGAGCTTCCGGTCCTCGAGTTGGGCCGGGGGGCTGATGGAGGCACACCGCACGTCGACCCGGGTGGCCAGGGGCACGTCACGAGCAGTCCGGCTCTCGAAGATGAAGATAGCGGCGCTCCGGGGACGCGCTCACCCGGGTGACGCATCCCGACGGCCATGCCACCTCGAGCTCGTGGAGCTTTTCTGCCGCCGGCCAGCCGAAGAGCTGACGGCGATCGGCCGACGACTGGTAGCTCTGTCCCGCCATCACCCAGCGCACTTGACGCCGGAGGGCGCCGCCGGGTCGACCGGTCTTGAGCGTCACCCGGGCGCCCACCGCCTCGCTGTTGCGTCGCCGGCCGTGGAGCTCGACGCCCAGCCAGCGGCCGGCGGCACCGTCTTTGGCAATACCGTCGTTGCGCAGCAGCAGCGCCGGCCCGGTGTTGTTCTGCACCGCGAGATCGACGTCACCGTCGGAGTCGTAGTCGGCGACCGCGGCGCCGCGGCCGACCCGGGGCCCGGACAAGGAGAGAAGCGGCTGCTGGAGGAAGTGACCGTGGCCGTCGCCCAGCAGCAAGAGGTCGTCCTGGGCGCGTTCGACACCGTCGCGCTTGGGCCGCGCGAAGACATGGCCGTTGGCCACGTAGGCGTCGAGGTCGCCGTCGGAGTCGAAGTCCGCCAGCACCAGGCCGAAACCCAGCCGATGGACCGAGGGCAGGCCGAAGCCGCTCTCCACGGTGGCGTCGTCGAAGAAGAGGTCTCCGCGATTGGTGTAGAGGGTGTTGGTCTCGACGTCGAAGTTGCTCACCAGGAGCTCCGGCAGGCCGTCGCCGTCGACGTCGCCCGCCGCCACCCCCATGCCCGCCTCCCTCTTGCCCTCGCGGTTGTAGGCGGCGCCGGAGAATAGCGACACGTCTTCGAAGGTGCCGTCGCCGCGATTCTTGTAGAGGACGTTCGGCGTCAGGTCGTTGGCCACGTAAAGGTCGCTGCGGCCGTCGTCGTCGAGGTCGGTCCAGACCACGCCGAGACCGCGTCCGCCGGCGGCCAGGCCCGCCTCGGAGGTGGCGTCGAGGAAGGTGCCGTCGTCGCGCTGGCGGTAGAAGCGGTCGTCGACGCCGGGAAACATCTGGACGTTGCAGTACTCGCGTTCTTCCGTCGCCCTGTCGCCACAAAAGCGACCGTGGGCCGGGTCGTATTCGAGATAGCGGGCCACGTAGAGATCGAGGTCGCCGTCGCCCTCCGCGTCGGCGAGAGCGGCGGAGGAGCTCCAGCCGTCCAAACCCAGGCCGAGATCGGCGGTGCGGTCGGCGAAGGTGCCGTCGCCCAGGTTTTCGAGCAGGACGTCGGGGCCGTAATTCGTCAGATAGAGATCGCTGTCGCCGTCGCCGTCGATGTCGGCGGCCACGACGCCCTGGCCATAGGAGGTCTCGCCGGCGCCGGCACGGACGGTGACGTCTTCGAAGGTGCCGTCACCCAGGTTGCGGTAAAGCCGGTTCGAAGGCCTCGCGGTTTCTTCCTCCGACGTCGATGCCGGCCACGGACCCGACTGGACCAGGTAGAGGTCCCACCGGCCGTCGCCGTCGTAGTCGAGCCAGGCGAGACCCGAGCCCATGGTCTCCGGCATATGACGTTGCGGGGAGAGGCCGCCGTCGTGGTGGAAGGCGATGCCGGCGCGCTCGGTGACCGGGGTCAGGACGACGCCGTCGCCGGGGCTCTGCGTCCCGGACGTCGACGCGTCGCGGCGCACGGCGTCGCGGCGCACGGCGTCGCGGCGCACGGCGTCGCGACGTTGGCGCAGCAGGCCCAGGAGGTAGCGCCCCCGGGCGTGCCGGGGGTGGAGCCGGAGAAGGCGCTCGTAGGTGGCGACGGCGCTCTCCGTCTCCCCGGACTCCGCCAGGGCGCGGGCGAGGAGGAAGAGCACCTCGGCCTTCTCCGCCGCGGTGCTGTCGTCCGCCAGCTCCGCCGCCCGCGCCAGCACCTCCACGGCCTCGGTGGCGCGTCCCCGCCAGAGGAGAAACCCTCCCAGCTGGGAGCGCGGTGCGAGGACGTCGCTGTGAAGCTCCACGGCGCGGCGGTAGAGCTGCTCCGCGGTCTCGTAGTCCTGGATCTCCCAGTAGGCGCCGGCGTGAAGGAGCCGCACGTCGAGGCGGCTCTCCCCCAGCTCCATGGCACGCTCGAGGCTCGCCAGAGCGTCGTGGAAGCGCGTGAGCTCGCCGAGGACGCGGGCCAGGAAGAGGTGGAGGTCCCCCCGTTCGGGCGCCAGACGAACCGCAAGCTCGAGGGGTGCCACCGCCGCCGGCGTGCGCTGAGCCCGGACGAGCCTGCCGGCGAAGTCCTGCAACAGAGCGACGGCGTCGTCCGTCGCTCCCCGGGCGGCGAGGGCCTCGGCCCGTACCAGGACCGGCTCCACCTCGAAGCCCTCCAAGCCGCTTGCCGCCGGCTCTTCCGGGCTCGGGAAAAAGACGCCGGCCTCGTCCTGAGCGGCGCTCGGGAGCCCGGCGAGGAGGCCGGGGAGAAGAGTCAGCGTGAGCCAGAGCCGGTGGTGGTTTATCGTTTTTCTCCGTTGGTGAATTGGGAACGCGGGCGCAGGCGGGACACCTGCGCTTCCAGCAGGGCCCGGAGGTCGTCCCGGGCCGCGTCGAGCCGCGGATGAGCGTTGGCCTCGTAGCACTCCAGGCGCGAGCGCAGCCATTCCTCCTCCCAGCGCGGATACGGCTCGAGAGGCTCGAGGACGGCGACGCAACGATCCGCAAAGCCGAGGAGGCGTGCCAGGGCGAGCCGCGTCCTCAGCCGTCGCTCCTCGAAGAGCCGGACCGCGAACGGCTCCGCCAGCGCGGCGTCGAGCCGCTCGCCGTGCCGCGGAGCGCCTCTCGCCACCTCCGGGACGAGCTCGAGAGCGCGTTGAGCGATCGGCTGAAACACCCAGGGATCGGTGCGCAGCCGCTCCAAGCCCTCGACCAGGAAGCGGACCGCGTCGTCGCTGTCGCCCTGGCGCCAGCGGGAGCGCGCGGCGAGCAACGCCGCCTCGGTGGGCGCCTCCGGCCGTAACTTCTCGAGCACGGGCGCCGCCGCCGCACCTCCCCGTTCCGCCAGGATCTCCGCCACCAGGAATTGATCCAGCTGGGTCACCGGCTCCTGACGCTGAGACCACCAGCTCCTCGCCGCCACGGCGAACTGGCCACGGCGGTAGTACAGGCGGGCGGCGCGGCGCGCCCTCTCCTGGGGCGAGACCTGAAGCGGCGGCAGTTCCTTCAAGGTGGCGATTTCCTGACGGCTCTGCCGGGCCTCGCCAACTCTGGCCCAGTCGATCGGCGCTCCGGTGTGCTTGGGCCGATCCGCTCCCAACTGCCGGGCCAGAGCCTGGAGTTGGGTCAGGTCGAAAAGCCCGACACGGCCGACGAGGCGCGCGAAGGCAAACTCGACGCGCGGACGATCGTCGCTTGAGATGCGATGCTCCGCCTGCTCCGCGAGGTGACGCGTCAGCTCGTCGCCCGCCACAAAGCCGCTGTAGAGGCCTTCGACTCCCCGCACCCGCCACGTCCACCGCAGAGCGCTCGCGAACGGTTCCTCTTCCACCAGCCGTCGCAGGCGGTCGAAGTCGTGGACGAGGGGCTCGGTCGTCGCCACGAGCAGGAGATCGGCCATGTGGACCTGCCAGGTCTCGACATGGTCGAAAACCGAGCCGAGCGTCGAATAGACGAGCCGCAGGCTTTCGGCGTCGGTGTCGTAGCCCTGGAGCCATTGCACGAAGATTCCGCCGGGCCGCAACCGCTCCCGGACCGACCGGTAGAAGTCCTGGGAGAAGAGGTCCGCCACCCCCGCCCGGTAGGGATTCGAGGGCTGGGAGAGGAGCAGGTCCCAGCTCGTCGAGGACGTGCGGATCCATTCCCGGCCGTCGCCGTAGCGGAGATGGACCTTGGGGTTTCCGCTCATCTCCTGGTTGACCTGGGAGAAAGCCGTGGCGAGGTCGCCGATCGCCGGCTCGAGCTCGATGACCTCGACTTTGCGGACGCCCTCGACGCGTCCCAACCAGCCCGCCGAGGTGCCGGAGCCGAGGCCGATGACGAAGGCGTCCCGGGGCTCAGGATGGAGAAGGGCTCCGAGGAGGCCGAACATCACCATGGTCGGAGCGTCGGCGACGGCCGCGCCGTCGCTCTTGCCGTTGATGTAGAGCGCCAGGTCGTCGACCTCGATGAGTGCGACGCTCGACTCGATCCCTTCGGCCTCCTCGACGACCGAGCGGCGGATCTGGTGGAAGCGTTTTCGCAGCTGGTTGGCGTCGCGGAGGTCGGCGGTCGACACGCGGCCGGCACCGATCGGCGAATGCCGCCAGAACGCCGAGGGTCCCTCCGCGGTACAGAGTCCCAGAGCCAGGAACGCGGCGAGAACCGGCGCCGCCAGACCGAGGGGCCGTCGGGGACGGCGCCTCAGGACGGCGATCGCCGCCAGGGCCAGGCCGCAGACCACCAGGACGGCCACGGAAAGACGCCACAGCCGGGGCGCGGTGAGAAGCGGCAGGAGTCCGAAACCTCCGGCGAGCGACCCCAGGATCGCGCCCCACGTGTTCCAGGCATAGGCCAGTCCGACCTGCGATCCCACCCGTTCGCGGCCCCTGCCGAGAAGCGCCACCAGGAGCGGAAACTGGTAGCCCGCGACGAGCGCCGCGGGGAGCACTACGACGGCGGTGACGAGAGTCCAACCCAGGACCAGTCCGGGAAAACCGACGGCGCCGTACGGGCGCAGCACCACCGCCAGAAACGCCAGGTGGTCGCCCGCGGCATAGGGGAGGGCGAGAGCCAGAGCTTCCAGCAGGCACGTCCAGCCCAGGGCCCGGAGCGTCGGTCGACGGCTCTCCCCTCTGCTTCCGGCGGCCAGAGCGTAGAAAACCCCGCCGAGCCCGATGCCGAGGAGCGCCACCGCGAGGATCAGCCCGAAGCTGTAGGACGAGCCACCCAGGACCGGCGCCAGCATGCGGTACCAGACGATCTCCATGAGGAAGAAGAGAAAGCCCACGAGACCGGCGACGAAAAGGACGAGCCGGGTCGGCGTCGCGGCCAGCATCGTCTTGTCCCTCACCCGGGCCTCCAGGGCCTCGGTCTCCCGAGGCTCGTCGATGCTCTCCGGACGCTCGGCGACGCGTCGCGACAGGCCCCACACGACGAGGGCCAGGACCAGGTTGAGGCCGCACGCCAGCCATACGCTAAGGCGGATCCCACAGAATTCGAGCAGGACGAACGTGGTGAGAAAGGCCCCGCTCACCGCCCCCAGCGTGTTGACGCCGTAGAAGGCCGCGACAAGCCGGCGGCCCCGGTCGGTGTCGCGCTGGAGAGCCTGGGCGACGGCCGGCAGGGTGCCGCCCATCAGGACGGTGGGCAGGCCGAGGACGGCGACAGAGAAAACCAGGCGCACCAGCGTCGCGCCGGCCCCTCCCAGGGTGGCGGTGCCGCCAAGCGCGACGTAGAGCCACCGCACCAGGTCGAGGAGAAGCGGGCTCACAGCCGCGGTGAGCGCGATGCCGGCCTCGAGTCCGGCGTAGAAGGCCAGGGGGTTGCGGACGCCTTCCACCCGGCGACCGAGCCAGAGCCCGCCCAGGCCGAGGCCGCCCATGAAGATCGCCAGGACCACCGCCGTCGACACGGTCGAAGCGCCGAAGATCAGCCGCAGCAAGCGCAGCCAGGCGACCTGGTAGACCAGGGAGCAGCCGCCGGAAGCGAAGAGCACGAGGGCGATGACGGTGGGGCGCGGCATGGCGCGGATCGTACTAGGTTTGGCGAGATGAAGGCTGGCGGATGCTGCTAGAACGGCGCTGACTCCTGGTGTAAGCTGGAGGTCTCCGGCCTGGGCCGGAGGGACGAAGGAGCTGACCCCATGAAGGACGCTTCCGAGTGGGTCAACCGGATCTGCCGAGTGCCTCTTTGAGGGTGACGCCATGCCCGACGAGAGCGACAGACCGCGCCGAACCATCCGCTGGCTTCACCTCTCCGACCTCCACTTCCGCCACGGAAAGAGCTGGGATGAGCGCGCCACCCTCCAGGCCCTGCGCCAGCACCAACGCGAAGAGAAAGACGCCGGACGCGGAGTAGACTTCGTCTTCGTCACCGGCGACGTCGCCCACTCCGGACAGGTCGGCGAGTACGAGCAGGCCGAGCTCTTCTTCCGCCAGCTCGCCGAAGACCTCGGGCTGGAGCCCCGCGACCACTTCTTCTTCGTCCCCGGCAACCACGACGTCGACCGCGACGAGATCGGCCCCAGCCGCTTCATCGCCCAGAGTCTCAGCCCCGACGTCCTCGAGGAGGTCATGGACAACGCCGACGCCATGTCGAACCTCGGACGACGCCTCGAAGCCTTCTACGCCTTCACCGCCCGCCTCCAGGGGGCCGCCCGCGGTCTGCACTCGAGCCGGCCCTGGCGGGTCGACGTCCGCGAGGTCGACGGCGTCCCGGTGGGCGTCCTGCAGCTCAATTCGAGACGCGGCGCGAGTCGCTCGCCGCCCGCTACCGCGCCGCCGTGGCCGCCGTCCACGGGACGGTGCGCTTCATCGGCTTTTCGACGCGCAAGGCGCGTCCGCAGCAGAACGTTCGGGTGCCGGACCTCTTCGTGCCGCTGCGGCTCACACCGCGCGGACGCCGCGACGGCCAGGAAGCGGAGCCCTGGAGCACCGGCACCCTGGTGCAGCGCCTGGCGACGCCGGGCGACGGCGCGGCGCGCCTCGTCGCCCTCGGCAAACCGGGGAGCGGCAAGACGACCTTGTGCCGCTTCGCCGCCGTCGCCGTCGCCGAGGCGGCGGACGACGTCTTGCCCCTCTTCTTGCCCTTCCGCGACTACGTCCGCCAGGACGGCGTCTCGATCGTCGGCTACCTCACCGAGCAGGCCCGCAACCACCTCCAGGTGCCGTTGCCGGACGGCTTCCTGGAGGACGCCCTCGAAACCGGACGCGCCGTCCTGATCCTCGACGGCCTCGACGAGGTGGGCAGCGCCGGGGAGCGCGGGACGACCTGCGAAAAAGTTCAGGCCTTCGTCGCCGCGCACCCGAAGGTGCCGGTCCTGGTGACGAGCCGTCCCGCCGGTTACGACGACGCGCCCCTGCCCGACGCTGGCCCAGTGGTCTTCGAGCACTTGGAGCTGCGGCCCTTCGACGACGGTGAGCTGCGCGACTTCGTCGAGCGCTGGTACGAGCTCCAGGAGCCGGCGGACCCGGTGGCCCGCGACCAGGGAGCCGCCGGGCTCCAGGCGGCGCTGGCGGCGCGTCCGCAGGTCCGGGAGCTGGCGCGCAATCCGCTGCTGGCGACGCTCATCGCTCTCGTCCATCGCACCGAGGCCAGCCTGCCGGGGGAGCGGGCGGAGCTCTACGACCGCTGTGTGGCGACGCTCGTCGAAACATGGCCACGAGCCAGGGGCCGCGAGTTCGAGGGCCTCGACCTGGGACGGCAACGCGCCTACCTGGAGGCCCTGCCCTGGCGCATGCAGTGCTCGCGCGAGGACGACGAGAGGGACGTCACCATCGAACGCGACGACCTGGTCACGACGCTTGCGGAGGTGATCGCCAGGCGGGCGGCCAAGGACGACACGGAAGATCGTCGCCTCGTTGAACGCTGGGTGGCGTTCCTCGAGAAGGGCAGCGGCCTGCTGGTGGAGCAACGTCCCGGGGTCTTCGGCTTTTTCCACCTGTCGCTCATGGAGTACCTGGCCGCCCAGGAGCTGCTGCGCCGGGAGAGCCCGGCCGACGAGATCGCCCGGCGCTACCGGCAGCCGGGTTGGCGCGAGGTATGTCTGCTCGCCGTCGGCAGCCGGGCGACCGACAAGGGCTTCCTCGACCGGGTCTTCGAGCGCGTCAGCGGCGAGGAAGACGCTCCGAGCCGCTGGGGGTTCTTGTTCGAGGCGATGCGCGAGGAGGCCGACTTCGACGACGCCCAGAGGGACGCCGTCGGACGGGCTGTGGCGTTGGAAATGCTCGATGCCCCGAATTGGGACTGGCACCATAAGGGAGAGGCGTTCACAGAGATTCTCCAACTCAGCCTACGCCACGCTGGCTGGGCCGCCCGCTGGTTGGACGAGCGCTTCGCCGCGGCGTCGGGCGACGAGCTGCGCGGCCTAGTGCTATTGCGCCTGAAGCAGTGGCAGGAAGCCCGCGGGAAGCTGGAGAGGCGCCCCGACCGCGCCGACGCGCGAATACTGGCTGGGATACGCGACCGCCAGCCGCCGGCAACATCACGAGGCTGTCGCCTACGCCCAACGCCGCAGCCAGCACCGCTGGCTCCTCGACGTCTGGCCCGAGGTCGACCGCCGGCTCGGCGAGCACCCCTCTCCCGGCGCCGTCGCCCTCTACCTCGGCCTCGGCTGGTCGCAGGCCTCGTCGACGTGGACCTGGCCGGGGACCGAACGCTGGGTCGAGCTGATGGAGTCCCCTCCGCCGGAAGACTGGCTGCCGCGCAGCCAGTGGCACCTCTGCTGGCTCGTCCACGACCCCGAGGACGCCGGCCACCGCGAGGCCCTGCGGGCCGCGTTGGACGAGGGCGAAAGCGACGAGGAGCGTCCCGGGGTGGCGGCGGCGCTTCGGGAGCTGGTGGATTCGGCGTCCGGGGAGTAGGCGGCCTGGTTCTGAGCTGAGCCGCAAGCGGGAGACGTCTGGGACCGCCGGCGATCGAGTACTGCCACCGACACCGCGACAAGGACTACGACGCCGTCTTCTGGATCCGCGCCGCGTCCGTCCCCGAGATCCGCGCCGGCTTC
This sequence comes from uncultured bacterium, assembly GCA_965371445.1. Classification (GTDB taxonomy): domain Bacteria; phylum Acidobacteriota; class Thermoanaerobaculia; order Multivoradales; family J023; genus DASWIG01. Next base: position 323 of record CBDUYN010000093.1, on the reverse strand, counting down.
GTGAACGTGGCCGAGCTCCTCGCCCTGCCCGAGGCCCAGGACGCCGACGAGGCCGTCGCCGTCGAAGCGGTGCGACGCTGGCTCGCCACCCACGAGCGCTGGCTCCTCGTCTTCGACAACGCCGACCGCCCCGCCGACCTGAAGCCCTTCCTGCCCACCGACGGCGGACGCTTCCTCCTGACGTCGCGCGCCGCGACGGGCTTCGCGGCGGTGGGGATCAAGAAGCCCTTCCGCTTGCCGACCCTGCCGCCGGACGACGCCGAAGCTCTGCTCCTGGCCCGCGTCGACCGCGAGGACGCCGCGGACGAGGAGCGCGCCGCCGT
>CBDUYN010000092.1:0-39431 GCA_965371445.1 uncultured bacterium | reverse complement strand
TCCCCTCGGAAGCCCCGGGGCTCGGCGCGGGGCTCGATGCGCTCGAACGAGCGCAGCCGATCCCGGAAGCGCTGGAACTTGCGGTCGACGTCGACATGCGGCTCGGCGGCCAGGAGCGCGTCGAGAAGCATCGCCTGGGAAGGCTGGAACCGTACGGCTCCGCCCTCCCCACCCTCCCCACCCTCGCTCACCAGCTCGGCCAGCGGCTGGTAGCGCCGCAGCCAGTCGGCGCTCAGATGACCGCGGGAGCCGTCGTCGAGGGGGACCGAGGTCTCGCCGCGGCGCAAAGCCTCGAGCAGACGGGGGAAGCCTACCGCGACGCCGTCGAAGTCCACGTCGCCGTCGAGCTCGAACCAGTCGATGCCGCTCGACACGGTGAAGCGGGTCGAGCCGGGCCGGCGCCACGTCTGGCCGTCGTGCTCGACCCTCCAGCCGTCGTCGAGCAGGTGGCCGAGGGCGCCGTCGAAGAGCTTCGGAGAGATCTGGAGGTCGGCGTCGTTCCGGTAAGACCACTCGGGCTCTCGAAAGCCCTGCTCGCCCAGGCGGTCGAGAGCGGCTTTTTCCGCTTCACGGTCACGCCGCAGCACGCGGCGTCGGCCGGCGTCGACGAGGGCGGCGGCCTCGTCGCGCAGGCCGACGAGCTGACCGTCGTAGTCGAATGAAACGACGGCCTGGAGCTGCGGCTTGTGCCAGGGGGAAGCCTGCGGCCGGCTCACCGCGAGGCACGGTCGGGGGGTTCCGGTCACTTCCTGGAAGCGCCACTCCTCGGGCATCGAAAGCTCCGGTAGGGCGGGCAGGCTCCAGAGCTCTCCCAGCATGGCGTCGAGCTCGTCCAGGGGGACGAGCACGTCCTGGCGGCGGAGCAGGTCGATCCAGGGGAAGCTCTCCGACACCTCGAGCCGCGCCACGCGGTCGGGGAAGACCACGGCCCCGGCGGCGAGGAGGAGCACCGGCTCCGACAGCTCGCGAAGCTCCTCGCCCCGGCGTAGCCGGCCGCGCAGACGCACCTTGCCGCCCTGCGGCTCGGCTTGCACGACGAGCCGCCACGGCGGGCCGGGGTCCCAGTCGAGCGGAGTCACCTTGTCGCGAGCCCTCTCCGCGAGGACCCAGCCGAAACGCCCGGTGGCGGCGAGGCGGGGCAGGACCACCTCGTAGAGAGGCGGCATCAGGACGCACTGCTCACGGCCGGGGGCCCGATCCCACGAGTACCAGGCCTCCGTCGAGGTGGCCAGCAAAAGCCCGAGGGCCTCGCGGTCCGCGGGATCTGAGAAGCCGGCGGGTTGCCCCTCGCTGAGGCGCAGGACCTTCTGCTTACCAAGCTTTCCGTCGCGCCTGGCCTCCCGCTGGTAGAAGGTCACCACCAGCTGACCCTGGGCGCGAGACGCTCCGACGTCGAGCAGGAAGTGGGCCTCCCGGCGCTTGGACGGCGAGGGCGTGAGGTGCCTCGTGCTCCGTAGCTTGGCGAAGTGATCCCGCCAGCTCTCCGGACCCCGAGGCGCCGTGTAGCCCCGGGCCACGGGCCGGCCGCCGAACGGCGGCAAGTAGGGATCCACGACATCGAAGCTGTCGAAGGCGGAGGTCGGCTCGGGGATCTCAAAGTCGTCGACAGGCTCGTAGATCGGGACCAGCAAACCGGTACCCGCGACGGAAAGGTCCGGGAAGGCGGAGTCGACCGCGAGAATCGTCGCCCACAGATGCTTGCAGATCTCGACGTCGGCGAACCGGGGGCAGGTGCAGTAAACGAGGAGGAAGCCCTGCCGCGCCTCGCCCCAGAGAAGCTCGACGTCGTAGAGCTGGCCGGATCCCGCCACCGTGGCCGTGAACCCGTCCTCGGTGGGGGGATTGAGGTCCACCCGGCCCTGGTCGAAATAGCTTTGGCCACGTTGGCGGTCTTGTGCGGTGAAGGAACGAGAGCAGCGATCTTGCAGCATGGAGGGCTCCGGAGTTACCGTGGACCGGGTTCGCGAAGGGGCCCGGACGCAGGCCGACGAACGGTGACGGAGGTTATCAGCCTTTAGGCTTCGCCCTTCATAGGACACCTATTCGCCGTTCAGGATAGGATGGCGGGCCACGGACCCGTCTCTCAGGGAGGAGCTCGACCGATGCGAAACGTCCTTTTCGTCGCCCCGTTCTCGTTTGAGACGACGGGCCGCTTCATCACCGCGGCGGCCGCCAACCCGGACACCCGCCTCGTCCTCCTTACCCAGGACCCCCTCGAGAAGTTTCCGCCGCCGATCCGCGACCGGGTCGGCGGCCACTGGCAACTCCGCAACGCCCTCGATCCGGGCGAGATCGCCGTCGCCGTCGAGGCGGTCCGTCAACGGCTCGGGCCGATCCATCGTCTGCTCGGCACCCTGGAGCACCTCCAGGAACAGCTCGCCGAGGTGCGCGAGCGGCTGTCGATCGAGGGGATGGGCGTCGAGGCGGCGCGGCGCTTCCGCGACAAGTCGCTCATGAAGACCGTGCTCCGCGAAGCCGGCGTCCCCTGTGCCCGTCACCGCCTGATCACCTCGGCCGCCGACGCCGACGCTTTCGTCGACGTGATCGGATTCCCCGTCGTCGTGAAACCCCCCGACGGTGCCGGGGCCAGGGCCACCTACGCGGTCCACGACGAGCCGACGCTGCGCGACGTCCTGCGCCGCCATCCGCCCTCGCCGGGGCAGCCGCTTCTCGGCGAGGAGCTGATCGTCGGCAGCGAGCACTCCTTCGACGGCGTCTCGATCGACGGCAAGCTCGTCTGGCATTCGCTGACCCATTACCGGCCGGCGCCGCTCGAGGTGGTCAAGAACCCCTGGATCCAGTGGTGCGTGCTCTTGCCGCGGGAGATCGACGTCCGCGAGTACGACGATGTCCGCCGTGTGGCGGCGCGAAGCCTCGACGTGCTGGGCATGGAGACCGGCGTCTGCCACCTGGAGTGGTTCCGCCGCCAGGACGGCTCGATCGCCGTCTCGGAGGTCGGGGCGCGTCCCGGCGGGGCGCAGATCACGAAGCTGATCTCCTACGCCCACGACGTCGACTTCTACCATGCCTGGGCGCGGGTGATGATCGACGGCGTTTTCGACCCTCCCGGACGCGAGTATGCCGCCGGTGCCGCCTATCTGCGTGGCCAGGGCGAGGGACGGGTGCGCAAGATCCACGGCCTGGAGGAGGCGCAACGCGAGATCGGGTCGCTCGTCGTCGAGTCGAACCTGCCGCGGCTCTGGCAGTCACCGAGCGGGTCCTACGAGGGCGAGGGGTACGTGATCCTCCGTCACCGGGAGACCGAGGTGGTGGAGCGGGCCTTGAAGCGGTTGATCACGTTGGTTCGCGTCGAGCTGGGCTAGAATCCCCCGGTGACCCGACACCCCCAAGACACCCTACCGGGCCTCCTCGTCCACCAGGCGGCGACGCGTGGCCAGAGCGTCGCGTTTCGCGAGAAGGCCTTCGGCATCTGGCAAGCGACGACCTGGCAGGGCTACCTCGAGAGAGTCCGCGCTTTTGCCCTGGGCTTGAAGACTCTCGGCCTCGAAAGCGGCGACCGCGTGGCAATCGTCGGCGACAACCGTCCGGAGTGGGTGATCGCGGAGCTGGCGACGCAGGCGATGGGCGGCGTCTCCCTCGGCGCCTACCAGGACTCGGTGGCCGAGGAGCTCCGCTTCCTGCTGGAGTTTGCCGGCGCCCGCTTCGTCGTCGCCGAGGACCAGGAGCAGGTCGACAAGGTCCTCGACGTCAAGGACGGCCTGCCGGCGCTTCAGGGCATCGTCTACCACGACCCACGGGGGCTCGGCGCTTACGAGGAACCCTCGCTCCTCTCCTTCCCGGACGTCGAGGCACGGGGACGCGAGCTCGAACGCGAGCAGCCGTCTCTTTTCGACGAGGCGCTTCGAGCGATCTGCGGCGCCGACGTCGCGATCCTCTCGACGACCTCCGGGACGACGGGCAAGCCCAAGCTCGCCGTGCTCACCCACGCGAACCTCCTCGCCGCGGCCCGCGGCTTTCAAGAGGCCGAGGCGATGGCCGCGGACGACGAGCTCGTCTCCTTCCTGCCCCTCGCCTGGATCGGCGAGCAGATGCTCTCGATCTCCTGCGGTCTCCTGGTGGGATTCACCCTCAACTTCCCCGAGGAGCCCGAGACGGTCCGCCAGGATTTGAAGGAGATCGGACCGCAGACGCTTTTCTCGCCGCCGCGCATCTGGGAGAACATGGTCTCCGAGGTCCAGGTCAAGATCGAGGACACGAGCGCCTTGAAACGCCGGATCTACGACTGGGCGTTTCGTGTCGGCGACGTCGTGGCCGAGCTCGAGCGCCGTGCCGGCGCGGTCCCGATTTCTTTACGTTTCAGGAGGTTCTGGGCCGAGGCGCTGTGCTTTTTCTGGATCAAGGACAAGCTCGGGTTGCGCAAGATCCGGCGCGCCTACACCGGCGGCGCCGCCCTTGGTCCCGACGTCTTCCGGTTTTTTCGCGCCATGGGCGTACGCTTCAAGCAGATCTACGGCCAGACCGAGGTGGCGGGCATGTCGTCGGCTCACCGGGACGACGACGTCAAGTTCCTGACCGTGGGCCGTCCGTTGCCGTCCTCCGAGATCCGGGTCGCGGACGACGGCGAGATCCTGACCCGCGGTCCGGCCGTCTTCCAGGGCTATTTCGACAACCCCGAGGCCACGGGCGAGGCGCTCCGCGACGGCTGGCTCTACTCCGGCGACGCGGGTTACTTCGACGAGGACGGCCACCTCGTCGTCATCGATCGAATAAAAGACGTCGTCGAGCTGAGTGACGGCACCAAGTTCAGCCCGCAGTTCTTGGAGAACAAGCTCAAGTTCAGCCCCTATCTCCACGAAGCGGTGGCTTTTGGCGAAGGACCCTTCGTCGCGGCGATCCTGGTCGTCGACTACGCCAACACCGGCAAGTGGGCGGAAAGGCGTCACCTCACCTACACGACGTTTACCGACCTGGCGCAAAAGGACGAGGTCTACGAGCTCGTGGGCGAGCACGTCGCGGCGACGAACCGCGACCTGCCCGCGGCGGCGCGGGTGCGCCGCTTCCTCCTGCTCCACAAGGAGCTCGACGCCGACGACGCCGAGCTGACCCGTACCCGCAAGGTCCGGCGGCGTTTCCTCGCCGAGCGTTACCGCGAGCTCGTCGAGGCTCTCCATGGCGACGGTGACTGCGTCACCGTCACGACCGAGATCACCTACCAGGACGGACGCACCGCCGAGATCGAGACCCGGATCCGCATCGCGGATTGCGGGTGACGTCGAAGCGTATACACTCCGGCGCCATGAAGAAGATCCTGATCACCGCCGTCCTCGTCCTCGTCGTCTTCGCCGTCCTGACCGCCGGCGGTGCCTGGTGGTGGTCCCGCGGCGGACGCCCCGTACGCAGCGGCGAGGCCTCGCTCGCCGGCCTCTCCGCCCCGGTGACGGTGCGTTTCGACCGCTGGGGCGTGCCCTACCTCGCCGCCGAGGACGAGCTCGACCTCGCCGCCGCCCTGGGCTTCGTCCACGCCAACGACCGTTTCACCCAGATGGAGCTCGGACGCCGCGCCGCTTTTGGACGCCTGTCGGAGGTCCTCGGCGAGGCGACGCTCGAGACCGACGTCTACTTCCGCACCCACCGCTTCGGCCGTGTCGCCGAGTCGATGTGGGACGACGCCTCGCCCTGGACGCGAGATTGGCTCGACGCCTACGCCCGCGGGGTCAACGCCTGGCTCCGGCGCTCCGAGCTGGCGCCGGAGCTGCGCCTCCTCGGAGTGGACCCCGAGCCCTGGAAGGGGACCGACAGCCTCGCCTTTGCCGTCTTGATGGCCCGGGACCTCTCCTTCTGGAACGACCGTCCGGAGGAGGAACGCTTCCTCTGGCTGGGGGCCTTCGGCACCGACGCGGTCCGCGACCTCCTGGGCGTCGAGTCCCTCCACGTGCCCGAGGCAATCGCCACGGCCGCCGCCAGCTTGACGACGGAAGGCCGGACGGCGGCCGCGGGGACGGCGGTGCTCGCCTCGCCGGGCTCCAACAACTGGGCCCTGGGGCCGAGCCGGACCGCGGCGGGCAAGGCGCTCGTCGCGAACGACCCCCACCTCGGGCTCTTCCTGCCGAGCGTCTGGTACCAGGTCCACCTGCGCTCCCCGGGCTACGAAGCGGCGGGCATGTCGCTGCCCGGCGCTCCGGGGGTGGTGATCGGCCGCGGACGCCACGTCGCCTGGGCGTTCACCAACACGATGCTCGACGACCACGACGTCTTCTTCGAGGCCCTCGACGAGGAGGGCCGGCGTTACCTTCGCGGCGAAGAATGGAAGGAGATCGTGGTCGAGGAGGAGACGATCCGGGTCCGCGGCGGCGCCGAGCACTCCGTGACGCTGCGCTCGACCGACCTCGGGCCGCTCCTCGAGGCCGACGAAAAGCGCCACCTGCCGCCCCGAAGCCTCGCCTGGACGTGCTACGCCGGCGGCGATCCGATGCAGGCGCTCCACGGCCTCGCCGCCGCACGGACCGCCGAAGAGGCCCTGACGGCCATCGAGCCCTACGTGTGCCCGGCCCAGAACCTGGTGGCGGCGTTTGAATCGGGCGAGCTGCTTTTGACCGTCCTCGGCCGGATCCCTGACCGGCGCCGAGGCGACGGACGCCTGCCTTCCCCCGGCTGGGACACGAGCTACGGCTGGGAGGGCCTGCGTCCCCGCTCGACGAATCCCACTGTCGTCGCTCCCGAGGACGACACGATCGTCACCGCCAACCAGGACATCCGTCCGCCGGGCTACGAGCTGCCGCTCGTCGCTGACTTCTTCCCGGGGCACCGTGCCCGGCGCATCAAGGAACGCCTCGCGAAGCGCGGCGACTGGGACTGGAAGCTCGTCGGCGAGCTCCAGCGCGACGTCGTCTCGCTCTACGCCCGCGACGTCGTCGAAGCGATCGCCGGCTCCTACGAGGGCGCAGCCGGCGACGCTTTCGCCGTCCTCGCCACCTGGGACGCCACGATGGACGGCGACGGGCCGGCAGCGCTCTACGCCCTCTTGGAGCGTCGTCTCCTCGAGGGTGTCTTCGGCGACGAGGCCGCCGCCGCGGGCCTTGAGCCCTTCGCCGACCGCGGCGCCTTGCTGCGCCTCCTGCAGGGCGAGATCGACTCCCACTGGTTCGACGACGTCTCCACCGCATCGGTCGAAGGCCGCCCGGAAGCCCTCGCCGCCGCTCTCGCCGGCGCTTTTGACGACGGCCGGCGCCGCTGGGGCGAGGACGTCGGGAGCTGGCCCTACCCCGAGCTCCACCAGCTGACGCTTCGCCATCGTCTCGACGCCGTCCCCGTGCTCGGCGGCTGGATGCGGCGCGGACCCTTCGGACTGTCGGGCTCGGCCACCACGGTGGCGGCCTTCGGAGCCAGGTGGCGCGACGATCGCCTCGAGGTGGTCTACGGCCCGTCGATGCGCTGGGTGGTCGACTGGAGCCAGCCTGAGACGTCGTTTGCGGCCCTGCCGGGTGGGCAGTCGGGGCATCCGGCCGACCCACACTACGACGACCAGCTGCGGCGTTTCCTCGACGGCAAGCTCCATCCGGCGCCGTGGGCGGAGGAGCAGATCAAGGCGGCGGTCGTGTCCCGTTTGCGGCTCGTGCCCTGACGGTCTTGCTTTTCCGTTTTTGGAAGCATAGCCTCTGCGAAATTTGAGGCGGGGGTCCAGGGGGAGCCCCGCAGGGGATCCACCGATGAGCGACGCCGCCGCGATCAACGAAGCCCTCGAATCCGAGGCCCCTGCCCTTTTTCGCGCCCTCTCCCCTCTGGGACGGCGGGCCTATTATCCGCCCGACATCCCTTTTCAGGCCGCCCAGGCCCGGGGCAAGACCTACAACGGCACGATCGGCGTCTTCACCGACGGCCATGGCCACGCCGTGCCGTTGCCGACGATCGAGCAGGCGTTCCACATGAACGCCGAGGACCGCAACCGGGCGCTCCTCTACTCGCCGGTCTCGGGGATCCCCGAGCTCCGCGAGCGCTGGCGGTTCTGGCAACGCGAAGGACGCGACGAGGAGCTTCCCTCGAGCCTCCCCTTCACCACGGTCGGCCTCGCCCACGGCCTGTCGCTGGTGGCGGACCTCTTCGGCGGCGAAGGGCGGGCGGTCGCCGTCACGACGCCCTTCTGGGGCAACTACCGTCAGGGCTTCGGCCTTCGCACCGGCGCGACGATGCGCACCGCTCCGAGCTATCGGGGCGGTCAATACAACCCGGAGTCGATCGCCGAAGCCCTCGACGGTCTCCCCGCCGGGGAGCCGGCGGTGGCGCTTGTGAACTTTCCGTCGAACCCCGGCGGCTACTCGCCGACCGCTGAAGAGCGCCAGAAGCTCGTCGGCTCGCTTCTTGAGATCGCGGACCAACGGCCCCTGGTGGCCGTGTGCGACGACGCCTACATCGGGCTGGCCTACGGCAAGGACATCCCCAAGGAGTCTCTTTTCTGGGACCTGACGGGCCGCCACGAGCAGCTCGTCCCGGTCAAGGTCGACGGCGCCACCAAGGAGTTCTTCTTCTTCGGCGGACGGGTGGGCTTCCTGACCTTCGGCTATCCGCCCGAGTCGCCGGTGATGGAGGCGATGGAGTCGAAGATGATGTGCCTCCAACGCTCGACCGTGGGCTCGCCGGTGGCGTCGAGCCAGATGGTCCTGCTCCAGGCCCTGCGTAGCGGCGGCATGCGCGAGGAGGTGGCCGCGGTCCGCGAGGTCGGCCGCCGGCGCTTCGAGGTGATGAAGCCTCTGATCGAGCAGCTCGACCCCGAGCTCCTGCGGCCGATGCCGTTCAACTCGGGCTTCTTCGTGCTGTTGGAGCTCCCGGAGGAGCTTGGGCTGACGGCCGAAGAGGTCCGCCTCTATCTCCTCGAGCGCTACGACACGGGCGTGGTCTCTGTGGGCGAGCGGTTCCTGCGCCTGGCGATCTGCTCGGTGGCGGAGGAGGCCATCCCGGAGTTGGTGAACCGGGTGGAGCGCTGCGTGCGCGAGCTCGCTGGCGAGCGTCAGGCCGCGCTGGCCTAGGAGACTGCCACCGGGATGGCGGGTGGGTACGCGGGACCCCACGATCCCGAACCCCTGTAGGGGTTCTATACGACCACGGCCCCTGTACCGCCGTCCGGGGCGTATAGCCTGTCGTCCGGCTCGCTGCCGCGACCTCTTGCCCCGATTGAGCCACCTCCGCCTTACGAGGGCACACTCATTACGGCCTGTGTAGGGACTCCTCCAATTTTCTAACCGCCTGGTTGCGGAAGTTGCCGCGTTTTCAGAAAAAATCTTCGAGGTGCGAATTCTTTGAAGAATCCCCGCGTTTTTTCGCATCTCCTTACAATCTCCGGTTACAAGTATTCGAGACGAGCCAAAGGGGTTCGCTGAACATCGGCCGATGTTGGGCGTTTCGGAAGAAATTCCGAAACGACGAGTCTTAAACGTTAAACCGGCGACCGACGAAGGTCGCCCAAGGAGGACTCATGTCTCACAACGACGGTCACTTAGAAAAACTCTTTCTGTCGATTTTGCTTCACGCTCTGCTGCTGCCTCTGGCGGCAGATAGCGCGCCAGGGCTCGATCATCCGGACGGCGGCTGCGACACCGTAGCAAGGATCCCGCTCGACGCCGTGGTGCGCAATGCCGGCGCGCAGGAATGCTACGCCGTCGAGGCCTTTTCCCCAGGGCTCCTGGCGATCGAGCTCAGCCCGACGGGCCACGGCGGGGTCGAGACACGGCTCGGCGATTTCGCACCTCTCTGCGGCTCTCCGGACGTGAAGCACGCCTCATTCGACACTCTCGAACGGCTGGCGAACCGACAGCTGCTCGCCGTCCGGACCCCGGGTACCTACCGCTTCTGCGTCAGCGCGCAGGATCCCGAAGAGCCTCCGGAGAGTTCCAAGCTCATCGCCCTGTTCCTCGCGGCTTGGGCCACCAAGGACGGTGACCCTCGGGAGGAGGAGCCCGATCCCGACCTGATGGTGCAGGATCCGATCGCCACGGCGGTGTACGAACGGTTCCGCGGCGCCTGTGGCGCTCTCGCCGCCGACGATCACGGAGACACGTTCCTCTGCGCCACCCCGCTGGAGCTCGGCGGTGAGGTGAAGGGCGAGATCTGGAACGTCTGGGGTGACGACGAGGACCTCTTCGTCTTTCAGCTTGACGAGCTGACGACGGTACGCGTTGAAGCGACGGCGGACGGTGCGGCGTTCGGGGGGCTCTACGATCGGTACGGTCATCGGCTGCACGTGAGAACGCGCAACGACGACGCGGGTTGGCGTCTCGTCACGACCCTGGCGCCGGGGCCCTATTCCTTGCGACTGACGGGCAAGGACGGCCTGGGCGGGGGGTATCGGCTCAGCGTCGAGACCGTGGACCGCTAGTCGGCGAACGGGTGAGGCCCTACGGAGCCTTGAGCTCCGGAGGGTCTCATTCCCTCGTTGAGGCACATCGCTTATACTTCCTTCATGTCTTCCGAAGCATTGTCCGGGCGCCAAGCCATTCTGCAAGAGAAGCTCGACTACTTCCTCAAGCTCGGGGTGAGCACGGCCGACCCCGAGCAGAAGTTCCAGCTGAAGAAGCGGATTGAGGAGATCGAGCTAGAGCTCGACGAGATCGAGCTAGAGCTCGGCGAGCTCGCGAGAGCGTCCCCGGTCCCCTGGAACGTCCCCCGTCGCAACCGGTACTTCGTCGGTCGCGAGGACGTCCTCGACGCGCTCGACATTGCCCTACGCGACGAAGGCCGCGCCGCGATCGGCCAAGCGATCGCCGGCCTGGGCGGCGTCGGCAAGACGCAGACCGCCGTGGAATACTGCTGGCGTCACCGCGACGCTTACCCCGGCGGCGTCTTCTGGGTACGAGCTGAGACGGAGACAGAGATCCGCAGCGGCTTCCAGGAAGTGGCACGCCGTCTCGCTCTGCCGGAGGCAGAGGTCCCCAAGCAGGACGTTGCCGTCGCGGCCGTGCTGCGTTGGCTCTCGGAGCATGACGACTGGCTCCTGATCTTCGACAACGTCGACAAACCTGACGAGTTGGAGCGCTTTCTGCCCGGCGAGATTCGAGGCCGCCTGTTGTTGACCTCCCGGGCGATCTCGTTCGCCACCTTAGGGCTGGATCCGTACCGCCTCCCCGTTCTGCTGGCCGAGGAAGCCCAAAAGGTTCTGCTACGGCGTACCCCGCTTGAGGGTCTGTCTCCCGACGAGCGCCAAGCCGTCATCGAGCTGGCCGAGGAGCTGGGCTTTTTGCCGCTGGCCCTCGAGCAGGCAGCGGCCTACGTCGCGACGAGGCAAACGAGCTTTGCGTCCTACCTCAAGAGCTTCCGGCAACGACACCTCGATCTCTTGGAGAAGAAAGGGCCGGAGACCGGTAGCTACCTGGCGACGGTGGCGACCACGTGGTCCATGAGCTTCCAGGACGTAGAGCAGGAGTCTAAAGCCACGGCGGACTTCCTGCGCGCCGTGGCGTTTCTGGCTCCCGACGCGATCCCCCAGGAGATTTTTGACAAAGGCGCGGCGGAGTTGGGGGCGGTGCCCGTCGCGAAAGACCTGAGGGACGACACGGAGGCATTCTCGGACCTCGTGGAGCCGCTCCTGCGCCGCTCCCTCGTCGAGCGCGACATCGACGCAAAGACGGTGAGCGTCCACCGGCTGGTACAAGCTGTGACGCGGGCCGAGCTAGGGGAACAGGCCGAGCGAAGCTGGGCGGAGCGGGTGGCGCGGGCGCTCGCCGGGGTCTTCCCACCGCCTGATTTCAAAGCTTGGCCCCGGTGTAAGCGGCTCTATTCGCAAGTGCTGGAAGTGGCGGGACATCTCGAGAGGATGTCGATCGACCTGAAAGAGGCTGCGCTCCTTCTCAACGATGCCGGTTGGTACGCCAAGAAGCGAGCCCGCTACGAGGGGGCGGAACGGCTTCTCCTGCACGCCCGCACCATGTACGAGAGGACTCTCGGACCCGACCACCCTAACGTCGCCGCCGTGCTCGACAACCTGGCCAACCTCTACCGCGCCCAGGGTCGCTATGCCAAGGCCGAGCCACTCTACGATCGCTCCCTCGTCATCTACAAGAAGGCCTTCGAATCCGACCATCCCGACGTCGCGACCACGCTCAACAATCTGGCCAACCTCTATCGCGACCAAGGACGCGATCAGGAAGCGAAATCCCATTACGAAAGCTCCCTCAAGATCTGGGAGGCCCTCGAACCCGAGTCTCCCGCCATCGCCCCTCTGCTCAACAATCTGGCCGAGCTCCACCGTGCGCAAGGGAATTCACAGAAGGCTATACCGCTTTACCAACGATCCCTCGAAATCAGTAGAAAGACCCACGGAGCCGACCACCCTCACGTCGCTGTCACGCTGACCAACCTCTATCGAGCCCAGGGGCTTGAAAAGAAACTGAAGCCACTCTACGAACGCTTGCTCGCCAGTCAAGAGAAGGCTCTCGGACCGGATCATCCCACCATCGCCAAGGTGCTCAACAGAATGGCCGGACTCTACCGCGACCAGGGCCACTACAAGAAGGCAGAGCCCCTCTACGAGCGTTCCCTCACCGTCCTGGAAGAAGCTCTCGGAGTCGACAGCCCCGTCGTCGCTACCGTGCTCAACAACCTGGCCCTCCTCTACCGCGATCAGGGACGCTACAAGGAAGCAGAGAAGCTTTGTAAGCGCGCGCTCGCCATCCGGGAGAAGGCCCTCGGAACGGATCACCCTGCCGTCGCCACAGTGCTCAACAACCTTGCTGTCCTCTACGTCATCCAGAGGCGCCACGCGGAGGCGGCGTCGCTTTACGAGCGCTCTATTGACATCAGGGATCGAGCTCTTGGTCCTCACCACCCCGACATGGCCGTCTCGCTCGGCAACCTGGCCGACCTCTACCGTCTTCAGGAGCGCTATGCGGAGGCGGAATCGCTCTTCAAACGTTCCCTCGACATCAGTGAGAAGGTCCTCGGGCCCGGCCACCCAAAAAGCGCCCTGACTCTCAGTAACCTCGCCGAGCTGTACCTCAGCCAGAGGCGCTTCGAGGAAGCGGAGCCGCTCTTTCAGAACTCCCTTGAGATCTTGGAGAAGGCCCTCGGATCCGACCATCCCCACGTTGCTTACCCGACCTCCGGGTTGGCCGTCCTCTACTGGCACAGAGGCAGCCCGGAGATGGCCGAGCCTCTTTTCCAACGTAGCCTCAGGCTGCGGGAGAAGGCCCTCGGGCCAGATCACCCTCTGACCGCGCAGACACGGCGCCTCTACGCGGACTTTCGCCAAGCCACCGGACGCCCAGCAGCCGCCGATCTTCCTAAAAACTGAAGCTTACGGCAGAGCCTGAGATCCCGCGTCCTGGACGTCCTCGAATTCCCGCAGACGCCGCCGCGCGTTCCGCGTATAGACGACCTCACCGCGAAGCTCCCCGAGCTTGCGGACGCCCCCGAGCAGCAGGGGCTCCGCCTCGCCGTAGCGTCCCTGCGCCGTCCGCACCGCACCGAGGAGGCTCTCGGCGCGCGGCAGCTGCCAGTGCTCCGGCGCCTTCGCCCGCAGGATCTCCAGGGCCTCCACCAGCAACTCCTCGGCGACGTCGACTTCGCCGCGATCCAGGTGGACCGCCGCAAGATCGATCCCGGTCGCCGCGACTGCGCGGCTCGCCTCGCCGTAGCGCCGGCGCCGGATCTCCAGCGTCTGCCGGAAAAGCTCCTCGGCCTCCGCCGCACGGCCTTGAGCATGCACGACCCGTCCCAGCGTGCTGAGGACCGCGGCGAAGGCTTTGCTGTCGGTGCCGTAGACGTCGCGCCGGATCTCTAGCGCCCGGCGTAGCAGAGGCTCGGCCTCCGCAGGCTCGCCGCGCAGATGGCGGAGGTTGGCGAGGCTACGCAGGCTCGTCGCCAAGTCGACCTGTCCGGGCGTGTAGGTCTTCTCACGAATCGACAAAGCTTCCCGGTAGAGCGGCTCAGCCTCCGCCAGCTCACCGCGGTTGGTCAGGATCGAGGCCAGGTTGCTCAGCGACTTGGCGCGGTCCTCGTCGTCGAGAGAAAGCGATTCCTTCATCGCCAGGGCCTCGCGGTACAGCCGTTCGGCGTCCTCGGTGCGCTGGAGCCGATAGTACGAGGTCGCGAGGTTGTTGATCGCCCGCGCCAGGTCCGGGTGCTTCTTGCCACCGTAGTGGTCGCGCAGAATGCGGACCGCGCGTTCGCGCAGCTCCAGGGTCCGCTCCTCGTCGCCCAACTCGGCGTACGTCACTGCTGCCGCCTGGAGAATCTCCGCCTGGAGCGGCGGCTCGGCCTCCAGCAGGTCGACCTTGTCGAGGCTGCTCTCGAGGATCTTCTGGACCCGGCGCTCCTGGCCGCGCGCTTCCTTCAGGATGGGGACCCAGAACAGCTCGCTCATGACCTCGACGACCACCTCTCGCCGCTCTCGCTCGCTGACCGCCAGACGCCACTGCAACGTCGCAAACGCGGCGAGCGCGAGCGCCGCCGCCACCGCCGCCAGGGGAAGCTTTCGACGCCGGACGAGCTTCCACGCCCTGTAGAGGAAGGTCGCCCTCCGCGCGCTCACCGGCAGAGCCGTCAGATGACGCCGGAGATCCTCGGAGAGCTGCTCGACCGAGCCGTAACGCTGCCGCGGATCCTTTTCAAGCGCTTTGAGCACGATGCTGTCGAGGTCACCGGTGAGCTCTTTTTGCCGTCGCCGCGAGCCTTTCCTTCCGGCTTGCTCAGCGTCCTGGCGTACCGCGGTGCTGGGCCTTCGGGGCTCCTCTTCGCGGATTGCCCGCGTCACCTCGGAGAGGCTCTTGGGATTGCCCTCATAGGGCAGCAGGCCTGTCAACAACTGGTAGAGGAGGACACCCAGCGAATAGATGTCGCTCGCGGGACGGATTCGGCGACCCTCGATCTGCTCCGGGCTGGCGTAGAGGAGCGTCATCGGCTGGCTGTGGAGCGTCGTCGACGCCGCCTCGGAGTCCGACGGCGCCAGTTGCTTGGCGATGCCGAAGTCGAGCAGCTTCGCCGTCCCCTCGGCGGTGACCAGGATGTTGCCGGGCTTGAGGTCGCGGTGGACGATGAGGTGGCTGTGAGCCATCTGTACGGCGGCGCAGACCTGGCGGAAAAGCTCCACCCGCGCAACGATGGAAAGCCCCCGGCAGTACTCGTCGATCGGTTCCCCCTTGACGTACTCCATGACGAAATAGGGATGGCCGTCGTCGGTGGTACCGCCGTCGAGGATCCGGGCGACGTTGGGATGCTCGACCTGGGCGAGCATCTGGGCCTCGGAAAGGAAGCGCCGCAGGGCCTCGCCCGAGATGAGGCCGGGACGAATGAGCTTGAGGGCCACCTTTTTCTTGAAATCCTCGCGCATCGCCAGGACGACCGTCCCCATGCCGCCGTCGCCGAGCCGGCGGAGGATCCGGTAAGGGCCGATCCGCTGGCCGGAGCTCACGCGGGGGAAGATCGGTCCCCCGAGAAGCGGCACCTCGATGTCTTCCTGGGCGAGAAGGGATTCGACCTCGTGGCGGACGGTCTCATCGACGTCGGCGGCGGCCAGGTAGGCCGCCCGCTCGACGCGATCGAGCCCAAGGACCTCGTCGAGCATCTCCTTAACACGCTCCAGCTGCTGAGGGCTCATCGCGAGTTACTTCCGGGAGGGGCTCATTCGCGTTGGAGCTCGCGCTTTAGCCAGAGCTTGGCGTGCTTCCAGTCGCGCAGAGCCGTAGAGCGCGAGATGCCCAGGATCTCGGCGATCTCGTCGAACTGGAGGCCGCCGAAGACGTGGAGCTCGACGATTCGGCTACCCCGTGGATCGTGCTTGGCGAGATCGCGCAACGCGTCGTCGAGGGCGAGCAGCCCGGGGTCGCGCGCGGCGGCGATGCCGAGGGTCTCGTCGAGCGGAATCTTGAACACCTCCCCGCCCCGCTTGATCGTCTGGCGCTTGCGGGCGTGGTCGACCAGGATGCGACGGATGAGCTCGGCGGCCACCCCGAAGAACTCCTGCTGCTCCTTCCAGTGGACTCGCTTCTGGTCGACGAGGCGCAGGTAGAGCTCGTTGACGAGGGCCGTAGGCTGCAGGGTGTGGTCGCGCTTCTCGCCCTCGCGGCCGAGCTGACGCGCGGCGATGGCGTGGAGCTCGTCGTAGACCAGCGGGATGAGCTGCTCGCGGGCCTCGGTGTCGCCCTCGTTCCAGGCCAGCAGGAGACGGGTGACCTCGCTGAGCGTCTTGGCCATAGGGCCTAGTCTAGCCCACCCCGCGTCCGCACCGAAGAGTAGAATCTGCGAGGCCGATGACACTTTCCGTGCCCCTTTTGCGCGATCCTGGGAGGACGACCCCCCATGCTGAGGTGGTCGGTGCCGAATCGGGTCGGACGTCGGGGGTGGAGCCCGCGACGGGATCGGATAGAATTCCGATCGTGAGCTCCACATTCTCCTCGTTCCTCGGCTTGTTGGGGCCGGACGGCGAGCCCCCGACGCACGAGAGCTTCGACGCGCTGCTGGCGACGCTGCGCAAGGCCCTGGTCCACGAGATGAAGAGGCGCGCTCTCTGGGGAGCGCCGCCGAGCTACCTCGGCATCTACGGAGGCACGGAATGGACCGACGGAGAGCTTCTCGAAGAGCTGCTGCTCGACTGCTACGAGTTCGTCTTCGTCCGGCGCCTTCCGGGGCTCCGCAAGCAAGCCCGCGTCCGGGAGAATGTCGATGGATTGGTCTTCCTCAGCATCCGCAACTTCCTCCACGACACCCAGCGGCGCCACGATCCCCTCGGTTATCGCCTCTTCGAGGTGGTTCACGCGGCCATCCAAGGCCTCCTGAAGGAGGGCGTCCTGCACGTCGTCGCCGGCGACGTCAAAGTTCGCAACGACACCGTCCTCGCCTTCGCCCCCTGGCACGACCCCTGCGAGGCCGACAACGTCGATCCGGCCCGGCAGGTCACCACCTGGAACGACGCGCTCCTGCCGGAGCTCGTCACGGCCTGGAGAAAGGACGGCGTGATCGCCGAGCTCATCGGGCGGATCGCCAGGCTCTCCGACGACGGCGTCGAGGTCTTCCGGTTCCGGGACCTGATCGAGCCCCTCAAGAACGACGTGCGAGCCCGCTGGGGTGCCCTCCTGGCGAACGAGGACGAGGAGACGGCCTTCGACGAAGACGGCGAAGGGACGAGGTCGATCGTCCGGCTGGTGCGTCCCGAGAACGGTCTCGAGGAGCGTCAGACCTTCGCGGAGCTCCTCGCCTGTGTGAGCCGACGCATCGACCGGATCGACGCGAACCCGAAGACGCGGGAGTACCTGCGTCGGCTCTGGGGCTTTTTGCGCTACTGGGCCGCCGAGCCGGAACCCGGCTCACCCGATTCCGAGGAGCAAGCTCCGGCGTCCACGGCGACGGAGCAGGGATCGCGCTTTCCGACCGACAACAAGCTCGGCGAGGCGATCGGTATTCCCCGCGAGCGGATCCCCGGCCTCAAGGCGACCCTGGGCCGCATGGTGAAGGACTGCCGCGACGCGAGCGCCCGCGGCACGGCCCAAGGAACCACGACCCAAGGAGCCACGGAAAGCGACAGCGGAGAACCCCCCATGGCTCTTGACCGCCGCCGGGAGGAGCTCCGGCAGGCGACCGCGTGCCGGGCCACGGCCGAACGGCCGGACGGGCCACCGCGGCCGGGCGACACGTTCGTCTTCGACGCGTGCAGCGCCATCCCGATGGAGTGGCTGGTCCTCGAAGAGGATCCGGCTGACGCGTCGTGGGTCTGGGTGGCACCGGTCGACGACCATCCCCTGGTGGGGAGCCGCGATGTCGCGGTCGCGGCGGACGACGGCTCCGTCGCGCATGTGCGGTGCGCTCAAGGGACGTGGCTCGCGGTCGCCGCGTTCGAGAAGGGACAGTGGACCGGGACGCTCGACGCGGCGGCGCTCGACGATGTCCGGCGACGTCGGGCGGAGATCGCCGACGGGACGGTCCGGGCCTCCAGCCTGACGCAGGAGGTGGACGAGGATTCGGAGTACCGGGACTGGCTGGAGAGTCTCGCGACGGCGCGCGCCGCCTTGCCGGGCAACCTGGTGCGCTTCGAGAAGCGTGACGCGGCACAGACGGTGGGCGCGCGGCGGCGTCCGGCCAGGGGCTGGCCGGGCTACGCGCTGGCTGCTGCTTTTGGCGCGGCTTCGCTGGGGCTTTCCGCCTGGCTGGTTCAGCTCAAGGAGCAGATCGAGCAGCCGGTTATTGTTGGTACCTCGGCGACTCGGGAAATCCGTTTCCTTGACGGCAAGCGAACCGAGATGCTGACCGTTGCGGCAGAGGAGTCGCACGTGACGATCTATCTCGTCCTTTCCGAGGTCGAGAGCTTCCCAGCCTACCGGCTGGAGCTTTACGACGAAGAGAATGAGACGGTGTGGAGCTCGGAAATCGCACGCGATCCCCACGACGAGTTTCTGCTGGTGCTTCCGCGACGGCTGCTAAGTCCGGGGAGTTACCGGATCCGGCTTTCCGGACGGGATCAGGAACGCCTGGAGGTCCTGGACGAGAGGGAGATACGGGTTGAGGTACAATGAGATGCAGTGAAGTCTAACAAGGGATCGGTCCGACGTTCACCTGTCCATACGTGGGCGTGGCTCCTGGTGCTCATTCTCGCGCTGGGAGGCTGTGGGGATGGGGAAGATACAGATCGGGAAGCGACGGCCGACGACGGAAAAACGACGGCGCACGACAGGGAAACGACTTTGCACGACCGGAAAAGCAGCAGTATGACCGAGATCCCCGAGACCGACGAACCGATTGCCCTACAGGGCGGCGAGGTCCATTTCCGGGTCTTCGACCTGGAAACCGGCGACTTCCTGCACGTCCTCGTCGACCAGCAGGGCATTGACGTCGTGCTCCGGCTCTTCGACCCCCACGGTGAAGAGCTCGGCACCGTCGACAGCCCGAACGGCAAGGACGGCTACGAAGAGCTCGTGACAATCGTCCGGGAGACGGGACGCTACCGCTTCGAGGTGGCGTCGCTCGAAGAGGACGCCCCTCCGGGACACTATCGCGTCGTGAAGGTGGAACATCGGCCGGCGACAGACGACGATCAGACCTTCGTCGCTGCTGAATTGGCCTACTGGGACGGTGCGGCTCAGTTCCAGAAGAGGGACTATGAGGCGGCGGTCGACTCCTACCGGCAAGCGCTCCCGATCTGGACGCGGCTCGATCTTCCGCGCCAAAAGATCGATACCCTGCACGGCCTGTGCCGTGCCCGGATTTCGTTGGGCGAGCTTCCGGAGGCCACGGCGTTCTGCGAGGAAGCCCTGGATCTCTTTCGTGGCCAGGAAGATCAGCGAGGCATGGACGTCCTGCTCGACCGGGCGGGATGGATCCGGCTGCGGCGCGGCCAGCCGGAGCGGGCGATCCCGCTCTGCGAGGAGGCTTTGACGTCGTTCGAAGTGCGTGGCTTCGACCGCGGCGCGGCCATGGCGCTTTCCCATCTCGGCACCGCCTACCACAACCTGGGACGGACCCAACTCGCCCTCGACGCTTTCGAGCGGGCCCTCCCGGCAAATGCCCGGAAGGGCAACGAACGTTCCGAGGCGTCGATCCGCAATGACCTGGCCAACGTGCTCCTGGACCTCCACCGTCCGCGGGAAGCTTACGATCATTCCCTGCGGGTCGTGGAGATTCAACGCGGGTACGACGATCGCAAGCGTCTTGCTCTCGCTCTCGAGGGGCTCGCTCTCGCCGCTGTGCGGCTCGAGGAGCCAAAGGCCGCGGAAAAGGCCATTGCGGAGGCCCTGGACCTCGCGGGTGCCGACACCACGCTCTCGACGTTACACAGCACCCGGGGTCTCATTCGGCAGCGAAACGGCGAGGCGGAGCTGGCGCGCGAGTCCTACAAGACAGCGCTCGCCATCGCCCGCGAGACCGGCGACCGCCACGCCGAGGGCTGGATTCTCGCCCGGATCGGGTTGCTGGACGTCGAAACAGGCCAGCCGGCGTTGGGGCTCGAGCGCTTCCAGGAGGCTTCCGCGATCTTCGTGGAGATCGGCGAGCGCCGGGGACAGGCCGTGACCGACCTGCGCAGCGGTGAGGCCCTGCGTGACCAGGGCGAGCTCGAGAAAGCCTGGAAGCGGATGGAGCCAGCCCTCGACTTCGTCGAGGAGACGCGTCGGACGACGGAACGCCGCGACATCCGAACCGACTACTTCGCCTTTCGCCAAGACTACTACGAAATTGCCACCGACGTCCTCATGCGCCTCCACGACGAGAAGCCGACGGATGGCCACGACCGCACCGCGTTCGTCGTCAACGAGCGTCGCCTGGCGCGAGAGCTCGACGACACGCTGACCGTTCGGCGTTCTCTCGCCCGGCTTGAAGTGGACCCGGCACTTCTCGCCGAGGAACGCCAGCTCGAAAGGAAGCTCAGCGACGCGAGCCTCCTGTCCCGCAAGGATCCGCGCCGGGAGTCACGGATCCGGAAGTTGGTGAAGGGGCTCCGGCAGGTCGGGGGCAAGATCCGTCACGAGGTCTTCGACGACCCGTCGTCGAAGCGGCCCATGATCGACGTCGAGGCCGTGGGCGAGGCCCTCGACGAGGGAACGCTGCTTCTCGTCTACGCGCTGGGACAACGCCGCAGCTTTCTCTGGTCGCTCTCCGGGAAGGTTTTTGTCGCCCATGAGCTCCCGCCCCGCTCCGAAATCGAACGCCTGGCCACGGCGTTTTCGAGCAAGCTGGCCCGTTCCGACGTCCAGAGCCAGAGCACCGCCCGTCACGACGGACGACGCCTCAGCGAAATCCTGCTCGCCCCGGTAGCGTCGCAGCTCGCCGCGCACGAGAGGCTTGCCCTGGTCACCGAGGGGGAGCTCCAGGTGGTCCCGTTCACGGCCCTTCCCGAACCGGGTGGCGACGACGACGCGTTTCTCGTCCGTCGATACGAGATCGTGGTTCTGCCTTCGACGATGGCCCTCGACACGCTGCGCCAGGCGCGCGCTGCACGTCCGTCGCCACCACTGCGCCTCGCTCTTTTCGCCGATCCGGTCTTTCGCGCCGACGACCCGCGGGTCGACGGCGGCAGCCCCGAAGAGCACACAAACGAGGAGGACGTCGACCTCCGGCGCTCGGGAGAACGGCTGGGAGTCGACCCCTACGCTCGGCTCCCTCACACGCGGCAGGAAGTCGAAAGGATCCGGGAGCTCTATGGAGGCGACGTCTTTCTCGGCTTCGCGGCAAATCGGGAGACCTTCCTTGGGCCCGAGATCCGACGTTACTCCGGTCTTCACGTGGCCAGTCACGCCCTGGTCGACCGGGAGGTCCCGGCTCTCTCGGGTCTGGTTTTATCGCTCGTCGACCCGCAGGGACGCCGGCAAAACGGTTTCGTGCGTGCCTTCGAGATCTCGCGACTCGATCTCGCGGCGGATCTCGTCGTGCTCTCCGCCTGCCGTACCGGTCGCGGCCGGGACCTACGGGGCGAGGGCGTCCAGGCTCTGTCGCGCGCCTTCCTCGACGCGGGCGCGGCACGGGTGGTCTTCAGTCTCTGGGAAGTTTCGGATCGGCATACCGCGGAGCTCATGTCGCGGTTCTACAAGGCTCTCTCGGCCAACGACACGCCGGCCGCCGCCCTGCGTCAGGCCCAGGTCTCGATGCTCGCCAAGCCGGACGCCGCGCCCTACCAGTGGGCCGGCTTTGTCCTCGTGGGGGACTGGCGTAGACTCGAACACGGACGTGGTGAATGAGTACCGATGACGAAAGAGCCCGGGACGAGGCGATGGCTGAGGAGCGATCGTCCAGGGAGCCTGAGGAAGAAGTCCAGGAGGAGACCATGGCTGAGAGACGACCGTCCAGGGAGTTTGAATTCCGCTACGGCGACGTAGAGGACGAGAGGCGACCGTCCAGAGAGTCCGAAATCCGGTTTGGTGACATCGGGGAAGAAGACGTCGAGGACGAACCTGTCGATCAGACTGGGGCCGGCGACATGCCGGGGGACCGAAAGCCTAAACAACTCCTCTCGGATGAAGATCTCGAAAAAGCCGCCCGGGCTGACGACGCTCGTATCCAGGTGCGGAACACGGGCGAGATTCGTTTCGGCGCCGTCGGCGAAGAGAGAACTATCGAACGCAAGCGACGGCTCGAGCCCTTGGAACTTGATCTCCCAACTCTCACTAAACATCTCGATACGGCAGAAACGGGTACTGGCATCTCGTCGCACGACGAGCTTCGTTTGTGCCGCAAGTACGAGGAAAAGATCGAGAGTCTGGAGCAACGTAAATGGCGCGAGCTACCGGCCGACGTAGATCCGCACAAGTTAGCAAAGACTGGCTGGGGCGTCGTCTTTGCGCTCGGCGAAGATCCTGCCATTCCTGCACAATTGCGCCCGCTCCTGAGGCGCCGCGAGGATCAGGCAGCGAATCTTTATCGGAAGCTCACCTACCACCCTTCGGAATCGGCTAGTGTCTTCCTCTGGAATCGGCACGGCGAGATACCGGGAGTCTTCGACCCCGAGAGGCTCCCGTATTATATTCTGATCGTTGGTAGTCCAGAAAAGATACCTTTCGAATTCCAGTATCAGCTCGCGACGAGCCACGCCGTTGGGCGCATCGCTTTCGACGACGTCGAGGACTACGGTCGCTACGCACGCGCTGTGGTCAAGACGGAGCGGAAGGGTAGCAGTTTGTCTCGCAAAGCCACGCTTTTCTCGGTCGAGCGCGGCGATTGGGTTACCGACCTTCTGGCACGTCATCTCGTCGCACCGCTCAGAGAGGATTGGAACCATCTCGCAGATGACTGGAAGCTCGAGACACTCTGTCGCTCTAAAGCATCGTCCAGCAATTTGCGTCAATGTCTTGATTCCGAAGCCGCGCCCGGAATCATTCTTGCCTCCTGCCATGGTGAGAGCTTCGCTGCTGGGGATGCCCGACAGAAGCGTTATCAGGGCGCTCTGCTCTGTCAGCAGGACGACGACCGCTTCTCAGCTGACGACGTTTCCGAGAGTTCCCGTCTCGACGGTCAGGTCATTTTTCTGTTCTGCTGCTACGGAGCTGGCACCCCGGTGAGGAGTAACTTTCCGCACGCAGCGAAGAAGGGGGAGCCCGAGATCCTGGCCGAGCAACCGTTCGTCGCTCGCCTACCTCAAGAGCTCTTAAGCCGTGGGGCTCTCGCATGCATCGGCCACGTCGATCGAGGTTGGACAACATCCTTCGCGTGGGCCTTCGGCGACAAGGAAATACCAGCAGTTCTAAGCTTGAAAGACACGATCCTCCAACTATTGCGGCAAGGTCATCGCTTGGGGCACGCGATGCGCTCACTAGTACGACGGTATACCGCCATTGCGGCAGCACTGACTCTCGAGATTGAGCGCCGAGAGCACGGCGGAGATGAGGCTGACGACGAACAGGCGCGGCAAAGGCGCGAGTTTGAGTGGACCGCCCTCAACGATGCGCGTAACTTTATCGTCCTGGGAGATCCTGCGGTCTATGTCCTCGGCAGACCACGAGAACACACTCAACAAAATAGAAGCAGACCGTGAATGTCATCACATAGACCGACGGAGTTCCGACACATGGTCATTCTTCAAATACGCACTCATGAGAAAAACGGCAAGACTACACATTTTTCTTATAAAATCCGCACAGAAAGATCATCGCCCTTCGCGAGAACAATTCGATTTAAATCGGAACCTCTACGCCAAGACCCATCAGAGCACTTCAAAGATTTCTTCGAGAAGATCGAGGAGGCGAAATACTCAAATGAAGACATGTCCCGCACCCTCGACGAGTTTGGCTACGAGTTGACGGAAAGATTATTTCCAGAGCCTTTGGAGAGGTTCCTCTGGCAACTTCGGAACAGAGAAAACATCCTCCAGATTCAATCTGATGAAGGATGGATTCCCTGGGAAATGCTAAAAATACGCCACCCTGCGACCGCTACTGACGATCAATCTGAGGCCGGAGTTTACCTGTGCGAAGCATTCAATCTCACTCGCTGGAGACTCGATCTCAACGAGAGTTATCTTCACTTACCGTTGCAGTGCATTGCGGCAGCAGGAGAAGTCTCAACTAATGCTCATCATGGAGAGCGAAGGGGAGAGCACTTGATTCACGCCCCCGCAGGTTTGGGAGATGCTGACTTCTTGAAATGCATGGAGGGCACGAAGAGGACGGTTCAAATCGTAACTGGGAAAACTTTGATTGAAAATATGGCATCAGGAAGGTTTGACGGTTGGCATTTAAACGGACATGGTGAAGCTCGGGGACTAGACCCCAATAGTTGGCCGTTACGATTTCACGATGGCACAGAGATCAGTCCAAAAAACTTGAGCGACGGCAGAATGAGGAAAATTGGTCAAAGACATCCACTCGTCTTTCTGAATGCCTGCCAAACGGGTCGCAGCGCGCCGGCACTCACCGGCATAGGAGGGTGGGCCGACAATTTTCTAAAGCTCGAATCGGGAGCCTTCATAGGGACATTCTGGTCGACAACGGATGAAGCGGCATCATATTTCGTCACAGAGTTCTACTCACTTTTCTTCCAAAGAATACCGATAGGCGAAGCCGTTCGCCAAGCTCGACTGGCGACCAGGAATTCTTTTCGAGATGACCTCACTTGGCTGGCCTATGTCGTCTTCGCCCACCCGCTGGCGAAGTGTGACTACCCACCCCCCTCGTCCTCTCGTAACAGAAAAGCCATTATAATCCTTGTCGCCGTCTCGATTCTAGTGACTTTCGCGAGTCTTTGGATCTGCCGCCAAACACAACCACTGCTAGCATTTCATTCAAGCATACCTACGGACGTCAAGCCTCACGAACCTGACTTGCCGCCGGACGACCAGGACAACTCACCTGAAGACTCCCAAGACGACAATGGGTCACAAACAGGTGACAACGGCGCGAATATAAAAACCTGTGAAATACACGTCACATCGACTGAAGGCATTGTAGAAGGAGCTCGTATATCTACCAAGAAGAGAGGAAAACAACAAGAGGACTACAAGGGCGCAACAGGTTCAGATGGCATCAAGAAGATACAATGCAGGGTCGACGACATCATCGTCGTCGAAAGCATGGACTACCGAACGAAGGAGGTCACTATTGACGAAAAGGAGTTCAACCAAACGAAATCCAGTGAAGAGGTCGGCATCTCAATAACACTCGAAAAGGAGAAAGAACCATGAGGAAATCGATCGCTATCATCACGCTTACATTCGCCCTTGCATTGTGGCCATGCTGCAATCTGGCGGCTGAAGAAGTTGCAATGGTAGTTTCCGGGGAAGTCATCGACGCCAACACTGAAGAACCCATCCAAGGAGCCATTGTATCTGTCCAAGATTCCGACATCAATCCTGTGACGACGAATGATGAAGGTCGCTTCAAATTCGTCATACTGTGCTCAGAACCCATCACGGTCAAGATAGGAAAGGAAGGCTACAAGACCCATACGAAGGATGTTAGCCCACAGTCAAGATTTAATCTGCTCGCGTCTCTTGATCGAGACACGACCAGGCCCGAAATCGTGATGACGGACTTTGTCAGCCGTGCACAAATTCTGGGGACCGTCACAGGAATACCGTCAGGTGACCATGGGAAGTACAAGGTGTTGGTATATGTCTTGACTGATAAATGGTACATCCATCCATCTGCGGTTGGATCAGAGGGTCATGGTTACGCCCAGGTTAATCGTGATGGCACATGGAGAATTGGCACGGTTTTTCGTGGCTATCAGGCTACCCTCGTAGCTTTTCTCCTGGTGCCGAAGGAGACTCTCGCACCTGCGGTCGTAGAGATCTTTCAAATGGATCCGGCCGGTGCCTTGCTGGCACGTATCGATATCGTCGCCAAACAGGTCATAGAGGCACCAAGGGGTATCTGATGTAACTGGCCTGAAACTGCTGACCCTGACTGATCTCAGTTAGGGTCAGCGGGGGCTGATCTGTGGAGAATCTCACTTCGCGAGCCAATTTGCACATGACAGTCAAGTAGATGACTCAAACGTCGAAAGAGAGGAAGGCCACGTGAAAGAAACACCAGACCATTTTTCATTCACCATAGTCTTTTCGAAGGCCAGAAACTGGGATGGCATTCGTGGCGGCTGGAGTTCCTCAGCTCTTAGACTTCCAGGGGCGAAGGTTAACAAGATTTATGCAGCAGGCGGCACTCTTGACAGGGAGTTCTATACTTTGGAAGAAGATTTTATCTGCTGGAAGGGTCCGACAAAACCACCCCATCAGATTTGCGTAATGATCGACTTGACTCAGGCGCTGTCGCTGAATGATGTTCAACGACTGAAGGTAGAGACGCTGCGATGGCAAAGAAGAGCGTCGGTAGCCGCCATCCTCATGGCCGTCGTGACGGCGTTATTCCTAGTGACAGGCTATGTCCTTCAACAAGGGAAAGCTGAAAGAGCAGAACTAGAGCAGTCGACGCATGAGATCTATGAAGTTCTCACAGAGAGGATGAAGATGCGGCAGGAATTTATACAGCATCTTCGGAGAGAGAATTTCCTTCTCCGCCAAATCGACGATTCAGAGGGTTTTGCATTCATCGCAGGGATAGTTGTGTCCGATGCCGGCGAGGGTCTCTCCGACGCTCAGATTAAAATCGAAGAAAGCGAAGATGACTCGATTCTCTCCTCTCCGAGTGGATATTTCTTTATACGCGGCAATTCTGGACAAAAGTTTATCGTCGAAAAGGACGGTTATCAGCGTGAAAGCCGCGTGCTTACTCCTAAGGATTTTGCCGATGAGATGCTCGTTGTTCTCTACAGGGAGAAATGATCGTAACCTCACATTTATCGTTGGTCGTCTCAGGGTTCGGTGTTCGTTGGTCCCCTCGACGCTTGGTTTCGCGGTCTTGACCATCTTCTTCGCCGGTTCATCGTGCGCCATCTTCTCTGCCGGCTTCGAATGACGGCCATAGCCCGTGGGAGGTGGGTGGAGCCTTCTTTGTGGGCTGACCCGAAGCTGGTCTGAATCGATGGAACTTCTGGGCTCCCGTTTACGCGATCTCAAGTAAGGGCCGGAGACCAGAACCGAGACCTCCTGGCCCAAAGCCGGACCTGGAGTCGATGGACCTCGGAGGGGCTAGCTACATTCACTACAGCTACACGTCGACCGCTGTGGACCCTGCCGGGTACGTCCACATCAGTTACGGGGACCCAGTCGGGATCTTCCGGTACGCCACGAACGAGAACGGACCCTGGCAGACGGATGTGGTCTACGACGTCCCGACCTCGGTAGCTCGTGAGAACGCCATCGCCATCGACCCGTTCTCCGACGAGCCCGAACTCATCGCCAGGATGGCCGCGACCCACGGAACCGTCCTGCCGGCGGTCCTTGACGGCACGCTCCAAGGCCCGGAGAGCTTATCGGACAGTCTGGTCGGCGACTGGGTCGTGAGAGGCTGCGAGAGGCAGGATGGCACTTCTGCAATCCGGTTTACGCGATCATAAACGAGGGTCAAAGACATGCTCATTTGCTCGCTCAGTCCGAAGTTTCGCTGTTCGATCACAAGGCTCTGCGCCGTGATCGTCGTTGTTCCTCTCACCGCATCGGCCCTTCAGGCCCAATGGCTTCGGTGCCGGCAGCTGTCGTCACTCGGCGAGGAGGTGGACGCGGGGATCTCGGGGCAGCAGCTCGCCCTGTACCTGAAGCAGGCGGAGGGCCAGGTACTGGTTCAGCCAGCTGAGGATCAGGTCGCGTGCCTCAAGTGGCTCGCCGACCTCCACCGTGACATGGGCAGCTACCATGCCGAGCAGCTCTACCAGAAGGCCGTCGAGTTGGCGCCAGAAAATCCCGAGGTGCTCGAAGCTGCCGCCACCTACTACCGGACCTACCGCGGTACCAAGGGGCTGTTCGCAGAGGCCGAGGCCTACTACGTGCGCGCCGAGCAGGCCATCGAGACGGCGCTTGCCGACGCAACTGATGCCGAAGCACCGGAGTACCTGGACGACCTGCGGGAGCGCATCCACCGTGGTCGCATCGAACTGAACAAACGCGAGGGTCTCGGTCTGGTGATCCCCCGCAAGCCAGGACAGAAGTTCGGCCTCTACCTGGGCTCGACTATCGACGACGGAGGATTCCCGGTCGCGCACAACGACCTGGCCACGCCTGCCAACACCCTGCTTAACCGCAACCCGCGCTTCGACACCACCGACATGCTGCGCGAGCAGGACCTCAGCCGCCGTCGTACTGTGCTCCGGTTCCGTGCTGGACGACTGCCCTACCTGGACCTCGCCTGGTTCACAGTCGACGGCACCAACGTCATTGCAAGCCAGACGCTACCCGTCCAGTTCGCGGACCTCGAGGTCGAGGAATTCGAGCTGGCGCTCGAGGACACGGTGAACATGGCCCCGGTGGCCGATCTCCTGTGGCGCGTCGAGCTGCACCACGGCACGTTCGACATCGAGGGTCCGCCGGAGGAGGCCTTCGACCGCATCGTAGCCTCGACGACCTGGACGCGTAGCTTTGGCCGGGTGAAGGCGGACTTGCAACTGCTGGGAGCCTTCGCCTCGATCGATCTCGAGCACGGCGGCACGGATCGCGACCAACTGGCGGCAGCCAACCTGCGTCTGCTGCACTTCCGATCTCGGGAGACGACCAAAGATCGCCTAATCGATCCGCGGGGGTTTGAGTACTCCGTCGGCTATGTGACGCGCACGCGCGAGTTCGGAGACGACGTCGAGCTCGTCCAGGAGACTTTCTTCGCCGGCCTGAAGCTCACTGAGCTCTTCGCCCGGACGGATCTGCTGATCCTACCCAACTTCTTTCGCAACGTCGTCCGCGGCAAGACCGGCGAGGACAGCTCGAATCTCGAGGTAAACCTCATTCTGACCCATCGTTTGATCGATCGTGTCAACGATCTCCAAAGAAGGCAGGCGGATCGGCCCTTGGGTCTCGCGCAGTGGGCCGTCAACCTACGGCTCTTCGAGGAGTTGTCCTCCGAAGGGCTCGACGACTTTGAGAGCCGGGGGTTCGTGGCCAGCTCGTTTGTCGAGCTCTTCAGCAGTCCGGCGAACCGGAGCACGCTGATCCTGGAAGCTGCTTACGAGGTACGAGAGTACCACCGGCTCGACGAACGGCAGCAACTTGCGCGCTTCGGCCTTCGCCTTGGGTTCTGAATCATTAGCTCTCCTGAGCATTTGAAAGGATGGACGTCATGTTGAAAAATCCCCTGCTCGTGGCCGCACTCTCACTGTTGATCGTTCTCTCTCTGGCTGAGGCCGGTACGGCTCAGGCTCCTTCGGAAATCTCTGCCAGCTCTTCCGTCCGATTCTTGAGAGACATGATGGACCGCTATCACAACAGGTTCCCTGTCTACGACGACGTAAATTCCGCAGGAAATCATTTCATGGTGTTTGCCAAGATCCCGGCCGGAAATTCTCCGGCGACAGTCAACGCTTCGTGGTCTGAGAATCCCCATACTGGCGCCACCGCCATCCGATGCGAGTACGAGGCCATTGGAGAGACGAACTTTGCCGGATTCATCTTCATGAACGGGCACCTGCCTGATCACGCTACCGCACCGCGGCTGAATTTTGGCTCCGTGCCCAATGCGGGCATCGATCTCTCTGGGGCAGTTACATTAAGCTTCTGGGCCAGAGGAGAAGGGGGCGGGGAGAAGATTGATTTCTTCATGGGTGGTGTCGGTAGGAACGCCGAAACGGGGCGAGCAACGGAGAGTTTTCCGGGCTCTACAAGGCGTCAACCTTCTTTGGGGAATACCTTCTCGCTCTCCAGGGAGTGGCAGAGGTTCACGATTCCTGTAGGCCACCGTGACCTGAGCTACGTGCTAGGTGGATTCGGCTGGGTCGCTGATGACGGTAACAATCCTACTGGAGCGATTTTTTACGTTGATGACATAGAATACGAGCTGTCACCTGCAGCGATTGACCGCCGCCTCGACGAGCCACGGTTCATAGCCAGCTACCTGACCGAACCCTCTCAGCCTGATCCCTTCGACAGCAACCTGAACGACGACATCGACCTGGTTTTCCGTAACCTTGCCTTCTCTTACGACAATGCGGTGGCTATCTTGGCATTTCTGGCGGATGGTAGAAACGACAGTCTTCGCCGAGCCAGGCTCGTCGGCGACGCATTCGTATATGCTTCCGAACATGACCGATTTTTCGACGACGGGAGAATCCGTGCCGGTTACGCGGCTGGTGATCTGACCCTCCCGCCGGGTTGGCGGCCTAATGGCAGATCTGGGACCGTAGCTATACCTGGTTTTTATTCTGAGGCACGACAAGAATCCTTTGAAGTTGCTCAGGATACGATAGATGTCGGCAGTAACAGCTGGGTCATGATTGCGCTTCTTGCCCTTTATGACCAGACCGAGGATCGCCGATATCTGAATACAGCTCGTCGAATCGGCGGGTTCGTTCGAACCTTCCGTAACGCCGAAGGCTTGTTCCAGGGATTCCTGGGAGGCTTAAGGGATCCGGAAACGTTAAATCCGGATCGGCAGGAATGGGCAAGCGTGGAGCACAATCTCAGTATTTACTCCGCATTCAAGACGCTGCTGGAGGAGACAGGTCTATCAGCATGGGGTCAGCATGCTGAGCATGCTTGGACGCTCGTAGAGAGCCTTTGGGATCCGGGTTTTGAGTGCTACTTTGCAGGGACGCTGGACCCGGATCGCCCCAACGAGATACGACTCGTCGCGCCGCAGGCGTGGAGTACCCTGGCCCTGCCGGATACCCTGGCCGCGCATCCTGAGGTTCTGGACTGTGCAGAAGAAAATCAACGCACCTTCCATGAGGGTTTTGACGGCTTTGATTTCGACAGTGACCGGGACTGTGTCTGGTTCGAAGGTACCGCGCAGATGGCTGTGGCGTATCGGTTCGCGAATCGACACTCCCGGGCTGCTGAGCTTCAAGTCGAATTGCGGAGGGCCCAGCAGACTTCGCCTTTTGGTGATGGCCTTGGGATTGTGGCGTCTAGCTGCGACGGGCTGACTACCGGTTTCGATTTCAGCTACTCCAGACGTTTGCACACGGCGGTGGCGGCGTGGAACGTCTTTGCTCAGCTCGGTTTCAACCCGTACACTCAAGAGTTTTCGGATTGTCGGCTGCCGCCGGGCGATCCAGGCTTCTGTCGCGAGTGCGGCCCCTGCGACGCGGGCCAGGGGTTCTGCGCGAGCGACGACGAATGCCGAGGCGACCTGGCGTGTGCCGAGGACTTCGGTCGTTCGTTCAACTTCGTGCCTGGCGCGGACGTATGCGTGATCCCGGGCAGCGTCAATCCTGCCTACACCGTCATCGAGCTCCCAGCTCTCGCCATCTCCGGCGGCACGCTCGACTCGATTTCCGCGCGGGCGCTCAACAACCGCGGACAGGTGGTGGGCAGAGCCGACAACCTGGATGCAGGGAATCCTCGACACGCGGCCTTCCGATACACTCCGGACGTCGGCATGGAGGATATCGACGCCGAAGGTACGTACGCATCGGAGGGCGTGGCGATCAACAAGTACGGCCACGTCTTTGGTCTCACGTTCAGTGGAGTAGCCCAGGACGGCTTTTTCATCTATCGCGACGCGACCGGGTTCGACTTCCTCGACAAGGGTGTCAATCGTGGCCTTCAAGTCACATTCTCCCTCCTTGACATGAACGACACCGGAGATCTCGTCGGTGTTCGCCCGCGGCGCGACGGCCGATTGATCCCTTATCTTTACACCGACGAGGACGGTTGGGTGAGCCTCACCGTACTCGAGCCGTCCTTCGCGAGGTATTCGACCCTGCCTGTGGCAATCAACGACATGGGTGAGATGCTCTTTACCAGCACTCCTGGGCCTTCGAGGGGTCAGGACGCTTACGTTCTCCTAGGGGGTGACCAACTCGTCCAGTTGGGCCACTTTGGCGGGCACGTCAACGTCCCGAGAGGCTTCAACAAGCAGGGCCGGGTGGTCGGTTTTTCCGAGACTGCGACCGGTCAGGTTCGCGCTTATCTGTTCAAGCCCGGAAGGGGGATGATCGATCTGCACCGCGGCCGTTTCACGGGAAGCCTCGCGGGCTGGCTGACGCAGAAGGGGTTGGTTGGCGGAATTTTCGAGAACGAAGCTCCCGACACCCTCTTCACGTTCGACGAACGGCGCTCTCAGAAGCTGAAAGTTATAGCAAGGCCGGCGGACTTCCGCTCACTGCTACCTGCCGGGGCGTCTCTCACCGGCATTGAGGTCATCGACATGAACGAACGGCTCGAATTCGTGGGCCGGATCGAGGGAGCGGATTCCAGCGGTGCCGTCCTACAACGATTTTTCTACTTCAGCCGTGCGGTTGGCCTTCTCGATCTCCAGGAGATCCTGGACGCGGAAGGGTCCGAGCGCCAGATCCACGAGGTGCTCAACGTCAACGACCGCGGGGCCGTCCTGGTCGGCTTCCTCGCCGGAGAGCGGCGTGGTGCGATCGTGCTTGCTCCTTCGGAAGAATAACCAGGATCAATAATGTGGCCAACCAAGGAGAAAACCATGAAGACATTGTACTCACTCGTCGTTCTGCTTTGCCTCAGCCTCGTCGCCACCGAGAGTCTGGCTGACGAAACCGAGAGCGGAGAAGGCGAACGCCACCTCGAATACTCCATCGGCTTCACCGTAGACCACTACGGAGACTACCAGGTCTCCGCCGTGCCCGAGCTCGTCAGGGCCGTCCCCCTTCACGTGGACGACGGCTATCTCTCCGGGCTCTCCCTGGCACGGGAGCCCATCGTCGATGACGAAGCAGGGAGCCTTGATCGCCAGTCCGCGGGCTTCAGCTTCCTCGCCAGCTACAGAAATTGGCTGGAGCTTGGCGCTCGCGTGGGCTTCGTGGAGATGAAGAGTCAATATCGCGTCCAACAGAACCAGTTCGGAGGCACCGAACGCGGCTCCGCGGCGTCGCTGCGTTACTACGAGTTGGAGACCGAGAGTACTGCTTCCTTCTTCCTCGTCGGAGGCATCAGCTTTCCGATCGTCAAGAAGAAGGAGAACGGCTGGGGAGGGATGCGTCTCGCGCTTGGAGGTGAGTACGACCTCTTCGGGACCAAACTCGGCTTCGTCGCCGGCTGGGACCGATTCAATTCCGACGAGACCTGGCAGCATCTCAACGGCGGCCGGTTGTTTCAAGACGGAGTCTACGCCCGACTCGACTTTGCTGTTGGCGACTCCGGATGGGTTTTTCTACAGGTCAACCGGTCTGAAGTCCGTCTGGAAATCGAGGCCGGGTTCGAAGACATGGTTGTCGAGGCGCCGGACCTACCTATCTTCTTGGGTTTTCGAATCAACATCAGCGACCTGCTCTGAAGGCCGGAGTACGTCCTTGACTCGGAAACACATCCAGGAGCTTTCTTATGAACATTGCAAAGAATCTGTTGATCCTTTCAAGCCTCCTTCTGCTTCCTTCGACGGTGTCGGCACAGCAGTGTCCCCAGCTGATTTGGTCCGACGAATTCGAAGGCAGCACGCTCGACGAATCGAAGTGGAGCCACCAACTCGGCGACGGCTGTCCCGAGCTCTGCGGCTGGGGAAACAACGAGCTCCAGTACTACCAGGCCGAGAACGTCACCGTCCGTAACGGGACGCTCCGGGTCACAGCCCGGGAGCAGCAGGTCAGCGGCAAGAGCTACACCTCGGGACGGATCCGCACCCTGGGCAAGGGCGACTGGACCTTCGGCCGCTTCGAGGCCCGGATCCGCATGTCGCGCGGCCAGGGCATCTGGCCAGCCTTCTGGATGATGCCCACCGACGAGGTCTACGGCTGGCCGCAGAGCGGAGAGATCGACATCATGGAGAACGTCGGCCACGAGCCGGCGACGATTCACGGCACGATCCATTTCGGCGACCCATGGCCCGAGAACACCTTCCGGGGGGTGAGCTACAGCCTCCACGACGGCGCCTTCGCAGACGACTTTCACGAGTTCGCCGTCGAACGCGACGCAGGAGCCATCCGCTGGTACGTGGACGACGTGCTCTTCTCGGCTTGGACGGAAGAGGACCTGGCGTCCTTCCACTGGCCTTTCGACGAACGCTTCCACATCCTGCTCAACCTCGCCGTCGGCGGCAACTGGCCGGGCAGCCCCGACGCGACGACGGTCTTTCCACAAACTCTTGAGGTGGACTACGTCCGGATCTACGACCGGCACCTGCCGTCGATGTCGGGTTCTCGGGAGGTTCTGGTCCGGGAAACCGAGAGTTACTCGATCTCGAGCCTACTGCGGGACAGCACCTACGATTGGCGTGTCCCCTCGGGTGCCCGGATCGTCTTCGGACAGGGTACGGACACGATCGCTGTCAACTGGGGCACGAGCGGTGGTGACGTGGTGGCCGAGGTCAGGAGCCGCTGCGGCGACGAGACTTACAGGATGAACGTCGCCGTCCAGCCGGCCGACGTTTCGCTGGAATTCCCCAACCAGCTCCAGGCGAGCGTGCAGACGCCGTCCTCGGCGCTTGTCACCTGGAACGACCGCTCCGACGGCGAGGCGTTCTTCGAGGTGCGTGGTCGGCTCGGCTCGGCTCCCTGGCAGACCCTGGCAGTGGCCGGTACCGGCGACGAGACGGTGCTCTTGACCCGCCTGGCAGCAGAGGCCACTTACGAGCTCCGGGTGCGAGCCCGCAACGGCAACCGGGTCTCGCCGTGGTCGCCGAAGCGGAGACTCACGATGCCAGTCTGGCTGGAACGACCGAGCCCACTGCGGGCGACGATCCTTTCCGCGTCCCAGGTGCGGCTCGTGTGGACCGACCACTCCACGGGCGAAGAGGCCTTCGACGTCGAGAGGCAAACCGGTGGAGGTCGGGTGAGTTGGGAGGCCGCGGGAAGTGTCGGCGCCAGCACCACGAGTCTGATCCTCAAGGACCTCGTCCCAGAGGCGTTCTACACCTTCCGGGTTCGCGCCCGTGGAGAGGGAGCGTTCTCCGAGTGGTCGCCGAGACGGGAGGTCCGGCTGCCGGCTGAGCTGGCGCGTCCCGACGAGCTGGGATCGACGGTCCTCACGCCGAGCCAGATCCTGCTCGAGTGGAGCGATCGCTCCGATGGCGAGGAGCTTTTCGAGGTCGACCTCCGTGTCGGTCCGGGACCCTGGCAAGACGCCGCCATTGTCGCTGCCGATGTCGAGCGCCGGGTCTTTCGGAGCCTCATCCCAGGCACGATCTACCGTTTCCGCATACGGGCCCGTGCCAGCGGCGGCCTCTCGGCGTGGTCGCCGCTTCACCGGGTCGACCTGCCGGCCGAGTTGGGACGTCCCCAGGCGTTGAGAGCGATGGTCCTCTCCTCGACGAGCGTACGCCTGGAGTGGCGCGATCGTTCCGACGGTGAGGACGTCTTCGAGGTCGGTGCCAGGATCCCGCCGGGCGCCTGGGAGGACGCGGCAACCGTCGATGCCGGCGGTGACCGGGTCGTCCTGACGGATCTCGTACCGGGGTCCACGTATTTCTTTCGGGTCCGCGCGAGAAGTAGCTCGGGGCTTTCCAAGTGGCGTCAGACGAAGGCCGTTCTGCCTTCTGGACAGGCGGACATCTTTGAATAGATGTCGCCTCGGTGTGGTCGGCGCGGCGATCCGGCAACTGGCCAGGTTCCTCACGGAAGCCAAGGGCATGGGCCTGCGCGCGGTCACCTGATTTTCTTTAGCGAGCCTCAACCCAAGGAGAGCCCCATGAAAAGCCAATACGTCCTGTCCAGAAGTCTCGCCGTCGTCTTTGTCCTCAACCTGCTGGCGACAAGCAGCCATGCTCAGCCGACCTGGACCCTCTCCACCCTGACCGACGTCGACCTTGGTCTCTCCATCCACTACAGCGACACCTCGATCGCCACCGACAGCACCGGCGGCGTCCACATCAGCTACCGCAACGCGAGCGCCTACCTCGGCTACGCCACCAACAGCAGCGGCACCTGGACGACGACAACGCTCCTCGTCGACTGGCCGGGAGCCGGCCGCGAGAACGACATCGCCTTCGACAGCGCCGAGCTCCCCCACGTCAGCTCCAGCTCCCGCGACGGTGCCGGCGAGAACCTCTACCACATGTATCAGAATGCCGGCGGAGCCTGGATCAAGGAGCTCGCCGACTCGACGGGAAGCGCCGGCATGGAGAACTCCATCGCCATCGACGGTAACGACGACGTCCACGTCAGCCACTGGGCGTGGACCGGCAGCACGGTAAACCACTCCACCAATCAGAGCGGCTCCTGGGCCAATTCGATCCTGGGGAGCGCGTCCTGGGACCGGACCGCCATCGCCGTCGACGGCGGCGGCGACTACCACATCGTCTATCGGCTCAACAGCCAGCTCTGGCACCGCGATGCAAGCACCTCGACGCTGATCGCCTCCGCCACCGGCCCTAGCGGACCCTCCGTCACGATCGACGCCGACGACTACCTTCATATCAGCTACGGAAGCGGGTCCGCCCTCCGTTACGCGACCAACGCCTCCGGCTCCTGGACGACCGAGACTATCGACGCCGACGCGGCCCCTGGACGCCATCACTCGATCGCCGTCGATGCCACCGGCAACGTCCACGTCAGCTATCGCGACGAGACTCTCGACGCGCTCCTCTACGCACACAACCTCTCGGGCAGCTGGACCTCCCAGGTCGTCGACGATACCGGCGACGACGTCGGCCACTCCAACGCGATCACGGTCGACGCCGACGGGGCCGTCCACGTCAGTTACCGCTGGCATGCCGTCGCCGCCCTCCACGGAGGAATCCAGAGCACCGAGCCCACGGACCTAGCCGACCTCACAGCTGGAAGCTTGAAGGCGTTGAGCGAGGCCAAGCTGCGCTATGCCACGACCGATCTCTGTCGCGGCAATGACGCCACCGGCGACTCGGACGGAGACGGCGTCTGCGACGACCTCGACCTCTGCCTGGGCGACGATCTGACCGGCGACTCGGACGGTGACGGCGTCTGTGACGACGCCGACAACTGTCCCGTCGACGCCAATCCCGACCAGGCCGACGCCGACGGAGACGGCGAAGGCGACGTCTGCGACACGGACGGCGACGGCGACGGCGTCAACGACGACGTCGACAACTGCCCCGTCGACGCCAATCCCGACCAGGCCGACCTCGACGGCGACGGCCAGGGCGACGTCTGCGACCCGGATGACGACGGCGACGGCGTCAACGACGACGGCGACAACTGCCCCGTCGACGCCAATCCCGATCAGGCCGACCTCGACGGCGACGGCCAGGGCGACGTCTGCGACCCGGACGACGACGGCGACGGTGTCGACGACATGGCCGACAACTGTCCCATCGACGCCAATCCTGACCAGGCCGACGCGGACGGCGACGGCTACGGCGACGTCTGCGACCTCTGCCAGGGACCTACAGGAACGGACCCGGCGACGTCGGCCCAGGCCTCCTTCGACTTCCTCGCCGGTCTCATGGACGCCTACCACGACCGCTTTCCCGTCTATGACGACGTGAGCTCCGCGGGAAATCACTTCCCGGTCTTCGGCGTCACCGCCAGCGACCCGGACGCGGTCCTGACCGACGGTTCCTGGACGGACGACCCGCACAGTGGAGCGACCGCGGTGCGCTGCGAATTCACTGACACTACGGGGCTCAACTGGGGCGGGTTCTATTTTCTGAACGGCACCCTTCGAGACGACGAGTTGGTTCCGAAGGCCAACTGGGGGACCGAGCCCGACGCGGGCCTAACGATCCCGGAGGCGACGGTGTTGACCTTCTGGGCCCGAGGGGAAAACGGCGGCGAAGAGATCGAATTCTTCCTCGGAGGGATCGGTCACCCCGACCAGCCCTATCCCGACTCCTCGCCCAAGCACCCCGCGTCCGGCCTGCACGTCACCCTCTCCACGGAATGGCAACAGTTCTCGATCTCCGTCGTCGGCGTCGACTTGAGCTACGTGCTCGGCGGCTTCGGCTGGGTTACCAACGCCTTGCGGAACCCGGGCGGTGCCGTTTTCTACCTCGACGACATCCAGTACGAGCTGACCCCGGCCGGGAAAGAAGCGCGTCTCAACGAGCCGCGGTTCATCCAAAGCTACGTGACCCTGCCTCTCCAGCCCGACCCCTTCGACGCCAACGAGGACGACGACATCGACTTCGTCCTGCGCAACCTGGCCTTCTCCTACGACAACGCCCTGGCGCTCCTGGCCTTCCTCGCCGACGGCAGCGCCGACGGCCTGCGCCGCGCCCGGCTCCTCGGCGACGCTTTTGTCTACGCGTCGGAGAACGACCGCTTCTTCGACGACGGCGAGATCCGGACCGCCTATGCCGCGGGCGACCTCGTTCTGCCCCCGGGCTGGACGCCCAACGGCCGGGAGGGCACCGTCTCGATCCCAGGCTTCTTCTACGAGCCCACCGAGGAGTTCTTCGAGGTGGAGCAAAACGACCTCGACGTCGGCAACAACAGTTGGGCCATGACGGCGCTCCTGGCGCTCTACGAGAGTACCGGCGAGCCCTCCTATCTCGACGCGGCGCGCCGCATCGGCGAGTTCATCCGCTCCTGCAAGAACGAAAGCGGCACCTACCAGGGATTCCAGGGAGGTATCGACGATCCGGAGGTGACGGCCGTACGCAACGTCTGGGCCAGCGGCGAGCACAACCTCGACGTCTACGCGGCCTTCTCGGTCATGGCCAGGCTGACCGGCGAGACGACGTGGCTCCCGGACGCGGCGCACGCGCAGACGTTCGTCGAAAGCCTCTGGGATCCCGTCCTCGGGTGCTACTACGCCGGCACGGCCGATCCGGAAACCCGCAATGAGACCTACGACCAATTACCGCTGGACGTTCAGACCTGGAGCGTCTTGGCCTTTCCGGGTCTCCTGACCCTCCATCCCGACGTCCTCGATTGCATCGAGACGAATCATCGAACGCTCCACGCCGGTTTCGACGGTTACGACTTCAACACCGACCGGGACGCCGTGTGGTTTGA
Organism: uncultured bacterium; assembly: GCA_965371445.1. Taxonomy (GTDB): domain Bacteria; phylum Acidobacteriota; class Thermoanaerobaculia; order Multivoradales; family J023; genus DASWIG01. Next base: position 707 of record CBDUYN010000092.1, on the reverse strand, counting down.
AGGCACGGCCCAGGCCGCCGTCGCCTACCAGGCGGCCGGCCGGCCGGACCTCGCCGACCCCGTCCGGCAAGAGTTGCAATGTGCCCAGACGACGGATCCGTTCGGCGACGGCTCGGGCATCGTCGCCGCGCCGCGCGAAGGTTTGACGACGGGATTTGACTTCAAGTACTTCATGCGTCATCACGTCGCCACGGCATCGTGGAACGTCTTCGCCCAGCTTGGTTTCAACCCTTACTACAACGTCGTCTGCACGGACATGGACAGCGACGGGGACGGGGTGCCCGCCGGCTGCGACAACTGCCCGGCCACGGCGAATCCGGACCAGGCCGACGCTGACGGCGATGGCGTCGGGGACGTTTGCGACAACTGCTCTACCGCGAATCCGGACCAGGCGGACAGTGACGGTGACGGTCTCGGGGACGTCTGTGACAACTGCCCTGCCGCAGCGAACCCGGATCAGGCCGACATCGACGGCGACGGGATCGGGGACGCCTGTGATAACTGCGTGTCCATTGCGAATCCGGGCCAGGAGGACGTTGACGTCGACGGCGTCGGGGACGTTTGCGACAACTGTTTGGCCGTGGCCAATCCGGGCCAGGAGGACGTCGACGGCGACGGCGTCGGGGACGCCTGCGACAACTGTGCGACCGTGGCCAACCCCGGCCAAGAAGATGGCGATGGCGACGGCGTCGGCGATGTCTGCGACA
>CBDUYN010000091.1:0-39617 GCA_965371445.1 uncultured bacterium | reverse complement strand
CCGCGGCGCAGGTGGACCCAGGTCAGCCGCATGGCGGCGAGCGCTTCCATGCGCAAATCGCCCAGCTCGACGGCCAGGTCGTGCAGGCCCTTGTAAGCTTCCTCGGCGCCATCGAGGTCGTCGTCGAGGAGCAGGGTGGCGGAAGTGGCCGGCGTTCTCGATCGTCGTGTGTGGCTGGCCGGCGCATCCTTTGAGGCGCTTCTGGAAGAGCGTCCCCTGCTACATCGCCATTCTTGATTTCGGACAGCCTGCCTATTGGGCGCCGTCCGAGGTGATCTCAAGGCGAAATCTCGCTCGAAACGAGCCGCTTCGCCGGTCGCCACGCTCGTGAAGCCCGATTCCCCAGCCCGCAAAGCGCCCGCCAGCAGGTGAAATCTGGCGTAAACCGCTGAAAACAAGGGACTTGTGAAACGGATGGCACCTCAAGAGGGGTCCGCGCCGCGCGAGGGGTCCGCGCCGCGCAGCGCTCCGCCGCGCAGCGCTCCGGTGAAGCCGCAGAGGTGCGCCAAGCCCGCCTGCCGATTCTTCGAGGGGAGCTTGCGACTCGGCGGTGGGTGTTTCTTGGTGGGAGAGGAGCTACTCGTCGGACTGTGACGAATTTTACCGCAGATCGATGTCAGAGCCGAGCGCCGTTTTCCGTCTTTATAGGGGTGAAAGTGAGCTCGACGCGGCTTGACCGCAGCCCGCCGAGGGCCGGTCGCTCTCCCGCACGGGGCGGGGTCGCCGAAAGCTCCCCAAGATGGAGGACACGCATGTCTGAAGACATCCACTACTTCGAACCGTACAGCCTGGTCGACGTCACCACGGTGACGATCGGCAACCGCCGCCTACTACGTCCGTCACCGGAGCTCAACAAGATCCTCGTCGGTGTCTTCGGCAAGGCACAGCGGAAGTACGAGATGACGGTGTGCGACATCAAGGTGATGTCGTCGCACTATCACGCAATCCTGCAACCGAGGGACGCGGGCCATCTCGCCCGGTTCATGGACTTCGTGAACACGAACCTCTCGAAGGAGCTCGGCAAGCTCCACGGGATCGAGGGTCCGAAGCTCCAGTCGTACCACATGGTTCCGGTCAGCAACGAGGAGGAGGCTCAGGTCGATCGGCTCAAGTACCTGATCTCGAACTCCGTGAAGGAGGATCTCGTGGAGCGTCCTGAGCAGTGGCCGGGCGTCCATGGCGTCACGGCTCCGCCGGACAGTCCCTTGCTCACCGGTCGTTGGTACAACCGAGCCCGGGAGTACGCGGAGAGCCAGCGGACGGGAGAGGCGGACGCCGAGGAGTTTGCCACCGACGAGCGGATCGTGCTCTCGCAGTTGCCATGCTGGAAGCACTTGTCGGAGGAGGAGTACCGGCGCCGGGTGGCGGAACTGGTCGAGGAGGTGGTCGAGAAGGCGATTCAGGAGCGTTGCCTGACCGGCAAGAAAGTGATGGGGGTGAAGAGGATCCTGAAGACGAAGCCGCTCAGCTATCCCAGGTCGGTGGAGAAGTCTTGCAAGCCGCGGTTCCATACGTTCCACAAGTCGGTCTACAAGCAGATGTGGGAGGCGTACTCTTGGGTGCTGGCGGCGTACCGCGAGGCGGCGGATATGTTGCGTGCCGGGGATCGGGACGTCGCTTTTCCAGAGGGGACGCATCCGCCAAACTTGCCCTTCGTTCCGTTCGCCTGTCGGGGGCAGCCAGCCTAAGGCCGAGCCGTCGGAGCTGTGGGAGGTTCGAGGGCAGCGGCCAGAGCGTTCTTTGACACCCAACCTATGATTTCCGGTTCTCCGAGCGCGGGATAGGAGAGGGTGTATCCAGATGATCGAGAGAGGAAGGAAGACGGCAGCGCGCAGCGAGCTCGGGCGCGCAACTTGGAGCCTTTTTCATCTAGGTGCCCCCCTTTTCTTATAGAAGTGGGGGGCACCTAGAAGTCGGTGTAGACGCCAGGTCCAAAGACCGAGACGACCCGCGAGAGAGCTTCATTTCCTGGGTCTTGAGACTTCGCCCGTCACGCGCCGGAAGTCGATCTTCGAACCGCTTGGATCCGCTCTTCCAGGGCTTGCCGAAGCTCCGGTGTCCATCCGGTATCGGCCGCGGGTGGCGCAGGCTCTCGTTCGTCCAGGATCTTCCAGACCTCCTCGTCAGACGCCGAGCCGAGCTTGGCGCGTAGCCGGTCGAACGCGGCTTGCTGTTGCTCCGGCGTCTTTTCCGCGGGGACCACCGTATAAGCCGGCCTCGTCTGCTCTGACAGGAGGAAGACGAGGAGATGGTTGAGGGAGACACCTTCCTGGCGCGCCTGTAGGAGCATACGCTGGTGCAGGGTGTCGGGAAGACGCAGGGAAACGCGGGCCATCTCTCTTCTCCTGTTTTGGTCACGGTCCTTGAGCTTCGGCGTGCAAGATCGTCAAAAAGTCGACGGGTGCCAGGACCGGCAGATGAAGCTCTTGTCGGGCAAGCGCGAAGTCTCGCAGGTTGGAGGTCACGAGGACCGCGCGAGCATTCATGGCACAGTCGACGACATGCTCATCACCGGAGTCCGGCGAGTTGGGTCTCCAAGAGTAATAGGCGGTCACCAGCTCGTCCACCACTCTTGCCGACTTCGGCCTGTCGGCGTGGCATCTGGAGCTCTCGCGTCAGCGTCTAGATGTCCACGCCCTGACGCCCGAGGCTAGAAAGATACCGCCCTCCGGACTCTGGAGCCTGGCTCGTCACCTTCTCTGCTCCCTGAAGCTGGTTCCCAGTCCTCGAACCCCTACGTTCGACGTCGAACATTGGTCTAATCTATTGAAAACAAAGGGGTTATGCCGCCAAGAACTCCGCGCCAGAGCCCTCACACCTCCACGGGAATCGCCATCTCAGCCTTCACGCGAGGCTGGATGCCGGTGTAGACGCCGGGGTCAGAGACCGAGACGACCCGCGAGAACTTCATCTCCTGAGTCTTGAGACTTCGCCGCTGATCCCACCAGCCGATCGCCGGAACGACGGCGATCAGCTTGTCCCCGACGATCTCAGACATCTGGCCACGCCACCGGTCGCTCTGGACAGTGCCGCGGCTTCGCGCCCGGATACCGACCTCCCGGTCGAAGGACTTCGTCGTTGGCGGTTCTCATGCGCTTGCTGTCAGGACCCTTCGTCCGCTTCAGGACCTTGATGCGCTGAAGGAAGTCGTCTTCCGATTCCTGGGAGCCCGCATGTCCCATTTCAGGGCAAGACCGTGGAAGACCCGTCTTCCTCCCGATTTGATGAGTCCGGAGCCGCCTGCGGGATCTGGGCCTGCTTCTCGACTTTGAGAGCACGGTAATCGGGCGTAACTCTGGCATCTTCCTGTGACTTGGACTATGCTTGGCTTTGTCGGAGCAACCCCTATGGCGACCATCCTACCGAAGCTCGTTCTTGACCTCCATGGCGAGCACATCCCGGCCAAGAAGTTCGTCGATGCGGCCTCGTCCTTCTTCTCGCTGCTGGATGAAGTAGCGAGCGAGATCGTGGGCAGGAAGGATGCCGTTCGTTGGTCGGTTTCAGTGGAGAAAGGCAGTGTCATACTAGCCGCCATGCCTTACAGCTATGAACCTGGAGTGCCTGTGGGCCAGATCGTGTCTCGGGCCAATGCTGGTCTGCGTGAGCTAGAGCGCAAGGCCGACCGGCCCCGTCACTTCAACGACAACGCATTGAAGCAGGTTCGCAACCTTGCCCGCATTTCAGACGGCAAGACCGTCACGAGGACCTCGATCAGGCTGATCAAAGGCAAGAAGGTTACGAAACCAATCGCGATCAGTAAGGCAGAGTTACATGTCGATGACATTCTAAGACCAACAACTCGCGACTTCGGGACCGTGGAGGGATACTTACAGACGATTTCTATTCACGGAGGTGTTCATTTCGTCTTGTATGAATCGTTCACAAGTCAAGCGATCCGTTGCCGAATCGCCGAGGAGCACTTGGACGACGCGTGGAAGGCACTAAGGTCGAAGAAACGCGTCGCTGTGTCGGGGCTGATCAGCTATCGAGCGTCGGGCCATCCGACGAGTATTGACGTGGAGAGCATGATTCTGCTCGGCGTTGGCGTCTTGCCGACTGCCAGAGAGGTTCTTGGCATCCTGACTCGAGTTTCCTGAACCAATCAGGCGGAAGAAGTCCATTCCTCGGTTCTACTGGGACGCTTGCAGTTTCTTGGCTTGGCTGCTGCCGGAAGAGCAACGAAAAGAATGTTGTCAGGAGGTTCTCGAAGCGGCTGAAGAGGGGGAATGCTGCATTCTAACGTCGGCGTTAACGTTGACCGAAGTTATTAAATTGAAGAATCATCCGCCCCTGCGGCAAGAGCGGGAAGAGACTATTCGCAGGTTTTTCGAGAATGAATTCATTTATATTCGGCAAGTTGATCGATTTCTTGCCGAGTATGCACGACGCCTGATTTGGGAGGCAGGGATCAAACCGAAGGATTCGATTCATCTGGCCACAGCGTTGCGGTGGCAGGCCGATAAGCTGCATACATTTGATTCCGACCTCCTTGATCTTGATGGGAAATATGGCGAACCCGCGCTAAAGATATGCGAACCGGCTGCGACGCAGCGGCGTATTATAACTCCTGAGGCCACCGAGGAAGGCGGGCAAGGTGATGTCCCTGATCCTGGCGAGGAAAACGCTGGGGAAGATAAGGGAGATGTTCCTGAGTCCGAGCTTCCTCGAGCAGGTCCGCGAGCTCTTTGACGTCCTGTTCGAGGCTTTTCGCGTCCGGCGGATCGAAAAGCCGGCCTCCTTTAAGGTACAAAGCCGGCCTCCTTTAAGGTACCACCCTCTTCGGAGGCCCTGCTTGGTGCGGCGTCTGGAGACCTCGCGTCAGATGTCGCCCTCCGGGCTCCGGAGCCTGGCTCGTCACCTTCTCTGCTCCCTGAAGCTGATTCCCAGTCCTTCGAATCCCTACGTCGATGTCGAACATTGGCCTAATCTATTACTTCACCGTTGCGCCGGAACGACGGCGACTAGTCCCGAGCCAGAAGTCTAGCCTTCGCCGGCCATACGGAGAACCTCACGAAGTCCAAGGCACGGCAGGTCGCGAGAGCGATGAGGGCCGAGCTGTCGCCTACGACGAGGCTGAATCGTTGTCGTTCAGCCACGTGAGGTCCGCCTCGAGCTCCTCGGGAGGATACGCCGTAGGAATCCGGTGCTCCCGGCACGCGGCCAGGAACGTGTAGCGATCTATGCTCGCCAGCTCACAGGCGGCGCCGGCAGAGAGCTGGCCCGAACGGAACAGCATGAGGGCGGCGTAGAGCTTGAAGCGGCTGGCGACCGTGTCGGCGGATTCGCCGAGGAGGTGGTGCTCAGGTACGTCGATGAGAATCTGCATCGTCACTCCAGGGGTGGCGTTCAAGCCCAATCCTACAACACTTCCACGGGCTGACGCCCGAGGCCAGGAAGATGCCGGTCTCCGGGCGCCGGAGTCTGGCTCGTCACCTTCTCATACCGCGATGCGGCGATCGGTTCTCGCCTGCCAACTTCTGGCGTCCCCCTCCAAGGACGGGTACAGTTCCCCTGGACCTGACCGTCAAGGAGAACGACATGGCCGCATCCCCCCATCCGTCCCGCCTCCTGGAGGTGAGCCTCGACGCCCTCCGGCCCAACCCGGAGCAACCCCGGAAGTCCTTCGACGAAACCGGCCTCCAAGAGCTCGCCGACTCCATCCGGCAGCACGGGCTCATCCAGCCCATCGCCGTCCACGACAACGGCGACGGCGGCTACACCATCGTCGCCGGCGAACGCCGCTTCCGTGCCGTCCGGAGCCTGGGGCTTGAAACGATCTCCGTCCTCGTCCTCGAGGACGGGATGACCGACGAGCTCGCCCTCATCGAGAACGTCCAGCGCGAGGATCTCCATCCCCTCGAAGAAGCCGAGGCCATGCAGGGACTCATGGACCGTCACGGCTACACCCAGCAGAAGCTCGCCAAAGTCATCGGCAAGGCCCGCTCGACCGTCACCAACACCCTCAAGCTCAACGAGCTGCCCGACGCCATCAAGGAGGAGTGCCGGACGGTGAGGTCGGTTTCCAAGTCCGTCCTGCTCGAGATCGTCCGCCGCGACGACGACGGCGAACGCCTGAGCCTCTGGGAGACGGTGAAGAAGGGGCAGCTTACCGTCCGCACGGCTCGGAAGAGGAAGAGGAGGAAGAGTGAGCCGCGCGTCCGCGGGCGCTTCCCGCGCGCTCTGCGGGCGGGAAAGGCGTTCTGCGAACGCCTCTCGGACCTTGAGGAGGGACTGGGCGACGAGGAGCTGGAGGAGCTTCTTGGGGTCGTCCGGGAGGCTGAGGAGTTGTTGGAGGGGTTGAAGAAGTCCGGCGGGCGTTAGTTTTCCACTGGTCAAGCCTAGCTTACGCTGGACTGGAAAGGCGGTCTTTCTAGTCAAGCGTATCATATGCTTGCCCCAAAAGACTGTTTCTCGGTCAAGCGTATCGTATGCTCGGCCGGAAGAGCGCTTCATCCAGTCAAGCATAGCGTAGGCTCGTCCGGCCAGACGGTTCGTCCGGTGAAGCTTAGCGTAGGCTTGGCCGGCCGGGCGGCTCGTCCGGTCGAGCGTAGGGTAGGCCTAGCCGGACTTCGGCTCGTCCAGTCAAGCGTATCGTAGGCTTGGCCGGACTGTCGGCTCGTCCGGTCGAGCGCACGCTACGCTTCACCGCTCGGGCAGGCACCTTCCTGGGAACAACTCTGTTTCCCTGCTCCGTTACCGTCCTCGCTGCGCCGCCGTTTCCCGGGGATAAATCCTCGGGCTACATCTTAGAAGGCGCCCTTCGGGCTTACCGGCTAAAGCCGGAAGAATCCCGCGGCTTCAGCCGCAAAGCCCGAAGGGCGTCCTTTGAAATGTAGCCCGGGGCTTCAGCCCCGGGAAATGGCGCCGGCGCAGCTCCGGACGCTGTTCCTACCTGATGTACCGTCGCGTAGCGACGTGAGCACCTCTCAAGAAACTCTCTCCCGCGAAGGGGCGCGCCTGTTTCTTCTGTGCCTTTCCGGCATCAAATCGATGCGCTCCCGCTTGTCTTTACCGGACTTATAGTAGTAGTAGTTGAGCGACTTGGCGCGATTGCCACAGGTCTTCATGCTGCACCACTTGCGTCGGCCCGTCTTGTCGAAGAAGTAGAGGTTGCAGTTCCAGCCGGCGCATTGACGAACGCCCTGGATCCTCTCGGAGGTCAGAAAGAGCGCCGCGGAGTGGAGGACGCTCCAGAGCATCCGGTCGAGGGCGTCCTCGTCTCCGGTCCAGCCCCAGGTCAGCCCTTCCGGGCCCGGAACGATGCGTGGCGCCGGGAGCGACCGGGTCATGACGTCGTTGAGCGTCTTCAAATCCTCGCGGGGAAATTCCTTCTTGGCCGCGACCGCATAGAAGATCCTCCGCAGAGAGCTGCGGACTCGCTGGGCCCGCACGACCACGGCCGCCGCGTCCTCGGGCCGCTCGGCCGCCAGACGTTCCAGCCGTTCGCCCTCCAGCGCCGAGAGGACGCCGGCCTGCTGGCCCCAGGTCAGGAGGTCACCGAAGCTTGCGACGCCCTGCTGGGCGTTGTCGGGCCGGGCGCTCGCCGTGTTGCCGAAGGCGATCGCGAGCTCGCCGCCGCAGAGCTCGATCTGAGGACCACGTGGAGGGAGGTTTCGTCTTGCCATGACGGCATTGTAGCACAGATCCGGAGGCGTCCTACGAGACCGTCGTGTCCGCGGTGATCCGTCCGTCCTGGATGTGGATCGTCCGCGGCGTACGCTGGGCGATGGCGGGGTCGTGGGTGATTAAAACCATCGTGTGACCCTTCTCCCACAGCTCCTGAAAGAGCTCGACGATGTCGCCGCCGGCGGTCGAGTCGAGGTTGCCGGTGGGCTCGTCGGCGAGGATCAGGTCTGGCTCGCAGGCGAGCGCGCGGGCGATCGCCACGCGCTGCATCTGGCCGCCCGAGAGCTCCGTCGGCTTGTGGTGCATGCGGTCCGCGAGCCCGACGCTTTCGAAGAGCTCCTCCAGGCGGCGCTTCCTTTCCCGCCCCCGCGCGCCCTTGAAGAGGAGCGGCATCTCGACGTTCTCGTAGGCCGTGATCTGCGGCAAGAGGTTGAAGCTCTGGAACACGAAGCCGATCGAACCGTTGCGAATGTCGGCCAATTGGTCGGAGTCGAAGCCGCTCACCTCCCGGCCCCGCAGGTGGTAGGTCCCCGACGTCGGCGTGTCGAGGAAGCCGAGGATGTTCATGAGCGTCGACTTGCCCGAGCCCGAAGGACCGATGATCGCCACGTACTCACCAGCGCGGATCGTCATGTCGATCTCCCGTAGGGCCTCGACCTGGACCTTGCCGGTGCCGTAGACCTTGCCGATCCCGCGCAGGTCGATGAGCGGCGCGTCGTCCACCGTCTCGTGGCCGTTGCCGTTTTTGCCACTGCCTTTTTTGCCACTGCCGTTTTTGCCACTGCCGTTCCACCACATCTTCGCTCGTCCTTATTCGTCGCGCAGCACGGCGGCCGGCTGAATCGCCGTGGCACGCCGCGCCGGGAAGTATCCGGAGAAGAAACCGATCACACCCAGCAGGCCGATCGTCGCCAGGACGAGCGGTAGGGAAAAGGTCGGCTCGCCCATGAAGCGCATGGCCATCGAGTCGGACTTCGACTGGACGTAGCCCAGGAGACGCACCAGGCCGACGCCGATGCCGAGCCCCACGACGCCCCCGAGAGCGGTCAGCGAGCACGACTCCAGGACGAGCGGTCCCAGGATCCACGACCGGCGGGCGCCCACCGCCATCTGGATGCCGATCTCGCGGGTGCGCTGCTTGACCGTCGCGAACATGATGTTGGCGACGCCGACGCCGCCGATCAGGAGCGTCAGCGTGCCGATGATGCCGAGGAAGATCTCGATGCCGAGCATCATGCGGTCGACGCTCTCCTGGTTGCGCTGCGTGTTCCAGGTCTGGAGCACCCGCTCGTCGTCGGGATGGAAACGGTACTTGGCGCCCAGGACCTCGTTGACCCGCCGCTCGGCGAGCGCCATCAGCTCCGGGCGCGCCGGCTTGTAGACCAGGACGCTCAGGAATCGCCGGCCGAACATGGTCTCAAAAGTCGAAAGCGGGATGAAGCCCTGGCTCGCGTCGGGTCCGCCGTACATGCTTGTCTGGTGCTTGTGGACCATCACGCCGACGACGGTAAAAGGCATCTTCTGGACGAGGATCGTCTGGCCGACGGCGGGCCCGTCACCGAAGAAGTCCTCCTTCAGCTGATCGCCGAGGAAGATCACGCGCCGTTTCTGCTCGTGGTCGAGGCGGTTCAGGAAGCGTCCACCGGCCTGCGGGACCATGAAGCGCATCGCCGCGAAGCCGGGCTGGACGCCGGTGACCTTCTTGTTGAGGTCCTTGCCGCCGTAGCTGAAGAGCGTCCCCCAGCGGCTCATCTCGCCCGCGGCGAAGCCGATCTCGGGGGCGCTTGCCATGAGCAGCGCTGCGTCCTCGGGGCGCAGCCGCACGTCGCGTCCGGCCGGGAAGCCCGCGTAGCCCATCGACGTCTCGCCGGGCCAAACGACGGCGATGCCTTCGCCCATGCCGCGGGTACCGCGCGTCATGCTGCGCTTCAGGCCCTCGCCCACTGCGAGCAGCAGCACGATCGCCACCGTCCCCCAGGCGATCGCCATCACCGTCAGCACCATGCGCTTGCGCTGGATCGAGGCCGCGCTGCGGAAGAGGCGAAAGATCAAGCCGATTCTCATCTCCCGCCTCCTACGTCTTGAGCGCTTCGACCGGGTTCAAGCGGGCCGCGGTCCGCGCCGGAAAGTATCCGGCGACGAGGCTGATCAGCCCCAGGACGGCGACCGTGGCAAGGGTGATCTGGGCCGAGATCACCGGCGTCCCCACGGTGTCCGCGAGGCCGAGCTTCGGGAAGCCGGTGCAGATCGACCAGGCGATGACGAAACCGAGCGCGCCACCGACCAGGGTGATCAGGAACGTCTCGAGAAGGAACTGTCCCAGGACGTAGCGGCGCTTCGCCCCGAGCGCCATCTTGAGGCCCACCTCGGACGTGCGCTCCTCGACGACGACGTTCATGATGTTCGAAACCCCGATGCCGCCGACAACGAGCGTCAGGACGCCGAGCACCCCCAGGAAGGCCTTGAAGATCTTGAAGAAGGTCTCGAAAAAGGCCATCATCTCCGTCGTGTCCCACATCATGATGGCCTCGCGGTCGCTGGGGTCGAACTTGTGGCGCCGGGCGAGGACGGCGAGGAGCTTGTCGGTGGCCGCCTCGACCTTTTCCGGGTCCTTGACCTGGAAGATGAAGTTGTCGACGTAGCGGTCACCGAAGACCGCCTTGTAGGTCGGCCCGGGGATGATCGCTTTCGACTGGTCGCTGCCGTTGTAATTCGAGTCCTGCTGCTTCGGCTGCATGACGCCGATGACGAGGAAGGGCATGCCGGCGAGGTAGACGTTCTCGCCGACGGGCTCGGTGTCGCCGAACAGATCCCGGGCCAGCTGGTCGCCGAGGAAGACGACGCGCTTGCGGTCGTCCATGTCGAGGGGATCGATGAAGCGCCCGCCGCTCCTCGGGATGAGGTTGCGAATGACGCCGAAAACGGGGCTCGTGCCGTGGAGGCTCGGTACCAGGACCTTGTCGGCGACCTTGAACGCTGCCGACGACGAGGAGTACTCGCTGGTGATCGCCGAGATTTCCGGCACCTCGCGGCGGACGAGGTCGATGTCCTCGTCGGTGATGCGCAGCCGCCGTCCGCGCGGCAGGCCCTGCCAGGGTTTCGAGGTCTGGGCCGGGAAGCAGATGACAATCGACTCGCCGAGGCCGAGCTGCATCTTGCGCAGCTGCTTGTGCATGGCGTCGCCGAAGGCGAGCAGCAGCGTCACCGCCACCGTTCCCCAGACGATGCCGAAGATCGTCATCACCGCCCGCAGCTTCTGGCTCCGGAGGTCGCGGACGAATTGCTTCAGGTAGTTCCACAGAAGCATCGGGAGACCTCAGCCGATCTCCCGCGGCGGACGCTGGACGACGCTTTCGCCCTCCTCGAGGCCCGAGGCGACCTCGACCTGGAGGCCGTCGGAGAGGCCGAGGGTGATCTCGCGCTTCTCGGGCTCGGCCTCCGGATCGGCGGCGGGCAGCTCGACGAAGGTCTTCTCGTCCTCGAACGTGACGAGCCGCTCGGGGACGACGAGCACGTCGCTTCTCTCCTCGACGATGATCTCGGCGTTGGCGGAGTAACCGGCACGCAGCACGACGCCGCCGGTCTCCCGGATCGTGACCTCGACGTTGAAGAGCGTCGCCCCTTCCTCCTCGACGGCTTTGGGGGCGATGAGCGTCAGCTCGCCGCGCACCTCGGCGTCGGGCAGGGCGCCGACCTTGAGGCGCACCGGCATGCCCTCGACGAGCTTGCCGACGTCGATCTCGTCGACGGTGCCCTTGAAGATCAGCCGGCTCATGTCGGCGAGCGTCGCGAGCGGCGTCCCCTCCTGGAAGGAGGTCAGGGGGACGACGGGATCGCCAGGGTCGATGCCGCGTTCGAGAACGGTGCCCGAAGCCGGCGCCCGGATGACGGAGTCGACGCTGCGCTCGGCTTTTTGGATGCTGCCTTCCTTCAGGAGGGTCAGCCGTTCGCGGGCCAGGGCGAGCTCGATACGGCTTTTCTCGTAGGCCTCGCGGGCGGCGTCGAGCTCGTCCTCAGCGAGGATGCCGCCCTTGGCGAGGGCCTGCTTGCGCTCGTATCCGCTTCTCGCCAGGGTGAAGGCGACCTCGGCGATCTCGCTTAGGCGCTCGGCGTCGTTGAGCTCGGTCGGCGTCGGGTCGGGGAGGATGCGAAACATCGGCTGACCCTCTTCGACCCTGTCGCCGACCTTGACGTAGCACTCCTTGACGATGCCCGAGATCTGCGACTTGACCGAGACCTCGAGCACCGGCACCACCTGGCCGGTCGCGAGCGCCTGGTCGACGATCGTGCCGCGCTCGACCGGGACGAGCGTCCAGTCGGGAGCGTCCTCGTTCCGGCCGCGGGTGGCGAGCACCCCGCCGTAGCCGACAGCGCCGAGGACGGCGACGATCAAGAGGATCTTGAGGAGCTTTATCATGGCGAAATCCTTCCTGCTCGCGTGCTGTGTAGGACCGAGATGTCCGACTCTCCTCACTTGGATACGGCCAACCGGCCGCGGAGGTTACACCTCGCCAGTTGGATGCCGGCTTTCTCCGCGGGGTTTGAATCGCCCCGCGGTCGATTCGCAGGCGGTGGGCTACTCGGTCCGCAGCCGCAGCTCGAGGGTCTCGCCTTCTTTTTCGAGGGTTGCCGCGAAGTCGGCGTCGAAGCCTGCCGTCGAGATCTTGACGCGCTCGCCGTCGTCCTCGACCTCGGGCTCGGGGAGGCCGGTCAGCGTCAGGGTGCGCACCCCCGTGAAGACGGGATGGGGACCCGCCGCGGTCGAAAACGACTGGCGGCCCATGACCCCGAGCTCACCGGCGTCGTTCTTGAGGCAGAGGAAACGGTTGTGGAGCACCTCACCCTCGCCCACGTTCATGACGTTTAGGGGATCGAAACCGCAGAGCAGGAGCGGCTGCGCGGGCGCGGTGACGACGACGCGCCAGCCCGTCTTCTCCTTGAATTCGCGGACCGCCTCCAAGCGGGTGGTCACGACCGCCGCGGCGTCGCGGTGGGCCGCTTCGACGAGGGCCTCTCGTTCGTCGTCGGCGTGCTTGCAGGCGTCGCCTTCGCCGACGGCGGCGGCGAGCATTTCGTCGAGCGCCTGGGTGTCGTCGGCCTCGAGGCGCTCGCGCCAGCCGGCGTCGAAACGATCGAGGAGGAGGCCGAGCGCGGTGCCGGTGCCGTAGGCGCGTTGCCGGACCTTCTCGGCGGCGGACGGCTCCTCAAACAGCCGCTCTCCCCGGGTCTCGCCCCGCGAGCGGTGCTCGACGTAGGAGGCCAGCCCTTCGTTCAGCTCGGTGCCGTGCTCGTAGGCCACGAGATCCTCGTCGAGGGCCGCGAAGCGCTCGCGGCGCGCTGCAAGGGCGGCCCGCGTCCAGCATGCCGACGTCTCGGGCTCTGCGGCGCCGAGGGCACGGCGCAGCGCCGCCTCCTCCAGGCGGCGGCCGGCGAGGCCGTCGGCGTCGTCGGTGGGGTAGAGAAAAAGCGACGCCTCGTTGGCCCGCCACTGCGGGTGGTGAGCTCCCTGGAAGACGTGGAAGGTCTCGTGGACGAGCGTCCCGACTCGGCGCGCCAGGGGCAGCTCCTTCTCTCCTCTCATCGACGCGAGCATGAGCGTCGCCGTCGTGACGCCGCCGATCTCGGCGCTGCTGTTGGCGACGAGCGCCGCGGGCCGGCCCGCCAGGACCTGGACGCCGTCGCGTCCGGGGACGGCCTCGAAGCCCTCCGGGGGTGAAGGATGACGGAAGAGCCAGGTGTGCTCGCCGTCGAAGACGGCGACCGGGATCGACCAGGGGTCGAAGCCCGGCCACAGGTCGACCTGGCCTTGCAGGGCGTCGAGGCCGTCGACGATGGCGGCGCTTGTTTTGAGGCCCGCGTCGGCCGTGGCGGGCGCGGCGAGCGTCGTGGCGAGAAGGGCGGCGGAGATCAGGTGGCGAATCATGAGTCTCCTCCAGATGTGAGAGCCTTTCCCGCGAGCGGGAAAACTCACGGCAGCTCCTCCGCCGGCCGGACCTTCGGGCTCCAATGCCGGCCGGTCGCCGCCGCGAGGCTGCGACCCAGCACCTCCGCCGTCGGACGCCGCAGGGGATCCTTTTCGAGCGCCCGGAGCACCATGTCCTCGAGCTCGTCCGTGATCTCCGGGCGCAGCTGCCGGGGGGGGCGGGGCAAGTCGTTCAAGTGCATGATGGCGAGCTTGATCGGATTGCCCGTCGTCGTAAAGGGCAGCTCGCCGGTGAGCATGAGGTAGAGCATGATGCCGACGCTGTAGACGTCGGCGCGCCCGTCGTAGCTCCGGTCCGCGAAGCGCTCGGGCGCCATGTAGGCCGGCGTGCCCGGACCGCGTCCGTCCTGGGTGAGGCTATGCTGCGCTTCGTCGACCAGCTTGGCAATGCCAAAGTCGAGGACCTTGACCACTTCCTTGCCCTGGCGGGTGTGGTGCAGGAAGACGTTCTGGGGCTTGATGTCCCGGTGGATGACGCCGGTCGCGTGGGCGGCCATCAGGACCTCGCACACCGGCAGCAGGATCTGGGCGCAGCGCTTCGGCACGAGCGCCCCGCGCTTGAGCTCGGCGTCGAGGGAGTGCCCCTGGAGAAGCTCCATCACGAGGAAGGAGACTCCGTTTTTCGTGACGCTGAAGTCGAGCACCGACACCGCGTTCGGGTGCTCGACGCGGCAGGCGGAGATCCCTTCGCGCTCGAAGCGGTCGATCAGGTTCTGGTCGGCGAGGGCGCCGGTTCTGAGCAGCTTGATCGCCACCGGACGCTGGAGCTTCAAATGCGTGGCCCGGTAGACGGACCCGTGCTGGCCCTCGCCGATCGCCGACTCCAGACGGTAGCGGCCGTCGACGAGAGCGCCGGTGCGGACCTCTCCGAAGGGTTGCACCTCCTCGATGCCGTCGAAAAGCGCCCGCGCCCGGTCGGGGAATCGGCTCCGCAGCTGCGACTGCACCCGGGCCAGCACCACCGGCAGGTCAAGAGGCTTGGTGACGAAGTCGCTGGCTCCCAGGTCGAAGGCCTGGATCATCTCGTCGCTGCTCTTGGAGGCGCTGGCGATGATGACCGGAAGCACGGTGGGCGGGTAGAGCTGGCGCAGCTGGCCGAGGACCTCGAGGCCGCCCATTCCGGGCATGGCGATGTCGAGAAGCACCAGGCTGACCGATTTCTTGACCACCGCGTCGAGCGCCGCCTGGCCGTCGGTGGCCTCCAGCACCTCGTAGCCTTCCTCGCCGAGATGGCGGGCCAACGTGGCACGGACGAATTCGTTGTCGTCGACGACAAGGACGGTGAAGGGTTCTGCGCTCATGGCGTGGTCGCTTCGCTCGTGGCGCACGATAACACGGCTCCGGGCGCCGGGTGTCTCAAACCGGGGCGAGGTCGACCGGCAGCGGCGGATCTCGCGATAGCCGGCAAGCTCGGGGATCCGTCCCTTGCGGGCGAAGTGGGCGACGGCGCCGTTCGGGCGAGCGGTGTTGATCCCGACCCAGGTCCGGCCCATGCGGATCATCTCCAGCGTCAGGGGGTGCTTGCGCAACGCGTTTCCGGAGTCGGAGAGGAGGACCGGACGGCCTGGCTCGCTGCACGAGGTCATCCGTCCGGTGTTCGGGCACAGAGCCGTCACCACCGTTCCGTCGTCGAGCCGGACGTCGGCCAGGAAGCGCTTGTAGCGACGGATCAGGGTGCCGCGCAGGAAGGGTCCGGGAAGCTTCATGGCTCGATCCTATCGCTCATCGAGCCGAGCAAGAAAAAAAGCCGGAGCCTTGCGGCTCCGGCTGTCCTGTCGGGGCTCGGGGCGCCCCGGGGGTTGATCTAGTTGACCAGGTTCACCCAGGTGCGCATCACGCCGATGGAGCAACCGAACTTCACGTGACCCTGGCCGAGGCCCAGGGCCTCGATGATCTGCTCGCAGGAGCAGCCGGCGGTGTCCGTCGTCGTGAAGCTGTCCTTGGGGCCGTTGCCGTTCGGCGGATTCGTGTCGAAGACGGTGTCGCCGTCGACGAGGGCCCAGCGGTTCTTGCCGAGCTCCTGGGTCGGCACGCCTTCGGGGATCGTGGTCCCGAGACAGACGTCGAGGTTGTCGAGGACGCCGTCGTTGTCTGAGTCGACAGGCTCGGCGGTCACGGTCAGGGTGGCGGTCGCCGGCGCGGCGGCCGGAGCGCTACCCTGGAAGAGGTCGCTGGTCACGTTGAGGTAGCTCCCGGGGTCTGCCGAGGCAGGCACCTGCAAGCTAACGGTGAACGTGCACGACCCGCCCGGCAACAGGATGCCGCCCGTGAAGCTGAGGAACGAGGTGCCGGAAAGCTCCGAGCCCTCGCCGCAGACGTCGCTCGCCGGCAGGCCGGTGGCGACGAGCCCGGACAGTGTCGCGTCGAGGTCGTCCGTAAAGGAAAGCTCGATGACGCCGTCGCTGGCGCTCAGGTTCTGGAGGGTGAAGCTGAGAACCACGGTGCCGCCGGCGGCCGCGTCGCCGCTGAATGACTTGCTGAAGGTGAGGAAGTCGATGCGGAGGTCGTCGCTCGCCGGGCTTCCAGTAACGCCGAGCCCGTCGATCGTCCCCGTCACCTCGCTGGTCGTGTTCGTGGCGATGGTGCCCAGCGGTACCGCTGAAGGTACCTGGAGCGTCACGTCGAAGGAGCACGAGGCCCCCGACGCGAGGCTCCCACCGGTGAAGCTGATCGTGCCGGTCCCGGAGGCGGTTCCGCCGCAGACCGAAGCCGGCAGGCCGACCGCTGCCAGGCCCGCGAGAGCGGCGTCGAGGTCATCCGTGAAGGCGATGTTCGAGGCCAGAAGCGAGTCGTGCAGGTTGGTCAGCGTGAACCGCAGGTTCACCGTGTCCCCCGGGCTCGCCGGATCGTCGGTGAATTCCTTGGCCAGCGCCAGGAAGTCGGAGGCCACGACGAGCTCGTCGAAGGCGTTGTCGAAAACCACCGGCGTGCCGTCGATCTTGGCCGTGAAAAGGCTCGTCGAGCTGCCGTAGACGTCGTCCGCGGCGCTGGCAGGCACGTCGAGCGTTACGTCGAAGGTGCAGGAATCGCCCGCCACGAGGTTTCCCCCGGTGAGCTGGATGAGCCGGTCGCCCGAGAAGCCGTCGAGGCTGGAGCCGGAACCGCAGACGTCGCTCGCCGGCAGGCCGGTCGCCATCATGTTGTCGAGGGCGGCGTCCAGGTCGTCCTCCATGAAGATGTCCGTGGCGTCCGAGACCGGGCTCGTGTTCTCGATCGTGTACCTCAAGGTCACGGTGCCGCCGGGCAGCACCGGGTCGTCGGTGAACTCCTTGGTGAGCACGAGGCCCGCGATCGAGAGATCGTCCGAGGCCGCGCCGGCCAACGTGTCGATGTCGAGCACGTCGGCCATGACCGTGCTGGTCGTGTTGGTGTGCTTGCCGGCGGGAGCGTCGGAGGGCACATCGAGCGTGACGTTGAAAGTGCAGGAGTCTCCCGGTACGAGCGTGCCGCCGGAGAACGTCAAGGTCGAGGTACCGGTGAGCTGCGATCCGACGCCGCAGACGTCGCTCGCCGGCAGGCCGGTGGCCACGAGCCCCGTCAAGGTGGCGTCGAGGTCGTCGGTGAAAGTGATGTTGACCGCGTCGCCGGGCGCGTTCTCGTCGTGAACGAGGGTAAAAGCGAGCGTCACGGTGCCGCCGGGCTGGGCCGGATCGTCGGTGAACTCCTTCAAGAGCGCCGGTGCGGCGATCAACGCGAAGTCGTCGCTCGCGGTGCCGCCCACGACCGTCTCGCCGTCGACCGTGGCGGTGATCTCGCTCGTGGTGTTGAAGTAGGTGTTGGTCGCGGCGTTCACCCAAACGTCGAGGATGAGACTGAAGGTGCACGAGTCACCCGGTCCCAGGCTGGCGCCCGAGACGACGAGCTTGGCGAGGATGGAGCCCCCGCCGCCGGAATCGATGAGCGGCGTGTAGGTGGCCGTCGAGCCCTCGCCGCAGAAGCCGTCGGCCGGGACCGAAGACGCGGTCGGCAGCTCCTCGACGAATTCGTCCTCGAAGGTGATTTCCGTGGCGGCCGATCCGGCCGTGTTGGTGATCACAAACTCCAGCTCGATCGAGTCGCCGGCGCCCACGATGTCCGGGATGAAAGTCTTGGTAAAGACGAGGCCCGCGTCGACCACGAGGACGTCGGCGGCGGGGTTGCCCGACACCGACCCGCCGTCGATCGTGGCGGAAATCGCGCTCGTCGTGTTGACGTAGGTGCCGGCGGCGGCGCCGGAGGGCACCTGGAGCGTGACGGTGAAGGTGCAGGAGCCCTCCGGACCGAGGTTGCCGCCGGTCAGGGTGAGCAAGCTCGAGCCGCTGAGCGAGGAGCCCGACCCGCAGGGGTTGGTGAGCGGCAGGCCGGTCGCCACGAGGCCCGAGAGCGTCGCGTCGAGGTCGTCGGTGAACGTGATGCCGGTGGCGGAGGAGCGCCGGTTGAGGTTGCTCACCGTGAACTCGAGGTCCACCGTGCCTCCCGGATTCACCGGGTCGCCGACGAACCTCTTGGACAAGGAGATCTGATCGAAGGTGACGATAAGCGTCGCGCTCGCCTTGCCGCTGGATCTCGCGGCGCCTCCGGCTTGAGGCGTCGACGTGAGCTCCTCGGTCACGTTGTCGATCCGGCCGACGTTGTTGCCGACCACCTCGACGGTGACGGTGCAGCTCGACCCCGCGGCGACCGAGGCGTCACCGAAGAATGAGGGCCCGTAGGAGATGACGCCCCCGCCCGCCGTGGCGGTGAGGGTGCCGCCGGAGCAGGTCGTGGATGCGTCGGTGGGGCTCGCGACCTCCAGGCCGATCGGCATGTTGTCGGTGAAGCTCAGGTTGGCCGCGCCCGCCGTGTTCGCGGTGTTGTCGATGGTGAACGTCAGGATGCTCCGGCCGCCGAAGGCGACGGCGCTGGGCAAGAAGCTCTTGGAGAATCCGGGCCGGTCGTCCTCTACGGTCAGGTCGGCGGTCGCGGGGCTGCTCGTACCGAGGTCCGACGTCAGGTCCGACGAAGTGTTCGTGTGCGTGCCCACCGTCGAGCTCGTCACGTCGACCGTGACGGTACAGGTGCTGCCAGCTCCGACGCCGCCGGCGTCGAAGGTGATCGTGCCACCGCCGTCCGGCGCGGTGACCGTGCCGCCACAAGTCGACGAGGCTTTGGCCGGGGAGGCGATCGTCACCCCGGCCGGCAGGCTGTCCGTGAACATCAGACCCCTGGCTCCGGACGAGGTGAAGTTCTCGATGTTGAATTGCAGCGTGCTCACGCTGCCGGGACCGATGGTGCTCGGCGTGAAGGCCTTGTCGAACCCGACGTTCTGTTGGCCGTTCACTGCGGACGCCAGCGTCAGGCCGGCAAGCAGTAGGATGCGGAGGAGCCCTCGCGAGCTCCGGGTCGGAATTCTCTCCATGAAAAACCTCCTTCGGTTGAGTGGAACCCACCCACAAATGCCAGATCCCTGGCGCGAAGGGACCGATTATATACCGACTGGTCGGACGAAATCAAGTACCAACGGGTCGAAAAGTCCTCAAACCCGCTCGCTGGGGATCGGCGACACCGACCTCAAGGTGGCCAAGCTGACGATGAGCGCGGACAAGACCGAGCCGCTTCAGCGTCCAGGACCTCTCCTCCGCTGTACCTTCAGCCTCATCCTCGACGTCGCGGTGGGTGCCGCGACCAACACCTGGTCCCACTTTGAGGTCGATTCGTCCCTGTCGGCAGGTCGACGCTTGACTTCGTCCGACCGGTCGGTATATGATATCGCGTCTCAGCCCGCGGATCGTTCCAGAAACGCCGAAGAGCCAGGGTTGGGTTCGCTGTCGGAGGTCTGTCCATGCTCCGAAAAGCCGCCCTGCTCCTGAGCCTCAGCAGCGACAGCCTGAGACCGGGGGACCGGAGCCAGATCCTCTTCAAGGACACCAGGAGGCATAGCATGAAGCGAGAGAAGATCTTGGCGCCGGTCTGCGCTTCTCCTGGCTGAATGGCACGTCACCGGATAGCACATAGGACACATGGAGGCACAGCATGAAGCGACAGAGGCACAGCATGAAACGACAGCATATCTTGGCATTCTCGATGGTCTTGGGGTTCTTGACGCAGGGTGCCATGGCAACGGCGCAGGAGGTCGACGAGACCGTCCTCTTCGCAACCAACAGCATCCATATCAAAAAGAACAACGACGTCCTGACCGGCGTCGTCATCGTCAACGACTTCTCGCTTGGCGCCGTTCTTCCTGCGGGCGGCGAGGAGCTGCAAATCGACGATGGCGCCACGGTCGCCGGCGACGTCTTTGCGGACACCGTCAAGATCAACAACGGCGCCACCCTCACCGGCACCGTGAACTGCAATCCTCTGGGAAGCTCGGGCGCAACCTGCCTCGGTGTGAGTCTGCCGGTCTTTGGCGAGCTGCCCGTTTTCCAGCAAGCCACCGTGCCACCGGGGGCGGCCGACGTCAACGTCCCGGATTTCGCGACTGTGGTTCTGGACGCGGGCGACTACGCCGACGTCACCACCGGCAGGAACGCAACTCTCGTCTTCACCGGAGGGGTCTACAACATCGGCTCGATCAGCGCCGGTACGTTCAACCACTTCGAGTTCGACGCCGCCACCGAGCTGCGGATCTTAGGTCCCTTCGGCACCCTCAAGAATGCAGTCATCGGGCCTAGCCCGAGCGGGTCCACCGCCACGGCCGCGAGCATCATCCTCTATGTCGGCGCCTCCAACATCGATCCCGACGATCCGAGCTCCTCACCGAGGGCAGCAACGATCGGTCCCTTCGCCGGCCTGGAGGCGAACTTCTTCGTTCCCAATGGAACCCTTGATATCCAGAAGAATGCCGCGGCCACCGGAGCCTTCTTCGCCCGCGACATCTTCGTCGGTCCGTCTGGAGAGTTCAACCTGGCGAGCTCCCACGTCGATCAGCTGCCCCCGCTCGATCCGACGCCGACGGCGCATGCGCAGTCCGTCCAGACCAACGGGACGAACCCTTTCAACATCACCCTGACCGGCGACGACCCGATCGGTGGAGGGCTGACCTTCTCCATCGAGACTTCGCCGACGGCCGGCACTCTGTCGGGACTCAATGCGAGCACGGGCGCCGTGACCTACACGGCGACCGTGGAGGGCGAACCGGACAGCTTTACGTTCCGGGTTACCGACGTGAACCTTGCGTTCGACATCAACACGGTTTCCATCAATACCGTGGAGCCTGTCGAAAATGATCCCACACCGACCGGCGCGGTGATCGCGAGAGACGACTCGCTGGATGTTGCGGAGAACAGCGAGCTGGCTGTCGTTGTCTCTGGGGTCGCCGACGTTGCAGATCCTGAAGCAGTCGGCGACTTCACCTTCTCGATCGTCAGCGGGCCGTCGAACGGTACCCTGACGCCATTGACGCCGGCTCCTATTCCAGATCCGCCGCTGCCACAGAACGTGCGCAGCGCCGAAACGACCTACACACCCAACGTCGACTTCACCGGGTCGGACAGCTTCGACTTCCAGGTATGCGGCGATCTGAACAATGACGGCGATACGCTGGATCCGGGAGAATGCGATACCGCGACGGTGGATCTGGTGGTCAATGCCTTCACACCGCCGCCGCCGCCCGTGGCGCCGACGGCGGAGAACCTGACGGTGACGACGCCGGAAGAAGCGCCAGTCGAGATCAACCTCTCGGATGAGAACGAGGACTGCGCCCAGGGTGATACCTCCTGCACGCCGGACCCCCATCCCGCGCTCCGAGCGCCGATCTCAGCCGTTGACTGGGTCACGCTTCCTGGCGGCCCCAATCTGACGGGTACGAACTTCAAGGCCCTCGAGCCGGACCTGATCATCTCGAGCATCTCCCACAATCCGCTCGAACCGATCGGCTTCGGCAGCGTCACTTTCACGGCCATAGTCAAGAACGACGGCGACGCGGATGCGGCTGCCTCGACGCTGTGCTTCGCGATCGACGCGTTGGGCGAAGACTGCACGACGGCGCTCTTTCCCGTGCCATTGCTGATGCCGGGAGAGACGCACGAAGAGGAGCGAACAGAAGACATTGCGGTTGGGACCGGCTATCAGAACACCGCTGTGGCTGACATCAACGGCGTGGTGGCCGAGTCCGACGAGCAGAACAACTCAGCGACAGACACCTTCGGAGTGGGCACCCCGGGGACTCTCCGGACCGCCACGATTGAGGTCCTACCGACGAAAGGCACCGTGTCCGGAATCACGGCGACGTCGAACGGCGAGTTCGTAGCCATAACTGCGGTGCCGACGGTTCTGAGGGACACCATGGTGATCTACACTTCGGATCCGTTGCCCATCGGGGTAACCGAAGAAACCGATTTCTTCGAATACACGCTGTTCGATACCTCGACCGGTCTCACCAGCATCCAGGGCCGCGTCGATCTGACGATCACCGAGGTCGTCGACACTTGCCTCGCTAACGGCCGGGAAGTGGCTTGTTCGCCGGGGCAATAGTAGGATCGACTGGAGCTCGTTAGCGAGTGAAGGCGTCCTGCGGAAACGCAGGGCGCCTTCGGCGTGCGTCCATTTAGGCGCGTTGCCCTTGTGACGGCCCTCCAGGGTCAGCAAGAGCGCTCAGGCTTCCTTGCCGACCGGCACGTCGCCCAATTGGGGTGGGAAATTATAGCCTTGCCCTCCCTGGGCACGGTAACAGACCTGAGTGGGGGGCTG
This sequence comes from uncultured bacterium, assembly GCA_965371445.1. GTDB lineage: Bacteria > Acidobacteriota > Thermoanaerobaculia > Multivoradales > J023 > DASWIG01. The sequence continues at coordinate 17,359 of CBDUYN010000091.1, read as the reverse complement.
GTCTCGGTTGGGCAGACTTCACCCTAGCTAGCACCAACCCTGGTCTACACCGCCCCAAATCAAAGCGGTACCTTCAGTCTCACTTACGAGCTCACCTGTGAGCGATCAGGCGGTGATCGACTTCACCGTTCTCAGTGACGGATGCGCCGAAGTCGGGCGTGACCCGGGTTGTGTACCACCAGAATGAGACGAGCCAAGGCATCCGGTGAAGGTGAGGTACGCTTCACCGGATGCGCGGCGTTGCCCTGGCTCTTGGGGGATGTCAGCCAGCGGGGGATCGGTGCACCTGATTGCCGGCCTTCAGGGACAGGTCGCGAAGGCGGCCGTGTCCGTAATGGGCTGGAAAGCCTCACCCAGGGGGCTCGAGTACTCCCGGACCTGGTCGGTCTCGGTGTCCGTGACCTTGAGCGTCACCTCGACGTCGGTGAGGCCGGCGGCGAACACCCAGAAGGTGTTGAAGCCTTCCAGCGTACAGGCGTCGAGGACCTTGACCACCAGCTCGATGTTCTCCGGGCTGAAGAACCAGAAATAGCCGGCGGCGCCGGTGAGCGTCACGGCCTGGCCCATTCCCGTGCCGTCCGCGGTGACCCACAAGACCTCCACCTGGAAGCGCCGCCCGAGCAGGCACAGGATCTCGTCGCCCGAGACGCAGGCGTCGCTGTCGACACCGCCGAGAGCGAAGTCGATCCCCCCGGTGGTGGATCCGATGCTCACCGCGATCGGGGTCCCGGTCCTTGGGTCGCAGCCCGCGAAGCCGCCGCCGGGACACGGCAGGTCGTCGTAGAGCTCGTCGAGGAGGTCGGCGAAGTTGAGGGTGGAGGCGAAGTAGGTGCCGGGTGCCAGCCCGCCCACGGTGTAGCCCCCGGCGGAATCCGTGAACGCGGCTCCCACGAGAGATCCGCCGGCGTCCCAGACGTCAACCTCGATGTTTGCCGGGATCGGCCCGCCCGTCGCCTCGCTGGTCACCGTCCCGGAGATGGCGCCCGCGAGATCCAGGGCGAAGTCGATCCCCGCGGTGGTGGCGCCCAGGGCCACCGCGATCGGGGTCCCGGTCGTCGGGTCGCAGCTGCCGAAGATGCAGGGAAGCTCGTCGTAGAGCTCGTCGAGGAGCTCGCTGATGCTGCGGGTGGTCGCGAAGTAGATGCCGGCGAGAAGACCTCCCGCCGTGTAGTTGCCCAGGGCGTCGGTCAGCCCGTTTGCGACGAGGGAGCCGCCGGCGTCGAAGATCTCCACAGTGACGAACGCGATCGGGTCGCCCGTCGCGGCGCTGGTCACGGTGCCCGAGATGGCGCCCAGCCGTTCCAGCGCGAAGTCGATCCCGGCGCTGGTGGTGCCGTCGCTCACCGCGATCGGGGTCCCGGTCGTCGGATCGCAATCGCCCGAGCCGCCGCCCGGGCAGGGAAGATCGTCGTAGAGCTCGTCGAGGAACCCGGCGTTGTTGCTGGTGGTCGCGAAGTAGGTGCCGACGGCGAACCCGCCCACGGTGTAGCTGCCCATGGCATCGGTCGATCCGCTGGCCGCCAGGGATCCGGAGGCGTCGAAGATCTCGACGTCGATCGCCTGCAGCGGATCGCTCGTCGCCGCATCCGTCACGGTTCCGGCGATGGCCCCGTCGGCTTTCGGCGACACCCTCGCGGCCGCGAGCTCCAGCTCTTTCACCAGGAGCTTGAGCGATCGGAGCTGGGCGAGGAGCGCGTCGGTCTGCGGCGAACGCGAGCCGCGGATCCGCACTTCCAGCATGTGCAGGTGGGTCGAGAAGGTCTCGGCCTCACCCCTCAGGCCCGGCTCGGGCGCCCGACCGACGGCCGCCGTGCGCTCGACACGCAGCAGGAGATCCCGCAGGTCCCGCTCGAGGCTCTGCAGCTGAGCGTGAATCCGATTCTCGAGGCCGGCTGGATCCAGCCACCGATCTGCGGCCGGCTCCCCGGCGTATAGATGAGGCGGCAGGGCGAAAACCGTCGAGAAAAGTGCACTCGCGACCAGGATGAATTTTGCTCGTTGCATGATGGATCTCCGTGAGGGCCTGTCGAGGGTTGCAGGCCGGGATTCTATCGTGGAAAAGCGGATCTTTCGCCCTGGACGCCGAGATCGCTCAAGGCGATACCAACCGATACCAACCGATACCAACCATACCAACCGGCTTGCGTTTCCCCGCGGGACGGGCTATCCTGGCTCAAAACTCAGGATCAGGAGGTCAGCTATGTCCCTGCGACTCGGCGACGAAGTACCCGACTTCACGGCGGAAACCACCCAAGGCACGATCCGTTTCCACGAGTGGATCGGCGACGGCTGGGCGATCCTATTCTCTCATCCCAAGGACTTCACGCCCGTATGCACCACGGAGCTGGGCTACATGGCGGGGCTCCAGCCGGAGCTCGAAAAGCGCCACTGCAAGATCATCGGCCTGAGCGTCGATTCCGTCGACGACCACGACAAATGGCTCAAGGACATTGAGGAGACCCAGGGCCATCGGGTCGGCTACCCGTTGATCGGCGACACCGACCTCAAGGTGGCCAAGCTCTTCGACATGATCCACCCGGACGCCGAGCGCGAGGCCGGAGAGCGCACGGCCGCCGACAACGCCACGGTCCGCTCGGTCTTCGTCATCGGGCCCGACAAGAAGGTCAAGCTGACGATCACCTACCCGATGAGCACGGGGCGCAACTTCGACGAGGTCCTGCGGGTGCTGGACTCCATGCAGCTGACGGCAAAGCACCAGGTGGCGACCCCGGTGAACTGGAAGCCGGGCGAGGACGTGATCATCCTGCCGGCGGTTCCGGACGAGGCGGCGAAAAAGAAGTTCCCGGACGGCTGGAAGGCGCTCCGGCCGTACTTGCGGATCGTGCCGCAGCCAGAGTAAGCGCGGCGGCCATGTCGGCCGGCCGCGGTATTTGACCGGCCCCGGGACGATCCGTAGAATCCCAGGGACTACGAAATCGAACCTGGGCGGGGGGAGACCGCGCCCTCGGTCCGTGCTCCAGGAGGTAGAGATGACGACGTTCACTGCCGCGTTCCAGACGGCCTCACACCGCCGAATGTTCCCGTTGCTGCTGGCAGCTCTCGCGATCGCGGCGTTGCCGGCGATCGCCCAGGAAGAGACCCTGGGCGCCGATGAGGAGCACGAGCAGCTCTTCCTCGAGAACCGCTTCCCCTCGGCCACGACCTGTGCCACGTGCCACCCGGACCACTACCGCGAGTGGTCGGTCTCGCCCCACGCCTACTCCCAGATGAGCCCGGTCTTCAACGCCTTCACCGGCGCCGTGCAGCTTCTGACCAACGGCACCAACGGCGACTTCTGCATCCGTTGCCACGATCCGGTGGGCATGAACCTCGGCGAGCCCGAGTTCATGTCGAACATGGACCGCCACCCGACCTCGCGCGAGGGCGTGACCTGCATCGTCTGCCACCGGGTCAACAAGGCCTACGGCAAGCTCTCCGGACGCCTGGCGATCGTCGAGGGCGATCTCTTCGAGCCGGTCTTCGGACCGACCGGCAACGAGGAGCTCCGGCGGGTCATCGAGAGCGGCGAGTACAGCGTCAACACCGAGCGCGGACGCGCCGGACGGACGATCCACACCCGCGCCGAAGAGTTCTTTCAGCTGCGGACCTCGGGTTTTTGCGGCACCTGCCACGACGTCAACCTGGTCAACGGCTTCCGCCTGGAGGAGGCGTTCAGCGAGTTCAAGAACTCTCCGGCCGCCAAAAACGAGGTCTCCTGCCAGGACTGCCACATGGGCAAGGAGCAGGGCGTCGACTCCGGCTACGCGGAGGGGCCTGCGGCGATCGTCGGCGGCAAGCCCACAACGGCGCGCAAGAAGACCGACCACATGTTCATCGGTCCCGACCACTCGGTCGTCCATCCCGGGATCTTTCCGCACAACACCAAGGCCTCGGAGCTCGCCACGATCCGCGAGTGGCTCGATTTCGACCACGAGGCCGGCTGGGGCACCGACGAGTTCGAAGATAACCGCCCGGAAGACTACGAGTTTCCCGAGCGCTGGCGCTCGATCGACGATCGCTACGACGCCCGCGACATCCTCGAGGAGAACCTGGCGCTTCTCGAGGAGGCGAACGTCGCGCGGCGCAAGGTCCTCCAGGCGGGCTACCAGTTCGGCGACGTCGAGGTCGTCCACGCCGACGAGCGTCGGGGCTTGAAGTTCAAGGTCGAGGTCCGAAACGCCACCGACGGCCACGGCGTCCCGACGGGTTTTGACGCCGAGCGGCTCGTCTTCCTGCGGGTGACGGTGACCGACCGCGAGGGGCACGTGGTCTTCCGCTCGGGCGACCTCGACTCCAACGGCGACGTGCGCGACAACCATTCGCTCTACGTCCACAACGGCGAGCTGCCCCTCGACAAGCAGCTCTTCAGCCTCCAGTCGCGCTTCATCACCCGCATGGTGCGGGGCGGCGACCGCGAGCAGGTGCTGGCGATCAACCACTCGCCGGACCCGCTCGTTTTTCTGCGTCCCTCGACCTCCTCGACGATCCTGACCGGCCGGCCCGCGGGAGCCCGCAAGCACAAGCAGGGCATCCCGCCCAACGCCAGCCGCTGGGCGACCTACCAGGTGCCGCCGAAGGAGCTGACGGGCAAGGGACCCTACAAGGCGCGCGTTCAGCTCGTCGCCGGCATGATCCCGGTCAACCTGGTGAACGCCATCAAGGGGGTCGGCTTCGACTATTTCATGAGCCCCAGGGAGGTCGCGGACCGCGTCGTCGCCGGACATCTCGTCCTCTGGGAGCGTGACATCGACCTGGGAGAGGCGTCCCAAGCCGACGGGGAAGGGAGGCTGAGGCGATGAAAGCCGCTCTCGCCACCCTCCTCACGCTCCTCCTCGCCGCAGCGGCCTGGGCCGAGACGCCGGAGCTCTCCGACCCCCGCGGCAAGCCCGCGGCGCACGACGAACACGACGACGGCGGCAAGCACGGCCATTCGAGCCGTTTTTCCGACGAGGACATCCCGCTTCAAATCGACGCCGTCCCGAAGCGTCCGAAGCCGCTCCTGGAGCTCGGCGAGCCCTACCTCGGCACCGGCACCCTCGATCCGGGGATCCAGCTTCCGACGGGCGCCGTGTGGCAGCCGCAGCTGCTTTTGTTCGGCAACTTCCGCACCGCCGTCCAGTCTTACGAAAGCGACGCGTTCGACGGCTCGCGGATCACCGAGTGGACGAACCGCCTCGATCTGTTCGCCAACCTCCAGCTCTCGGGCACCGAGCGGCTCGTCGTCGGCGTGCGCGCTCTCGACGAGGACGGCCGCTTCACGAGTTTTTTCTTCGAGCATCCCGATCCGGCCCTCGACGGCGAATTCGTCGACGAAATCGACGCCAACGTCGAGGTCCTGTGGTTCGAGGGCGACTTCGGCGAGATCTTTCCCAACCTCGACCGCGACGACTTCAAGTCGCTCGACATCGGTTTTTCCGTCGGCCGCCAGCCGCTTTTCTTCCAGGAAGGCATGCTTCTAAACGACACGATCGACGGCATCGGTTTTACGCGCAACACGCTCCAGCCGAAGCCGACGTCGAACTTTCGAATGACGTTTTTCTACGGTTGGGACAACATCAACGTCTCGAACGCGGAAGAACGCTCGGCGAACCTCTACGCGCTTCTGACGTCGACGGACTTTCGCAAGTCGACGGTCGAGATCGACATCGCCTACGTCGACGCCTATTCGAGCTTTCCCCACGGCGACCTGGTGGCGGCGGGGATCAGCTCGGTGCAGCGGCTCGGCAAGATGAACAGCTCGTTTCGCCTCCTGGGCTCGCACGCGCTCGACGAGGAGTCGACGGCTGCGACCGACGGTTTCCTCCTCTTCAGCGAGCTCTCGTATACGCCGGCCTACAGCGAGGACCTGGTGTATTTCACGACCTTCCTGGCGGTCGACGAATACACGCCCGCGGCGCGCGGCGTCGGTGGGCCCGGGAGCGGCCTCCTGGGACGCGCCGGCGTCAACTTCGCGGCAGTGGGCCTCGGCAGCTACGCGGCGCCGCTCTCGGCGCGTGCCCGCGACGTCGCGGGGGCTGCGATCGGCTACCAGAAGTTCATGGCGCACAACCGTCGTCAGCTACTTTTTGAGGCGGCGGCGCGGGTCGGCACGAGCTCCGACGTCTCCGACGCCTACGCCGGGACGATACGTTTCCAGTCGGCCGTAGGGCACCACATGGTGGTGGTGGTCGACGGCTTCGTCGGCTATGACGAGGGGCTGGACCGTTCGCCTTATGGGGGGCGGTTGGAGCTTCTGTTCAAGTTCTGAGCAAACCCAAAAGTGTCAGGACAGCAGGAAGCGCAGGGCATGCGCCCGGCCGGCCCGCAGGTTCGCCTCGGCCAGGCAGGTCTCAAGCCAGTCGCGCGGGAACTCGCGGAGCACCTGCCACGGCGCCTTGCGCAGCGCCAGGATGGTGTACTTTCGGGCAACCGCCGGTCTCGCCAGGAGCTCACGGAGCTCGTCTACGGTCGGGTGCTTGAGGATGCCGGGGAAAACCGGGAGCGTGACCGCGCGGCCGGGGCCCAGGGCGCACTGCACGCTGCCGACGCTCTCCACGAACCGGTACGAGCGCTTCATCCGCCTGAGCCTTTTTCCCGGTGGGCCAGCGTCTTCAGCCAGAGCAGGAGACGATCGCGGGCGCGGCCCGCTTCCTTTGGATCCACCTCCGGATAAGCCTCGAGGTCCGCGGCGATTGAGGCGTCGGTCCACGATTGCAGCCGTTCGGTGATCAGCAACGCATCCTGTGCCGCCAGCGCCTGCCGGGCGACCGGCTCGAGCTTCGGCTGCTGCCGGAGCACCGCCGCGATATCGACCAGATCGCGAGCCTCAACGCGTTCGGCGACACATTGGATCTTGTCCGCCAGGTAGCGCCGCAGCGAGACGCGCTTGATCGTCGGCGCGGTCTCGGCGTCGACCAAGTCCTGCTCCGGGACGTTCTCGAAGTTGGCCAGCACCTCGATCGTGATCTGCTCGCCGTCCGGCAGCCGCAGCACACCGCTGAAGCTTGAACCGTAGGCGTCCGGAACCTGCAACACGGAGAACGACTCCCCGAGCTCCGACTGCAGCTCGGCAAGGATCGGACGGACGTCCACGAGCGCCTGATGGGTGTGGAAATCGAGATCGAAGGACTCGCGTGCCCGAGCTCTTCGATGGCAATCGACGACGTACCCGCCCAGTAACACATGCCCGTCAGGCGCGGGCAGCGCGCCGCGAGAAGGCGGACCGCATTCTGGGCGATCTGGTTCTTCGTCTTCATCCGCATCCATCACCAGCGAGGAGGGGACTCGACCTCAGCCTTGCGGGCATGGTACCACAAGGCAGCGGAGCTTCTCTCCTGGAAATCCCCCGCGGCCGATGAAGGCTGACCTGAGAAGGAGAGTGTCTGGTAAGCTAGAACACTGGGGTGCCTCCGGAAGTCCGCGTCCTCACTGGAGAGACTCATGACTCGACACGACCCTCACCCGAAGCTTCTGACCTGGGCTCTGATCGCGATCTTCGCCCTTCTACCGAGCGTCGCCCAGGCGCGGAATCCGGAGAAGCTGGCGCGCAAGGTCCGGCGCGCCGAAGAAGTCTACGAAGAGCTCCTCTCGGCGCGCGACCGCACCGTGCCGGAGCGCCTGCTCAAGAAGGCCGAGTGCATCGCGGTCTTCCCCAACGTCATCAAAGGCGCTATCGGCTGGGGCGGACGCCACGGCCGCGGCGTCGTCAGCTGCCGCGGCCGCGGGGGGTGGAGCGCGCCGGCATTCTTCCAGATCAGCGGCGGTAGCTTCGGGCTCCAGATCGGCGGCGAGTCGAGCGACCTCGTCCTTTTCTTCCTGACGGAGAAAAGCGCCCGCTCGCTCCTCAAAAGCAAGTCCACCCTGGGCGCCGACGCCAGCGTCGCCGCCGGGCCGATCGGCCGGACGGCCGAGGCCGGCACCGACCTCAGGATGAACGCCGAGATCCTCGCCTACTCGAAAGCCAAGGGGCTTTTTGCCGGCATCTCGCTCGAGGGCGGACGCCTCGCACCCGACCGCAAGGCCAACGCCGCGTACTACGGCGAGTCGCTGAGCGCGCGGGGGATCCTCTTCGAGGGCCGGGCGCGCCGGGTGCCCGCGGAGGCCCGCTCGTTCCAGAGAGCCTTGCCCTAAGCCACGCCGGCGCTCCCAGCGGGACGGTTCATTCCTCGGCCGCCGCCGCGGCCTCCTCTTCGCCCGGATAGGTCCGGAGAAGCGGCTTGCGTCGTCCCAGGACCTCCTCCGCCGCCGCGATCAGGTCCCCCATGCCACGGCGCTTCGCCGCCGAGAGCGCCACGCCGCCGTGGACCTCGGCCAACCGCTCGGCCTGTCCGTCCACCAGGAGGTCGGCCTTGTTGAGCACCAAAAGACGCGGGATCTCGGCCAGCTCGAGCTCTTCGAGCAGCCGCTCCACCGCCTCTTTCTTGCCCTCCAGCCGTTCGTCGGCCACGTCGACGACATGGAGCAGGAGGTCGGCGTCGGCGAGCTCCTCCAGGGTGGCGCGGAAGGCCGCCAGCAGGTCCTTGGGGAGCTCGCTGATGAAGCCCACCGTGTCGGTCACGACGACCTCGCCCTCGCGCGGGAAGCGCAGGCGCCGGCTCGTCGGGTCGAGCGTCATGAAAAGCTGGTCGGCGACCTCGATGTCGCTACGGGTCAAGGCGTTTAGAAGCGTCGACTTGCCGGCGTTGGTGTAGCCGATGATCGAGAGGGTCGGGATCTGCTCGTCGCGGCGACGGCGGCGGCGCAGGTCGCGCTGACGTGAAAGCTGCTCGGTCTGTTTTTCGAGCGCCCGGATCCGGTCGCGCAGGCGCCGGCGTCCGATCTCCATCACCGTCTCGCCGGGGCCGCGGCCGCCGATGCCGCCCGTCAGGCGCGACAGGCCGGCGTCCCTGTCCGTCAGCCGGGGGAGCGAGTACTTGAGCTGCGCCAGCTCGACCTGAAGCTTGCCGTCGCGGCTCTTGGCGCGTTGCGCGAAGATGTCGAGGATCAGCTGCGTGCGATCGATCGCCTTCATTCCGGTCGCGTCCTCGAAAGCGCGCGCCTGGGCGGGCTTCAGGTCGATGTCGAAAATCGCCACGTCGGCCCGCTTGCGCATCCCCTCGAAGATGATGTCGTTCAGCTTCCCGCGTCCGACCACGGTTTTCGGATGGACGCGGAAACGCTTCTGGCGTACCTGGCCCGCGACGTCGACGCCGGCCGCCTCGACGAGCTCCAGCATCTCCTCGAAGTGGTCGTCCTCGGGGCGTACGCCGATCAGAAGCGCCCGCTCGCGCGCCGTCTTGCCGGCGGCGCCGCGGGTGAGGCGCGAGAACTCGTCTTCGAGGGCGCGGATCTCGACGTCGAAGTCAAAGCCCAGCGAATAGACGTCCCGCGCCTGGAGGCGGCGGAAGGGCTCTTCGGTCGCGTCGCCGTCCTCACCGTCGTGGTAGGGCTCGATCAGGGCCACCTCGATCGCCCCGGGCAGGCCTTCCTCGTCGGCCTGGACGACCGCGACGGCGTCGAGGCGCAGGAGCGCGAGGTCGTTGAGGTCGTCGTCGGAAAGCGGCTCGCCGCGCAGGTGGGTGTGGACGTAGCGCAGGCCGCGGAAGCGGCCTGAGCCGCCGCGGAGCCGTCCGACGTCGGGGAGGTGGAGCTCCGTCGCGTCGCCGACGAAGACCGTCTTGACCGCGCCCTCGCGGCTGATGAAGACCCCGACCTGGCGTCCGAGCTCGCGCGAGACGTTCGTCAGGTGGCGGGCGAGCTCCGGCGAGACCACCTCGTCGGCGTCCACCCGGCGCCGGTAGGTACGCTCCAGCGTTCGCTTGAGCGAAGTCTTGACGCCGCGGAGATTTCCTTCGATTTTTGAAATGTTCGTTTCTCCCAGATTCCTGGGGTTCGTTCCTCACCCCAGGCTACCATGGGCCGCCCTCCAGGCTACGGGAGCTCCACGAAGTAGAATGGGCTCGACCAGGCGAGGCCGCCGTCGTCCTGGACCAGGCGCAGGTAAAGGTACTCGCCGGCCTTGAGGTCCGTCAGGGTGAGCGAAAAAGAGCACTCCCGCGCTTGCTCGCCGCAGAGGACGCTCTCGAAGGTCCCCGAACGGACGACGTCGACGCGCTCGATCGTCCCCGGCGCGATCGCCTGCACCACGAGCGTGTCGCCGGGGATGCCGGCGACCGCTCCGCCCTCGGCGGCCGTGGTGGCGCCGGCGGTCTTGACGAGCGGGACGTCCTCGCCCATGCGGTAGCCGGCGAAGGAGGTCCGCAGGACGATCCGCGGTCCGCTCGTCGCGTAGACGCGCCGGGCCTTCAGGGCTTCGTAGACCGCCTCCCGGGTCGCCTCCTCGGCGAGGATCGCCGCCATGCCGCCGGTGGGCGAGGCCAGGTGGCCGAGGCCGGGGTGACCGTCGTGGCCGTCGGAAGAGCCGAGGAAGCCGAAGCGGTAACCGCGCTCGAGGGCGTCGCGGACGAAGTTCCCAGCCACCGGCCGATAGATCACCGACGGCGAATCGGCCGCCTCGCTCACCCCGTGGACCGAGACGATCTCGGTCACCGGCTCGAGCTCCGGGTCGGGCGGGATCGACCAGTCGGTCGCGATCGGTCCCCCCGCCGAATGGTGGGCAAGGGTCATGGCGCGCCGGCCCCGGAGAGCCGTCCAGAGCTCGCGGGGGTCGTCCCAGGTGGGATCGATCGAGCTGAAGAGCTCACCGTCGTCGCCGAAGTAGAGGACGTGGCGGTGACCGTGGATCCAGCTCGTCCACTCGAAGCCCAGGAGGGTGACGAAACGGCCCGGCTCGTGGAAGCGGAGGTTCGTCTCGCGGATCCTCTCCCACATCCCCGGATTCTGGTCGAGGAAGAGCAGCCCCCAGTGGTCGTGGTCGGTCAGCGCCACGACGTCGAGGGCGGCGACGTCGCGGGCGTAGGCGTAGAGGTCCTCGGGCGTGGCGGTGCCGTCGGAGAGGTTGGAGTGGTTATGGAGGTCGCCCCAGAGGATCCGTGCGCCGCGGCCGCTGACCTGGAGGGGGTTTGATTCCGCGACGAGGTCGCCCGCCGTCGCCGTGAGGCGGACGACACCGCTCTCGCCGACCGTGAGCTCGACGCTCCGCCGGCCCTGGTCGGCGGCGCGGAAGGCGATCTCGGCGGGCCTCTCGCCGCCGGGCACCTCTCCCTCGAGGCGCAGGACGCCTTCCCAGGGAAAGCCGGCGTTGCCACGGGCGTCGAGGATCGCCGCGGTCAACCGGACGGTCTCGCCGGGCCGGGCGGTCGAGGGCAGGTGGAGGAGGAGGCGCGCCGGCGGTCCCGCCAGGACCTCGACGCCCGGGGAGTCGGCGAGGATCTTGCGGACGCCGTCGCCGTCGCCGTCGACGGCGATCCAGAAACGCGATTCGCGTTCGGCGAAGCGGTCGGCCCGGGCGCCGGCCTCGCCGGCTCCGTAGACGATCCGGAGCTGCTCGCCCGCCTTGAGGGCGCGTCCGGTGACGCGGATCCCCAGGAGCTGCTGGTCGAGGGTCTCCGCGACGAGCTCGACGCCTTCCGCCGTGGTCTCGACCTCGGTATAGCCCACCGCCTCCGGCCGCAGGGTCTGGGGTGTCGACCAGCCCCAGAAGGGGGACACCTGAAAGAAGACCATGCCGTCCTCGGCGATTCCCAGGGGACCGGCCTCGTAGCGGATCGTCCAGCTTCCGGGGCTTGCGGCCGGTACCGGCGCGGCGTCCTCGATCCAGGCCCGGCCGCCGCCGTCGGCCGGATGGCGGACGGCATCAAGGTCGGCGAGAAGCGAGTCGACCATGTCGGTCCGCGGCTGCCGGCCGGTCGCCTCGGCGGCAGGGGCCTCCGCCACTTCCTGCGGCGGCGGTGCTTCGCCGCGGCAGGCCAGGAGGGTGGCCAGCGCCAGCGGCAGCGCGGCTCGGCGGACCCTTCGAAGGCGGATCGATCGCAGGTTACTCATCAATTCAGAAGCTGCGGTTCTTGGCCGTGCTGGAGCTCGAGGCCCATTCCCATCAAGGTCAGGAGCGTCTCCAGGCGCTGCTCGACGTCGGGGGCCTCGAGCAGGGCCTGCTTCTCTTCCGGCGCGAACGGCAAGGCCATGGCCACGTTGTTGAGGAGCGCCAGCCCGGGCAGGTCGCGCAGCCGGTCGAGCTCGAAGACGACCTGATGCCCTTCGCCGAAGGCGGCGAGGGTTTCCATGATGCGTTCCGACGAGATCACCGTCTCCGTTTCCTCGTCGTCGGTGTAGTCGTCGTAGTCGGGCTCGACCCGCCGGTAGCCGCGCCGCGGGGTGAGCTCGCGTTCGACGCGGAAGCGACAGACGCCGCGCAGCAGGATGAAGAAACGCTCGGAGCCCTGGAGGGGCTCGCAGCGTTCCACGTGGCCGACGCAGCCGACGTCGTAGAGCGGCGGCGGCTCGTCTTCGGCCGCCATCGGCGGCAGGTCGTCGGCAAAGACGTCGTCGGGCTGACCTTGGTCCCGCGGCTGGATGATGCCGATCATCGAGTCGCTTTCGAGGACGTCTTCGAGCATGTTGCGGTAGCGCAGCTCGAAGACCTGGAGCGGCAGCTGGCCGCCGGGGAGGAGCAACACGCCGGTCAGAGGGAAAACCGGGAGGACCTTGGGTAGCTCTTGAGACATTTCCTCAGTCAACGATAGAACCCGCGGGGAGAGCCGTGTGGAGCGCCTCGACCGCCCGGTCGACCGCCGCCCGGTCGCGTCCGTCGACGCTGACCACTACCCGTGCCGGAGCGTCGCCCCATTGCGGGTAGCTGCCGATCGAAACCGTCGGGTGCTCGCGGCAGATCTCTTCGAGGAGCGGCGCGATCTGGCCTTCCTCCGAGGAGGTGCGCACCGCCCGGCTGACGAAGGGCGTCGCTCCCCCGAGGTGCTCGCTCAGGATCGCGAGCTTCGAGCGGAAGATCTCGGGCTGACCCGGAAGGATGAAGACGTTCGCGACGCGCACGGTCGGCCAGCGCACCCGCGGGCTTGTGACCAAGACGGCGCCCTGCGGCAAGTCGGCCATTCGCAGGTGGTGCGCTTGGAGGTCGTCGCCGAAGTACTCGCGCAGCAGCTCTTCGATCTCCGGGGACCGCTCCATGGGACGCGAGAAGGTGCGTCCCACGGCGGCCATGGTCACGTCGTCGTGGGTCGGCCCCACGCCGCCGCTGGTGAAGACCCAGTCGTGGTCGCGGCTCAGGCCGGCGAGCTCGGCGACGATCGTCTCCTCCTCGTCGGGGCAGAAGACCGCCCGGCGCAGCTCAATGCCGATCTCGAAGAGCATTCCAGCGAGCCCGGTCAGGTTCTGGTCCTGGACCTTGCCGGTCAAGAGCTCGTTGCCGAGGACCAGGGCGGCGGCCGTGCGGGGTGGGTCCATGAGTGCTTTCTCACCGCCGCTTCCAGGCGGCTCGCGGCAAGCCTATCAGATTCGACCGAGCTCACCGGTGGTGACGATCCTTCCGGGAGGCGGCTTTAGCCGTCTTTCCAGCCCATAGCACGGGTCTTTAGGCCCGTTGCGGAGGTGCGTCGAGCCTCGAACCGTCGTGCTCCGCGCCGCCTCCGCACGGGCCTAAAGACCCGTGCTATGGACGAGCAAGACGGCTAAAGCCGCCTCAAAACCGCGGGTGTCGGCCTCGAAGAGCGCGATAGAGTCTCTGCACATGGGCTCCACCGAAACGCCGCGCCTCCTTCGGCGCCTTTTACCCTACCTCGTCGCCGGGCTCGTCCTGCTCCTCGCCGCGGCGGTCTTCTCGTTTCGGCTGCTCTCCCCGACCGAGAGCCTGGAGATTCCGTCGCCGGGACGCGTCGTCGTCCTGCCGGTCGTGAACGCCACCGGCGAGAACGACCAGGACTGGGTCGAGGTGGGGTTGACGGAGATCATCGCCGAGACCCTACGCCGGACCCCGGGGATCGAGGCGGTAGCGCCGGAGAGGCTCGTCGAGGTGTTGAAGAGCCATGGGCTGGAGACGGCGGGCGACGCCGCGCGGCGCCGGGTCCGGGAGCTGGCCTTCGAGCTGGGAGCCAACCTCGCCCTCGACGTCCTGGTGCGGCGACCGCCACTCGGCACCTCCTACGTGCTGCGTCTCGCGGTCGTTGAGCGGGGCGGCTCAAGCGTCGCCACCGTCGAGGTCGAAGGTGCCGACCCCATGTCGGCGGCCCAGACTCTGACCTTGCTGGTCGCCGAGGCCCTGGCGAGGCGTGCCGAGCCGATGCGCGTCGAACGGATCTATTCGCCGAGCCCCTTCTTGAACCGCCTCGTCGGCATGGGGCTCGCGGAGCTTCGCCGGACGGGCCCGGAAGCGGCGCGTCCCTATTTCGAGATCGCGCTGCGGGCGCGTCCCGAGATGCTGGCGGCGGCGTTTCACCTCGCCGAGTGCGACCGCCTTGCAGGCCGCTTACCGGAAAGCCGCAATCGGACGATCGAGACCCTTCGGGCGGCCCAGGTCCGGGGCGAGAGCGGCTGGCAACGTCGCTCGTTGCACCAGCTCGCCCTCCTCGAAGGCCAGGAGGGGCGAAACGGCGAGGCCCGCAAGCTCGCGGCGCGGGCCCTTTCGCTCGCCACCACCGACGGCGACCGCTCCGCGCGCCTGGAGGTGCTCGGCGACCTGGCCCGCTTCGCGCTTGCGGACACAGCTCGCGAGCGGGCGATGGAGATCTACGGCGAGCTCCTCGATCTCGAGGAGGAGCTCGGCGACCGCCTGGGACGCTCGGCGACCTTGACCGAGGTGGCCCGCGTCGCCCTGACCTCGGGCGAGCTTGACGACGCCGAGGCCCGCCTGGAGGAAGCGCGCCGGCTGACGGGCGAGCTCGGCGACGTCCGGGGCGAGATCCAGGTGCTGGCGAGCCTCGGCGAGGTCCACAGCCGTCGCGGCAAGCGCCAGGCCGCGGTCGAGGCCTGGAGCCGGGCCCTGGAGTTTTACGAGCAAAGCGGCGAAAGCTCGGAGCAGATCCTGCTCAAACGAAACGTCGCCGAGACCCTGCTCCTCGACGACGACCTTGATGGCGCCGAGGGAGCTTTCAAGGACCTGCACGACCTGGCCGTCGAGCTGGGCGATCTGCGCATGGAAGCGCTCGCCGCCATGCGGCTGACCTGGGTCCACCTGCGCCGCGGCTACCCCTTCCTCGCCCGCAACCACCTGGAGCGCGCCCTGGCGCTCGACGAGAACCTGCGGGAGCCCCTGACCCTTCAACGCCTGATCGCCTGGCTCGCCTACGAGGAAGGCAACTACCGGCTGGCGATCGACACCCTGAGCGCCGTCAAGCGTCAGGCGGGGGAGGCGTGGCGGGCGCAGGACCAGGAGTTTCTGGACGTCTTCGTCCGTGCCGGAGAGGAGGGGGAGCGTCTGCCGCTGCCGGGTGACGACGAGCGGCAGTAGCCGTGCGGTGACCTGAGACGCAGCAGGCGTCGACGTAGACTCGCAGGCCGATCCGGTACACCTCAGTACACATCAGTAAGGGCACCTCAGTAGGGGCACCTCAGTAGGCTGGCCTCAACCCGGCTCCGTCCTCCCAGGTAACGACCGTCCGCGGACCTTTCCGGCGGCTCCCTCTTGTGTCCGTGAAAATCGCGAAAAGTTCGGACCGTCTCACGCTCGCCGTGGAGGAGGTTCTTGCCGACCAGCAAGAGGTTTTTGCCGACCGGCAAGCGCCAAGGTGGCTCACTTTTGGTGAGCAGCCTATGCTCAATTCTCGATAGCGGTGAACTCGAATCGCTCTGCTTTGCCGGCAAGAGAGGAAAACTTCTAGGCTGGAGGCTAGTTTTTCAGGGCAAAAGACGTCACGTCCTGAACAAGAGGTCTTTTGAATCGGGCAAAACGATGGGCTGGATGAGGCCGTTAAGTTCGATGGAGTCGGCGAGCTCGGCGAGGGCCGCCTCGTTGAAGGTCTTGCGGGGCTGGTCGGGGTTGGGCCGGAGGTCGGCGAGCGAGACTTCTTGCAGACGTGACGGACGGGGCATATCCGTACCGGCGGCTCAAGCCGCTGCCGAGGGCAGACGGACACTCTCGCTGCAAAGCTGGCAGGTCATACCGCCATCGCTCCAAATCTGGACGTCGTGGATTGCGAGATACCCCGAGTCGTCCGGTGAGAAGAGCCGCAACCCGAGTGCAGAAATCGTAACATCAAGCTGATCGACGACGCCGAGAGCCTGAGCGTCGACCGCCTCCTCGAACTCCCTGAAGAGGTGCTCCACGTTCGGGAAGTCCGGACCTGGTGTGAACTGACCCAAAAGCAGATCGGCCTCGCGTCGTTCGATCGTGAGCTGGCCAATTCGCCGCTGCTGAGAGTCGCGGATGTCCATTCTCTGATGAGCCTTGAATTGCATGACTAGCATCCCGTGACGTCTTTGAATGTCTTTGCCAGGAACTCGAGACGGGGATCTGTAAAACCTGCAATGCCTTCGGGGTGATACAGACGGGCGTGGTTCGGGAAGCGGCCTGTAGGATCGGGAGCTATCTCGAAACCTGCCTGCCGTACAGCAGCTGCATTGCTTGTCCCTACGACATGTACCACATCGCTCCATTTTCGAGACTTGGGAAAGGCTTTCCTCATCTGCTCAGCCGCCTCTTGGGGCGTCCCACCTAGGAGGGTAGAGATGCCGGGTGGCTCTTGCTTCTGGTCGAGCGCCGAGAGGCGCAGGTTGGGTACGTTGCCGCCGCCAATCCGATGAACCGCCGTCGTAGGTTCGATGTCCTCAGGTCTTCCGATCGCCACCTCAGCCTCGTCTTCCAGAGCAGGTCCTCTAGGCTCGCTTCTCAGGCCGTGGCCGACCGCAGGCTCACTGCGAGGCTGCCTTCGAGCCCACGCTGTGCGAGGCTCCACCAACAAGGAGGATACCATCGGCTAGTGGCTTTGGCAACGCCTGGGCTCCTGGGCTGAAGCGGAGAGAGATTGTCCTCCTCTTCGCCCGTCAAGGTGAGCCCCTTTAGCCCGGGCATTTATGCCCAGGTGGGCAGTCGATGTCCACCACCCGTTCCGACGAGGCACGGCCTTACGGGAACCGAGGTTCCGGAGCGTCTCTTGCCAGGCGTTCGACGTCCAACATCGGATTCGAGGACGGGGATACCAGCTTCCAGGAGCAGAGAAGGTGACGAGCCAAGCCCGGAGCCAGGAGTGAAACCCGGAAATGCTATTCCGGTCTATGCCCATAAGTCCTTTGTTGTCAATGACTTAGCTGCCGATGTTCGTAAGTATTCGGCGAACCCGTCCCGGTCATCGGCTCTCTGGGTGGCAAGGGCAAACGTCACCGTCGGTCGTTCGGGGCTAACCCGGTCGGTTCGAGAGCCTCAGCCTGTGGGGCGCAGGATGGTTTGCCCTTGTTCCCATTCCCGGCCGAGCCCCTTACGGATCCGGCCTACGGCAAGGGCTCCTCGGGAAGCGTGTACCGGGGCGTGGAGACGAACGTCGCCCGGGCAGGCTCA
>CBDUYN010000090.1:0-39970 GCA_965371445.1 uncultured bacterium | reverse complement strand
GGATCAAGGGGGGGAGACACTGTCCCCCTCGGGGGATCAAGGGGGGGAGACACTGCACACCCCGCAGGGGGACGAGATCCGCGAGGAGGTCGGCGACCTCCTCTTTGCCGTCGCCAACCTGGCCCGGCACATGAAGATCGACCCGGAGGCGGCCCTCGCCTCCGGCAACCTCAAGTTCCGGCGCCGCTTCGCCGCCGTCGAGGCCGGCCTCGAGGTCGCGGGCAAGAAGCTCGGCGAGGCCACCCTCGACGAGATGGACGCGCTCTGGAACGAAGCCAAACGACACGAACGAACCGGAGAGAGCTCATGATGGACCACATCGACCTCCCGCTGCGGCGCACCCTGCGCGCCCTTTTTCACGTCCTCCTCCTCGCCGCGCTGCTCGCCGCCGGCCCCGTCCTTGCCAAGAAGAAGGGCGAGGCCAAGGACGAGGCGAAAGACGACGCGAAAGAGGAAGCGTCCTGGGACGTCGCCAACCCGCCCGGCGAGACCTACGACGTCGAGATCGACGTCGAGGAGGGCACCTGGATGTCGCTCGACGTCTCGGGCGACGGCGAGGAGATCGTCTTCGACCTCCTGGGGGACCTCTACACGATCCCCATCGCCGGCGGCGACGCCACGGCCCTAACCTCCGGCCTCCCCTGGGACATGCAGCCCCGCTACAGCGGCGACGGAAAGTGGATCGCCTTCACCTCCGACCGCGGCGGCGGCGACAACATCTGGATCATGAAGCGCGACGGGGCGGATCCCCGGCAGGTGACCAAGGAGGACTTCCGGCTCTTGAACAGCCCGGCCTGGAGCCCCGACTCCCAATTCATCGCCGCCCGCAAGCACTTCACCTCCCGCCGCTCGCTCGGTGCCGGCGAGATCTGGCTCTACCACATAAGCGGCGGCTCCGGGCTCCAGCTCAACGAGAAGCCCAACGAGCAGAAAGACCTCGGCGAGCCTGCCTTCTCCCCTGACGGACGCTACGTCTACTACAGCCACGACTCCACCCCGGGCTCGACTTTCCAGTACAACAAGGACTCCAACACCCAGATCTACACCATCCACCGCATCGACCGGGAGACCGGCGAGATCGAACGCTACATATCCGGCCCCGGCGGCGCCATTCGGCCGACACCCTCGCCCGACGGGCGCTACCTCGCCTTCGTACGCCGGGTGCGCTTCAAGACCGTCCTCTTCCTCCACGAGATCGAGAGCGGACGCCTCACCCCGCTCTACGACGGCCTGGAGCGCGACATGCAGGAGACCTGGGCGGTCCACGGCGTCTACCCCACCATGGCCTGGACCCCCGACAGCAGCTCGATCGTCTTCTGGGCCCAGGGCAAGATCCACCGCGTCGACGTCGCGACGAAAGAGGTCGCCGAGATCCCTTTCCGGGTCCGGCAAACCCACAAGATGCAGGAGGCGGTGCGCTACCCCGTCGACGTTGGGCCCGAGGAATTCGACGTCAGGATGCTGCGCTGGGTCGAGGTCTCGCCGGCGGGGGACGGCGTCGTCTTCCAGGCCCTCGGTCACCTCTGGGTCCGCGACCTCGGCGAGGACGGCTCCCCCACCGGCGCGCCGCGCCGCTTGACGTCGCAGGAAGATCACTTCGAGCTCTACCCATCGTTCTCCCGCGACGGCAGCTCGATCGTCTACGTGACCTGGAACGACGACGAGCTCGGCTCGGTGCGCGTCGTCCCCGCCACGGGCGGCGAGGGACGCGCCGTCACGACGCAGCCCGGCCACTACGTCGAGCCCGTCTTCTCGGGCGACGGCGCGACGATCGTCTACCGCAAGTCCGGCGGCGGCCGGGTGACGAGCCCCCTCTACTCCTCCGAGCGCGGCCTCTACAAGGTGGCGGCGGCGGGAGGCGAGCCGACGCGGATCGCGACGAGCGGCGTCCGGCCCCACTTCGCCGCGACGAGCGACCGGGTCTACTTCATGACCTACGAGCCCGAGGACAAGCGGGCCCTGAAGTCGGTCGCCCTCGTCGCCGACGCGGTCGACGGCCGCGCCGAGCGCACCTACGCGACCAGCGAGGCCGCCGTCGAGTACCGCGTCTCCCCCGACGGACGCTGGCTCGCCTTCACGGAGCGCTACAACGCCTACGTCGCTCCCTTCGTCCCCATCGGCAAGGCGATCGACCTCGGTCCTGAGACGGAGTCGATTCCGGTGCGCCAGGTCTCCCGCGACACGGGCGACTACCTCCACTTCTCGGGCGACGGCCAGAGGCTTTACTGGTCGATGGGACCGGAGCTCTACCGCCGCGACCTGAAAGACGCCTTCGCCTTCCTCGAAGGCGCCCCGGAGGAGCTCCCGGAGCCCGCCGCCGGGGGCGTCGCGATCGGCTTCAAGGCGCCGAGCGACCAGCCGACGGGCCAGGTCGCCTTTCTCGGCGCCCGGATCGTCACCATGAAGGGCGACGAGGTGATCGACGACGGCACCGTCGTCGTCGACGGTCCGCGGATCGCGGCCGTGGGAGCGCGGGACGACGTCGAGGTCCCCGAGGGCGCTTACGTCGTCGACGTTTCGGGCAAGACGATCATCCCGGGCCTCGTCGACGCCCACTGGCACGGCAGCCAGGGGTCGAACGAGATCAACCCGCAGCGCAACTACTTCAACTACTCGTCGCTCGCCTTTGGCGTCACGACGATCCACGACCCGTCGAACGACACTTCGACGTTCTTCGCCGCCGCGGAGCTCAGGAAGGCCGGCCAGATCGTGGGACCGCGGCTTTTCTCGACCGGCACGATCCTCTACGGCGCCGCCGGCGAGTACCAGGCGGTCGTCAACAGCCTCGACGACGCGCGCTCGCACCTGCGGCGCATGAAAGCCGTCGGCGCGATCTCGGTCAAGAGCTACAACCAGCCGCGCCGCGAGCAGCGTCAGCAGGTGCTGGCGGCGGCCCGAGAGCTCGAAATCATGGTGGTCCCCGAGGGCGGGTCGCTCTTCCAGCACAACATGACGATGGTCGTCGACGGCCACACCGGGGTCGAGCATTCGCTGCCGGTCGCCAACGTCTACGACGACGTCCTGCAGCTCTGGTCGAAAAGTGCCGCGGGCTACACGCCGACCCTCGTCGTCGCCTACGGCGGCATGTCGGGCGAGCTTTACTGGTACCACCACACGAACGTCTGGGAGAACGAGCGGCTGCTCGCCTTCACCCCCCGTACCCGGGTCGACCCGCGGTCGCGTCGGCGCTCGATGGCGCCCGAGGAGGAGTACAACCACTTCGCGATCGCCCGCCACGCGAAGGAGCTCAACGACGTCGGAGTCAAGATCAACATCGGCGCCCACGGTCAGCGCGAGGGGCTCGGCGCCCACTGGGAGACCTGGATGCTCGCCCAGGGCGGCATGACGCCCCACGAGGCGCTGCGGGCCGCGACGTCAAACGGCGCGCACTACCTCGGCATGGACGATCAGATCGGCTCGATCGAGGCCGGGAAGCTCGCCGACCTCCTCGTCCTCGACAAGAACCCTCTGGAGGACATCCGGAATTCCGAGTCGGTCCTCTACACGATGGTCAACGGTCGCCTCTACGACGCGGCGTCGATGGACGAGATCGGGAACCATCCGAAGAAGCGGGGGAAGCTCTTTTTTGAGGACGACAACGCGTACGCTTTGGGGCTTTCGAAGGCGTCGCCTTAGCACCGCAAGAGGCTCGTAAAGCCTGGTCAGGAGATCAAGCAGGCCAAGACGGCTTAAAAGGATGATCGGGCTGGAGTTGGTGACGATATGCACGGGAAGTTACCGCTCAGGCGAGCTCAGCCTCTATGTCCTCGTCGTCGAAGTCGAAAGGGGTGATGCCGTGCTCGTGCATGAGCTCCAGGAACCGACCGAGCGGCAAGCCACCGAGCTCCGCTGCCTTCGCGAAGCTCAGTCGGCGTTGGCGAACCTGCTCGAGGAACCAGAGGGTTCGCAACTCCGCCACCAGCCTGTGGGGTTCCCACGGGCTGTGGGCGAAGGCCTCGACAGGGAGCTCGACCTCCACGCGGCGGGATTTCATGGGATTCGCGCTCATGGCTTGAAGCCTAGCACATCGTCCCTACGGGACGAAAAAGCCGAGACGCCCGGAAAGGACGAAGAAGCAGGCGTTCGCGCCTGCGCTCCCAGCGTCAGTTGCGAAACCGGTTACCGACGAGTGGCGCGGCCGAGGACGGGGCCACGTGGCAAAGCACGCAGTTGTAGCGCGCTCCCGCCACCGCCTCTCCCACCTTCTCCGGCGACCGCCGCATGTCTCGCAGGTGGCTCTCGGGGATCGGCGTCGGATCGCCCTCCTCCGCCTCTTCGATGAAGTGACAGTCGATGCAGAGGTTCTCGTCGCGGGTGATCGGCACCATGTCCTCGAGGGTGTGCGGAATGAGCGCCGGTGCGCCCTCGAAGGCCCGGGCCAGGAGCGGCCCCTCTCCGGGATCGCTCGCCTGCGGCACGACGACCGGCGGCTCCTTGACGTTGAAGGTGCGGGTCAGCTCGTCGTCAGTCGTCGGCGGACCTTTCTCCTGCGCCGGCTCCTGGGTGACGGCGGCCGCCGCGACCAGGATCAGGACAGACGTCCACAGGATGATGCTCTTTTTCATGCCTCACCTCCAACGGATGCCTTGTAGAGGCGAACGGCGCATTTCTTGAAATCCGTCTGCTTCGAGATCGGACAGGTGGCGTCGAGGGTGACCTTGTTGATGAAGACCGCCTCGTCGAACCAAGGCACGAAGACCATGCCGCGCGGCATCCGGTTGCGCCGGTCGACGGCGACGCGCGCCCGGATCTTGCCGCGGCGCGACTCGATCCACGCCATGTCGCTCTCGGCGAGGCCCCGCGCCTTGGCGTCGGCGGGATGGATGAAAAGCTCCGCTGACGGCACCGCGCGGTGCAACGACGGCACCCGCCGCGTCATCGAGCCACTGTGCCAGTGCTCGAGGACGCGTCCCGTCGAGAGCCACATGTCGTAGGTCTCGTCAGGGCTCTCGGCCGGCGGCTCGTAGGGCCGGAAGAAGATCTTCGCCTTGCCTGCGAGGCTCGTCGTGGCGGTCGACTTGACGCCCTCGAGGTCGCCCGACGGCAAGGCCTTCAGGGCCGGGCCGTAGAAGTCGAAGCCGCTCCCTTTCTTCGCGTAGGGGTCGTGATCCTCGTTGAAACGCCACCGCGTCTCCTTGCCGTCGACGACCGGCCAGCGCAGGCCGTGGACGTCGTCGCGGAAGTAGACGTCGAAATCCGCCAGGTCGTGGTGATGGCCGCGTCCAAAAGCGGCGTACTCCTCGAAGAGAGCCTTTTCGGGGAACCAGTCGATACCGGCGTGGATCACCGTGTGGTTGTCGCGTCCCTTGGCGACCGGGTCCGGCCACTTGAACGACCTGTTCTCCGGCGTTTCGAAGAGGACCTCGTAGAGCGTCGAGTCCTCCTTGTAGCCCATTTTCTTCGCCTCGGCGAGGACGTCGGCCAGATAGCCGTTTTCGAAGCCGTCGGCTTTCAGGCCCGGGACCCTTTGGCGTCCCCAGACCTCCTTCAGGGTGAAGCGCTTCGAGAATTCCATCACCTGCCAGACGTCGCTCCTCGCGTCGCCCGGCGGCGCCACCTGCTGGCGCCACATCTGCGTCCGGCGCTCGGCGTTGCCGTAGGCGCCCCACTTCTCGAAGATGATCGCCGAAGGGAGGATCAAGTCCGCCAGCTTCGCCGACGGCGTCGGGTAGACGTCGGAGACGACGAGGAAGTTGTCGAGCTCGTTGGCGGCCCGGATCCAGTGATTGGCGTTCGCTGTCGACATGAAGGGGTTCGTGACCTGGACCCAGAGCCACTTGAGGGTGCCGTCTTCTAAGTCGCGCATCATCTTCGTGATGTGGCTGCCGACCTTGGGGTTGAGCGTCCCGGCGGGGAGCTTCCAGTGCTTCTCGCTCACCTCCCGGTGCTTGGGGTTGGCGACCATCATGTCGGCGGGGAGGCGATGGGCAAAAGTGCCCACCTCGCGCGCCGTGCCGCAGGCCGAGGGCTGGCCGGTGAGCGAGAACGCGCCGTTGCCCGGCTTCGCCTGCTTGCCGGCCAAAAGATGCACCATGTAGGCCTGCTCGTTGACCCAGGTGCCCCGGGTGTGCTGGTTGAAGCCCATCGACCAAAAAGAGACCACCCTGCGCTTGGGGTCGGCGTAGTAGTCGGCGAGCATGCGGAGCTTCTTTTTGTAAAGCTCCATCGACTCCTCAGCGTCGCCCTTCGAGAGCTCTGCGACGTAGTCGAGGGTGTAGGGGGCAAGTCCCTTCTTGAATTCCTCGAAGGTGATTAGCCAGTGCTTGCCGGCGCTCGCCGCCTTGTCCGTGTCGGTGCGCAGGCCGTAGCCGATGTCGGTCGTGCCAGCAGCGAAAACGCAGTAGCGCTTGACGAACTCCTCGTCGACGGCGCCGCGCTCGACGATCTCGCGGGCGATGTAGTTCCAGATCGCGAGGTCCGTCTGCGGCTTGAAGACGATCTCCAGGTCCGCCATGTCGGACGAGCGGTTGCGGAACGTCGTCAGGTTGACGATCCGGAAGTCCGGGTCGAGGAGCCGCTGGTCGGAGATGCGCGCCCAGAGCATCGGGTGCATCTCGGCCATGTTGGCACCCCAGAGGACCGCGGTCTGCGTCTCTTCGATGTCGTCGTAGTTGCCGGCGGGCTCGTCGATGCCAAAGGTCTGCATGAAGCCCGCGACGGCGGAGGCCATGCAGTGGCGGGCGTTCGGATCGATGTTGTTCGACCTCCAGCCGGCTTTCATAAGCTTCACCGAGACGTAGCCTTCCTGGACCGTGTACTGGCCCGAGCCCATGATGGCGACGCCGGTCGGCCCGAGCTCGCCGTGCGCCCTCTTGAACTGCTCCTCCATCTCGTCGAAGGCACGTTCCCAGCTCACCGGCGTAAATTCGCCCTGCTTGTGGTAATTGCCGTCCTTCATGCGTAGGAGCGGCTGGGTGAGGCGGTCGTCGCCGTAGAGGATCTCGGCGTTGGCGTAGCCCTTGGCACACAAGAGCCCCCGGTTGACGGGACTCAAGGGATCGCCCTCGACGGCGACGATCCGGCCTTTTTTCGTGGCGATCTTGATCCCGCAGCCCACGCCGCAGAATCGGCAGACGCCCTTGTCCCACGTCCAGCCCTTGGCCTCCTCGGCAAGGGCGGAGACGGGGAGCGTGGCGGCGGCCGTCGCGGCGGCGCCGCCTTTCATGAAGTCCCGGCGGGACAGATCCAACGTCATGCTATCTCCATCTGTTGGTCCGGAATTGCTGCCGGCGGCGGCGTCCCTCCTTGGGGCTTGCTTTCTGGCCGGCAGCCTTAGGTTAACGTCCGGAGAGGCCGCTTTCAACGCCCCGAATGGGTGGGAAGCTCACGCGACGGCCTCTTGTGCCTTGCCGAACAGGCGCCTCAGGAGGAGCCAGCCCGCAAGACAGCTCAGGACGTAGACCGGGAAGTCCCAGAAGGTGAACGTCGTGCCGATGAGCGCCCTCCCCAGGAAGTAGGACCGGATCGTCTCCAGAAACGGCGTGCGGACGAGCTGTAGGACCTCCAGGGCACAGGTGGCGACAAGGACGCCGGCGGGGACGCCCACCACGGCGCGGCGGGAGCAGAAGAAGCCGTAGACGAGAAAGATCCAGAACAGCTCGTAGAAGACGGCGGCAAAAGAGTCGTTCAGGAACGACTCGGCCGGTCCCTTGTAGAGCTTGGTGGCGAAGCCAACGGGCACGAGCCACAGCGGCTGGACCCAGGCCCGCCAGCGCAGCTCCGGCCGTCTCCTAGACGCGTCCACGGCTCTCCCCCGTGGCCACGGCGGTGGCGATCAGGTGCGCGGTCCTGAGCGGCTCAGGGATGCGGCCATGGACGGCGAAACGCTGCAGGAAAAGGCGGGCTTCGACCAGCTTGAGCCCGGCCCGCTGCACCCAGACGTCCTCGACCGGCTCCATCTCCCCCGCCCGTTCGATGAGCGCCCACTTGCGGCGTCCGCCGGGAACGCGCTCGTAGAGCGCCTGGCGGATCTTCCTCAGGTTCGGTCTGCGGCGTGTCACGACCAGGACCGGCAGGGCGAGCCGCTCGCTCAGGGCGTGAATGTCGACGACGTTGAAGCCGGCGAGCGCGATCCCCTGGAGGAGCACGAGCTGCAAGTGCTCGCGAAAGCGGGAGCCCTCGACGAGGACGGCGAGGTTGCGCGTCGAGTTGCGTCCGTCGCGGCGCACGCGTCCGACGAGCACACCGTCAAAGCGCAGCCCCGCGTAGACCGTCCCGACCACCCCGATGTCGCCGCGGTGCTCGTGGGCGAAGGGGCCGTCGTCAAAGCCGACGACGTTGGAGTAGATTTTTCCGGACATCCGGAGACCATAGCCAAAGGCCGCTCGACGGGGCAAGTCCGTTGTCCCCGGCCACGCAGGTAAATCGTGGCGGGGACGTCAGGCCCGGGCGGAGCCTGCCCTACGAAGACGGCTTGTCCATCATCGGCAGGTCGATCGGATGCTCGCGGGCGAAGTCGATCGCCTCGTCGTAGCCCGCGTCGACGTGACGCATGACCCCGGTGCCGGGATCGCCCGTCAACACCCGCTCCAGGCGCCTTGCGGCGTCCGGCGTGCCGTCGGCGACGATCACCATGCCGGCGTGGAGCGAATAGCCGATGCCGACGCCGCCGCCGTGGTGGACCGAGACCCAGGTGGCGCCGTTGACGGCATTTAGAAGCGCGTTCAGGATCGGCCAGTCGGCGATGGCGTCGGAACCGTCGAGCATGGCTTCGGTCTCGCGGTTGGGCGAGGCCACCGAGCCGCAGTCGAGGTGGTCTCGGCCGATGACGATCGGCGCCTTGACCTGGCCGGAGGCGACGAGGTCGTTGAAGACGCGGCCCGCCCGCGCCCGCTCGCCGTAGCCCAGCCAGCAAATGCGCGACGGCAACCCCTGGAAGGCGACCCTCTCCTGAGCCATTCGGATCCAGCGTTGGAGAGCGCGGTCCTCGGGAAATGTCTCGAGGATCGCCTGGTCGGTCGTGCGCAGGTCCGCCTCGTCGCCCGAGAGCACGGCCCAGCGGAAGGGTCCCTTGCCGTGACAAAAGAGCGGTCGGATGAAAAGCGGTACGAACCCGCCGATGTCGAAAGCGTCTTCGACGCCCTCTTCGAGCGCCTGGCCCCGGAGGTTGTTGCCGTAGTCGAAGGTGACGGCACCGCGCCGCTGGAGCTCCAGCATGGCCCGTACGTGGGCCGCCATGGAGGCCATGGAGCGAGCGATGTAGCTTTCGGGGTCGCTTTTGCGAAGCTCCAGGGCCTCGGCGTAGGGAAGACCGTGGGGCACGTAGCCTTGCAAGGCGTCGTGGGCGGAGGTCTGGTCGGTCAGGGCCTCGGGGACGACGCCCTGGGCGAGGAGGGCCTCGAGGAGGTCGACGGCGTTCGCCTCGACGCCGATCGAGACCCCTTCTTTGGCGTCCTTGGCGGCGAGGGCGCGCCGGATGCCCGCTTCGATCGAGGGGGCGACCTCGTCGAGGTAGCGGGTCTCGAGACGCCGGTCGATGCGTGTCCTGTCGACGTCGGCGACGAGGCAGGTGCCCTCGTTCATGGTCACCGCCAACGGCTGGGCGCCGCCCATGCCGCCGAGGCCGGCGGTGACGGTGAGCGTGCCGGCGAGGTTGCCCCCGAAGTGCTGGCGGGCGCATTCGGCGAGGGTCTCGTAGGTACCCTGCAGGATT
Source organism: uncultured bacterium (assembly GCA_965371445.1). GTDB lineage: Bacteria > Acidobacteriota > Thermoanaerobaculia > Multivoradales > J023 > DASWIG01. Next base: position 30,318 of record CBDUYN010000090.1, on the reverse strand, counting down.
CCCTGGGTGCCGATGTAGATCCAGGAGCCGGCGGTCATCTGGCCGTACATGGTCAGCCCCAGCCCTTCCAGGCGGCGGAACTCGTCGGCCGTGGCCCAGCGCGGTACGAGCAGCGAGTTGGCGATGAGTACCCGCGGCGCGTCGGCGTGGGTGGGAAAGACGGCGACGGGCTTGCCCGACTGAACGAGAAGCGTCTCCTCGCTGCCGAGGCGCCGGAGCGTCTCGACGATGGTCTCGAAACAGGCCCAGTTGCGGGCCGCGCGGCCGGAGCCGCCGTAGACGATGAGCTCTTCCGGAGCTTCGGCCACGGCGGGATCGAGATTGTTCATCAACATCCTGAGGGCCGCTTCCTGCTGCCAGCCGCGACAGGAGATCTGGGTACCGCGGGGAGCGGTGATCACCCGCGCCGCCTTTTTCTCTGCGGTCATGGTCGTCATGGTCTGTCTCCTTGCAAGCCTAGATGCTCAATCCGAGCCGGCTCATCTTCATGGCGAGGCCGTTGCGCGAGAGCTTGAGCTCGCGGGCGGCGGCCGACTTGTTGCCACCGCTGCGGCGCAGGGCTTCGCGGATGGCGGCCCGCTCGCATTCGGCGACCAGCCGCTCCAAGTTGAGCTCCGAGTCGGGCTCCGGACGGCGGTTTGGAATCCTCGCCAGCCGGACCTCTTCCGGCAGCATCGACGACTGGATCGGCCGTCCCGACGGACAGAGGTGGACGAGGCGCCGGATGATGTTCTCAAGCTCCGGGAGGTTGCCCGGGTAATCGTAGATGGCGAGCGCCTCGAGCGCCTTGACGGTGATGCCCTGGACCCGTTTCCCGGTCTTGTGGCAGCAGCGGTTGACCGCCGCCTGGATCAAGAGCGGCAGGTCCTCGCGCCGTTCGCGCAGCGCCGGGACGTCGATGGCGAATTCCGCGAGGCGGTGAGCCAGGTCGACGCGGAACTGGTCGCGCCCGACCCACGGCTCCAGAGGACCGCGAGACGACGTGACGAGCCGTACCTCGACCTTGCGCGAGGAGATGCTCTCCATCGGCTCAAGCTCGCCGGAGCGGAGAAACCGCACCAGCCGATCTTGGACCTGCAGCGCAAGCTCCTCGACGTCGGCGAGGTAGAGAGTCCCCTTGTCGGCGGCGAGGAGCTTGCCTTCGCGAACCACCGGTCCCCTCTTGCCGGGGATCTCCGCGCCGAAAAGGTCGGCCTCGATCTGGTTGGGCTTGGCACCCCGGCACGAGGCGACGACGAAGGGGCCGTCACGGTGGGGTCCCGAGAGATGGAGTGAGCGCGCCAGCAGCTCTTTCGAGACCCCGGGCTCGCCGCGCAAGAGCACGTCGACCGGCGGGTCGATCGCCGCCCGCAGCTGTGCCAGGACTTTTTGCATGGCCTCCGACTCACCGACGGTGAGCCCCGGAGCGAGGAGGAGGTCCGCCGCCTGGCGGCGCCCGAAAAGGATTGGCTCGTACTGTCCCACATGGTGGACGAGGCCGAGGATCAGCTGGTCGGCGAGGGTGGCCGAGGCGGCGAGCGCCGCGGATGCGTCGGATGCGTCGGGACGGAAGCGGGGTAGGGCGAGGACCAGGAGGTAGGCGCGCTCCAGGGCACGGACCAGGCGCCAGGCGATCCAGGCGTCGCCGCCTTGGAGACGGCCGTCAAAAGCGGCGGTGGCGCTGCGAGGTACCTCGGGCTCCTCCAGGTGCTCGTAGGCCTGGGCGAGGAGCTCCTCCCCCTGTCCCAGCCAGCGGGCCTCCGAGGCGACGACGAACTTGATGCCCCGCCGCTCCCGTTCTCCTTGAAAGAGGAAAAGGACGCCGCCGCCGAAGTCTTTCAGGAGCGCCACCACGAGCGATTCCAGAGGAACGCTGGAGGACGAGTCGGTCAGCACCCACCGCGAGATCCCGGCCAGGTGCTCGAGCATCCCGGAGGGAGTGATCGTCGCTTCCAGGGGCTTCTCGGGCTCGACAAGCTCCTCGACCGCGGGAGGTTTCCGGACGTCTTCGAGGAGAAGCGCGATCGACCCCAGGCGAATCTCGTCGAGCACCTCGATGGCGGCCCGTTTGACCCGCTTGCCGTTGACGATCAACCCTTTGCGGGTTCCCAGGTCCTCGATGCGGATCTCGTCGCCGTGGGTTTCGAGGCGGGCATGCTCTTTGCCCACCCCGGCGAAGGGCAGGTGGACGTCGCAGCTCTCCCCGCTGCCGATCAACATGACGCTGCGGTCGACCGGGAATCGCTGGACTCCGTTGTTGGCGTAGGCGACTAGGCGAAGCATCTACGGGCGACCCTATCATCCCCGAAGCAGATGACGGGCGATGACCAGGCGTTGCATCTCGCTCGTTCCCTCGTAGATCGTCGTGACCCGGACGTCGCGGTAGAGGCGGGCGATCTCGTAGTCCTCGCAGAAACCGTTGCCGCCGTGGATCTGAACGGCTTCGCAGACGGCGCGGTTGGCCGCTTCGCTGGCGTAGACCTTGGCTTCGGACGCCAGGCGTCCGGCGCTCGCGGTGTGGGCCACGGTCCCGGCGTAGAGGGTGAGGACTTTGGCCGCGGCGAGCTCTGTGGCCATCTCGGCGATCTTCATCCGGATCGCCTGGTGGCGGGCGATGGGCACGCCGAACTGCACGCGGTCCTTGGCGTAGCTCGTCGCGAGCTCCAGGGCCCGGCGGTGGATCCCCACCGACTGGGCGGCGATGCCGAGCCGTGAGTGATCGAGGGTGGCCAAGGCGATCTTGAAGCCCTGTCCCTCCTCGCCGAGGAGGTTTTCGGCCGGGATGCGGCAGTCGGTGAAATAAAGCGGCGCCGTTCGTGACGCCTTGATGCCGAGCTTTTCCTCGGGCGTCCCGACGGCGAAGCCCGGCGCGTCGGAAGGGACGACGAAAGCCGAGATGCCACGTTTCCCGGCCTCGGGATCGGTGCGGGCCATGACCACGAAGTAACGGCCGGGACCGGCGTTGGTGATCCAGGCCTTTTCGCCGTTTAGGACCCATTCGTCTCCGTCGCGCACCGACGTGGACTTCAAGGCCGACGGGTCGGAGCCGGCGCCGGGCTCGGTCAGGCCGAAACCGCCGATCGCGGTGCCGGCGAGCTCGGGCAGGATTCGCTTTTTGAGCTCCTCGGAGCCGAAGGTCTGGATCGGCCAGCAGCAGGCGGAATTGGTCACGCTCATCGTCACCGCCGTCGACGGGCAGATGTGGGCGATCTCCTCGATCGCCACGAGATAGCTCGTGACGTCGAAGCCGGGGCCGTCGTAGCGCTCGTCGATCATCATGCCCAAAAGGCCCATCTCGCCCATCTCAGCGAGGACCTCCTCGGGAAAGGCATGCTGGCGGTCGCGCTCGGCCACACCGGGCTGGATGCGCTCCTCGGCGAAGCGGCGGACCTCCTGGCGCAGGAGCTCCTGCTCCTCGTCGAGCTCGAAGTCGATTCCCTCGTTCATGACGCGCGGTCCGGCTATTTGAGCACCCAGTCGGCGATCACGAGCTTCTGGATCTCGCTCGTCCCTTCGTAGATCTCGCAGATCCGGGCGTCCCGGAAGTAGCGCTCGACGTTGTATTCGCGGGTGTAGCCGTAGCCGCCGTGGATCTGGAGGGCCTTGTTGGTGACGCGCTGCGCCATCTCCGAGGCAAAAAGCTTGGCCTGGGCGGCTTCGAGGCTGTAGCGCTTGCGGTTGGCCTTCGTCCAGGCGGCCTTCCAAGTCAGGAGCCGTGCCGCGTCAAGCTCGGTCGACATGTCGGCGAGGTAGTGCTGGATGGCCTGGAACGACGAGATGGGACGGCCGAACTGCTCGCGCTCCGTGGAGTAGGCAAGGGCCTCCTCGAAAGCGCCCTGGGCGATGCCGACCGACTGGGCGGCGATGCCGATCCGGCCGCCGTCGAGCGTCGCCATGGCGATCTTGAAACCGTCGCCTTCCTCACCGATTCGCTGCGAGGCGGGAATGCGCATCCCTTCGAAGGCGAGCTCGGTGGTGCCGGAGGCGTTGACGCCGAGCTTGTACTCGTGGGTCCCGTGGCTGTAACCCGGGGTGTCGGCGGCGACGACGAAACAGCAGATCCCCTTGTGTTTTTTTGCCGGGTCGACCGTGGCAAAGACCAGCGCCAGGTCGGCGTGGGTAGCGTTGGTGATAAAGACCTTGTTGCCGTCGAGGACGTAGCCCTCGCCGTCGCGCCGAGCCGTGGTGCGAAGCGCCGCCGGGTCCGAGCCTGCCCCCGGCTCGGTGAGCGCGAAACAGCCGAGCTTCTCGCCGCTCGCAAGAGGGGTCAGGAACTCCCGCTTCTGCTCCTCGGTACCGAAGTCCTGGATCGGATCGCAGACCAGCGAGTTGTTGACCGAGAGGACCACTCCGGTCGTGGCGCAGACGCGGCTCAGCTCCTCGATCACCAGGCAGTAGGAGATCGTGTCCATGCCGGCGCCGCCGTGCTCCTCGCTCACCGTCACACCGGCGAGCCCCATCTCGGCACAGCGGTCGTAGGTCTCCCGCTCGAAGATCCCGGTCTCGTCGATCTCCTTGGCCTTGGGCTTGACGACCTCCTCGGCGAAGCGGCGGACTTCCTCGCGCAGGAGGCTTTGCTCTTCGTTGAGCTCTATGTTCATCTCTTTTCCCTCGAACGGCGAAGTCTTCGGTTTCGTGAGCCGGAACGACCCGTGAGCCCCCCCTTCGACTCTAGCGTCCTCCAGGGGGCAGGGCAAGCCTCGCCGCCTCGCCGCTGGCGTCCCTTCGAGGACCCAAGGTTGACCTTCGCGGGGACGCCGTCTATGGTTTCACCCACGCTCCGGAGGCGCGGATGACGACCATCACCCTCAAGAACATCCCCGACGACCTGCACCGCCGTTTGAAGGAGCGGGCCGTGCGTCATCGCCGCAGCTTGAACGGCGAGATCCTCACCGCCCTGGAGATGGTGGTCCGGAGCGAGCCTGTCGATCCCAGGGCCTTTATCGCTCGCATTCGAGGCCTGCGTCCTCTCGGCGAGGAGGCGCCCTCTCCCCTCGACCTCGACGCCTCGCGGGGCACGCTGCGGCGGTGATCGTCGTCGGCATCGACGTCCTGGCGGCTCTCTGCCTCGGTGGGGCGAAAGCGGCGCAAGCCGAGGAGCTGCTCCTCGCCGACAGCGAATGGCAGGCGCCGCTCGTCTGGAGGGTCGGATTCCTGGACCTCGTCGCAGGTCTCGTTCGAGACGCGGCGCTCGATCCCGCCAAGGCAGGGAGGATCGTCGCCGAAGCCGAGACGCTCTTGCGTCACACCCAGCACCTGGTCGAGAGCGACGAGGCGCTCTACCTGCTGAAGCGCTCCTCCTGCTCCGCTTTCGACTGCCATTTCGTGGCCCTCGCCCGACGCCTGGAGGTGCCGGTGGTGACCGACGACACCTCGGTCCTCGCCGCTTTCCCGAAGGTGGCCGAGCCGCCCGGAAGCTTCTTGTGGCGTCACAGAGCGAGCAGTGCTTCCAGAGTCTTCCGCGGCTTCGGCCTCTAGCGCACGGCGAGCTCGACGCGGCAGGTCTCGGTGCCTCTCTCCGAGAACCAGGCCATCGGCTCGTAGGCGAGGTCGAGCTCCAGGACGTAACGGCCGGGATCGGCCGGTGCCAGCACGCGGACCCAGCTCTCCAGGGCTTGCCCAGGTGCGACCGGAGCTTCGAGATCCTGCCGGCGGACCTCCTCGTCGATTTCCGAGCCTCCCGGATCGAGCCAGCGGTAGCCGAGCCGTACGCGGGCGTTGCCACGGTGGGGCCAGGGATGTGGGCTCGTGTTGCGGAGCCTGGCGAGAGCCAGGAAGCCCTCTCCCGTGGCCACGCTGTCCGGCGCACCGCAGCCGCCCCAGGCGGCTTGGTAGAGCCGGAGCTCATCCAGCTCGACGCCTTCCCCACCGGGCGGTGCCGGCGGGCGTGGCGCCAGCAGCCAGGCGATGCCGGCGGCGGCGGCGAGCAGCACCAAAGCGCTCGCCGCTCGGCGTCGTGTCATGGCCCCTCCGGCCGGCGGGGAAGCTCCGCGAGGCGCTTGTCGCGGAGCTTGATCGCTTCGGCGCGCAAGTCGGCCACGCGGTCCGATTCGTCCAGGATTTCGATGCCCAGCACCGTCTCCATCAAGTCCTCCAGGGAGATCAGGCCGCTGATGCCGCCGTACTCGTCGGTCACGATCGCGAAGTGCTCGCGGCTCTCGGTCAAGAGCCGCAGCACCCGTCCGACGTTTTGTCCCTGTGGGATGTAGGGGGCCTTACGGAGGTAGCTCTTGACCGAGGTCTCGGGCGGCTCGTGGCGTGCCGCCGCCGTCAGCAGGTCGCGTTGCAGGACGTAGCCCAGGATGTCGTCGGGGCTCTCGCCGTAGACCGGGAGACGGGAAAACACCCCGAGGTCCTGATCTTCCAGGAAGCTTTGCAGCGTGGCCGACGCCGGCAGCATGGCGATCACGGTGCGCGGCGTCATGACGTCTTCGACCCGGATCTCGCGGTAGCTCAAGACGTTCGAGACGAGCCGCGAGTCGGCCGGGCGCAGCGTCCCCTGGCTCTCCGCCAAGGCCACCATGACGGCGAGCTCCCGGCACGAGATCGGCGGCTCTTCCTGGCGCGTCAGGAACCTCGTCACGAGGCGTGTCGCGACGAGCAGGGGGGTGAAAAGCCACGTGAGGAAGCGAATCGTGGAAGCGGTGAACGAGACCATACGTTCCGCGTAGACCGCACCGAGGGTCTTGGGGATGATCTCGGAGCCGACGAGGATCGAGACGATCAGCGCGAAGGTGAAGACCCCGACCCAGGGGTCGCCAAAAACGGTCTTGGCCTGGGCTCCGGCCAAGGTGGCGCCGGCGGTGTTGGCGACAGTGTTCAAGATCAGGATCGCGGCAAGGGAGTCGTCGACGTGCTCGGACTTGAGCTTCAGCAGAAGCGCCGCGCCGCGATGGCCCGCCTCTTTCCTCTCGGTCAGGGTGACGAGCCTCGCCGAGAGAAACGAGGCCTCCAGGATCGAGCAGAGGAAGGAGAAGCCGAGCGCCGCGCCGGCATAGGCGAGGAGCAGCGTCATGGCTTGCGGCAGGAGGTGGCGGTAGGCCGCCCTGGCTCTGGGTCAACGGCGCTCATCATCGGGACCTGAGGAGTAAGACTAGCGCTCAGGGCGCCGGCGTCAAGGTGTGATCCAGGTGCCCGTCTTGCCGTCGAGGGCGTCGAGCAGGCTGAAGATGTCGGTGATCAGCACCCGTTCGCCGCCCCGCTCGACGAATCGGCAGGCGGCGCGGATTTTGGGCCCCATGGAGCCGGGCGGGAATTGCCCCTCCTCAAGATGGCGCCGCGCCTCGGCGACGGTGAGCGATTCGACTTCCCGCTGCCGGGGAGTGCCGTAGTCGAGGGCGACGCGTTCGACGCCGGTCAGGACGAAAAGCTCTTTGGCGTCGAGTTGCTCGCCGAGGGTGGCGGAGGCGAGGTCCTTGTCGATGACCCCTTCGACGCCCTTCCACAGGCCCTTCTCGGTGCGCGCCACCGGGATGCCGCCGCCGCCGGTTACGATCACGAGAGCTCCGGCGTCGATCAGGGTGCGCATCAGCCGGTGCTCGACGATGGCGATGGGATCGGGCGAGGCCACCACCCGCCGCCAGCCGCGCCCCGTGTCTTCTTTCATCAGCCAGCCGCGCTCGCTACGCAGCTGCTCGACCTCGCCGGCTGAGAAGGCCGGGCCGACGAACTTCGTCGGGTTGGCGAACGCCGGGTCCGCGGCATCGACCTCGGTCAAGGTGAGCAGCACGCAAACCGGCTGATCGACGCCCAGGCGAAGGAACTTGTTGCGCAGCACCCGCTCGATCATGTAGCCCAGGCCGCCCTGGAGGTCGGCCACGACGACGTCCAAAGGGAGGTCGGGGGCCTGGCCGCGGGCCAGCTCGACACGGATCATCTGGTTGCCCACCTGGGGCCCGTTGCCGTGGGTGAGGATCACCTGGTAGCCGCGGCCGACGAGAGAGACGACGGAATCGAGGCTGCGCCGCAGGTTGGCGTAGTCCTGGACCACGCTGTCGTCGCCGCCGGCGTGGGTGATGGCGTTGCCGCCAATGGCGACGACGACGCGCCTGGGGTGGCTTTCTCGGTGGGGCGGTGGGGTCATTGAGGGGGTCTCTTGTCGTCGAGGGAGACGTAATTCTAGGGAAGAGCACCCCGTCGGTCAAAGGTCCGGGCGCCACGGTCGCCGTTTGTCGGGAGAAAAAGTACGCGGAAGGGCACGACATGACGGCAAAACCCGTGTAAGATCTGGGGACTGAATTCCCGCCCGCCGACGTCGCGAAGTGACGCGGCGTCTGGAACGGGCGAACAAGCACTTTGAAGGAGTGCCGACGCGGCTTGGAGCGGCGGAGGCTCAGTAGAGAGGACGATTTCTATGCGTGGTCGAAGTGCCGCAACGGAGGATGCTCGATGAGCAAGTTGACGTCGCAGGCGACCGAACAGAAGATCCGGGTTCTCCTGGCCGACAACGAGTCGGCCCTACGCGACGAGCTGATAGAGGCCCTGGAAAAAAACCCCGACATCGAGGTGGTCGGGGTCGTAGACGACGGAATGGAAGTCCCGAACCTGGTCGGCAGGCAGGAGCCGGACGTGGTCTTGCTCGACCTGTCGATCACCGGCGGGGGGCTCAGGACCATGGAGCACTTGGCGGAGCGCTATCCCCATGTCCGGGTGATCGTGCTGGCGGTCCACGACGACATCTCGCTCTTGCGCTCCGTCCTGGCGATCAATGCCATGGGCTACGTCGTGCATCGCTCGGCGTACGCGGAGCTGGTGTCGGTGATCCGCAAGATGTTCAGCGGGCGGGGCTACCTCGAGGTGCCCACCGGCGGCCTGCGGGTCGATCCGGGCTTCGACCCCCACTCTCCCAAAGGCCGCAAGCTCCAGGTGAAGCTCGACATGCTCTCGAAGCGCGAGCAGGAGGTGCTGCGGGCCGTGGCCTACGGCTACACCAACCGCGAGATCGCCGAGCACCTGGGCATCAGCGTCAAGAGCGTCGAGACCTATCGCTACCGTCTGGCCGAGAAGCTCGAGTTCAAGAGCCGCGTCGACCTGGTGCGCTTCGCCCTGGAGGTGGGGCTGCTGCGCACGGACAAGGAAGGGTTCGCGCGGACGACGATGCCCCCCCGCGGTAAGGCTCAGGTCTCGGAGTCATAGCCGCCAGCGCATCAGGGGCCTCGAGCTCGTCGGCGGAGGCCGGCAGGTTCTCGGGAGCGCTCAGGCGCGTCACCGGAGCAGCTTCGAGTCCTTGTTGACGGCCACCCAGTTGTACCAGAAGGTGTCGAAGCCCTCGACCGGCTCGAAGCCTTCGGTGTCCTGGGCCTCGACGCGCCGGAGAACCTCTTTCGCCTTGACGCCGGCATCGACGACGTAGGCGAGCGTCGAGGCGAAAACCGACGCTCCCTTCTCCCGGTAGAGGAAGAGGCGTTTGCCTTCGCCGAGCTCTTCCGCCGCGAAGAGCTTGCCGCCTTCGTAGGCCTTGTTGGGGGCGGCATAGGCCTGGCCACCGAGGCGAAAGCTGTAGATCGCCGTTTTCGCCGCCAACCGGTCGTCGGCGACTTTGAGATCGCGGAACGTGCCGTCGGAGGTGAAGTAGCGGTCGTAGGGGTTGCGCTCCTCGTGCTCCTTGCCGTTCACCGACAGGACCTTGGTCTGCGGATAGCGGCGAACCCAGTCGCCCCAGGTCGACTTCTCGCCGTAGGGCAGCTCGACGAGGTCCTGGCCGTCCATGGGGCCGCCGATAGCTTTTGAGGTCATGATCGACCACCAGCTGTCGGTCTCCTTGTCACGCATCACGAGCGACGCCTGCATCAGCGCGCCCGAGGCTTCGAACCTCAGCTCCTGCTCACCATACTTGCGGTCGTAGACTACGGCCGTGTTGGCGAGCGGTCACCACACGGCGGCGACCGGCCGCCCGGCGAGCGTGTCGTTGACGACCTCGTGGTGGTTCAGGAGGTTCAAGCTGTAGGCCCGCGCCTCGCCGTCGATCGCGACGCCGAAGATCCAGGCGTCGGCGGAGATCTCAGCCTCCTCGGCGCTGACGAACTGCGGATGGTCGACCGAGGCGATCTGGCCCCGGGGCAGGATCTGCTCGACCCCCGGAGGCAGCTTGTCCGCCGCCCAAGACGCGGTGCCCACGAGGCCCGGGACGAACGCTGCGAGCAGGATGGCGATTCTTTTCATTCGTTGCTCTCCATGAATGTCCGTAGAGTTTCTCGGCTCTGACCGAGTCTACGGCATCCGGCGGGGATCGGATCTTCCGAGGGCGCTTTTCCGCGCTAGCTCCGCCGTGAGAAGAGCGGGAGCTCGGCTTCGCGGTCATCGCCTCACCGAGAAGGGTTCAAGGGCCGTCCGCAATGCCACGGGGACTCTGGTCGGCACGGTCCTCTCGCCGTCGCGGCGCATGCACGCGACCTGCTGCTCGCCGCGTGCCACGAGCTGCTCGCCGTCGGCCGTCGCCCGGAGGTAGTCGAAAAGCATCGTAATGCGATTCTGGACCATCTCGCCGAGGCGCATCCGAACCAGCACTTCGTCGAAGGCCTGGAGCTCGTCGAAGTACTCGCAGGAGCAGCGGGTCGTCACCAGCGCCAGGCCGGCCGAGAGCTCGTCGAGGAGCGACGGGCAGTGCTGGCGCAGGAACAGCTCCCGGCAGCGTCCCTGCCAGCGCAGGTGGTTGACGTAGTAGACGTTGCCGGTCAGGTTGGTCTCCTCGAAACCGACCACGTGGCGAGTCTCGAAGGTGCGTGCGCTCATCAGGTTTCGGCCTCCGTTGCCTCCGTTGCCTTGATTTTTCTGACGCGATCGACTATACTCGGTGGGTTAAAGAAATGCATCTCGAAGCTTTCGCCGGCGGCGGAAGGAGGTAGATCATGCGCAAGCTCGGAGACGGATCGAGATTCGTGTTGGCTGTGGCGTTCTGGCTGGCCGTGCTCGCACTCGGCGGTAGCACCGCTTTGGCCCAGACGGACCCGTGCGTCGTGACGGACAACGGGACCGGGACGGTCAACCTGCCGCCGCGAGGCTGCGCCTATCTGAGCCCGCAGCAGGTCCACGCGATCATCGACGGCCTGCCGGCGGGGACGACGATCGAGCTCGATCCCATCCACCGGGGCTTTTTCGGCCTGCCCCCCGTTGACGGCGGCACCCTCGGGGGCCAGGTGGAGACCTTCGAGTCGACCCTGGTCTTCCGGTTGCACGGCACCAGGGAGCTCGACGGCTTCGACCGCCTCGTCGCCGTTCCCGCCACGGTCGTCACCCACACGGCGCCGCGCACCCCGGGTGCCAGGGTGCAGGACTTTGACACCGACATGTTCCAGCTCCAGGGCAGCCTGTTCGGCGATCCGGACTTCGACCAGCTCCAGATCACCGCCGGGACCGGATTTGGCTTGCCGAGCCCGGGGCATACGACGCTGAGCGACCTCGGGGACGGCACCTTCAACGTCGACAGCTTCTTCGACATCTCCTACCAGATCGACTTCGTGGGTGCTCCTGGCGGCGCGCTCGCCGGCCTGAGCGGTTCGACCCAGGGCGTCGTGAGGGTCGAGGCCCACGGCGAACGCGACCCCTGCGTCGTCGTCGACGACGGCACCGGCACCGTCGAGCTGCCGCCGCCGGGCTGCGAGTACCTGAGCCCGGACGAGGTCCACGAGATCATCAACGGCCTGCCGGCGGGGACGGAGATCAAGCTGTCGCCGCGCCACCGCGCCTTCTTCTGCCAGCAGCCCGGCGGCTGCGGGCAGCCGGGCGGCAACCTGGGCGGCGAGGTCGAGCAGTTCAACTCCGAGCTGGTGCTTCAGCTGGAAGGGACGGGCTCGCTCGCCGGGTTCCGCCGCACCCTGCGGGTGCCGACGACCGTCGAGACCCACACCGGCCCGCGCACACCCGGAGATGCCGTGCAGAGCTTCCCGACCGACATGTTCAACCTCCAGGGCAACCTGGTGGGAGATCCGGACTTCGCGTCGCTGCAGATCGTCGGCGGAACCAACAACGGCCTCCCCAGCCCCGGACATACGACCCTGACGGACCTTGGCGACGGCACCTTCCAGGTCGACAGCTTCTTCGACATCACCTACCAGATCGACTTCGTGGGCGCCCCGTTCGGCGCGCTCGCCGGCTTGAGCGGCTCCACTCAGGGCCAGACGAAAGTGCGCGCTCAGGCCGGCCTGGACGACGTCATCGAGCCGGACGACGGCACCGGGACCGTGACCTTGCCGCCGAAAGGCAGCGGCTACGTCAGCCCCCGGGACCTCCACATGATCATCGACGGACTGCCGCCGGGCACCGAGATCGAGATCGACCCCAAGCACTGGTTCTTCTTCTGCGGCACGATTCCCTGCGGCCAGCCCGGAGGCACCCTGGGGGGCCAGGTCGAGGTCTTCCAGTCGACCCTGGAGGCGGAGTTCACGGGCACCGGCTCGCTGGACGATTACCGGCGCAGGATCCAGGTGCCGGTGGCGGTGGAGACCCACACCGCGCCGCGGCTGCCGCCGATCGCTACGCTGGGCGTCAAGGGTGTGGTCGGCGCGCCGCAGAGCTTCGCCACCGACATGTTCCGTCTCCAGGGCGGCATCTTCGGCGATCCGGACTTCGACGAGCTCCTGATCACCGCGGGTACCGGCAACGGCCTGCCGAGCCCGGGGCACACGACCTTGACCGATCGGGGCGACGGCACCTTCCTGGTCGACAGCTTCTTCGACATCACGTACCAAATCGACTTCGTGGGCGCTCCGGGCGGCGCGCTCGACGGGATGAGCGGCTCGACCCAGGGTACGGCGCGGCTCACGGCCTCCGACGAGGCCAGCGCGCCGGACCACGACGTCACCGTCGTCGTCCAGGGCAGGTCGGACGCCACCGACTTCCCGTTCAGCGGTGGCTTCGGGTCGTTCTCTCTCGACGACGACGCCGATCCCACCCTGCCGGGGTGGCGCACGTTCTACAACCTCCTGCCGGGCGTTCACACCGTCACCGAGACCCCGCCGGCCGGCTGGGATCTCGTGAAGATCTCCTGCGACGACCCGGACGGCGGCACGACGGTGGACCCGGCGGCGGGGCAGGCCAAGATCGACCTGGACCTCGGAGAGTCGATCACCTGTACCTTCTGGAACGACCCGGGTCTCATCTTCACCGACGGCTTCGAATCGGGCGACGTGTCGGTCTGGTCGAGCTCCGTGGGTTCTTCGCCCTGAGGTAGCCCCGGGCTGCGCCTCTCGGACGCTTCCATCCGTCACCCGGCCGCGACCCTGGGGGTCGCGGCCGTCCTCACCGCCGCCGCGGTGCCGGGCCTCCTGCGTCTCGAGCTGCGTACCGACGGCCGTGCCCTGGTACCGGATGCGGCGCCGCAGGTCGTCTTCGACCGAGAGGTCCGAGAGCTCTACGGCGTTCGGGATCCGATCGCGGTCGTCCTCAGGAGCGGCCAGGACGGCGGAATCTTCCGTCCCGAGACCCTGCGCCGGGTGGAAGAGCTGACCGCGGCCTTCCAGGGCCTCGACGGCGTGCGTCCCTTCGACGTCGTGAGCCTGGCGAGCGAGCTGGGTTTCCGTCACCGCCCGGGGACGCTACGCTTTCGCCGGCTGCTCGAGCCGGTACCCGAGAGCGTCGAGCGGCTGGCCGAGCTACGCGACGACCTTCGGCGGATCGAGCTTTACGACGGCACGCTCGTCTCCCGCGGCGCCACGGCGACGGCGATCCTGGTCGCCACTCCGCCCGAGCGCGACCGCCGGGAGCTGATCCGCGAAATCCGCCGCCTCGTCGCGGAGTCCTCCGGTGGGGAAGAGGAGCGCGTCGAGGTGCTCGGCGCGCCGGTGGCCGAGTCGCTTCTGGGCAGCCACATCCTCGCCGACCTCGGCGTGCCGCCGTCGCTCCTGGGCGACGCGGTGCTGCGCCGCGGCGGCATGGTGCCGATCGCCATCGGCTTGATGGCGCTCGTTTTTCTCGCCGCTTTTCGCCGTCCGGTGGCGGCGCTTCTGCCGCTTTCCGAGATCGGCGTCTGTCTCGCGATCGTCTTCGGCGTGATGGGCTGGCTCGGGGTACCGGTCTACCTGACGATCTCCGTCCTTCCGGTCATCTTGACGGCGGTCGGCGCGGCCGACGAGATCCACGTCTTCCGCCGTTACCTCGACGTGAGCTCCCCCCTCGATCCCCCCGAGGGGACGATGCCCGCGCCAACGGCAGGTGCCCACGCCCACCGGGAGCTCGTCCGGACGACGCTTCGGGAAATGGCGCCGCCCGTCGTCAAGACGTCGGTGACGACCGCCGTCGCCTTTCTCTCCTTCGCGCTCTCGCCGATCCCGGCGGTGCGGGCCTTCGGCCTCTTCACCGCCTTCGGGGTCCTTGTCTGCATGCTCTATTCGCTCACGGTGATCCCGGCGCTCCTGGTGCTCGGCGGACCCGAGCCCTGGGTCGGACGCCGCGGCAGGAGGTTGGCGAGCCGTCCCGGCTTTTTTCCGGCCGCGCTCGCCCGGCTGGCTTTCCGCCGCCGCGCCGTGGTGCTCGCCGCCGCTGTCGCCGTCGCGCTCCTCGCCGCCGATGGCGTGCGGCGCGTCGCGGTCCAGGACAGCTGGATCGACGGCTTCGCTCCGGAGAGCGATTTCGCCCGCGCCACGCGTTGGTTCGACGAGCAGTTCCTGGGCTCTCACCTCCTGCGCCTGGCCCTGGAGGTCGACGCGCCGAGCCTCGAAGGCGAGATTGAAGAGTCGGCCCTCGCCACTTTTGAGCTGACGCTCGACGCGCCGGCACAGCTCGACACGGCGCGGCTCGCCGACGCCTGGATCCGCGTCTTCGCCCTCGGCGAGAACGCGCGCGAATGGCGGACGTGGTGCAAGAGCGCCCGCCGCGAAGGGGCGGAGCTCGTCCTCACCATGCCCCGGCAGCGCGGCTCGGCGAGGTTTTTTCTCCAGCCGCAGGAGGGCGATCGGCTGGGCTACGAGGTCCGCAGCGAGCCGCTCACCTCGCCGGCCGTCCTGGAACGTCTCGCCGCGCTGGAGGCGTTTCTCGTCGCTTTACCCGGGGTGGGCGGCGTCCTCGGGCCGGCGCGCTATCTCGACACGGTCGGTTTCATGATCCGCCCCGACGATGAGCAGTCGCGCCGCCTGCCCGGAGATCC
Organism: uncultured bacterium; assembly: GCA_965371445.1. GTDB lineage: Bacteria > Acidobacteriota > Thermoanaerobaculia > Multivoradales > J023 > DASWIG01. Next base: position 15,260 of record CBDUYN010000090.1, on the reverse strand, counting down.
GCTGACGGCGCGCAACCGCTGGTCGAACTACGGCCGGATGCGTGGCGCGGAGCGGCTGGCGCAACTCGTCGACACCGGGCGCCGGCGCGCCCTCGTGACGCTCTTTCTCAGAAATTCCAACTATGTCGACACGCGGCGGCTGATGGAGGAGGTCCGCGGCTACGAGCAGCAGCACCTGCTGCCGCACGGCATACGCCTCGGCTTTGCTGGCGACGTGGCGGTGAGCCAGGCCACGATCGACGCGATCGTTACCACCCAGGTGCGCTCGCTTCTGCTTTCCCTCGTCGGGATCCTGGCCGTGGCGGCGATCTGGAGCCGTTCGCTGCGCCGGGGGCTTTATTGCCTGATGCCGCCGGCCTTCGCGGTCCTGGTGAGCTTCGCGGTGATGGGCTGGCTAGGGATCCCCCTGGGAGTGGCGACGTCGATGTTCGCTGGCATGACGCTTGGCGTCGGGGTCGACTTCGCGATCCATCTGCTGGCGCGTCACGGCCGCGTTCGGCACGAGGGGCTTCGCGGAGAGGCGGCGGTCGCTGCCGCGCTCGCCACCACGGGACCGGCGATTCTGATCGACGCCTGTGCCGTGGCGCTGGGTTTCGGGGTCCTCGTGTTTTCCCAGGTGCCCGCCAACGCGCGGCTGGGGGGGCTCTTGATGGCGAGCGTCTTCGGCTGCCTCGTGGCGACGCTGTTGGTGATTCCAGCTCTGCTGGCCACCCCTTCTGAGGTGCCACCCGTTTAGAAGTCCTTTGTTTTGGTTTACGACGGGCGTTAGCGAGGGGCCGTCAGGTCGATCATGATCCGCCGTCGCCAGACCTCGTAGGCCGGGACATCGCCGTCGGCGGGGAGGCCGTCGAGCGCCCGGTCAGTGGCCTGGGCCGCCTCCGGCGCCGAAGAGCCGCAGAGGATCTGACAGGTCGTCTCGACGTTCGCGGCCATGTTGCCGGCCCGAAGCCGCGCTTTGGCACCGAACGCGGCACCCTGCGCGAGCTCGGCCTCGAATCCCCGGCCCGCGTCGCGCAGTGACGTGATCGCCGCCTCGTCGACACCACCGGCGTAGGTCGCGGCCAGGCCTACGCCGCTCCAAAGATCCGACCACCGCGCCTCCTGGAACGTCGCGATCGTCCGTGGAATGCGCTCGACGTCGGCGCCGTCGACGAACCAGAGGCTGCGTCCCAACCCCTGGTCAAAGCTCCGCCGGCCGTAGCCGCGCACGCGCCGCGGAACCTCCTGGTGTCCCTCGACCGCGTGTGGCCAGTCGAAGTATCCCTGGTGAAAGCCGTAGCCGTCGAAGGCGAGCCAGCACAGCAGCGGGTCGAGCCGAGAAAGGATCCCGGCCATGCCGAAAGGCAGGCGGGCGATCGCCCAGCCGGCACCGACGTGGGCCATGTAGACGTGGTCGCCGCCGCGGCCGGCGAGAAAGTCCCCCAGCCGGTGGCGGCGCCAGGGCGTCATGGCGTCGAGCAGCGCGAGGCCCATCGCCGCGCCTTCGTAAGTGAAGCCGCGGTAGCCGACGTCGGTCTCGTCGAGGCGCGCGACGAGCACCGCATCAGTAGCCCCTTCCAGGGCGGCGTGATACCCGGCGAGAAACGACCGCCCGACGTTCTCGATATGAGGCCGCACCCCGGGAGCGTCGCCGCCGCGGAACCCACGGCGCTCGAAGGTAACATCGACCTCGGGGACGCCGAAGAGCCGGCGGCTCAACCGCCCCATCGTCCACCTCCGCAAATCGTCAAGCTCCCTCCTCTCCGCGCTTCGCGGCAACCGCGAAGGCATAGCGTTGGCCGGAGCCGCCGAGAGGCAGGACGACGGTCGCGGCCAGGTGCGGCCCCGACCGGAGGACGACCCAGCCGTCCTTGGTGGTCTCGGCCAGGACGAGCGGTGCGTCGTCCGGCTGGCCGGCTTTTTTCAAGCTTTCCAGGACCGTCCAGATCCGCGTCGCCGCGGTGTCCGCCTCTTCGCCGTCGTCGCGCATCAGGATCTCCCATAGCTCGCACCGTCGCTCGCCCAAGAGGTCGCGCCACACCTCGTCCTCGCGATGGGTGACGAGCTCGACGTCGCATCCTACCGCGGCGGGACCCGCGACCGCGAGCGTCAGCTCGCCGCTGTGCGCCAGCGAGACGGCACGGCCACCCTCCGTCTCTCGGCCGGCCGTCTCCGGTTTGCCGTCGGCTCGGTAGAGGACGCCGCCTCCGTCGAGGACGCGGGCAAGAGCACGCTCGCGCCGCCGCTCGCGGTCGGACCCGTTTTCCATAGCGAGGACGAGATCCGTCGTGGCGACGAGGTCCTGGCAACGGCGCTCCAGGTACACCGCGGCGAGCGGCACCGCCAGACACGGTGGCGCGGCGGCGCCACCCTCCGGGACGCGAAGCCGTAGCCCGTGCCAGCGCTCCGCGAGCTCGCCGTCGCCGTAGCGCACGTCGACGTCGAAGACCAGGGTACCACCGTGGCGCGAGCGTTCCCTCGCCGTCACTCGGCGGGTTCCGCCCCGGTCCACAGGGCCGATTTCCAAGCGCTCGACGCCCACCGGCAGCACCGTGGCGTGGGGGATCGAAGCCTGGATGGCGTGGATCGAGGCGTCGCGTCCCGCCGGGTCGCCAAGCTCCAGCTCGCCGGACAGGTAGGGGCTGAACCACCTCTTCGCCGGCTCTTCGGCGGGCGCGATCTCCGCCTCGCAGAGTGTCGCGGAGAGGCGTCGGTAGCGGCGCAGGCGGCGAAACCGGCCGGCCTGAAAGAGCACTCGGCCGTAGAGGTCGACGAGAGGGTCTACCGGTACTGGCTCGACGGCGGCGGCGCCTTCCACGGGAGGCGTCGGTTCCCGAGGCTCCGGCAGGCAGCAGAGGGCACGGAAATGGTCGACCTGAAAGGACGTCCGATCGCTGCGCAGGACAAGCTCGACCTCGCCCGGCCGGCGGACGAGCCCGGCCAGGCGGAGCGTCACCGTCGCTCCTTCGGGAACCGCGATCGGACGCTCGAAGCGCACGTCGCGGAAGACCGGCCGCTCGGCCGCTCCCGTAAGCGCCCGGAAGGCCTGGGCCATGGCCTCGAGGCCGAGGACCGCCGGCAAGAGCCGCTCGCCGCTGAAGACGTGCTCGGCGAGGTAGGGGTCGCTCGCCTCGGACAGCTCGCTCTCGGCGATCAGCTCGACGCCGGGGTAGAAGAGGCGAGGACGCTCCAGGAAACGCCGCAGCGGCAGCTCGGGACGCTCCACCGCGAGGGTCCCCGCCTCACCGAAGCGGCCCGTCACCACCATCGACACGGGAGTCGCCCTCTCGAGGAGCTCGAGAAGCATCTCGACGCCCCTGTCGACCGGAATCGCCGTGATGCCCTGGCGCCCCAGCGCTTCGAGACGTCCCAACCGTTCGCCCATGCCGGTCCCCGACCACACCGACCACTCGACGCAAAGCGAGCGGCAGGCGCCGTGACGAGCGGCGAAGGCCTCGATCTCCCGGCGCAGCGCCTCGTTGGCCAGAGCGTAGTCGGCTTCGCCCGGCAGGCCCGTGCGGGCGAGGATCGAGCCGAAGCCGAGGAGGAGCTTGAGCCCTGCGTCGTCGACGGCCGAGAGGACGTTGCGCAGGCCGTCGAGCTTCGGCGCCAGGGTCGCCTCAAGAGCGCCGCTTTCGAGGCTTGTGACGAGCCGCGGGACGTTGGTGCCGGCGCTGTGGACGACGCCGCGGACCGGGCCGAGCGCCGCCTCGGCCTCCGCTACGGCGGCGGCGACGGCCTCGCGGTCGGTGACGTCGGCGCGCAGGTAGCGCGCCTCGACGCCGTGCGCGGCGAAGCGTTCGAGGTTGCGGCCGAGCTCGGCGTCGTCGCTCGGCGAGCGGCCGACGAGCGCCAGGCGGGCACCGGTCCGGCGGGCCAGGGCCAGGGCACACTCGGCGCCGATCCCCTTGCCGCCGCCGGTGACCAGGACGACGTCGCCAGCGGCGAGAGGCGTCCCGGCGCCGTCCTCGGGCGCTTCTGGAAGAAGTCTCAAGACGGGCTCGAAACGCCGTCCCTCCTCGTCGAAGACGGTGTCCGAGTAGCCTCTCGTCCCAAGCGCTTCGGCCACCACCCGCCGGCTCCACACCTCGGCCTCGCCGCCGAGCGACGCCGGCAGCTCGGCCACCGTCACCGCGACCTCCGGCACCTCCAGGTGGAGCGTGCGGGCGAAGGCCGCCGCGGCGCTACCCTGGTGGACCAGGACGAAGGCTCCGGAGCGCTCGACGGCAGCGCTGCGCCCAGCCTCCACAAGCTGGTCGAAGGGTCCGTCGGGACCGGAAAGGAAAACGACGACGCCACCCTCGCCCGCGGCAGTGCTGAAAGCCCGAGCCAGCTCTTCGCCGAAGTCGTGGTTCCCGGGCGCCAAGACCTTCCACGGCCGCTTTGGCGTGCCGGGCTCGGCCGGCGGTGGAGGTCGGGTGCGCTCTCGAAGCTCGACGGTGAAGGGACGGACCCAGGTGTCGACTCCGGCCGGTGGACCGCCTGCGGCTTGGTCGTCGAGCGTCGCGCCCTGCTCGCGGAGCTCGTCGAAGGTGCGGGCCACCTCACCGACCGTGGCGTCGGCGTACTCCAGGGGCGCGGCGGGCGGGGGCAGGGAGAGCTCGCGGGCCGCCGCGGTGACTAGCTCGCCGACGGCGATGGAGTTGAGGTGCAGGTCGCTTAGCAGCCGGCTCGTGTCGGTCACCACCGAGGCGGGCAGCTCGGAGCGGCGGACGATCAGGCCGCGGACCACCTCGAGGGGGGAGGCGGCCGGGCCGGTCGAACGCGGCGGCGGAGTCGCCGTCGATGGGCGGTCGCCTTTTTCCGCGTTGTCTTCGGGCGCCAGCTCACAAGGATTGACCAGAAAACGGCGCTCCCGGTCCGGATCGAACGGCCGAGTGAAGCGGTCGGCGAAAAGAGCAGGCTCGTCAAGCGGCGCGCCGAGGACGAAAAGGGCGCCCACGGCCCGCAAGAGTCCTTGAAGAGACGGGCTGCCCGCGTCGAGCGCCACGACCGGCGTCCCGACCTGGCGGCGCACCAGGCCGGTCAGGACCTGGCCGGAACCCAGCTCCAGGAAGAGGTCGACCTCCGTCGCCGCCGCCCTGAGGGCGGCGGAGAAACGGACCGGTGAGGTGAGCTGACGCGTCAGGAGGGCGCGCAGGTCAACGCCCTTCTCCAGCCAGGCTCCCGTGACCGTCGAAGCGACGCGGCGCTTGGGTATGCAGACCTCTTCCTTGGCCAGAGCCTCCTGGAACGGCTCCGCCGCCGGCGCCATGAGTGGCGAATGGAAAGCGTGCGAGACCTGGAGGCTCAGAGCCTTTCGGCCGCGGCGGCGCGCCTCTTCGACGAGCGCCTCCACCTCGGCTGTGGCTCCTGAGACCACCGTCTGGCGCGGCGCGTTGAGGGCGGTCACCACGGCTCCGGAGTCAAGGTCGGCGATCAGCTGCTCGACCTCTTCGGCCCCGGCGCCGACGCTCGCCATGGCTCCAGGCTCCCGCAGCTCCGCCATGGCCCGGCCACGCTCGGCGGCGAGGCGCAGCAAGGAAGGCTCGTTGAAGACACCTGCCCAGCAAAGCGCTACGAGCTCGCCGAGGCTGTGTCCCAGGGCCACTTCGGCCTCGATCCCGAGGCGCTTCAAGACCGCAAGCGCCGAGAGCGACGCGGTGACGATCGCCGGCTGCGCCACCGAGGTCTCGACGCCGTCGCCGGCGCGGGGCAGGGCGGAGCGTTCGTAAAGCTCGTCGACGACGGCGAAGCGCCGGCGCCAGGTGCCGCCGTCCAGGTGGACCGGCGAGCCCTGGCCGGGGAAAAGGAAGCCGACGCGCGGCGCGGCGCCGGGGCGGGCAAGAAAGATGCCGGCGACGGTGTCGAGGCGGGGCTCCTCGATCCGGCCTTGCCGCAGCCAGCCGCCCAGGGTCTCCAGCCGGGCGGCGAGCTCCGCGGGACCAGCGGCGAGAACCGCCGCCCGCACCGTCGGCTGCTTGTCGGACGGCAGGCGCCGCACGAGCTCGGCGGCAAGGTCGCCCATCTCGGCTTCGGAGAGCCCGGCCGCGACGGCCGCGAGCCGCTCGGCCCGAACGGCCAGCTCGTCCTCGTTTGACGAGGCAAGGAAGAAGACCTCGGCGTCCTGGGGGGCGGCGAGAAAAGACGGCTCGATCAGGGTATCCCGGCGATGCTCTTCGGCGGTGCTTTCGAGCGCCAAATGGGCGTTGATGCCGCCGAAGCCCATGGCGCTGACCGCGGCGCGCAACGGTGACGCGGCCGGCCAGGGCTCCGCTTTCTCCAGAAGGCGCAACGCGCCGCCACGGTCGAGCTCGGGGTGCGGCTCGTCGCTACCGGTCGACGGCGGCAGCACCTGGTGGTGGAGCGCCAGCGCCGCCTTGATCAGCCCGGCGACGCCGGCCGCCGCCTTGGTATGCCCGATCAGCGCCTTGACCGAGCCGATCGCCGCCGGGGGAGCGTCACGCCCTCCGGCCGCCTCGGCGCGTGCCAGGTTGAGTGTCCGGAGCTCCGTGGCGTCACCCACCGCCGTGCCGGTGCCATGGCCCTCGACAAGCGCCACCGAGTCGATGCCGAAGCCGGCCCGCCGGTAGGCCCGGCGCAGCGCCAGGAGCTGTCCCTCGGCCTCGGGACGGGTCAAGCCGCCGCGGCCGTCGGAGGAGATTCCCCAGCCGCGGATCACCGCGTAGATCCGCCGTCCCTGGGCGAGCGCGTCCGCGTGGCGTTGGAGCACCGCGAAGCCCGCGCCTTCGCCGGGCACGAAGCCCGCGGAGCGGCGGTCGTAGACGCGCATCTCACCGCGCGCGAGCGCCCGGGTGCGGGCGAAGCCCACCAGCTCGAAGGGGTCGAGGCTCAAGTCGACGCCACCGGCGAGCGCCACGTCGAGCTCGCCCGAGACCAGGGCCGAGCAGACGTTGACCACCGCCAGGAGCGAGGAGGCGCAGGCGCCGTCGACCGTGTAGCCGCCGCCGCCCAGGTCGAAGTAGTTGGCGATGCGTCCCGCGATGGTGTTCGAGAGGCCGCCGGCGAGCGACTCTTCCGTCGTTTCCGGGAAAGGCGCCTTGTAGGAGGCCTCGAAGCGGGTCAGGAAGTCCCGGCGCCGGTCCTCGTCCCACCCTTCCTCGGCTAGCGCCGCCGCGAGTTGACGGCGCACGTAGGGCCAGCGCAGGCGCAGAACGTGGGCGCGCGTGAATTCCCCGGTCAGGGTGTTGCCCACCAGGACGCCGGTGGCCTCGGCCGGCAGGCCCTCGCCCTCCGCGAAGCCGGCGTCGGCGAGGGCGTCGGCGGCGACCTGGAGCGCCAGCCAATGCGCCGTGTCGGTCACCCGATAGGTCGAGGCGGCGATGCGGAAGCGGGTACGGTCGAGCTCGAAGCCTTCGAGCACCGCCGCCCGGGCGCCGTAGGTCGTGTCCGGCGTCTCGCCGTCCTCGGAGAAGTAGTCTTCGAGACGCAGGCGTCCGGCCGGGATGCGGCGAAAGGCCCGGCGCTGGGCGAGGACGTTCTCCCATAGCTCACCCGGCGTGTCGGCGTCCGGGTAGCGGCAGGCAAGGCCGACGATGGCGATGGCTGAGCGCACGTGTCTTCTAGGTCTCCTCGAGAGATAATACCCCGAATCCATCAAGAAGGAGACGATTCCATGACCTACAAGGGCGAAACGGTACAAGCCGCCCCCCAGCCGCTTCTCGTCCTGCTTGCCGTGGGGCTCGCCTTCGGCTGCTCCCGCGAAGAGGCTCCTCAAGCCTCTTCGGCCTTCACCGAGATCACCCGCCAGGCAGGCTTCACCCACCGGCACCAGAAGCCGAGCCTCGACCCCCAGATCGCGAACATCATGGACTGGATGGCGAGCGTCGGCGCGGCGGTGGCGGCCGGCGACTACGACAACGACGGCTGGGTCGACCTCTACGTCACCACTTCGCGAAAGGGCGAGCTCAACTACCTCTACCGTAACAACGGAAACGGAACGTTCACCGACGTGGCATCCCGGGCGGGCCTCGCCGCCTTGAACGGCGAGGAGGGCACTTCGATGGACGCCGTCTGGGGCGACTACGACAACGACGGTTGGATCGACCTCTACCTCGTGCGCTGGGGACGCGACGCGCTCTGGCGCTCGAACGGCAAGGACGCCGACGGCCACGTCACCTTCACCGACGTCTCCGCGGATCTGTTCCGCCGCCGCGACGGCGAGCCAGGCCTCGACTGGGCCAACGGCAACGCCGCGGTCTTTCTCGACTACGACCGCGACGGACGCCTCGACCTCTACGTCGGCAACTACTTCAAGGAGCACGACCTCTGGCACCTGGAGACGACGCGCATCATGCACGACGACTTCGAACGGTCGCGAAACGCCGGGCCGAACTTCCTCTACCACCAGCGTAGCGACGGCACGTTTACCGAGGTCGCCGCCGAGCTCGGCGTCGACGACACCGGCTGGACGCTCGCCGTCGGCTCGGCCGACCTCGACGGCAACGGCTGGCCCGACCTCTACAGTGCCGACGACTTCGGCCCCGACCAGCTCTTCTTGAACCGCGGCGCGCAAGACGGTGCCGTGACGTTTGACAACGCCTCCGAATCCGCCCTCGGCTACGACACCAAGAAGGGCATGAACGTCGACTTCGGCGACTTCAACAACGACGGCTGGCTCGACGCCTACGTCACCAACATCACCACCGCCGAGTACCTCCAGGAAGGCAACATGCTGTGGCTCAACCAGGGCGTCGACCCCGAGGGCGAGCTCGCGATGACCGACATCTCGCTCGAAGCCGGCACCTGGGACGGCGGCTGGGCCTGGGGTGCGAAGTTCTTCGACTACGACAACGACACCGATCTCGACATCGTCTCGGTCAACGGTTTCATCAGCGGCGGTGAAAGAAGCTACTGGTACGACCTGGCCTCGTGGACGGTCGAGGGCGGCGACACGACTGACACCCGCAACTGGCCGCCGATCGAAGGCCGCTCCTTCTCGGGCTACGAGCACATTCGGCTGTTTGAGAACGACGGTTTCTACTCCTTTACCGAGGTGTCCGGCGCGCGGGGCCTCACCAGCACTCGGGACGGCCGTGGCGTCGCTGCCGTCGACTTCGACAACGACGGCGACCTCGACCTCTATGTCGCCAACCAGGGGCAGGAGCCGAACTTCTACCGCAACGACGGCGCGTCGGGTCACTACCTGAGCGTAGCCCTGGAGACGGATCCCACGACGGCGACCAACCGCGACGGCATCGGCACCCGGGTGACGGTCCTCCTGGAGGACCGGCTCCTGGTGCGCGAGCGCGACGGCGGCAACAGCTACGCGGCGCAGAGCGACCCGCGGCTGCACTTCGGGCTTGGCGAGGCGGAGCGCGCCGTCCTCGTCGAGGTGCGCTGGAGCGACGGCGGAATCCAGTACCTGGAGGACGTCGCCGCCGACCAGCTCCTGACGGTGCGCCAGGACCCGAGCCGCTACGTCGACCCGCAGACCTTTGCCGTCGAGGTGCCGGGCTGGACGCCGCCCGAAGACGAAGTGACGCCCCAACCGCCGCAAATCGATCCCCAGGAGCTCGATCGCCAACTCGCCGAAATGGAGGGGCTTCTACGCTCCACCAAACCCTTCGACCGCACTCTGGCGTCGACCTATCGCCTCCGCGCCTCGACCTATGGCGAGCACGACCGGTCGATCGACTTCTTCCAGCAGCTGATCGAGCAGCACGCGAAGGAAGGCTACGACCCCTCGGAGGCGCGTCTTGATCTCTCCCTGGCCTACGTCGACAAGATCCCGACCTGTGGAGGGCTAGCCGCGGTGGTGTGTAAAGGGAGCCTGGCGAAGAAGGGACTGGATCAGGCCACCCTGGTCCTCGCCGACCATCCCGACTCGTGGCTGGCCTTCTATTCGCGAGGCATGAACCACCTGCACTGGCCGCGGGCCTTGCGCCACTCCGACGACGCGGCGCGCGACCTCGCACGTTGCGTGGAGCTCCAGGAACAGGAGGACGAGCCGAAGGCCTACCACCTGCGTACATGGCTCGCTCTCGGTCAGGCCCAGACCAAGGCGGGGCACTTCGACGAGGGACGCGAAACCTGGCGCCGCGGGTTGGAGAAGTTCCCCGGCGCCGGCGAGCTCGAACAAGCCCTGGCCATTGAGGACGACGACGAGCTTCTCGCCTACGTCCGGGACGTGCGGAGCCTAGAGCGGCCGGTCGACACCGACGTCTCGTTCTTCGAGGGGGAGCTCTAGTTCTAGTCTGCTAGTCCCGAAACGCGTCCCGCGGCACCCAGCGGGTGTTGAACCGCTCCTGCCAGTCCCCGGGCGCCGCCACCGGCAACGGCTCGACGGTGTCTCCGCCGATGACGTTCAGATCGCCGTCCTTGTCCCAGCCCACCGAGTAGAAAAAAAACGTCCGTACCCGTCCCGCCGCGAGCGGGGGGAAGTCGGCGGCGTCGAAGGCCAGCTCCACCGCGTCGCCGGCGCCGACGAGCGCCAGGCGCTCGTCGCGTTGTGCCACCAGCTCCAGGACGTCGCCGTAGCGCGTCATCCAGCCCTGGAGCGCGGTGCGCCAGGGCGGCGTGGCGGAGACGGCGGCGAATTCCGGCGTCGTCGGATGCCCCGGAGCCCGCGACCGGATCTCCGAGAAGCCGCGCTCGTAAAGCTCGGCGGCAATGGGTCGCGCCACGTGCCGTGACACGCTCTTCGCCGGCAACCGCTCGCCGACGACGATCCGGTCCCAGCGGATCTCGAACGACGTCACGAGGCGCAGCCGGCGGGTACCGTCGCCAAGCTTGCCCGCGAGGTCGACGAGAATCGTCTTGATCTTGCCCGCCGGCATGCCGACGACGACGTCGAGCGGCTCGAACCTGCCCGCCGCCGTCTCGACCTCGAGACGCGGCGGCACCACCGGCGCCGCGCCCTGCGACACCGCGATGTTCGTCGAGGCGTCGCCGTACTGGAGCCAGCCGGTGAGCGCTAGGACCCAGGGACGCCCGGCCTCGAGCGGGGAGAGCTCAAGCTCAATCGTGAGCGGCCGCGTCAGGCCGCGCAGCGGCGGCGGCAGCGGACGGCCCGGCGGCGCATACACGCCGTCAAGCTCCGCGACGGCCGCGGTGCGATCGACGCCGTCGTCGCTCGCCGTTCGGAGCGGTGGCCTGAGCGCGCCCAGGGCCCAGAGCTCCGAAGGCGGAAACGGCGCCGGCCCGAGCTTGTCGGTAGGATGGACCTCGACCTCCGGCGGATGGTCGACCGCCACGAGACGTACCGAGTCGAGGTAGAGCACCTCGCGCATCTCCTCGGTCACCGCCAGCAGGTAGCGGCCGTCGCGCGCGGCGAGGGCGTCGACACGCACCAGCTCGTCGGGATCGGCGTCGAGCGGCACGCCGCGGCGGATCGAAAGGCCCAGGGGTGAATTGCCCAGGACGTCGGTGACGAAGCGGAAGCCCTCGCCGTCCCAGGCGTAGAGGAACGGGCACGAGCCGGTGGCGACGTTCTTTTCCTCGAGGATGAAGGGCTCCCGGTCGACCGCGACGCCGAGCGCGTTGTCGACGATACCGTTGGACCACACCACCCGCAGGGCGTCGAGCGGGTCGCCGCCGCCGAGACCGATCTCGACCGGCAGCTCGCTGACCACCCGGTGGACGCGCAGGCGGCCGCGTCGCGCCTCGAGACGGGCGCCCAGGCCGTTGGGATTGGTCTTGGTCCCCACCAGCCGGACCTTGAGCTGGGCGTGGACGTTGCCGCCCTCGTTGCGCCAGAAGCGCAGGCCGCGCTCCGTCGAGAGCAGGAGGTCCGTGTCGCCGTCGCCGTCGATGTCGGCCGCGACGATGTCGTCGACCGCCGCGAGGTCGGCCGCGGCGAGCCCCGTGGCCGCTGTGGCGTCGACCCAGGTGCCGGCGCCGGCGTTGCGCCACAGCCGGAGCTGTCCCGAGCGGCCGCCGACGAGGAGGTCGCGCCAGCCGTCGTTGTCGAAGTCGACGAGAGCCGCCGCCGTGAGGTCGAGGCCCAACGCTTCGAGCCGCTGCCGCGGCGCGGCGCGGCCGGGCACGATCACCACGGCTTCGCCGCCGACGAGGACCGTGTCGGCATGACCGTCGTGGTCGAGGTCGTCGAGCAGCACGCGGCGGGCCGGTGGCCAGGGGCCGGGAGGATCGCCGCGCCGGGCGAACCGTCCGGTGCGCTGGTTGCGCAGGACCAGGGTCGCCAGCTCGCCGCGCGCCACCACCAGGTCGACGGCGACGTCGCCGTCGAGGTCCGCCGCCGCGACGTCGACCGCCGGTCCCGTCTCGCCGAGGCCCGCCGCCGCGGTGACCTCCTCGAAGCGGCCGTCGCCGCGGTTCTGCCACAGCCGGAGCCCTTCCTCCGACGCCACCATCAGGTCGAGGTCGCCGTCGTGCTCGTAGTCGACCCAGCGCGCCCGCCGTCCTCCGAGGCCGGTGAGGCCGGCGCTTTCGGTCACGTCGTCCCAGGTTCCGTCCCTCGTCCCCCGGAGCAAACGGGAGCCGTCCGGGGCGAGCAGCAGGACGTCGTTATGGGCGTGGCGGACCGGATCGAAAACCTCCTCCTCCGCCACGTCGTTGTGGAAGTCGCCCACCGCGACCGTGAGACTCGTCGCCGCAAGCTCCTCGGCCGGAAAGGACGCGAAGCCGCCGCCGGGGGTGAGGACGCTCCAGCCGTCGGGCCTGGCCACGAGGATCGTCGGGCGTCCCTCCTCGTCGACGTCGACGATCGCCGAGGCGATCGCCGAGGCGGCGGCCGGCGGAAGAAGCTCCTGGGTCGCTTCGACGAACCGCACCGGCAGCGCTTCGACGTCGGGCTCGCGGTACGCCGCGGGAGGTTCCGCCAGGGTGTAGACACAACGTTCCTGTGCCTCGGCCGTCCGGCCGTCCTCGCCGAGCAACCCGCGCAGGCGGACGAGCTCCCGGTGCCACCGTTCGGTTTCCTTCTCGTCGCCGGCCTGGCGGGCATAGCCCAGGAGCTTGTAGACCGCGCCGGTGTGAAGGGGATCGAGGCGCAGGGTCTCGTCGAGCTGCTCGCGGGCCTCGACGTGTCGTCCCGTGGCCTGGTAGGTGGCGGCCAGCTGAAAGCGGAGCGCCGCGACGTGCGGATCCAGGCGTACCGCGTCTTCGAAGTACGGCCGGGCGTCGTCGAACCGGGACCGGCGGACGGCGGCCAGACCGGCGAGGTAGCCCGTGGCGGCGGACTCCTCTTCGAGCTCGGCGGCCCGCTCCAGGACGCGCGACGCGGCCTCGGCGTCGCGCGCCAGCAAATGAGCGCGCGCCAGGTTGCGCAGGGCCGCCGCCGAGCCTGGGTCGAGCTCGACGGCGGCGGTGAACGCCTCGACCGCGGGACGCGCCTCGCGGTTCTCGAGGTGGGCCTGGCCGATCAGGGTCGCCCGGACTCGCTCGTCCTGAGGAGGCGAGGACGGCTGGCAGCCGACGAGGGTGAGCGCGACGAGCGCGCAGCTACGTAGATGCATGGGAAGATGGTACCAATCGGCGGCGCCAAGCCGTCCGGGCGAGCCTCCGAGGCGCCACTCACTCGATCAAGGAGGCGACCGAAAACATGGGGAGGAAGAGAGCGGCCGTCGCCGCGAAGAAGGAGAAGAGCATCCACGACAGGTGCCAGAGCGCCGGAAAAAGCATTCCTTCGCGGCCGTGGGAGCTCACTCTTCGCCGGCTCCACACCGCTACGGCGATCCAAGACGTCGCGCCTGCGACGCACCAGAAGGGGACACTTCCCATCATCAACCGCATGAGCACGGTCGGCTCGTTCTCGGGCGGCAAGAAGATGTCGAAGAGAGTGATGGCGACGAACATGAAGAGCCCGTAGAAGACGGTCAAGAGCAGCAGCCACCCTTGCCACAGCCAGAAGGTCCAGTCCAGTTTTTCCATGGCCACCATGGTACCACGGCCCGGGGATCGACGATTGGGATAGGATCTCAGGTGACCCGTGGCCCCGCCCTGGGACGGGGCTTTCAGCCCGCCAAGAACCTGGAAAGGACATCATGAGCCAAGCCGCTGCCTACGGTATGAAAAAACGCCTCGACGTCGGTTACGACGAGGCCGTCGAAAAAGTCACCGGCGCCCTCCAGGAAGAGGGTTTCGGGGTGCTGAGCACGATCGACGTCAAAGCCACCTTGAAAAAGAAGCTCGACGCGGAGTTCCGCAAGTACGTCATCCTCGGTGCCTGCAACCCCATGATCGCCCATCGGGCGCTTTCCGCGGAGCTGGAGCTGGGGTTGCTCTTGCCGTGCAACGTCATCGTCTACGAGGACGACGACGGCTCGGCGGTGGTCTCGATCGCCGACCCGATCCAGATGATGAGCGTCGCCTCGAACGAAGACCTGAGACCGCTCGCCGACGAGGCCAAGGCGCGCCTGGAGCGGGTGGTCGCGGCGCTCTAGGCCGCGGGTGCTGACGGCATGGATCAGGAGGTGGCGGGCTCGGCGTGGCGCCGGCTCCCCGGCATCGTCGGCGGTCTCGGCCCTCACGCCCACGTCGATTTCGAGCGGCGGCTCCTGAGCCGCGTCGAGGTCACCTGCGACCAGGGGTATCCGCCGTGGCTTCTCTCCTCCCTGCCGCAGACCCCCGACCGGACGACGGCGGTCCTCGGCCGGGGACCCTCACCGGCCTCTGCGATCCTCCTGAGCCTCCGCCGGCTCGCCGACGGCGGCGCTGATTTCGCCGTCATCGCCTGCATCACCGCACACGCTTTCCTCGACGAAGTGTACGGCGAGGCTCCCCTGCCGATCCTCGACGTCGTCGAGGCGTCGCTCGACGTGGCGGGAGAGAGGGCCGGCGCCAATCCGGTGGGGGTGCTGGCGACCACCGGGACGCTTCGAAGCCGTCTCTTCGAGCAAACCGCCGAGCGGTTGGCGTCGCCGCCGGAGGTCCTGACGCTCGCGCAGCTGCCGGACGGCGAGAGGCTCCAGGAAGAGCTCGTCATGAAGGCGATCTACGGCTTGAAGACCGGTGCCGAAGGCGATCCGTCGACCGGCGTCGCCTACCGCGACCTCCTGATCGACGGTGCAGACCGGCTCGTCCGGGCGGGGGCGGGCGTAGTTGTGGCCGGCTGCACCGAGATCGGCATGGTGCTCGGCGGAGAGGCGGCTCCCGAGGGCATGGAGGTCGTCGACCCTCTGGACGTCGCGGCGGATCGCGTCCTCGGGATCTGCCGCGGCGAGCGCCCCTTGCCTGGTCACTACTCGGAGGCGGGGAGAAACGCCGCCGGGTCCTCCTTGAGCTCCTCGCCGCACCGCGTGGTCGCGAAGACGTAGATCTGAGACGGCTCACTGGGCTACCTTAGGACTCGACCCCGGTGCGGCTCCGAGGAGGGCCTT
>CBDUYN010000089.1:0-40089 GCA_965371445.1 uncultured bacterium | reverse complement strand
CGAAGGCCACACCGACGGGGTCCTCGCGGTGGCGGTGCTGGACGAGAGGCGCGTGGTCTCGGCGTCTTACGACCAGACCCTGCGCGTGTGGGACGTCGAGTCCGGCGAGACGATGGCTGTCTTTGCCCTCGATGCTCCGCTCCCGTCCGTCGCCGTCACCGCGGACGGTTGCGGGGTCGTCGCCGGGGACGGGACGGGTGGTGTCCATTTTCTGGATCTTGATCTGTCCTGCTGAACCTCATCGCCGATGTGGACGCGGCCAACTGCCGCACCAAGGTTTCCGGTTTTGCGCCGCGGCGGCGCCGCTTCGTCCCGCAGGGACGCAGGCTGGGAGCGCCGGCATCCTGCCGGCTCTTCTTGCCTTTCTTAGTCCATGTGGACCCAGGGCTCAGCCATCGACGCCGGGCTGACGACGACAACGCCGTCGCGGGCGTTTCTGAGGCCGCGCTCCCGCTCGTGGACGCGGACGGTGCCGGGACGGATCTCCCAGACGTCGAGGAAGACGCGATGTCCGGCGTCGGTCAGGGCGGCGGCGAGCCTCTTGACCCAGGGGGTGTCGGCGGCGGCGTAGGTGAGGAAGACGTCGTAGGCGTCGGGAGGCATGAGGAGAGTATATCCTGCTGCCGGCGCCCGGGGGTTTCCTCTCGTGCAGGAGCGCTGGCGTCAAACCTCGCAGGGCAGCCGCCCTGTAAAGCCGTCACTATGCGACCCATTTCACTGAGCAGAGTCACGTTCGGCAACGCATGCTGAACGGCATGGGCGAGCTTTTCGTCCGCCGTCAGGAATGTCGTCTGCTCCCGAAGGCTCAGGGCGAGATAGAGCGAATCGTAGACTGTCCGGTCGTGTTTCGTCGCCAGGCCGTAGGCTTCTGGGAGGGGATCCGAAGCAGTCGTCACCTCGATAGATTTCGAAGTCTCGGGACCTTCCTGTCTCCGGGAAGCTACCGGCTCACGGTCTGCGCCGTGGGCTTCGCGCCCGTGGCCATACCGAGCATCGAGATCCTCGCGGCGCCCTCGAAGCCAGGCGCCTCGACGATCGACGCCGGCACCGTCGTCCTGGTCTTGCTGCCCTTGATCCCTGCAAACGTGCCATCCATTTTGGCACAAAAATGGTAACACTTCGCCGTCACAGAACGCAATACTCGCCAGCCACAATCAACAGGAGAAATTCCTTAAGTAGCCTACCTGCAAGGGCTTATCCGTTGAGGTTTGTTGGAGCCTGTTGCGGGCAGTTGGCTGTACATATAGCCCCGGGCTACATTCTAAAGGCGCCCTGCGGGCTTAGCGGCTGAAGCCGCGGGATCTTCCGGCTTTAGCCGGCAAGCCCGTAGGGCGCCTTTTCAGATGTAGCCCGGGGTTTCAACCCCGGGGAGCCAAGGGCGAGCCGCTAGTCCGACGCCTCGCAGGGAAAAGCCATGCCGTCGACCACCCGCCCGTCCGCCGAGGTGATCAAGTACTCCTTGACCGTCCCCGGCGAAGTCTCCGTCTTCGTCGAAGTGTCGGTGATCTTGAGCGACCAGTCGAGACTCGTGGCGCCACCGGCCAGGACCCACCAGTAGCCGTTCTGGCGGCAGCGGTCGAGGACCTTGGCCACGAGCTCCCAGTTGTCGGGGCTGAAGAAGGTGAAGACCCCCGACTCGCTGGAGCTCACCCGCGCGACCTGCGCCGCGTTGGTCCCGTCTTTCGTGGTCCGGGTCGCTTGGAGCTGGAAACGCCGGCGCTGCAGGCACATGACCTCCGGGCCCGGACGGCAGCCGGCATCCTTGGGGTAGCGTCCCACGAGGGTCTCGACGCCGAGGCCCAGGGGGTCGAGGTGCTCGCGCAGCCTCGTGTCCGAGGTGCCCCCGCCGTCCCACGCTCCGAAGAGCTTGCCGTAGAAGTCCGCGTCGATCACGAAACACGACGCAAAGCCGCCGGTCAGCACACCGACGAGCAACTTGGTGTCGGGATCCCAGAGGCCCGAGCCCGACGACCCGGGCTCGGTGGTCCCCTGCTCCCAGTTGTCCACTTCCCAATGCGAATCGCCCTCGGGCTCCAGGAAGCCGGTCACCGGGTCGATCCCGATCGTCAGCAGAGGATCGTCGCTGAAGCTGATCGACTTGACGTGGTTCTGCGGGTGGTGGATGCCCACGGCGCCCGGCGGTACGGCGCCGCTCACGTCCCAGCCGGAGAAGAAGACGTCGAACTCGGGATCGGGAGGCTCGTTGAGCTCCAGCAGCAGGAAATCGCTCCTGGCTTCGCTGGCCACGAGCGAGGACCCCGACTGGTTAAGGTCGAGAGTGCCGCCGTCCTGCTGGCCGCAGACCGGGGCCTCGACCCCCCAGTAGAAGACAAGGCTCTGCGCCGCCAAGTCGGAGATCCCGCAATGGAAAGCGCTCAGAAAGAACGGCCGTTCGTCCTCCGCAGTGTTGTTGACCAGTTGGCCGGAGCACAGGTCGATGCCGAAGATCGAGTAGTAGGCCACCGAACGGATCTGGTCGCGGTAGGGATCGCCCTCGGGACAAATCACGTCGACGTTGCACTCGCCGTGGGACTTGCCGATGGCCCGGAACCCGTGGTTGACGTAACCTACGCGCACGTCGAGGGGCTCGTCCTTCATCTCGGCGCCCACCCAGAGCTCGACGACGACCTCGCTGCCGTAGACGATCGGCGTCCACAGCTGGCCGCCGCGGGTCCGGTGCGACGCCGTGTAGGGACCCTCGACGTAGTCGCCGGCCGGGTTGTAGATCCACAGCCCGGCCTCAGGCGGGACGTCGAAGCGGCTGAAGCCCAGGTTCAGGTGCCGCGCGCCGGGGGAGGCGATGCGCAGACGCCACAGACGCGAGCCGTCGCCGAGGGTCTCCCAGGTGCCGGAATTCGTCAGGTTGTAGCCCACCGTCCGCGCCTCGGCGAACCTCGTCGGCCCTCCTCCGAGGCGCCGGGCCTCGCGCCGCTCGGCCGCGGCGAGGAGCGCCGCGTTGTCGAGCCGGGAAAGCTCCCGCCTCTCCACCGCCTCCAGATCGGCCACCTCCTCGGAAAAGCTCATCGGCGAACGGTACATCTTGGCCGTCGCCGGCACGCTCACGAAAAGCAGGGCTGCGGCAAGAAGGGCGATCGTCTGTCGGCGCATGGGACCTCCGTCTTTCGTCTTGTTCCAACTACGGCAAGCGGCCATAGCATCATTACGCTACGATAGCGCGCATCAGGGCCACGATCCAAGCGATTTCGTCCCCGAGAACCACGAAAACATGAACGGCTACACCTCGGCGCCAAAGATCCTCGCCCTCGCCCTCGCCCTGACCGGCTGCGGCGACGCCTCGACGCGGCAGCAGAAAGAGCGCGTCCACGACCTCGTGGCGGAGCTTGCCGCCGCCGAGGTGACGGCCGACGCCGCCGGCAAGGAGCTGCTCACCGAAAGCGCCCGCCTCGGCCGCGGCTGGGCACCTCCGGAGAGCGACGACAGACGGCGACGAACGTTCCGCTGGGTGCTGGGCGGCGAGGCCGAGCTCGAGATGACGCTCCTCGCCCGTCGCGAGCTCGTCCTCGTCCTCGAGGCGCGGCCCTTCCTCTTTCCCGGCAGCGGTGTCCAACGCGTCGCGATCTCGTGGAACGGCGTCGAGGCCGGCGAGGTCGAGCTGCCCAGGCGCCTCGCCGAGCACCGGCTGGCGCTCCCCGCCGAGGCGACACGGGCCGGGACCAACCGTCTACGGCTCGCCTTCGCCTACCAGGAGAAGCCGAGCCGTGTCGTCGCCGGCTCGTCCGACGAGCGCGAGCTCGCCGCCGCCGTCTACGGCCTCAAGCTCGAAAGTTCGGCCCGTGGCGGCGACGCGCCCCGGGTCGACCTCGAAAGCGGACGTGTCGCCCTGCCTTTCGGCGTCCAGGTCGACTACTACCTGGAAGTCAGAGAAGCGTCGGAGCTGGTGGTCGAGGACTGGACGATCCGCGGATCGGGACGCCTCGACGTCCTCTGGCAAAGCGAAGGAAGCGACGAAGAGCTCCTCACGAGCGTCCGTGCCGCCGCGGCGCCCCGGCGGCTCGCCCTCCCCGACCCCGGCGCCGCGCGGCTTGCCCGCCTTCGCCTCCGCGCCCTCGGCGACGGCGACGGCGCCGTCGTGCTCCTACGCCCGGCCGTCCTCGCTCCGCGGACGGGCGAGGACGTACCCGTCGCGACGGCCGGCGAGACGCCGTCGCCTGAACGGGGCGACATCCTGATCTACATGATCGACACCCTGCGCGCCGATCGTCTCGGCTGTTACGGCCACCCCGGGGGCCTGACTCCCGAGATCGACGCTTTCGCCGCCGGAGCCGTCGTCTACGAGAGGTCGATCGCCCAGTCGTCGTGGACGAAATCCTCGGTGGCCTCGCTCCTGACGGGCCTGTGGCCGCCCGAGCACGCGGCCTTGAAGCGCAACCACCGCCTGAGCGACGAGGCGCTCACGCTGCCGGAGATCCTCGCCGAGGCCGGCTACGCAACCGCCGCTTTCGTCACCAACCCAAACGTCACGGCGACTTTCGGCTTCGACCAGGGGTTCGAAGAATTCACCGACCTGGGCATCGAAGCCCGCGCCGACGAGGTGACCGAGGCGGTCCTCGGTTACCTGGATCGGCGTACGGACGAGCGTCCCTTCTTCCTCTACGTCCACACGCTCGATCCACACGACCCGTACGACCCACCGGCCAACGAGCGCCGGCGGCACGCGCCGCAGGTCGAAGCGGGCACCTTGGCGATGCACAAGGTCCTAAACGACCTCCAGGCCGGACGGCGCGAGGTCAAGCCGCGGCTCGTCTCGCAGCTCGCCTCGCTTTACGCAGCGGAGATCGCCGCCAACGACCGGAGCTTCGGCGTCCTGGTGGAGGGGCTCAAGAGCCGGGGCCTCTACGACGACGCCTGGTTGGCCGTCGTCTCCGACCATGGCGAGGAGCTCTACGAGCACGGTCACTTCCGCCACGGCAAGGCGCTCTTCGTCGAATCGCTCCGCGTGCCGCTGATCCTGAAGGCGCCGGGGATGAAGCAAGGACGACGAGTCAGCGAGCCGGTGCAGCACACCGACCTCCTGCCGACCCTGCTCGACGCCCTGGGGCTGCCGAGGCCCGACGCCCTTCGCGGCCGCAACCTCCTGGCTCCCCTCGCGCCGACACCGATCTATTCCTACCTCCACCTCGACGGTCCGCCGCGGCTTTCGGTGGCTTTCGACGGCTGGAAGCTGATCCAGCGCCGCGAGGGCGGAGGTCTCACCGCGCCGCGCCTTTTCGAGCTCGGGAGCGACCCCGGCGAGCAGAACGACCTCGCGGCGCGGAACGACATTCGGCGCGGCTACCTCGCGACGCTCCTGCGCCGGCGGCTGCTGGGCGGCGTCCAGGATCTCGAAGCCGAGGAGGTCGTCCTCGACGAGGAGCTGCGTCGTAATCTCGAAGCGTTGGGGTATCTCGATCCGTGAGAGGATGAATCTCTGATCACCTCTGCCTCAGGCCGACGAGCATGTTGGACCAACCTCTGGGTGAAACAACCGATCGACCACCGGTCCTCTCCCTACGCCGGACCCGTCAGACCCCCGACGTCACCGGGGAGGACCCCGAGGTCAGCCGGCTGCTCGGCACGGCGAACCCACGCCGGCTCTTCTGCCGTCTCTGCGGCCAGGCGGTCACCAGCGAAGAGCACCGGACCACCGTCGAAGGACGCCACGTCCATCACCGGATCAACCCGGCGGGCTTCGAGTTCGAGATCGGCTGCTTCGCGCAAGCCGGAGGCGCCGTGAAGCGAGGCGTCCCTACGACCGAGCACAGTTGGTTTTCGCCCTATGCCTGGTCCTATTCCCTGTGCCGGGGCTGCGGCTGCCACCTGGGGTGGTTTTTCGAGGGCGGCGATCCGCCCTTTCACGGCTTGATCTTGAATCGGCTGGAGGCGGAGGAGGACCCCTCCGGCGGTCCTGGACGCTCGGCCTAGGAGCCTGTAGGGCATAAGCCAGCCGACCTCCCGGCGGACTTCGTCCGCCGGGAAATCCCCCTAACCCCCTTTCCTAAAGGGGGGACAAGACTCCGGATTCTTCTCTGAACCCCCTTTAGGAAAGGGGGGCAGGGGGGATTTTCTTGGCAGGCGCAGCCTGCCGGATCTATGCCCTATAGGCTCCTAGCTCACCCAGGACTGAAGTCCTGGGCTACCCTCTTTCGTCTCTGCGGGACTCCGGAGTCGGCCGCAAGCGGCCTCTTCGTCCTGCAGGGACGGCAGATGCTGGGAGGGCAGGCGTCTCGCCTGCCTCTTCGTCCCGAAGAGAGGCGCGAGAAGTTGGAAGAAAGGCTGGCCGGTTGGGACCAGAAGGCGTACAATCGAGTGTCATGAATTGGAGCTCGAGCAAGCTGATCGGGTTGCTATCCGTCGTTGTCGTGGCTTGCTCCGGCCACACCCTCGATCGCGACTACGGCTCTCACACCGCCAGAGTCATCGCCCGCGGCAAGCTGACGATGCTCTGCTTTCCGGTGCTGGACAGCAATTTCGTGACGCCGAGGCTCGAGGTGTTGCGGAAGCGGAACATCCCGCTGAGCGAGCTCCACGACGCTGATGCTTACGAAGGGTCGGACATCGAGCTCATCCGCGGCTTCGCGGACTTCCTCGGTGTGAAGCTCGAGATCCAGGCGATCACCACCACGTACGGCGAGCTCATCGCCAGCGTCTCGAAGCTGCGAGGCGACCTCGCCGCGAGCTCGCTCACGGTGACCGAGGAGCGCGAGAAGATCGTCGACTTCTCGGACTCGATCGATTCGGTGTGGGCCGTGGTCGCCACCCGCCTCGACGGTCCGATGCTGTCGCTGGAAGAATTGGCAGGTCAAAAGATCAGAGGAAATACCGGCTCCAGCCAGGTCGACATCTTCCGACGGCTAGGACCCCAGGATGCCGAGATCGTGTTGGGCGACTACACCCTCGACAACTACAACGCCGTGACCGACGGCGTCGTCGACTTCATGCTGATGGACTCGAACGCCGAGATCAGCGAGCCGGCGAGCGAGGCCTACCCCCGTGTCAAAGTGATGATCCGCCTCGCGGAGACGAAGTACGGCGTCGCCTTTCCCAAGGGAAGCGACCTCCGGGAGCGCTTCGACGACTACCTCGCCCGGCGCTCGGGCGCAGGCTGACAGGCTGCTCTACCCTTCGCCGCCGCCGAAGATCGACTTCGGCATGTGCATGCTCACCAGCACATGCGGCACGTCGACCACCTCCGAGATCTTCAAATCCCCGGCCAGCGAAGCCAGCATGTACGCCTCATAACGCTCCATGCCGCGTTCCGCGACCAGGTAATCGACCATGTAGCGGGTGGCTTTCTTCGCCGCCTCGTCGATCGTCTCGGCGAATCCAGTCGTCGCGTAGTACTCGTCGGTCTCGTACTGGGGCTCTTTCAGCGGACGCCCCCCCTGGATCAGCTCCAGCTCCAGGACGATTCGCATCGGCGCCTCGACCGCCGTGCCGCAGACCTCGCCGTCGCCCTGGAGGGCGTGGGTGTCGCCGATCGAGAAGTTGGCGCCCTCGACGAAGACCGGAAAGTAGATCGTCGTCCCGGCGGTGAAGTAGCGGTTGTCCATGTTGCCGCCGTTGGCGCGCGGCGGGATCGTCGACAGGAGCTCGTCCGTGTCGGGGGCGACTCCCACGACGCCGGGGAAGGGCGCCAGCGGCAGCGTCACGCCGTCGGAGAAGCGGATCTCCTGGGCACCCGGCGCGATCGAGAAGGTCTTCAAGTACGGCTCGGTGAACTCGTCGGCCAACCAGCCGAAGCCCGGAAAGACTCCCGACCAGCCCCACTCCCCCACCTCGATCTCGTGCAGCGTCACCTTCAGGACGTCACCCGGCTTGGCGCCTGCAACGGCGATCGGACCCGTCAAGGGATGGATCGGGTCGAAATCCACGTTGCCGAGGTCGGCGGCGGTCGACTCCACCGTCAGCTGCTCGTCGGACGCCTCCTTGGTGAAGACCTCGACCACCGCTCCCGACTCGACGGTGAGGACCGGCGGGATCGTCCGGCTGAAGCGGTTGTGGGTGTTCTCGGTGCCGAGGGAGTGCTGCGGCTCGACGCGCGGCTTCGTGGCGGCCGGCGAACCGGCGGCGGGCGGCGGCGCCTCCGGGGCCGGAGCGCAGCCGGCGAGGACGGCGGCAAGGGCCGCCAGGGATACGAGCGAGGGAGTCCTGAGCATGGAATCGTCTCCTTCCGGGTCGTCTTCGGGACGCTTGTTATACCATGACCGCGTCATGGGGACATCGGACACACGCTACGCCGAGAAGCTCGCCCGCTACGAAGCGCAGACCTCCCTGCCGCAGCTCGCGGCCGGGGAGCGCCAGGGCCTGCGCGAGCTGGCGCTCCGCTACCGCTTCACCTTCCAGGAGCTGAAGCTGGTGAGCGAAGCCGCCGTCGACCTGGGCTCCTGGCGCGAAAAGCCGCTCCCAGAGTGGTGGGAGGGCCAGGAGAGCGGCCTCGAGCTACGCGGCCGTCCGCTCAAGAAGGAGCTCTTCCGGCGCCTTGAGGGCTGGCTTGGCGAGCTGCGGCGAAAGCCGAACACCTACCCCGCCGAGGGCCTCGGCAAGCCCCGCGACCACAAGCTCGAGCTCGCCGCCGAGGAGCGCGAGGGGAAAAACGTCTTCGGCATGTGCCCGGTGGCCTCCGAGGAGACCGTGTGCTGCAACCTGCGCACCATCGACGCCGTCGAAAGCTGCGGCTTCGGCTGCTCCTACTGCACGATCCAGACCTTCTACGGCGACCGCGTGGTCTTCGACTCTCAGCTCCGCGAGAAGCTCGACGCGATCGAGCTCGACGAGGACCGCTTCTACCACATCGGCACCGGCCAATCGTCGGACTCGCTGATCTGGGGCAACCGCGAGGGACTCCTTGACGCGCTCTTCGAATTCGCCCGCTCGCGGCCCAACGTCCTCCTGGAGCTCAAGACCAAGTCGAAAAACGTCGGCTATCTCGTGGAAAACGACGTGCCGCGAAACGTCGTCGTCAGCTGGTCGCTCTCGACACCGACGCTGATCGCCAACGAGGAGCACTTCACGGCGTCTCTCGAGGAAAGGCTCACGGCGGCGCGGCGGCTCGCCGACCGCGGTGGTAAGGTGGCTTTTCACTTCCACCCGATCCTGCACTACGACACCTGGGCGGAGGACTACCGGGAGGTGGTCGAGACGGTCCTGGCGCGTTTCGATCCGTCCGAGGTGCTCTTCCTCTCCTTCGGCTCGTTGACTTTTATCAAGCCGGTCGTGAAGGCGATTCGTCAACGCGCCTGGGAGAGCAAAATCCTGCAGGCCGAGCTCGTCCCTACGGCAAAGGGCAAGCTCTCCTATCCCGAGGCGCTCAAGAAAGAGCTCTTCTCTCACCTCTACGGACTCTTCGAGTCCTGGCACGGCAAGGTCTTCACGTACCTCTGCATGGAGGAGGCGCGTTACTGGAACTCGACTTTCGGGCGCGTCTACGAGTCGAACGAGGTTTTTGAAGAGGCCTTCGGGCGCGCCGTTCGGGCGAAGCTTTAAAACGGCCTCCGACGCAACAACGCCGCGAGAGCCACAACCCCCGCCGCCCCCATTGCCACGAGGCCCACCCAGATCGCCGCCCCCGTCGCATAGAGCACGCTCCCCGCCACCAGGAGCCCCGCCGCCGCCACCATGCCCGTCAGCCGGCCGACGGCCCGCTCCAGGCGGAACACCGCCTTGCGGCTGTCCGGCCCCAGCGTGCTCTTCACACTCAGGTTGCCGCGTTCCGCCGCGGTCAGGACGCGGTCGAATCGTGCCGGCAGCGCGAGCCCGGTTTTGAGCTGCGACAGGATCTCCGGCAGCCACTCGCCTTCCGGGAAAAGCTCCCCCTCCCGCGCCAGGCGCCGGGCAAAAGGACGCGTCGCGTTCCACAGGTCGAAGCTCGGATCGAGCGACGTCACGAGCCCGATCAGGATCTCGACCGCTCGCTGCACGAAGAGCAGGTCGACCTGGGCCTGGAACGGATAGTCGAGGATCAGGTCGCGGTACTGGGTGAGCAGCGGTCCGAGCTCCTCCAGGGCCCGGTCGCGCAGGTCGCCGATCCGCACCCCCCAGAAACGCTCGAAGACCACCTCGTGGGCTTCCTCGAGACGCTTCAGGTCCGCCCCCGGCAGGATCATGCCGGCCTGCTGGTAGGCCTGGACGATGCGGTAGGCGTCGCGCGTGCCGAGCGCGATCACGTACTCGCGCATCGCCTCCCGGAGCCGCTCGGGAATCACCGCCACCATGCCGAAGTCGACGAAGGCGATCTGGAACTTGCCCCCTTCGAGCGGCCGGACAAAAAGGTTGCCCGGATGCGGATCGGCATGGACGAAGTTGTGGACGAAAATCTGCCGCAGATAGACGTCGTAGAGCTTCGCCGCCACCGCGGCGAGGTCGACGCCGGCCTTTTCCAGCGCCTCGGTGTCGCCGAGCTTGACGTAGCCGACGTTCTCCAGCGTCAAAGTCCGCCGGGCGCTCGCCCGCCAGTAGATCTTCGGGATCAGGACGCCGTCGTCGCCCGAGAACTCCTCGGCGAAGCGTTCGGCGTGGCGTCCCTCGGCTTGCATGTCGAGCTCGCGTCGCGTCGTGGTGACGAACTCCGTCACCAGCCGGTCGAGGTTGACGCGGCGCCGCACGAAGCCCCAGAGCTTCAGGCCGCGGATGGCGTTCGACATGGCCCGCAGGTCGGTCTCGACCAGGACGTCGATACCAGGCCGTAGGACCTTGACGACGACCTCCTGGCCGTCGGGGAGCACGGCGCGGTGGACCTGGGCGAGAGAGGCCGCACCCAGGGGTTCAGGATCGAGCTCCGCGAAGATCTCGCCGACGCCACGGCCGAAGTCGTCCTCGATCTGGGCGACGACCTCTTCGAAAGGAGCCGAGGCGACCTCGTCCTGGAGGTCACGGAGCTCACCCGTGATCTCCCGCGGCAAAAGGTCGACGCGGGTCGAGAGGAACTGGCCGAGCTTGATCAGGACGCCACCCATCTCGACCGCCAGTCCGCGAAACTGCGCCGTGATCCGCACCCAGCGTTCGAGCGGCGGCCGCCGCAGCAGGCGTAACGGCCCCTTCAAGAGCAGCAGGTCCCACCAAAAGGCGTGCAGGAAGACCCGGACGAAAAACGCCATCACCTTGCGGTAACGGCGGGGGTCGATCTTGGCAGGGTCGGACGGCTGCTCTCGCGCGGACATCTCTCCTCCACCCTATACGAATCCCTTCCGGTCGCACTCCCCCGTGATAGAAGGTGACGGATGTCCGCAAGAGGAGCCGAGCCCACCATCGACGTCGTCAGCCCCGTTTTCAACGAGGCCGACTCCCTGCCGCTGGTGCTCGCCGACGTGCCCCGTCCGCCGGTACGCCGCGTCGTGGTGGCCGACAACAACTCGACCGACGGCTCAGCCCAGGTGGCGCGCCAGAACGGCGCGGTGGTCGTCCCGGCGCCGCGTCAGGGCTACGGCTCGGCGTGCCTCGCCGGCCTTGAGTACCTGCGCCAGAACGACCCGCCGGAGATCGTCGTCTTCCTCGACGCCGACTACTCCGACCACCCGGACGAGCTTCCCCTTCTCGTCGAGCCGATTCTCGAAGGCCGCGCCGACGTCGTCATCGGCTCGCGCATCCTCGGCGAGCGCGAGCCGGGGGCGCTGCTGCCGCAGGCGCGGATGGGCAACGTCGTCGCCTGTACCCTGATCCGTCTCCTCTACCGGCACCGCTACACCGACCTGGGACCGTTCCGCGCCGTCACCTGGGAGACGCTCGAGCGCGTCGGCATGCGCGACCCGGACTTCGGATGGACCGCCGAGCTCCAGGTCAAGGCCCTGCGCCACCGGCTCCGCGTCGTCGAAGTGCCGGTCTCCTACCGCCGGCGTGTCGGGGTCTCGAAGATCACCGGCACGGTCCAGGGAACGATCCGCGCCGGCTACAAGATCGTCTGGACCGTCCTGCGCTACAGTTGGGGACGAGACTAGTGATATCCCCTCACTCCCCCCAAGGGGACGTAGTCATGTCCCCCCTCGTTCCCCCCAAGGGGACGGTAGGCCACGGAGAAGCTGACATGTGCCGCAAAGAGATGACCTGGATCGTCCTGGCGCTCGCCGCCGTCCTCCTCGTGCCAGCCACCGTGCCGGCCGCCGTCTCCGAGTGGACCCCGGAGGTGGCCCGGGTCGACGAGATCCTACGCAAGGGCAAGTGGAAGCTGGGCCGCAAGGAGGCCGCGAAGGTCACGGATCAGCTGCTCTCGAAAAGCTGGTACGGCGCGGGGCTGCGCGAGAGCCTGAGCGACCTCGCCGTCCTGCTGGCCGTGGCGGAGGCCAACCTGGGCAGGAGAGACGACGCGATCTGGCATTGGCACGTCGCCCAAAACCTCGATCCCCGGGTCCGCCACCGCGACCTGAGCCCCTACGGCGACGCCGCCAAGCTCCTCCTGGAGTTTCCCCTGCGCCGCCGCGGCGAGATCCCCGCCGGCTTCGAGATCCGCGATCAGACGCTCTACTCGAAAGTCCGGAAGCCGAAGCCCAAGGAGAGGCCCCGGAAGACCATCCTCAACAACACCGCGGCGGTCCGCGAAAAACCCGGCGACTTCCACGTCGAGATCGTCGTCGACAAGGAGGGCCGGATCTACCATCCCGTCGTGGTCAGCGACTACATGCACCCGATCGTGATCTACGCCGTGCTCGAATGGCTGCACGGGCACCCCGAGCTCGAGCCCGCCCGCATCGACGGCGAAGCGAGCGACTTCATCGAGGTGTTGACGGTGAGCTTCGACTTCAGCCGTTGGTGACGCAGGCCTCGGGCAGTGACGCGACTTGCCGGCGAGTCAGGTAGATCCACAGCGTCGGGTTCTGCGACAGCGCATCGATGCGGGTGACGGCCTCGTGTCCCGGCGATTCGGCGATCTCCCGCCGCTCGACGTCCAGGACGGCGCCGTTTAAGACCCGGGCGAGCCGCTTGGCCTCCGGATTCGTGGACCACAGGCCCACGTAGCTCGCTCCCGTGACCACGAGG
Organism: uncultured bacterium; assembly: GCA_965371445.1. Classification (GTDB taxonomy): domain Bacteria; phylum Acidobacteriota; class Thermoanaerobaculia; order Multivoradales; family J023; genus DASWIG01. The sequence goes on along the minus strand of CBDUYN010000089.1, from coordinate 27,123 downwards.
TCGTAGCTCGACGCCTCGCACACGAGCTCGAGGTGAGGTCGCACTTCATAGGGAACCGCCAACCGCGCGAGGTCCGTAGGATGAACGCGAAGCTCCGCCGCGATCCCCACGCGCACCGGCCCGTCGCTCATCTCTTCGGACAGGCTCGCGATCTCCTCGACCGCCCGGGTCCGGGTCTCCCTCCCCTGCCATTGGCTCCAACCGTCGTCCGCGGCCAAAACGAGGAGCGCACCGAGGTAGATGCCCCCCGTCGCCCCCACGAGGATCGCGCTACGACGGCGTAGCTTGGCGTACGCGGCCTTTGGCTCTACACGCCATAGCCAGGCAAGAAGCGCGACGACCCCGGTTGCCGCCGCCACCGCCAGCACCGGGTAGATCACCAGGAGATTGCGGTGAAAGCCCACCCGGGTGCTCGCCATGTAGAGGAAGTACGCCGCGGGAAAAAAGAGCACGACGCGGCCCGCGGCCCCACGTAGCAGGACCACAAATCCGCCAAGGGCCGCGACGGCGGGAACGGTCCCCAGATGCTCGGCCACCCGCCGGCATTGGAGCCAGAAGTGCTCCCAGCCCGGTTGCGGGTCGACCGCGGCGTGGCCGCGTCCCGAGTAGTGATGGATCTCGAAGCCCGCCTGGCGGAGAAACGCCGAAAAATCGAGCCACGCATAGGGAGAGGTGAGGAGAAACGCCGCCGCCGGCACCAGGACGACGCATCCCCAGAGCCACCGCGCTGCCACGGCTTCTCCACCGCCTCGCCGCACGGCGAAAAGCGCCGCCGCCGGAGCCAGGATGACGAGCCCTCCGTTGTACTTGGCAGAGATCGCGAGGCCACAGCACACGAGAGCCAGCAGCAGCGTCCGGCGCCGCGGACGGCGCAAGAAGAGCACCGCGCCGTAGATCGCGGCGAGCGCCAGGAGCGACATGGGGAGGTCGGGATTGATCACCGTCGAGCGTTCGACGTGAAAGGCGAGGACGGCAAGGAATGCCGCTGCCACAAAGCCCGTACGCTCGCCTTCGAGCTCGCGGCCCAGCAGGTAGGTCACCAACACCGAGAGCGTCCCCAGGACCGCCATCAGGACGCGGTTCCAGAAGTAGAAGGAAGGGTGGGAGACCTGCCACAGGAATCCATGGTCGAACCACGTCCGGATCACGTCGAGCTCCATCTCCTCGTGCCCGAAGATGCCGTGGATGACCGGAAAGGGCGGCTCCTCCCGGCCCAGGAGCTGGACGTAATGGACGACGTCGACGAGGAGCACGGCGTAGATCGTGAGCGACCCGTAGTGAAAGAAATGGGGATTCAAGTCCCCGGTCTTCATCATCCGGAGCGCCGTCGAGGCGATCTGGGGCTCGTCCCACTCGTGCAGGTACGGCAGGCCACGGCGTGCCGGCAGGAGTCGAAGGAGAAAGGCGACGAGGAGAAGCGCCGTCAAAGAGGCGATCAGAATCGACTTGCGCGACCGGAAAAGCTCACCCGGGCTCATCGCCGTCGATGCTACCAGAGGACGAAGGTCATGAGCTGGCCGCTGCGCGACTCGCCGCGCGCCCAGAGATCGCCCTCGCCCTCGGTCGACGGGTCGCCGTCGCAGTCCAAGCGGACCTGGATCATGGCCACGGCAGGCAGCTCCATGCCCATCATGCTGTCGGAAGAGTCCAGGGTAACCTCGACGGGAAACGACGGCCCGGCGACGCGCTTCGACGCCGCCGGAGGACCGCCGGAGCCGTCGTGGAGCGAGACGAAGAGCGCCGATCCCGGCGTCACCTCGGCACCGGGCGGGAGCTCCACCTGGATACGGTAAGTCCGTGGTCCACTCGACGCCGCCGGCGGAGCCGGCACGGACGCCGTGGCGGGCGGCGCGGCGTCCGGGCCGCCCGGTCCGTGGGGCGCCGCCTTGAGCTGCGCGATCATCTGCTCGAGCTCGGGATGGCGGCCGCCGGCGGCCGCCAGGCCCCGTTCCCAACTGGCCACGGCGCCGTCAAAGTCGCCGAGCTGCTGCAGCGCCAGGCCGCGGTAGACCCAGGCCAGGACGTGCTCGGGGAACTGCGCGAGCACCTGGTCGAGCAGCGAGGCCGCCGACTGCGAATCCCCCATCGCGAGACGTACGACAGCCGAGATGTAGAGGCCGTCGGGATCCTGCGGGACGGTGGCGAGGATGTTCTGGGCCTCCTGGAAGGCCTGGAAAAGCATCCGGTTGTCGAGGTAGCTCAGAGCCAGCTGCTTGCGGGTTGCGAAATCGTCGGGGTTCGACTGCAGCCGCGCCTCCAGGCTGGCGATCGCCGGATCGGCTGAACCCTCGCCGGCCGGCGGATGATCGGGCGGCATCTCGCCGCCCGCGGCCGCCTGCTGTGGCGGCGAAGGGGCTCCTCTGGCGCCGGGCCGCGCGTCGCCCTGCGCCCAGAAGATGAGCGCCACGACCAGCGTCACCATCGCGGCGCCGGAGAGAAAGCCCACCAGCAGCGGGTGGCTGGCAAGGAAGCCTCGTCGCGGCGCCGCCGGAGCCGCCTTGCTCGGCTCTCCTGCCTTGGCAGGCTTGGCCGCATCCTTGGAGCGAGAGCGCTTCTTGCCCGGATGGACCTTGTCGAGGGCGGCGTGGGCTCGGTCGAGGTCGCGTAACGTGCAGGCCGCGGCGCGCTCCAACGCGTCGATTTCACCGACATCGACGTCGCGGGCCGCGTCGCCTCGTAGCCGGGCGTAGAGCTCGTCGCGCCGTGTCTCCAGGTCGGCGATCTTCAGCTCCAGGTCCCGCGCCTGGGCGTCGCTTTCCGAGGCCCCTGACCAGGAGAGCCTGAAAGCCGCCACCAGGCCGACGACGAGGCAGCCCACCAGGACGGAGATCCCCGGAATCCACTGAGTCCACGTGAAGTCGCTCATGAGCCCACCTCCCGGCGTACCTGGTCCCGATAGGCTGCGAGCTCGTCGTCCTGGTCGAGCACACCTTCGTCGGCCGCCGCGTCGGACGCCGCCGCGCGGACCACCGGTTCGGGGGCCGATTGCGAGCGCACCCGCGCCACGACGAGGACGGCACCCAGGATCAGAACGCCTAGCGGCGCCGCCCAGACGACGAGGTTGAACCCCTCGGCCTTGGGCTCCAGCCGGATGAACTCGCCGTAGGCACGCTCGAAGTACTCCAGCGTCTGCTCCTCGGTGTAGCCCACCGCGAGGAGCTGACGGATCTCGCCCTTCATGGCGAGTGCCGACTTCGACGGCGAGTCGGCGACGGAGAGCGCCTGGCAGACCGGGCACCGCATGATCTTCGCCAGCGCCTGCGTGGCCTCGTCGAGCTCCGCGCCCTCGCGCGGCTCCCCCCCGGGCTCGCCGATCAGGATCAGGGCGTTGACCCCGGCCTCGGAGCTCTCCGGTGGCACCCGCGGTGCCTGCGGCTCCTGGCCGAAGGCCGAAAACGTCAAGGCCAGCAGCAAGGCCGGCCCGACGGTGAGCTGAACGGTTCGCACTAGAGCAACCCCTCGATTTTGCCGAAGAACGTGTTGGGATCGACCGGTCCGGTGATCTTCTCGGCGATGACTCCCTGGCGATCGATCAGAAACGTCTCCGGCACGCCGTAGACGCCGTAGGCGATCGCCACCCGGGAATCGGAGTCGACGAGCGAGGCGCCGTAGGCCCCGGTCCTCGCGACGATGCGCCGCATCACGTCCGGGTCGTCCTGGTAGATCACCCCGAGGAAAGTCACCCGTCCCTCGTAGCGCTGCGCGGCGGCGAGGAGCACCGGGTGCTCGATCTTGCACGGCTGGCACCAGGAGGCCCAGAAGTTGACCACCACGGGCTTGCCCTTCAAGTCCTCGAGCCTCAGCGTCTCCCCGTCGAGGTCGACGAGGGTAAACACCGGCGCCTGCTTGCCGATCAGGGGAGATTCGATCGAGAAGGGATCCTTCGTCAATCCGATCCCCAGAAAGACCACCAGCGGCAGGGTGAGGATCGCGCCCACCACGAGAATGGTTCGGTTCATGACGTGGCCTCCGCGGCCCGCGGATTCATCACACAGAGAAAGGTCCCGACGATCATGATGAGGACCCCGATCCAGATCCAGACCACGGCGGGAGTCAAGATGGCCCGCAGGCCGACCGTGTTGCCGCCGACGCTCATCAGCGTCAGGTAGAGGTCGTGGGTCAGGGTCGTCTTGACGGCCGGTGTCCCGATCGGATCGCGCTGCGTCCGGTAGTGGTTGATGGCCGGCTCCAGCACCCCTCGCCGTTTCCCGCCGCGGAACACCTCGATGCGTGCTTTTTGCACCGCCCGATGGGGCTGCTCGTCGACTTCCACCGTCTCGAGCTGAAGCTCGTACTTGCCGATCACGAGCGGCTCCGAGCCGGGAATGAGGACCGCTTCCCGGCTCACCTGATACGAGGACGAGACGGCGATCGCCACGAAGGTCATGACGACGCCGAAGTGCACGAGGTAACCGCCGACGACACGCGGTGCCCGCTTGAACGACGTCGTAAACGCCGCCGGCGCCGACTCGCCCTTCTGCATCCGCCGCCGGGTCGGCTTCAAGCCCTGGTCCAACGTCACCCAAAGGGTGTAGCCGGCGAGCGCTCCGACCAGCAGCACCTGGGGGTCGCGTCCGCCCAGCGCGAAGGTGAGGCCCAAGGCCACCAGCGCCGCGGGCAGCGGAAAAAGAAGCGCCCGCCGCAGCGCTTTGCCGCCGGAACGGCCCCACGGCAGCGCCGGACCGATGCCCATCATCAACAAGATCCCGAGGCTCACCGGGAGCGCCATGCGATTGAAGTAGGGCTCGCCGACCGAGACCTTCACGCCGCGCACCGCCTCGGCGAGGATCGGGTAAAGCGTCCCGATCAGCACCGTGAACATGAAGACCACGAAGAGGAGGTTGTTGACCAGGAAAGCCCCCTCGCGGGCGACCAGCCCCTCCTCGGTTTTCTCCACCGCCATGGCGTCGATCCGGAACGCGAGCAGCACCACCGACGCCGCCATCATGATGCCGAGAAAGACCAGGAAGGCCGGGCCGATCGGGCTCTGGGTAAACGAGTGGACCGAGTTGACCACGCCCGAGCGCGTCAGGAACGTGCCGAGGATCGTCAGCAGAAACGTGATCATGATCAGGATCACGGTCCAGGCCTTCAGGGTGCCTCGCCGTTGCTGGACGATCGCCGAATGGACCGCGGCGATCGCCGTCAGCCAGGGAAGAAACGATGCGTTCTCCACCGGGTCCCAGGCCCAGTAGCCGCCCCAGCCGAGGACCTCGTAGGACCACCAGCCGCCGAGCATGATGCCGCCGGTCAGAAACGACGTCGGCACGAGCAGCCAGTTGCGCATCGGCCGCAGCCAGGTGGCCCCCAGATGACCGCGCAGAAGAGCCGCCACGGCCATCGCGAACGGCACCGTCATGCCGACGTAGCCGAAGTAGAGGAAGGGCGGATGGATGATCATAAGGACGTGGTTCTGAAGCAGCGGATTCGGTCCCGGCCCGTCGGTGGGGATGGGCCCGGGCGTCGCCTCGAAGGGATTCGCGGGACCGACGATCAGGAAGGTGAAAAAAATCCCGACGACAAGCATCGTGGCGAGGGAATAGGCGAGGTAGTCCTCGTGGCCGCGGCGCTGAAAGATCGCCAGCCCGGCGGTGAAAAGCCCCAGGATCAGGCCCCAGAAGAGGATCGAGCCCTCGAGCGACGACCACAGGGAGACGATCGCGATGTGCGTCGGCGTCGCCAGCGAGCCGACGTGGGCCACGTAGGAGACGGAGAAGTCGTGGGTCAGGAGCGCGTACTCCATCAGCAGATTGGCGAGCACCATCGCGCCGGCGAAGACGAGGGCGAAAAGCCGAGTCAAGGCAAGTCCCCGCGCGGAGCGCCGGGCGCCCGCCATGAAGCCGATCGGGGCTCCCAGCGCGCAGACCCCGAGCGCCAGGAGCACCAGGCCAAGGCCAAGGGATGAGATCACTTACCCTCCTCGAACTGGAGCGATTCCATCAGCTCCTGCATCGACCGCGGATCATGGTCTTCGGGGGCCTTGTACTCGTTGTCGTGCTTGACCATCAGGCGGTTGGTCTGGAAGACCCCTTCGCGGGTCATCGTCCCCTCGACCACGACTCCGATCTCTTCGCGGAACATTGCCGGGGGCACGGCCTCGGCAAAAACCGCCACCTCCTCCTGGCCGTCGGTGACCCTGAACTTCAAGGCCAGGCCGTCGCCGTACTCGATCGAGCCGGGGACCACCAGGCCACCGAGGCGGATGGAGGCACCGATCGCCTTGTCGCCGGCCTCAGTGAGCTCGGTGGGGCTCCAGTAGTAGACGAGGTTCTCGCCGATACCGCCCATGGCGAGGAAAGCGAGCGCACCGCCCGCGATGGCCACGGCCACGACGGCCAGGATCCGACGCCGTTTCAGTTCGCTGTTCATGGTTGCTGCTCCTGTTTGTTGGCTTTTTTCAGACGGTTGGCAAGACTCCAGGCATAGGCGATGAGCCCGGTCGCCGTGATGACGTAGGCCGCGATCGCGTAGGACCAGCCGCTGGCGACGACGCCTTCCGGCGCCGCGGACTCCTGAGCGACGGCGATCACAGCGGACAAAGCTCCAAAGGCTCCCTCAAGCATGGGCCAGCTCCCTTCTCTCCGGCTCGGCAACTTCCTGGAAACGGCGGCGCGACAGCTCGATTCTTGCCCGGCGCGCGATGAAGAAGATGGCGATGAAGAGGATGGCGAAGGTGTTTAACCGGAGCGGCAAGACCATCGCCCGGTCGACGGTCTCCGGCGTCGACTGCACCTGGTGGAGGCTGCGCCACCAACGCACGCAGAAGTAGACGAGCGGCACGTCGACGTAGGAGACGATCGCCGCGATCGCCGTCCAGGCCGCCCGCCGCTCCGGCTCGTCGACGAACGAGCGCAGCGCCAGGACGCCGGAAAAGAGCAGCAGCATGACGAGCGAGGTCGTCAAGCGCACGTCCCAGTCCCACCAGACGCCCCAGGTCGCCCGCGCCCAGATCGAGCCCTGGACGAGCAGCAGAGCGTTCAAGACCATCCCGGTTTCGGCCATGCCGACGAGCGACGCGTCCCACTTGCGGCGGCCTGTCCAGAGCGATCCGATCCCGGCGACGAAGGCGGCCGTGTAGCAAAGCAGGGCGATCCAGGCGCTCGGCACGTGAATGTACATGATTCGCTGCACGTCGCCCATGTGCCGCTCGGGCGGGGCGACGAAGAGTCCGATGTAGGTGCCGACCGCGAGCAGCACAAGACCGAGAAGCAGAGCTAGTTTTTCCCAGGAAAACTTGGCCATCATGGTTCCTCGATGACGTGGTGAAAGAGAATGCCGCAAAGGCTCCAGTAGATGACGTCGAAGGCGAGAAGCAGTAAGGACCAGGACTGAAGCTGTCCCATCGGGTCGCCGGTCAAGACCAGGTCCATAGCTTTTACGGATCCTAGCAAAACCGGGATCACCAGGGGGAAAAGAAGGAGCGGCAGGAGGACGTCCTGGCTCTGCAGGCGGCTGGTCATCGCCGCGTAGAGCGTGCCGGGAGCCGTCAACCCCGCCGCCGCCAGCGCCCACAGGCCGAAGAGCTTGAAGATCCCCACGGGCTCCATCTCGACGGCGTAGAGCACCAGCGCCACCGGTGTGAGGATCGGGGCGAGGAGGAAGAGGAAGAGCGTGTTGCCGAGCGCCTTGCCGTAGTAGAGAGCGGTCGAGTCGATCGGCAGCAGCAAGAGCCCCTCCAGCCCGCGCTCCTCCTGCTCCAGGCGAAAGCTCTCCGAGAGCGCCAGCGTCGAGCTCAGAAGGAGGCCGAGGACGAGGAAGCCGGCGGCTCCCGCGCGCAGCATGATCGTGTCGGGGCCGACGGCGAACGAGAAGAGAAGCAGCGTCACGACGCCGAAGAGCAGGACCGCGATCAACCGCGAGCGGCTGCGCCACTCCAGCAGCAGGTCCTTGCGCAGGATCGTCCAGGTCTGGCTGGCCAGGACGCTGAGGAATCCCCGGCTGCGGGACCCCGCCTCCGTCCGCACACCGCTCTGCGCGAGGGGTGGGCTCAGCTCCGGCATGTGACCTCCTCGAAACGCTCCACGACGTCGGACGCCGCGCCCCGCCAGGCCATCTGGCCGTGGTGCAGGATCACGGCGTCGTCGCAAAGCCGCGCGCTCTGCTCCAATTGATGCGAGGCCAAAACCACCGTGATCCCGTCGCGCCGGAATCCCTCGATCCATCGCTTGACCAGCTCCTGGCCCGGGACGTCGAGGGCCGCGAAGGGTTCGTCCAGGATGACCATGCGAGGTCTCTCCAGGCGGGTACGCAGCAGCGTCAGCCGCTTGCGCATGCCAGCCGAGAAGCCGCCGGTGGCGTAATCCTTGTGCTCCGTCAAGTCCACCTCGTCGAGCAGCGGGATCAGGTCCTCGTCGGTGCTCGGCCGGTCGAGGAGGCGGGCCCAGATGCGTAGCGTTTCGAAAGCCGTCAGCCGCGGGTAGAGGTAGCCGTGGTGCGAGATCAGCGACAGCTGCTCGCGGCACGCATAGCGTTCGCTCCGCGCGTCACGGCCAAAGATCTTCAGGCTCCCTCGGGTCGGGCTGTAGAGACCCGCCACCACCCGCAGAAAAGTCGTCTTGCCTGAGCCGTTGGGACCGGCGAGCAACAGAGAGCGTCCCGCCGCTAGGTTGACGTCGACGTGGGCCAGGGCCCAGAAGCGGCCGAAGCGTCGGCCCAGACCTTGGGCGTGGATGGCGGCCGATGTGGCGTCGTTCATGGATTCTCCCCCGAGTGCGAACCGCGGGGTCAAAGGACTTCTCCGACGCGGTTCGGCGACAGGCTATCACAGCACCGCGAGGGCTGTTGGACATACCTAAGGGCGGTTTTCGTGTCGTCCCGGGGCGGTTTCGCGCCTACCCCTTCGGAGAGCTTGGGGGCGTACCAGCTAAACCTGCGCACCTTCCAGCGGCGGTGCCGAGAATATCGTCGTGCTCGGGGGAAGACAAACGGGTCCTGTAGTGCTACGATGCCGTCCGCTTGTTTCAGCTTGTCCGTGGGTAGGCTTTTTAACTCCTGCGCTTGTCAGATCTCGTCTTCCGTTACCCAGGACGGCCAGCGGCCAACCTGTGTCGGGTTTTCTCCTGTTGTGTTCGGAATCTGACCCTGGCGCTCCGGTCGGGAGCTGTTGAAGCCAGAGGGCCTACTGAGAGAGAGATGGAAAGACGTCGTACAGGACCGAAGAGCGAGTTTTCGACATTGGTGGAGCAACTGCGGCGGCGCTCGCTGGAGCAGCCGGACGCGGAGGCCGGTCGAGGCGCGTCTCGCGGAGATGCCGGACCTGAGCGCCCTGGCCTGGCGCATGACCGATGGCCTGGAGCTCTCGATGGCCTGGGGCCGGAGCGGGCCGGGGTGACGCCGGTGACGTTTTTCGACCGGCCGACGATTCGCTCGTTGGCGACGCTCATGCCGTCGACGCAAGAGACGGAGAAGGCCGACACCGGGGCGGCGCGGCCGCCGGGACCGGCGCCGCCAGACGAGGGAAGGCTCTAAACCGGAGTGAAGGAAGATATGAGGAGTTATTCCTTGGAGTCCGGTTTCAGTCCGACCCACCTGGTCGAGCTCCTGCGTTGGCGGGCCTTGGAGCATCCCGAGCGTCGAGCGTACACGTTTCTCGCCGACGGCGAACAGGAGCAGGCGAGGCTCAGCTACGCCGAGCTCGACCGCGAGCTCCGAGCTGTCGGCGCGACGCTGCAGGCTCACGGCGCGGCGGGCGAGCGTGTGCTGCTGCTCTATCCGCCGGGACTGGACTATATCTGCGCCTTCCTGGGTTGCCTGTACGCCGGTGCGATCGCGGTTCCGGCCTATCCGCCGCGGCGCAACCGGACCCTGGGGAGGTTGCAAGCGATCGTCGCCGACGCCCAGCCGACCTTGGCCCTGACCACAGATTCGATCCGCTCAGCGATCCAGCCCATGGTCGAGGAGCTGGCGGACCTCGGGCAGCTGCGGTGGCTCGTCACGCCGATCCGCGAGGACGCCGCCGCGGACGACTGGCGGGAGCCGGCGATCGACGGCGACACCCTGGCCTTCCTCCAGTACACCTCCGGCTCCACCTCGACCCCGAAGGGCGTGATGGTGAGCCACGGCAATCTGCTCTACAACGAGCGGATGATCCAGATGGCTTACGGCCACTCCCACGAAACCGTCTTCGCCGGCTGGCTGCCGCTCTACCACGACATGGGATTGATCGGCAACGTGCTGCAGCCGCTCTTCCTCGGCATCCCGTCGATCCTGATGTCGCCGGTCGATTTTCTGCAGCAACCGCTACGCTGGCTGCGGGCGATCTCGCGTTACCGGGCGACGACCAGCGGCGCGCCCAACTTCGCCTACGACCTGTGCGTCCACCGCATCCGGCCCGAAGATCGCTCCGAGCTCGACCTGAGCAGCTGGAGCGTGGCCTTCAACGGCGCCGAGCCGGTGCGCGACGAGACCCTGGAAAAGTTCGCGGCCACCTTCGCCGAGTGCGGCTTCCGCCGCCAGGCCTTCTGCCCTTGCTACGGTCTGGCCGAGGCGACCCTTCTCGCCTCCGGCGGCCCCCGGACCGCCCTGCCCACCGTCACCGCCGTCTCCGGCAACGCCCTGGGGCGGAATTGGGTGGTCGAGACCGCCGCGGAGGCCGCCGACGCGCGCCGGCTCGTCGGCTGCGGCAGCACCTGGCTCGAGCAGCGGATCATGATCGCCGACCCGGAGACCTTAACCCGCTGTCCCGCGGATCGGGTGGGGGAGATCTGGCTCGCCGGTCCCAACGTCGCCCGCGGGTATTGGAACCGGCCGCAAGAGACCGCGGCCACCTTCGGCGTCCGGCTGGCCGACAGTGTCTCCCCCCCTTGCTCCCCCCGAGGGGACAGTGGAGAAGGGCCGTTCCTGCGCACCGGCGATCTGGGATTCCTCCGCGACGGGGAGCTCTTCGTCACCGGCCGCCTCAAGGACCTGATCATCATCCGCGGCGTCAACCACTATCCCCAGGACATCGAGCATACCGCGGAGCACAGCCACCAGGGTCTGCGCCTGGGGTGCAACGCCGCGTTCTCGGTCGAGATCGGGGGCGAGGAGCGGCTGATCCTGGCGCAGGAGCTGCGGCGGGACTACCGGAATCCCGACGTCGAGGAAGTGGCGCGCGCCGTCCGCCAGGCGGTGTCGGAGGAGCACGAGACGCTGGTCCACACCGTGGTGCTGATCGGGTACGCCTCGATCGCCAAGACCTCGAGTGGCAAGATCCAGCGTCATGCCTGCCGCGCCGCCTTCCTCGACGGCAGCCTGAAGGTGGTGGGCAAGAGCGTGTTCGCCGCGAGCCCTGACCTCGAGACCTGCGTCCTGGATCGTCACCTGCAACCGGTGCCGATCGGGGTCATCGGCGAGCTCTATACCGCGCCGCGCACCGAGACCGAGGCGAGGCTGGCCGAGATCTGGAGCCGGGTGCTCGGGATCGACCGAATCGGCGTCGAGGACAACTTCTTCGCTCTCGGAGGCGACTCGATCCTCAGCATCCAGGTGGTCGCCCGGGCCAACGAGATCGGCATCGCCCTGACCGCCAGGCAAGCCTTCGAAGAGCAGACGATCGCCGAGCTCGCCGCGGTCGCCGGCCGCCGGGAGCGGCCGACAGCGCATCAGGGCCAGGTGGTGGGAGAGGTGCCTCTCACCCCGATCCAGCACTGGTTCTTCGAGCGGCGGCTCGCGGATCCGCGGCATTGGAACCAGGCCCTCTTGCTGGCGGTGGCGGACGATCTCGCCGCCGGGCTCCGGCCGGCCTCGTGGCGCCGCGCGGCCAGGCATCTGGTGGCGCACCACGACGCCCTGCGGCTTCGTTTCCGTCCCCGGGAGACGGGCTGGCGGCAGCACGTCGCCGAGGCCGCCGGGGCGACGCCCGCCGGCTGGATCGATCTGTCGGCCCTCGCCCCGGCGCGCCAGGACGCAGCGCTGGCGGCCGAGGCGGAGAGGCTCCAGGCCAGCCTCGACTTGGCGGCCGGGCCGCTCCTGCGGCTCGCCTGGTTCCGCCGCGGCCGCGGCCGCGGCGACCGCCTGCTCGCCGTCGTCCATCACCTGGCGGTGGACGGCGTGTCGTGGCGCATCCTGCTCGAGGACCTGGCGGCGGCCTGCCGGCAACTCGCCGCCGGACGTCCGCTCCGTCTGCCCCCCAAGACGACGTCCTACAAACTGTGGGCGGAACGCCTTCAAGAGCTCGCCGCCGCCGAAGAGTCGGAGGCGGAGCTGGAACGTTGGCTGGATGAGCCCCGGGACACTTCTCCCCTGCCCCTCGACCTGGCGGCGGAAACCGGCGCCGACGTCGAGGCCGCGGCGCGCACGATCTCGGTGGCGCTCGGCGAGCAAGAGACCCGGGCGCTCCTAAAGGAGGTGCCGCGGGCCTACCCCACCCGCATCGACGAGGTGCTGCTCGCCGCCCTCGCGCGCGCCCTCGGCGAGTGGACGGGGGCCGGCGCGGTGCTGGTCGAGGTCGAAGGTCACGGCCGCCGGACGCCGTTCGAGGACGTCGACCTGTCACGCACCGTGGGCTGGTTCACCAACCTCTTCCCGGTGCTGCTCGAGGCCGGCACCGGCGGTGAGGGGGAGACCCTGAAAGCGGTCAAGGAGCGTCTGCGGCGTTTCTCCCGCCGCGGGCTGAGCTACGGCCTGCTGCGCTACCTCGGCCACGGCGAGGCGGGCGAGGAGCTGCGTCGGCTCCCCCGGGCCGAGGTGAGCTTCAACTACCTCGGCCAGCTCGATCAGGTGCTGGGCGAAGACCGACCGTGGGCCCTGGCGCCGGAGCCCGCCGGGGCGACGCGCAGCCCGCGTGCCGAGCGCCGCTGGCTGCTCGAAATCAATGCCGGCGTGATCGACGGCCGACTGCGCCTCGACTGGAGCTACAGCACCCGCCGGCACCGCCGGGAGACGATCGCGGGGCTGGCGGAGCGGTTCATCGAAGCGCTGCGGGCGCTGATCGCCCACTGTCTGGCGCCGGAGGCGGGGGGCTACACGCCCTCGGATTTCCCCCTGGCGCGGCTCGGGCAGGCCGAGCTCGACCGGATGCTGGCCACCGAGCGCGGGGTCGAGGACCTCTACCCCCTGACCCCGATGCAGCAGGGAATGTTGTTCCACAGCCTCGACGAGGCCGGGCTCGACGAATACGTGGTGCAGGTGCTCTGCCGCCTGCGGGGCGCCCTCGACGTCGCCGCCTTGGAGGGCGCCTGGCGGCGTGTCGTACGCCGGCATCCGGTGCTGCGTACCTCGCTGCGCTGGCAGGAGCTCACCGAAGCAGTGCAGATCGTCCACGACCGGATCGCGGTCGACTGGCGGCAGGAGGATTGGCGGCAGTGGCGGCCGGCCGAGCACGAGCACCGGCTGGAGGAGCTCCTGGCGGACGACCGGCGGCGCGGCTACCGCCTCGATCGGGCGCCACTCTTGCGTCTGGTCTTGCTGCGGCTCGCCGACACGGAGCACCAGCTGGTGTGGAGCTTCCACCACCTGATCCTCGACGGCTGGTCGGTGTCGCTGGTGCTCAAGGAGGTCCTCGCCGGCTACGCCGCTCGCCGCCGCGGCGAGGAGCCGCGCCTCGAACGCGGCCGCCCCTACCGGGAGTACGTCGCCTGGCTGGCGCGCCAGGACCTGGCGCGCTCGGAGGCCCACTGGCGCCAGCTGCTGCGCGGCTTCGCCGCCCCGACGCCTCTGGGGCTCGACCAGCCGCCCGATCCGGGACCCATGGTCCACGGCCAGTGCCGGCGGTGGCTGACGCCGGAGACCACCGCCGCTCTCCTCGCCCTGGCGCGCGAGCAGCACCTCACCCCCAGCACCGTGGCCCAGGGAGCCTGGGCGCTCCTCCTTCACCGCTACAGCGGCGAGCGCGACGTGGTCTTCGGCATCACCGTCTCCGGCCGCCCACCGCGGCTTCCCGGGGTCGAGTCGATGGTCGGGCTGTTCATCAACACCCTGCCGGTGCGCGTCGCCTTCCCGCCCCGGCAGCCGCTCCTGCCCTGGCTGGCGGGGCTCCGGGAACAGGTCGTGGAGCTGCAGCAGCTCGAGCACACCCCCCTGGTCAAGGTCGAGGGCTGGAGCGAGGTGCCGCGCGGCCAGCCGCTCTTCCACAGCATCCTGATCTTCGAGAACTACCCGATCGACCACTCGCTGAAAGACACCGGCCGCGAGCTCACGGTGGCCGAAGCTCGCTCCGTCGAGTGGACCAACTACCCGCTGAGCCTCACGGTGCTGCCCGGCGAGAGGTTCGAGCTTGAGATCGTCTACGACCGCCGGCGCTTCGACGAGACCGAGATCCGCCGTCTGCTGGGTCACCTCGAGCGCACCCTCACCGGCATGGCGGAAGATCCCGCACGGCCTCCGGGATCGGTGCCGCTCCTGACCCTCGCCGAGGAACGGCAGCTGGTCTCGGAGTGGAACGACACCCGCGCCGCGCGGCGTCCCGCCGCCTGCATCCACCAGCGCTTCGAGGAGCTCGTTGAGCGCCGTCCCGAGCGGCCGGCGGTGGTCGAGCAGATGACCGACGGGACACTCGAAAGCTGGACCTACCGCGAGCTCGACCGCCGCGCCGGCCTGCTGGCGTCCCACCTGTGCTCCCTGGGCGTCGGTCCCGAGACGCTGGTCGGTCTTTGCCTGGAACGCAGCCGCGAGATGGTCGCCGCCCATCTCGGGGTGCTCAAGGCGGGGGCGGCTTACCTGCCTCTCGATCCGACCTATCCGCGCCAACGCCTGGCGTTCATGCTCGAAGACGGCCGGGTGCCGGTCCTGATCACCCAGGAACGCCTGCTCGACATCCTGCCGGAGCACCGCGCCCGGGTGGTGCTGGTGGACGCGGACTGGCCGCGGATCGCCGGCGAAAACGACGGCGCTCCGCCGGCGGTCGCGGTGCCTGAGAACCTCTGCCAGGTGATTTACACCTCGGGCTCGACGGCCCTCCCCAAGGCGGTAATGATCTCTCACCGGCAGCTGGCGCAGTTTGTCGACACGGTGATCCACGAGTACGGCCTGCGCCCGGGAGACCGGATGCTGCAGTTCTGCTCGATCAGCTTCGACGCCGCCACCGAGGAGCTCTACACCTGCTACACCGTGGGCGGCACCCTGGTGTTGCGCGACGGAGAGATGATGACCTCCACCGCCCGCTTTCTCGAGCGGTGCCGCGATCTCGGCGTCACGGTGCTCGATCTGCCTACCGCCTTCTGGCACCAGATCAACGCCGACCTGGAGGCGTCGGAGGAGCTCCGTCCACCCGCGGAGCTGCGCTCGGTGATCATCGGCGGCGAGCGGGCGATCCCCGAACGGCTGGCGACCTGGCTCGAGCGCGCTTCCCCGGAGACCCGTCTGATCAACAGCTACGGTCCGAGCGAGGCCACCATCGTCGCCACCGTCTACGTGCCGCGGCCGGGGGGCGGTCCGTGGCGCGAGATCCCGATCGGGCGGCCGATCTTGAACGCCCGGGTCCACATCCTGGACCGCGAGCTGCGGCCGGTGCCGATCGGCATCCCCGGCGAGCTCTTGATCGGCGGCGCCGGGGTGACCCGGGGCTACCTCCGGCGCCCCGCCCTGACGGCGGAGAAGTTTGTCCCCGACCCGTGGAGCGAGGAGCCCGGAGAACGCCTCTACCGCACCGGCGACCTCGCCCGCCGTCTCACCGACGGCGCCGTCGAGTTCGTGGGCCGCATCGACCATCAGGTGAAGCTGCGCGGCTTCCGCGTCGAGCTCGGGGAGATCGAGGCGGCGCTCTTGGCGCATCCCGAGGTGCGGCAGGCGGTGGTACGGCTGTGGGAGGACCCGGCGTCGGGCCGCGACCCGGGCACCCGTCGCCTGGTGGCCTATGTGGTACCGGAGCCCTCCGCCGCGGCGTCGCCGGAGGGCGAGTCGTCGGCGCCGGAGGCCCGGGACCTGCGTCGCTTCCTCGAGGACCGGCTGCCGCCCTACATGGTACCGGCGACCTTTGTGCGGCTCGCGGCGCTGCCCCTGACCCTGGGCGGCAGCAAGGTCGACCGCCGGGCGCTGCCGGCGCCCGACTGGCAGCGGCCCGAGATCGAGACCTCCTACCTCGCCCCGCGCACCCCGATCGAGAACCGCCTGGCGGAAATCTGGAGCGCGGTGCTGGGGATCTCGGAAGTGGGGATCGAAGACGGCTTCTTCGAGCTCGGCGGCGACTCGATTCTCAGCATCCAGGCCGCGGCGCGGGCCCAGCAGGCGGGGTTGCGTTTCACTCCCAGGCAGCTCTTCGAGCACCAGACGATCGCCGAGCTGGCGGCGGTGGTGGAGACCGTCGGGCCGCTCCTGGCGGAGCAGGGCCCGGTCTCCGGGGAGGTGCCGCTCACCCCCGTCCAGCACTGGTTCTTCGAGCAGCACCTGCCGCGGCGCGGGCACTGGAACCAGGCGCTGCTCTTGACCGTCGCCCCGGCGGGGGGCGAGGTCCCGGACGCGGCGACCCTGGAGCGGGCCCTGGGGGCCCTGGTCGAGCACCACGACGCCCTGCGCCTGCGCTTCGCCGCCGCGGACGGTGGCTGGCGGCAGGTCAACGCCACCGCCGAGGAGACGCCGGTCTTCAGCACCTGCGAGCTCGCCGGTCTCGACGGTGAGGAGCAGCGGCGGGCGCTCGAAGCGCGGGCCGCCGAGGCGCAGGCGAGTCTCGACCTCGCCGCCGGACCGCTGCTGCGGACGGTGTACTTCGACCTCGGCGAGGAGCGGGAGGCGCTCCTCCTGATCGCCATCCACCACCTGGCGGTCGACGGGGTGTCGTGGCGCATCCTCTTCGAGGATCTGACCGCTGCCTGCCGGCAGCTGCGCTCGGGCGAAGCGATCGCGCTGCCGGCGAAGACGACCTCGTTCCAACGTTGGGCCGAGCGCCTCGCCGAGCTCGCCCGCTCGCCGGAGCTGGAGGGTGAGGCCGGGCACTGGGCGGCGGTGAACGAAGCGCAGGCCGTCCGCCTGCCCCTTGACTTCCCGGCGCGACGCGACCTCGCCGCCGACGACGTCGAAGCGTCGACCCGCCGGGTGACGGTGGCCCTCGACGGGGAGGAGACCCGGGCGCTGCTCCAGGAGGTCCCGCAGGCCTACCAAACCCGGATCAACGACGCGCTCCTCACCGCCCTGGCCCGTAGCCTCGCTCGGTTCACCGGCGGCGGGACGTTGCGACTCGAGCTCGAAGGGCACGGCCGGGAGCCGCTCTTCGACGAGCTCGACGTGTCGCGCACCGTGGGCTGGTTCACCACCGTGTTTCCGGTCCTCCTGCGGCCGCCCTCCGCGGCCGGAGTGGGGGAGGCGTTGAAGTCGATCAAGGAGCAGCTGCGGGCGGTGCCGCGCAACGGCATCGGCTACGGGCTGCTCCGTTATCTGGGACGTGACGGCGAGATCGCCGAAAGTCTGGGTCGGGCGCCGGCCGCCGAGGTCGGCTTCAATTATCTCGGCCAGCTGGATCCGGCTCCGGGCGAGGCCCCCCTCTTCGCCCTCGCCGACGAGCCCCGGGGTCCGGATCGCGATCCCCAAGGAGCGCGCAGCTACCTTTTGGAGATCGAAGGCTCGGTGGTCGGCGGCCGCCTCGAGCTGGTCTTCATGTACAGCGAACGGCTGCACCGCGAGGCGACGATCGCCCGCCTGGCCGAAGATTGCCTGGCCGAGCTGCGGGCCCTGATCGAGCACTGCCGGTCGCTCACCGAGCGCCACTACACGCCCTCGGACTTCTCGCAGATGGACTTCGACCAGGAGGAGCTCGACGGCCTGATCGACGAGCTCGCCGGTGCCGTCGAGGACGAGGAATGAAGAAAAAGAGCCGGATCGAAGACATCTATCCCCTGTCGCCGATGCAGGAGGGGATGCTCTTCCACAGCCTCCGGGAGCCCCACTCCGGAATCTACTTCGAGCAGGTCTTCTGCACCCTCGTCGGCGAGCTCGAGGTCGGGGTCCTGGAGCGTGCCTGGCAACGGGTGGTGGACCGCCATCCCAGCCTGCGGACCGCCTTTGTCTGGGAGCGCCGCGACGAGCCGTTCCAGGTGGTCTTCAAGGAGGTCCGGCTGCGCTGGGAGCATCACGACTGGCGGGGGATGTCCGCGGAAGATCGGGAGCAGCTCTTCCAGGAGCTGATCGAGGCGGATCGCCGGCGCGGCTTCGAGCTCTCGAAGCCGCCCCTGACGCACCTCTGCCTTCTCCGGCTGGCGGAGGACGCCCACCGGCTGCTGTGGAGCTGCCACCACCTCTTGATCGACGGCTGGTCGCAGAACCAGATCATCCGCGAGGTCTCCGCCTGCTATCAGGCATTCTCCGAGGGCCGGGAGCCGCGGCTCGAGCCGAGCCCCTCCTACAGCCGCTACGTCGCCTGGCTGCGGCGCCAGGACATGGGGCGCGCCGAAAGCTTCTGGCGCCGCGGCCTGCAAGGCTTCAGCGCCGCGACGCCGCTGGGGGTGGATCATCCCCCGGGCCGAATCTCCACGGAAGCCGACCTCCTCGACGGCGAGCACGAAGTGCGGCTCGACGCCGAGAGCACCGCCCGCCTCCAGGAGCTCGCCCAGGGCCACAGGTTGACCGCCAACACCTTCGTCCAGGGGGCCTGGGCGCTCTTGCTCCACCGCTACAGCGGCGCCGCCGACGTCGTCTTCGGCGCCACCGTGGCCGGCCGGCCGTCCGAGCTTCCGGGGATCGACACGATGACCGGGCTCTTCGTCAACACCCTGCCGCTGCGGGTCCGGGTGGTGGGCGACGAGGAAGCGCTGCCCTGGCTGATCCGGCTGCGGCACCAGCAGGCGGAAATCGGCCAGTACGAGTACACGCCGCTCGCCCAAATCCAACGCTGGAGCGAGGTGCCCGCGGGGCAACCGTTGTTCGAGAGCATCCTGGTGTTCGAGAACTATCCGATGGACGAGACGCTCCTCGACTGGGGGCCGCGGCTGGCGATCCGCGACGTCCGCAACCTCGGCAAGACCAACTACCCTGTCTCCGCGGTGGCCTATCCCGGCCGGCGGCTGGGTCTGTGGATCTTCTACGACCGCCGGCGCTTCGAGAAGACGGCGGTCGAGCGCCTGGCGCGGCACTGGTCGACGCTGCTCGAGGGCCTGATCCGCGACCCGCACCAGCGGCTGGCGGAGGTTCCGCTGCTCGCCGCTGGCGAGCGTCAGCAGCTGATGGCGGAGTGGAACGACACCCGGGTGGAGCTGCCGCCGCAGCCGTCGATCCACGCGCTGTTCGAGGCCCAGGCGGCGCGCACGCCGGCGGCGCCGGCCGTCCTCGCCGCCGCCGAGACCCTGAGCTACGGGGAGCTCGATGCCCGGGCGAACCGGCTGGCCCGTCTCCTGCGGCGCCTGGGGGTGGGGCCCGAGGACCGGGTGGGGGTCTGCCTGGAGCGCTCGGCGGCGATGCTGGTGGCCTTGCTGGCGGCTCTCAAAGCCGATGGCGCCTATGTTCCCCTCGATCCCAGCTACCCCCGCGAGCGGCTGAATTTCATGGCTTCGGACGCCGGGATCTCGGTCCTGGTGTTGGCCGCGGGCTCGCCAGTCCGGCTGTCGGCGGGATCGATCCCCCGGGTGAAGCTCGACGCCGGCGGCCGCGCCGAGGACCAGGGGGCTTTGCCGGATACGAGCCCGCCATCCGCGGTCGGCCCCCACCACCTCGCCTACGTCATGTACACCTCCGGCTCCACCGGGCTGCCCAAGGGAGTCGAGGTACCCCACGCCGGAGTGCTGCGCCTGGTGTCGGGGGCGGACTACGTCACCCTCGACGGCCGCCAGACCCTGCTCCAGGCGGCGCCGATGACCTTCGACGCCTCGACGTTGGAGGTCTGGGGAGCGTTGCTCCACGGTGGGCGGTGCGTGCTGATGCCGGACAGGATCCCCACCGCCCCGAGCCTGCGCTCGGTGATCCGAGAGCACGGCATCGACACCATGTGGCTGACCGCTTCGCTGTTCAACGCCGTGGTCGACGAGGATCCCGAGGCTCTGAGGGGCGTCAGCCAGCTCCTGATCGGCGGCGAGGCCCTGTCGGTGCCACATGTGCGCAAGTACCGGGAGATTTTCCCGGACACCGCGTTGGTCAACGGCTACGGCCCGACCGAGAGCACCACCTTCACCTGCTGCCACCGGATCCCCGCCAGGCTCGACTCGCCGGGCTCGATCCCGATCGGCCGGCCGATCGTCAACACCCGGGTGTACGTGCTCGACCGTCACCTGCAGCCGGTGGGGCTGGGGATTGTCGGCGAGCTCCTGATCGGCGGCCTGGGGCTGGCGCGCGGCTACCTCCGCCGGGCCGCCCTCACCGCCGAGCGCTTCATTCCCGATCCTTGGAGCGGGCAGCCCGGGGCGCGGCTCTATCGAACCGGTGACCTGGTCCGCTGGCGAGCCCCGGGCCACGTCGGGTTCCTCGGCCGCAGCGACCAGCAGGTCAAGGTGCGGGGTCACCGCATCGAGCTGGGCGAGATCGAGACCGTGCTCAAGGACCATCCGGCGGTCGCCGAAGCCGTGGTCCTGGCGCGCGAAGACCAACCCGGTCACAGGCGGCTGGTGGGCTACCTGACGCCGGCAGGCGACGAGCAGCCATCGACGGACGAGCTGCGCGGCTTTCTCGAGCGATGGTTGCCGGTCTACATGCTGCCGGCGAGCTTCTTGACGCTCGCGGAGCTGCCGCTGACGACGAGCGGCAAGGTCGATCGCCGGGCGCTGCCGGCCCCTGAACGGCTCCGGCCGGGCCTGGAGAAGGCCCATGTCGAGCCGCGCACCCCGGTCGAGAGCCTGCTGGCCGAGATCTGGTGCGAGGTGCTCGGCCTCGAGCGGGTCGGCGTCGAGGACGACTTCTTCGAGCTCGGCGGCGACTCGATCGTCAGCATCCGGGTGGTCTCGAAGGCGCGGCAGAAAGGGCTCGTGATCACGCCCAGGCAGGCCTTCGAGCATCCGACGATCGCCGGGCTCGCCGCCGTGGCGGAGATCGCAGCGCCGCGCGCCGCCGACCGCGGGCCGGTCGTCGGCGAGGCGCCCCTGAGCCCGGTGCAGCGCTGGTTTTTCGAACAGCGGCTGGTCGATCCCGAGCACTGGAACCATGCGGTCCTGCTGCGGCCGCGGCGGGCGGTCGACGCCGCGACGCTCGCCGGGGCCTTCGGCCACCTCCTCCGGCACCACGACGCCCTGCGGCTGCGCTTCGTGCCGCGGGACGGCGGCATGCACCAACGCTACTCCGATCCGTCGCCGGCCGTGCCCTTCGTTCAGATCGATCTCCGGGCGCTTCCCGCCGGCGCCGAGCAGCGCGGGCTGGCGGCGACGCTCGATCAGCTGCAGACCGGCTTCGACCTCGAGCGCGGCCCCTTGGCCCGGGCGGCCTGGCTCGACCTCGCCGGCGATCCGCCGGGGCGGCTGCTGATCGCCGCCCATCACCTGGTGGTTGACATGGTGTCATGGCGCGTTCTGCTCGAGGACTTCGAGACCCTCTGCCGGCAGCTGCGCCGCCAGGAGGTCCGCCTGCCCCCCAAGACGACCTCCTTCAAGGTCTGGACGGAGCACCTCACCGCCTGGGTGGGCTCGGAGGATCTCGAGGCCACGGCCGCTCACTGGCGCCAGGCACCGGGCGACGTTCTCCGCCTGCCGCTCGACTTTCCCGCCGGCGACAACCGCCATGGCTCCGCGCGCACGTTGTCCCAATCGCTCACCGGGGAGGAGACGCGGTCGCTCCTCCAGGAGGTGCCGGCGGCCTACCGGACGCGCATCGACGAGGTGCTACTGACGGCGCTGGCGCGGGCCGTCCGCCCGTGGATGGGCGGCGGACCCTTGTGGATCGATCTCGAGGGACACGGCCGCGAGACGCTCTTCGAGAACGTCGATCTGTCGCGCACGGTGGGGTGGTTCACCAGCCTCTACCCGGTGGCCCTCGGGCTCCCAGAGGACACAGACGAGGGTGTGACGATCAAGGCCGTCAAGGAGCAGCTGCGCCGCGTTCCCTGGCACGGTCTGGGACACGGCGTGCAGCGCTACCTGGCACGCAGCGAGTCGGTGCGCGACCTGCCGCCGGCCGAGATCAGCTTCAACTATCTCGGTCAGCTCGACGAGGCGCTGCCGGCGAGCGCGCTCTTCGAGCTGGCGCCGGAGCCGGCCGGCGCGATGCGCAGCCGGCGCGGCGCCCGCAGCCATCGACTCGAGGTCAGCGGCAGCGTGGTCGACGGCCGGCTGAAGATGGAATGGACCTACAGTGAGAACCTCCACCGGCGGGAGACGATCGAAGGCCTGGCGCGGAGGTTCCTGCACTCCTTGCGTTCCCTGATCGGCCACTGCCGTTCGCCCGAGAGCTTCGGCTACACGCCGTCGGACTTCCCCCTCGCCGGGCTCGACCAGGAGACTCTCGACCGTCTCGTCGCCGACGTCGGACGGGTGGAAGATCTCTATCCGCTGGCACCGATCCAGCAAGGTCTGCTCTTCCACAGCCTGTCCGAACCGACCCTGGGGGAGTACGTCGTCCAGTTCGTCTGCCGTTTCGAGCGCCCGCTCGACGTCGGCGGCTTGCGGCGCGCCTGGCAGGAAGTGCTGGCGCGCCAGCCGGTGCTGCGCACCTCCTTTCGCTGGCAAGGGCTCTCGGCACCGCTGCAGGTGGTGCATCGCTCGGTCGCCCTCCCCTGGCAGGAAATCGACTGGCGGGCGGTGCCGGCAGAGCAGCGCGACGAGCGGTTGGCGGCATGGCTTGAAGAGGATCGCCGGTGCGGTTTCGAGATCCGCCAGGCGCCGCTTCTGCGCCTGACCCTGATCCGGCTAGACGAGGATGTCCACCAGTTCGTCTGGAGCCTCCACCACGTGCTGATGGACGGTTGGTCGCTCTCGGTGCTGCTCAAAGGCGCCTTCGCCTTCTACGACGCCGGCCTCCAGGGGCAAGAGGCACGGGTGAGCGCCCACCGTCCCTATCGCGACTACATCGCCTGGCTTGGGCGCCAGGACCTGGAGCGCGCCGAAACCTTCTGGCGCAACCTGCTCGAAGGCTTCTCCTCGGCCACCCCGGTGGGCCTCGACCGGGGGTCCGGCGAGGCCCGGCACCGGGAGCTGAGAAGTGCCCTTTCCGCCACCGTCGGTGCCGAGCTCGAAGCCCTGGCGCGGCGCCACCAGCTGACCTTGAACACCCTGGTGCTGGGCGCCTGGGGCCTCCTCCTGGGGCACCTTGCCGGTCAGCGGGACGTGGTCTTCGGGGTCACTGTTTCCGGCCGGCCACCGGAGCTCGAAGGGGTCGAGTCGATCGTCGGACTGTTCATCAACACGTTGCCCGTCCGGGTGCGGCTGCCGGCCTCGGAAGCGGTGGTCCCCTGGCTCCAAGCGCTACAAAAGCAGCAGGTAGAGCTGCGGCAATTCGAGCACAGCCCGCTCGCGGAGGTGCAGAAGTGGAGCGACGTGCCGGCGGGACAGGAGCTCTTCGAGAGCCTCCTGGTGTTCGAGAACTATCCCGTCGACGCGGCGGTACGGGAGGCGGTGGCGGGGCTCGGCAGCCGCGACGTACGCTCGATCGAACGTACCCATTATCCGCTCAACCTGATCGCCGAGCCGGGACGGGAGCTGGGGCTGCGAATCAGCTGCGACGAGCGGCGTTTCGACCGGCTGGCGGTGCGGCGGATGATGGATCAGCTCCAGCGTCTCTTGAGCGGCCTACCTTCCGGCGTCCGCCTCGGCGAGCTCTCCTGGCTGAACGCGGCGGAGCGGCACCAGCTGACGGTGGGCTGGAACGACACCCGGGTGGAGCTGCCGCCCCAACCGTCGATCCACGCCCTGTTCGAGGCCCAGGCGGTGCGCACGCCGGCGGCACCGGCCGTCGTCGCTGCCGACGGGACCTTGAGCTACGGGGAGCTCGATGCGCGGGCGAACCGGCTGGCCCATCGCCTGCGGCGTCTGGGCGTGGGTGCCGACGACCGGGTGGGAATCTGTCTGGAACGTTCGGTGGCGATGCTGGTGGCCTCGTTGGCGACCCTCAAGGCCGACGGCGCCTACGTTCCCCTCGATCCCAGCTATCCCAGCGAGCGGCTGGATTACATGACGGCGGACTCCGGGATCTCGGTCCTGGTCTCGACGGCGAGCTCGCCGGCCCCACTGTCGGCGGGATCGATCCCCCGGGTGACGCTCGACGCCGGCGGCCGCGCCGAGGACGACGAGACCTTGCCGGAGACCAGCCCGCCGTCCGTGGTCGGCCCCCACCACCTCGCCTACGTCATGTACACCTCCGGCTCCACCGGGCTGCCCAAGGGGGTGGAGATACCTCACGCCGGAGTGCTGCGCCTGGTGTGGGAGGCGGACTACGTCACCCTCGACGGCCGCCAGACCCTGCTGCAGGCGGCGTCGATGGCCTTCGACGCCTCGACGCTGGAGGTCTGGGGAGCCTTGCTCCACGGCGGGCGGTGCGTGCTGATGCCGGCCGGGACCCCCACCGCCGGGAGCCTGCGCTCGGTGATCGGAGACCACGGCGTCGACACCATGTGGCTGACCGCCTCACTGTTCAACGCCGTGGTCGACGAGGATCCCGAAGCTCTGCGGGGCGTGGGCCAGCTCTTGATCGGCGGCGAGGCCCTGTCGGTGCCGCACGTGCGCAAGTACCGGGAGAGCTTCCCGGACACCGCGTTGATCAACGGCTACGGGCCGACCGAGAGCACCACCTTCACCTGCTGCTACGCGATCCCCGCCAGGCTCGACTCGGCGGCCTCGATACCGATCGGCCGGCCGATCGTCAACACCTGGGTGTATGTGCTCGATCGTGACCTGCAGCCGGTGGGGCTGGGGATCGTCGGGGAGCTGTGTATCGGCGGCCTGGGACTGGCGCGCGGTTACCAGCGGCGGCCGGCGCTGACCGCCGAGAAGTTCGTTCCCGATTCCGCCGGCGAAATCCCAGGGACCCGTCTCTACCGGACGGGAGACCTGGTTCGTTACCAGGGCGACGGCGCCATCGAGTTCCTCGGCCGCACCGACCACCAGATCAAAATCCGCGGCTTTCGGGTCGAGCTCGGCGAGATCGAGGTAGCGCTGGCCGAGCATCCGGCGGTCGCCGAGGCCGTCGTGCTGGCGCGCGACGACCGATTCGGTCACAAGCAGCTGGTGGGCTATCTGACGGCGAAAGGCGACCAGACGCCTACGACGGACGGGCTGCGCGATTTTCTCAAGCGACGATTGCCGGGCTACATGTTGCCAACGGTCTTCGTGACGCTCGCGGAGCTGCCGCTGACGGCGAGCGGCAAAGTCCATCGCAAGGCGCTGCCGGCCCCCGAACGGCTCCGGCCGGACCTGGGAAAGGCCTATGTCGAGCCGCGCACCCCGGTCGAGAGCCTGCTGGCCGAGATCTGGTGCGAGGCGCTCGGTCTCGAGCGCC
This sequence comes from uncultured bacterium, assembly GCA_965371445.1. GTDB lineage: Bacteria > Acidobacteriota > Thermoanaerobaculia > Multivoradales > J023 > DASWIG01. Next base: position 1,875 of record CBDUYN010000089.1, on the reverse strand, counting down.
TCGGCGTCGAGGATGACTTCTTCGAGCTCGGCGGCGACTCGATCGTCAGCATCCGGGTGGTCTCGGAGGCACGGCAGAAAGGGCTCGCGATCACGCCCAAACAGGCCTTCGAACATCCGACGATCGCCGGGCTCGCCGCCGTGGCGGAGGTCGCGGCGCCGCGCGTCGCCGGTCGCGGGCCGGTCACTGGAGAGGCGCCGCCAACCCCGGTGCAGCGGTGGTTCTTCGAACAGCAGCTGGTGGCCCCCGAGCACTGGAACCAGGCGGTTCTGCTCCGGCCACGGCGGGCGGTCGACGTCGCGACGCTCAACGCGGCCTTCAGCCACCTGTATGTGCATCACGACGCTCTGCGGCTGCGCTTCGTGCCCCGCGACGGCGACGTGCGCCAACGTTACTCCGATCCGCCGGCGATCGTGCCTTTCGTCCGCATTGACCTCCGCGCGCTTTCCGCAGGTGCGGAGGCGCGAGGGCTGGCGGCGGCTCACGATCAACTGCAGACCGGCTTCGACCTCGAACACGGTCCGCTGGCCCAGGCAGCCTGGCTCGACCTCGCCGACGATCCGCCGGGGCGGCTCCTGATCGTCGCCCACCACCTGGTCGTGGACGTGGTGTCGTGGCGCATCCTGCTGGAGGACCTCGAGAGCCTCTGCCAGCAGCTGCGTCGCCGCCGGGAGGTCCTCCTGCCCCCCAAGACGTCCTCCTTCAAGACCTGGGCGGAGGGCCTCACCGCCTGGGCAGGCTCGGAAGAGCTCGCGGCCCAGACCGCTTACTGGCGCCGGCCACTGGGCGACATTCCCCACCTGCCGCTAGATTCTCCCGGCGGCGACAACCACCAGAGCTCTGCGCGCACGGTTTCCCGGTCGCTCACTGCGGAGGAGACTCGGGCCCTGGTCCAGGAAGTGCCGGCAGCCTACCGCACACGCATCGACGAGGTGCTGCTGACGGCGCTTCTGCGGACCGTCCGCCCCTGGATGGGCGGCGGAACCTTGTGGATCGATCTCGAGGGACACGGCCGCGAGGCGCTCTTCGAGGACGTCGATCTGTCGCGCACAGTTGGATGGTTCACCACCATTTTTCCACTAGCCCTCGAGCTCCCCGAAGGCGCGGACGAGGGGGCGGCGCTCAAAGCCGTCAAGGAGCAGCTGCGCCGTGTCCCCCAGCACGGTGTGGGCTATGGCGTGCTGCGCTATCTGGCCGGCGACGAGGCGGTGTGCGATTTGCCGCTGGCCGAGATCAGCTTCAATTACCTCGGTCAGCTCGACGAAGTGCTGCCGCGAGAAGCGTTCTTCGAGCTGGCGCCGGAGCCGGCCGGCGCGACTCGCAGCCTGCGCGGCACCCGCAGCCACCGGCTCGAGGTCAGCGGCAGCGTGCTCAACGGCCGGTTGACGATGGAATGGACCTACAGTGAGAACCTCCATCGGCGGGAGACGATCGAAGACCTGGCGCGACAGTTCCTGCACTCCTTGCGTTCCCTGATCGCCCACTGCTCTTCGCCCGAGAACTTCGGCTATTCGCCGTCAGACTTCCCCCTGGCCGGGCTCGACCAGGAGACTCTCGACCGTCTGGTCGCCGACGAGGGGCGGGTGGAAGATCTCTACCCGTTGGCGCCGATCCAGCAGGGTCTGCTCTTCCACAGCCTCTCGGCGCCGACCCTCGGGGAGTACTTCGTCCAGTTCACCTGCCGCTTTGAACGCCCGCTCGACGCCGGCAGCTTCCGGCGCGCCTGGGAGGAAACGTTGCGGTACCAGCCCGTGCTGCGCACCTCGTTTCGCTGGCAAGGGCTCTCGGTGCCGCTGCAGGTAGTTCATCGCTCGGTCGCTCTCCCCTGGCAGGAAATCGACTGGCGGGCGGTGCCGGCAGAGCAGCGCGACGAGC
>CBDUYN010000088.1:0-40134 GCA_965371445.1 uncultured bacterium | reverse complement strand
GCCGCGCGCCGCGCCGCCGGCAACGCCGCCAGGTCCGCCCGCGCCAGCGGCACGGCGTCCGCGGCGGCGACGAATTGCCGCGGCTCGTCGCCGTCCGCCGGGTCGCCGTCCGCCGGGTCGCCGGCCGCCGGATCGCCGGCCGCCACGATGGCGAAGCGGGTACGCAGGGCCTCGTGACGCTCCACGAGGCCGGTGAGGGCCGCCGCCAGCGCCGCCGGGGAGAGGGGTCCCTCAATCTCGAAGACGACGGGGATGTTGTAGACCGGCAGGCCGCTTAGCAGGCGGTCGAGCAACCACAGGTACTCCTGCGAGAAGGAGAGCGGCAGACCGGCCCGGCCGTAGGTGTCGCGTCCGCACGCGGCCCGGTCCACGGGCACGATCGGCGGCGCGGCGGGAATCACCGAGCCGCGGCGCGCGGCGACGAGGGCGGCCATCCGGGCGACGCTCGGCGCGGCGAAGAGGTCACGCACGTCGAGCTTGACGCCGCAGGCCTGGCGCAGCCGGGCGACGGCGGCGACGGCGAGCAGCGAATGACCGCCGAGCTCGAAGAAGCCTTCGTCGACGCCGAATCGCTCACCGAGCCCGAGCAACTCGCTCCACACCGTCGCCACCACCTCTTCCAACGGACCGCGGGGCGCCACGAGCTCGCCGCCGGCGCGCCGCTCGGGACGCGGCAGGGCCCGGCGGTCGACCTTGCCGCCGGGCATCCGCGGCAGGGCGTCGAGGACGACGAAGGCGGCCGGCACCATGAACTCGGGCAAGCTCTCGCCGAGCGCTCGGCGCAGCTCCGCGTCCTCGGGCACGGCGCCGCCGGCTTCCGGCACCAGGTAGGCGACGAGGGCGCCGACGACGTCGTCGCGGACCGTCACGACGGCCTCCCGCACTGCCGGCTGCGCCGCCAGCCGGGCCTCGATCTCACCGAGCTCGATGCGGAAGCCGCGTACCTTGACCTGGCGGTCGAGCCGGCCGAGGAACTCGAGGGCGCCATCGCCTCGTTGGCGGACCCGGTCGCCGGTAGCGTAGAGCCGGCCGCCGGCCGTGCCGCTCAGGGGATCGGGGCAGAAGCGCTCGGCGGTCAACGCCGGACGGCCGAGGTAACCCCGGGCCAAGCCGCCGCCGCCGACCACCAGCTCGCCGTGTACGCCGATCGGCAGCGGCCGGCGGTGACGGTCGACCACGTAAAGCCGGCTGTCGGCGATCGGCCGACCGATCGGCAGGCCGCGGGGATGGCGGGTGCCGGCGGCGATCGCCGCGGCGCTGACCGCGACCGTGGCCTCGGTCGGACCGTAGGCGTTGACGAAGCGGTGCCCCGCGGCCCACCGCGCCGCCAGCTCGGGCACGCAGACCTCCCCTGCCACGCCGATCGAGCACAGCTCGGGCAGGTCGTCGCCGGGCAGGGCCGCCAGGGCCGACGGCACCAGGAAGAGGTGCGTGACCCGCTGGCGGCGCAGGAAGGCCGCGAGCTCCGGACCCGGCAGCGGCGGAGATCCCCCCTCGCTCCCGCCGGGGGGATCGTCGACGAAGACCAGCGTCGCGCCGGCCAGGAGGGTCGAGAAGATCTCGGGCACCGAGGCGTCGAAGCTCAGCGACGAGAATTGCAAGTAGCGGCTCGTCTCGTCGATCTGGTACTGACGGCCGAGCGCCGCGGCCATGCGGCCCAGCCCGCGGTGGCTCACCGCCGTCCCCTTGGGCCGGCCGGTGGAGCCGGAGGTGTAGATGACGTAGGCCAGGTTGGCCGGGCTGAGCTCCGGCAGCGGCACCGGCGGCGCCGGCTCGGACGCATCGACGAGGAACACCGTGGCGTGGTGACGCGGCAGCCGCCCGGCAAGCCCCGAGCGGGTCACGAGGACCGTCGTCCCGGCGTCGTCCACCATGAAGGCGAGGCGTTCGGCCGGGTAGGAAGGGTCGAGCGGCAGGTAGGCGCCGCCCGCCGCCTGGATCGCCAGGATGGCGACCACCGCCGCCGGGGAGCGCTCCAGGAAGAGGCCGACGAGGACCTCGGGGCCGACCCCCGCGGCGCGCAGCCGCGCCGCCAGGCCCTCCACCTCGACACCGAGCTCGCGGTAGGTGAGCCGCCGCCGCTCGGAATCGAGCGCCGGATGCTCACCGCGCCGCGCGATCTGCTCGGCGATCCGCCGCGGAAAGGGGACCTCGGAACCTCGGTCGCTCCCCCGGCTCCACTCGCCGAGCAGGGCGTGACGCTCGGCCGCGGTGAGCAGTGGCAGTGCGCTCGGCGGGCGCTCGGCGTCGGCCAGCGCCGCCCCCAGCAGAACCTGGAAATGCCCCAGGAGACGCCCGGCCGTGGTGGCGTCGAAGAGGTCGGTGCTGTATTCGAGGGAGACGGTGAGCGTCTCCTCGTCGTCCACGAGGAGAAGGTGGAGGTCGAGCTTCGAGACCCCGGCATGGAGCTCGCGGAGCTCCATGTGGAGCTCGCCGACGGGCGGCTCGACCGGCCTCTGCCAGTCGAGCGTCACCTGGACGAGAGGATTGCGCGACGCCTCGCGGCGGGGGGCCATCTCTTCCACCAGCTTCTCGAACGGCAGCTCCTGGTGGGCGTGGGCGGCGAGCACCTCCTGGCGCGTGCGCAGGAGCAGCGTGGCGAACTCGTCCACCGCGAGCTGGAAGCGCAGGGCCAGGGTCTCGACGAAGTGACCGACCAGATCCGCGAGCTCGGCCCGGCCCCGGTTGGCCGCTGGCGCGCCCAGCAGCAGGTCGCGCTGGCCGGACCAGCGGCCGAGCAGGACGGCGAAAGCCGCCGCCGTCACCATGAACGGGGTGACCTGCCCCCGTTGGCGGTGAAGGCCTTCGCGCAGGTGGCCCGGGAACGTGACCGAGCGCAGGGCGCCGCGATAGCTCGGCTCGGCCGGCCGCGGCCGGTCGGTGGGCAGCTCGAGGATGGTGGGCGCGCCCGCCAGGCGGGTCCGGGCGTCCGCGAGCAGGCCCTCGAGCTTCTCCTTCGTCAGGTAGCGGCGCTGCCAGAGCGCGAAGTCGCCGTACTGCACCGGCGGCGCCGGCCGGCCGCGGCGTGCCGCCGGGTAGAGCGCCGTCAGCTCGGCGGCTACGACGTCCAACGACCAGCCGTCGGCGACGACGTGATGCACACCTACGAACAGGCGGTGGCGGCGCGGCGCGGCGCGCAGCAGGACGGCGCGCAGCAGGGGGCCGCGGGCCAGGTCGAAGGGCCGCCGGGCCTCGACGACCCCGAGCCGGTCGCCGGCCGCGGCGCGGCGCTCGGCGGGCAACGCCGAGAGGTCGACCCGCGGCAAGGCCACGGCGGCCGGCGGATCGACGACCTGCAGCGGGCCTTCGGGCCCGGCGGCGAAGCGGGTGCGCAGCACCTCGTGACGCTCGGTGAGCGCGGAAAGCGCCGCCGCCAGGGCCGGCGGCGAAAGCTCACCCGTCAGCTCGTAGAAGACGGCGACGTTATAGACCGGCAGGCCGGGTTGCAGGCGGTCGAGGAACCACAGGCTCTCCTGCGAGAAGGAGAGCGGCAGGCCCTCGCCGGTCCGCGGCACCGGCACGATCGGCGGCGCGCCGGCCGTCGCCGGCCGGCCGCGGCGGCGCTCGACGAGGGCCGCCATGCGGGCGACGCTCGGCGCCGCGAAGAGGTCCCGCACCTCCAACTCGACGTCGAAGGCGGCCCGCAGCCGGACGACGGCCTGGCCGGCGAGCAGCGAATGGCCACCGAGGTCGAAGAAGTCGTCCTCGGCACCGACGCCGTCGACGCCGAGCACCTCGGCCCAGGTCTTCGCGACGGCCTCCTCGGTCGGCGTGCGCGGCGCCGTGCGCGGTGCCGTGCCGCTCGAGGCGGGCTCCGGCAGGGAGCGCCGATCGACCTTGCCGCTCGGCGTGAGCGGCAAGGCCTCGAGCTGTGTCCACGCCGTCGGCACCATGTAGCCCGGCAGCTTGTCGCGCAAAAACCGGCGCAGGCTCTCGGCGGTCGCCGCTTCGGCGGTCGTGCCGGCGGCCGGCGCCGCCACCCAGTAGGCCGCCAGGCGCTTGCCCGCACCGTGGTCGCGCGCCGCCACCACCGCCTCGCGCACCGCCGGATGACCGCTGAGGAGCATCTCCACCTCGCCGGGCTCGACGCGGAAGCCGCGGATCTTCACCTGGTGGTCGATGCGCCCCAGAAGCTCGATCGCACCATCTTCGAGGACGCGCCCCAGGTCGCCCGTGCGGTAGGTGCGCGCGCCGGGCCGGCCCTCCGGCGGCGCGCCGCGCGGATCGGGCACGAACCGCTCGGCGGTCCGGGCCGGGCGGCCCAGGTACCCCCGCGCCAGGCCGGCGCCGCTTAGGCAGAGCTCGCCCGCCGTTCCCGCCGGCACCGGCCGCAGGCCGCGGTCGAGAACGGCGATGCGAAAGCCTGCCACCGCCCGGCCGATCGGCGGCAGCGCCGGCCACGACGACGGCGCGCCGCGCAGCGGGTAAGCGCTCACCACGTGGCTCTCCGAGGGACCGTACTGGTTCTCCAGCGACGCTCCGGTGGCGGTGAAGAAACGCCGCACCGCGGCGCTCACCTGCAGTTGCTCGCCCGCCGTGATCACCTCCCGCAGAGAGCATGGCGGCGCCGCGGCGCTCACCTCCGCCAGCTGCTGCAAGGCCACGAACGGCAGGAAAAGCCGCTCCACCCGCCGCGCCTCCAGGACCTCCGCCAGCCGCGACGGATCGCGGCGCTCGTCCTCCGAGACCGGCACCAGAGCGCCGCCGGAGCACAGCGTCGAGAAGATCTCCTGCATGAAAACGTCGAAGCTCGCCGTGGTGAGCTGCAAGGTGCGGGCGGCGCCAAACGCCGGACGGGAGAGCTGCCAGCCGATCAGGTCGATCAACGTCCGGTGCGGCAAGGCGACACCTTTGGGCCGGCCGGTCGATCCGGAGGTGTAGATCAGGTAGGAGAGGTTGGCGCCGCTCAGGCCGGGCTGCGGGCAGCTCTCCGGACACTCGGCGATCGCCGCCGCCGCGTCGTCGAGGAGCACCGTCCGGGCACTGTGGGTCGGCAGCCGATCCAGCAGCGCGCGGCGCGTCAGGACGAGGGCCGGCGCCGCGTCCTCCAGCATCGTGGCCAGCCGCTCGACGGGATAGGAGGCGTCGAGGGGCAGGAAGACACCTCCCGCCTTGAGCACCGCGACGACGGCCCCGACGAGCTCCGGCGAGCGCTCCAGGCTCACCCCGACCGGCACGTCGGGCCCCACCCCGAGGCTTCGCAGATACTGGGCGAGGCGGTTGGAACGTCGGTCGAGCTCGGCGTAGCTCCAGGGCGCCGCGGCCACCACGGCCGGCGCCGCCGGCGTCCGCGCCGCCTGGGCCCTGAAAAGCTCGTGGACCGGCAGGTTGGGTCGGGGATCCTGGGAGCCTTGAGGCATCGCCCTACTCCTCGACCTGCGCCGACCCGGCGAGCGCTCGTTCCGGCCGGCCCTCGATCTCGTCGAGGATCAGGTCCTCGACGAGATCGGCCAGCCCGGCGACGGTGGGATCGTCGTAGAAGTCGCGCAGGGGCACCTCGACGTCGAACGCCTCGCGCAGCCGGTAAAGTGCCTGGGGCAGCAACAACGAATGACCGCCGAGCTCGAAGAAGTCGTCCTCGACGCCGACCCGCGGCACCGCGAGCAGCTCGGCGAAAATCCCGGCGAGGGCGATCTCGGCGTCGGTGTCGGGGGCCACGTAGGGGGTGGCCACGTCGGACCGGCCGGCGTCGCCCCACGCCACGTCGCGCCGGGCGAGGGCGGCCCGGTCGGCCTTGCCGCTCGGGGTGCGCGGCAGGCTCTCCAGGGTCACGTAGAGCACCGGCACCATGTATTCGGGCAAGCGGGAGGCGAGGAAGGCGCGCAGCTCGCCCTCGCCCGGCGCCGCGGCGCTCGTGCCGTTCTCGGTCCAGGCCACCAGCCGTGGGCCGGCGTCCGCGGCGAGCACCGTCACCACCGCGTCGCCCACCGCCGGATGCCGCCGCAGGGTCGCCTCGATCTCGCCCAGCTCGACCCGGAAGCCGCGCACCTTCACCTGGTGGTCGAGGCGGCCGAGGAACTCGAGCTCGCCGTCGTTTCTGAGACGCACCAGGTCGCCGGTGCGGTAGAGGCGTCCGCCGGGCGTCCCGGTGAAAGGATCGGGGACGAAGCCGGCCGCCGTCGGCCCCGGACGGCCCAAGTAGCCGCGCGCCAGGCCGGGGCCGCCGAGGAGAAGCTCGCCCGGCACGCCGCGCGGCGCCAGGCGCAGACCGCGCTCCACCACCCAGGCGCGAGCCGCCCCCAGGGGACGGCCGATCGGCGCCATTTCGACTCCGTCTTCCGGTGGGCAGGACAGGTCCGACCAGGTGGCGACGACGGTGGCCTCGGTCGGTCCGTAAGTGTTGTAGAGGTCGACGGCCGCCTCGACGCGGGGCCGCCAGGCCGCCAGGGCCGCGCGGTCGACCTGCTCGCCGCCCAGGATCACCAGGCGCAGCGGCGCGCCCAGGGTCTCGGCGTCGGCCGTCAGCCCGCTGACCCACGGGTGCCAGAAGGCGGTCGGCAGGTCGAGCACGGTGACGCCGTGCTCACGGCAGGCGGCGAGCAGGGCCGGCGCCGAGCCCAGCATCTCCTCGTCGCGCAACACCAGGGCCGCGCCGCGCGTCAGGGTGGGAAAGATTTCCTCGACGCTGGTGTCGAAGCTGATCGAGGCGAACTGCAGCACCCGGTCGGCGGCGCTCACGGCGTAGGTCTCGGCCGCCGCGGCGGTGAACGCCGCGAGCGCCCGGTGCTCGACCACCACGCCTTTGGGCGTGCCCGTCGAGCCCGAGGTGTAGATCACGTAGGCGGCGTTCTCCGGCCGGGCCGCGACCGGCGAGGCGTCCGGGGGCGGACCGGTGAACAGCGCGGCGTCCAGGTCGACGCTCACCACGGGGACGCCGGCCGTCGCGGCGAGCTCCGGAGCCAGAAGACGGGTGGTCAGGATCACCGCCACACCCTCGCCGCCGCGCTCGACGTCGGCGAGGATCAGGTCCCGGCGCTCGGCCGGGATCGACGGCTCGAGGGGCACGTAGGCACCGCCGGCGTGAAGCGTCGCGAGCAGGGCGACGACGAGCTCCGGCGAGCGCTCGAGCCAGAGGACGACCCGGACCTCCGGGGCCACCCCCAGGCCGACGAGGTGAGCCGCCAGGCGGTGTACACAGGCGGCGAGCTCGCCGTAGGAGAGCGTGCCGCCGCCGCCAAGACCGCCCCACACCACCGCCGGCGCCGCCGGCCGGCGCCATGCCTGCGCCACGATCTGTTCGTGGACCAGAGCGCCGCCGCCGGCCGGCGCCGCCACGTAGCCGCCCAGGAGCTCGCGACCCTCCGCGGCGCTCAGGAGAGGCAGCTCGGCGAGCGGCTGCCCGGGGTCGGCGGCGGCGCCCGCCAGCAGGTTCCGGAAATGCCCGAGCAGGCGCACGGCGGTGACCTGGTCGAAGAGCAAGCCGTTGTAGATCAACTGGACACCGAGGCCGTCGGCAAAATCCTCGGCCACCAGGCTGAGCTCGAAGACGTCCGTGTTCAACACCGCCTCCGCGATCCCGGTGACCGGCTCGAGTTCCAGGCCGGCGAGGCGGATCTCCGGCGTCGGGACGTTCTGCACCAGCACCATCGCGCGGAACAGCTCCGGGTCGTCGCCGCTCGACGGCGTCTCCCTGAGGCCCCCGATCAGCAGCTCCAGCGGCAGCTCCTCGTAGGCGAAAGCGGCCAGCGCCACACGCCGCGCCTCGGCCAACAGCTCGCGGAAGCCGGCACCAGGACAGAGGCGCACGCGCAGCACCAGGGTGTTGAGAAAAAAGCCGACGAGCCCGGCGGTCTCGACACGGTTCCGGTTGGCGATCGGTGCCCCGACGACGACGTCGCTCTCCCCGGTGTAGCGGTAGAGCAGGGCGTCGAAGGCCGCCAAGAGGGTCATGAAGAGAGTCGCATCGCCGATCCGGCCGAGCCTCTCGAGAGCCCTACGCTCCTGGCCGGCCAGGCGCAGCTCCGCCGCCGCCATGTGAAAGCCCTGCACGCTGTCGCGCGGCCGGTCGCCGGCGAGGCGCGGCGGCGGCGGCCGGTCGGCGAGCTGCTGGCGCCAGTAGACGAGCAACTCGTCGAGCGACTGCTCCAACCAGCGCCGCTGCCAGACGGCGAAGTCCGCGTACTGGATCGGCAGCTCCGGCAGCGACGGCGGCCGGCCGCCGGCGAGGTGGTCGTAGAGGGCCGTCAGCTCACGGACCGCCACGGCCATCGACCAGCCGTCGGAGACGATGTGGTGCAAGCTGAAGAGCAGCACGTGCTCCTCGGCCGCGAGCCGTAGGAGCTTGGTCCGCAGCAGGGGACCGCGGGCCAGGTCGAAGCCGCGCCGGTTCTCCTCGGCGCTCTCTTTCGCGACCTGGCGCTCGCGCAGCGGCGCCGGCAGGTGAGCGAGGTCCACCACCGGCAGCTCGAGCGCAACGCCCGGACCGATCACCTGGAACGGCTGGCCCCGCTCGGCGACGAAGGTTGTGCGCAACACCTCGTGACGCCGCACCAACTCCTCGAAGGCGCGCCGCAGCACCTCGAGGCGCAGCGCGCCACGGATACGGTAGGGAAAGTAGAGGTTGTAGACGTAGGAGCCCGGGTCGAGCTGGTCGAGCAACCACATGCGCTCCTGGGCAAAAGAGAGTGGGACGAACTCGCCCGGCTGGCGGGAGACCCGGACCATGGGTGGCGCCACGTCCTCTCCCGCGGCCGACTCCAGGGCCCGCGCCAGGGCGGCGACGGTCGGGTTGGCGAAGATTCGCTCCAGGGACAGCTCCGCCTGGAAGACGTCGCGCATCTGGGCGACCAGCTGGATGGCGAGCAACGAGTGCCCGCCCAGGTGGAAGAAGCTGTCGTGGACGCCGACCGCCTCCATGCCGAGCAGCTCTTGCCAAATCCCGGCGACCCGACGTTCCAGCTCGTTGCGCGGCGCGACGTACTCGACTGCCAGCTCGGGACGGTCGTGCAAGCTCCCCACCGGAGCACGGCTCTCCGGCGCCTCCGGCGCCTCGGGCCGTGACCGGGGCACGGCGACGCCGTCCTCGTCCGGCTCGATCCAGTAGCGGTGCCGCTCGAACGGATAGCTCGGCAACGATACGCGCCACCGGCGCTCGCTGGCGTCGAAGGCTCCCCAGTCGACCTCGACGCCGGCCAGCCACGCCCGGCCGAGAGCGGTGAGCAGGAAAGCCTGGTCGGGCTGCCGCTCGTGGCGGCTGCGCAACGACGAGACCACTACCGGAGCCCGGGTTTCGTCCCCGGCGGCGCCGAGCGCCAGGGCACCGAGCCCCTGGCCCGGCCCCACCTCCAGCAACAGCTGGCCCTCGGCGGCGGCAAGCAGCTCCCGCAGACCGTCGGCGAAGCGTACGGTCCGGCACAGGTGACGGGCCCAGTAGCTCGGATCCGTCGCCTCCTCGGCGGTGATGAAGCGGCCGGTGACGTTGGAGATGAACGGGATCTCGGGCGCGCGCAGCGCACAGCCGCCAAAGCCGGCGACGAGCGCCTCGGCGGCCGGCTCCATCATCGCCGAATGGAAGGCGTGGCGAGCCGGCAGGCGCGTCGTGACGACGCCGTCTTGCGCCAGACGATCCGCGAGGTCTCGGACCGCCTCCTCCTCGCCCGCCACCACCGAGACGTCCGGGCTGTTCACCGCCGCGATCCACAAACCGTCGCCGAGCCGCGGCACCACCTCGGCTTCCGGCAAGACGACGGCGAGCATCGCGCCGCCGGGCAGCTCGTCGATCAGCCGTGCCCGCCGGACGACGAGGGGCAGGGCCTCCTCGAGCGAGATCACTCCGGCGAGCGTCGCCGCCACGTATTCGCCGAGGCTGTGGCCGATCATCGCCCGCGGCCGCACACCCCAGCTCGCCCACTGTTTCGCCAGGGCGTACTCGACGGCGAAGACGGCCGGGTGGGCGAAGCGGGTGTGGGCGAGCTCGCCCATGTCCGCGGCCTGCGGCGAGCGGCCCAGGAGGCCGCGCAGGTCGAGCTTGCCGGGCGAGGATCCAGCCGCCGTGCCTGCGGCGTCGCTCCCCTCCGGGTAGAGCACCTCACGCAGGTCGTGGTCCAGGTGCGGCGCCGCGATCTCGGCGCAGCGGTCGAGGGCGGCGCGGAAGACCGGCTCGCGCCGGTAGAGGTCCCGGGCCATGCCGGGGTAGTGCTCGCCGATTCCCGGCAGCAGGAAAGCCACCGTCCGCCCGCCCGGCGGCGGTGTCGCGCTGAGCAGCCTCTCCGGCTCCTCGCCTCGAAGAAGGCGCACCGCCTCGTCACAGTTGCCGCAGACCAGCATGCGCCGGTGCTCGAAGCTGGCGCGGCCGGTCCGCAGCGTGTAGGCGACGTCGGCGAGCTCGGCGGCGGCGTCCCCCCGCTCGGCGAGGTGCCCGGCCAGGCGCGCCGCCGCCTCTCCGAGGGCCTCGCGGCGGCGTGCCGAGAAGAGCAACAGCTGGAAGGCGCGCGACGGTCCCGAGGGCTCACGCTCCGGCGCCTCCTCGACGATCACGTGGACGTTGGTGCCGCCGATCCCGAACGAGCTCACTCCGGCGCGGCGCGGCGCGCCGACGCTTCGCCACTCCTGGAGCTCGCGGGCGACGTAGACCGGCGAGCCGGCGAAGTCGATCTGCGGATTGGGCTCCTCGAAATGCAGGCTCGGCGGGATCTCTCCATGCTCGAGGGCGAGCACCGTCTTGATCAACCCGGTGATCCCGGCGGCCACGTCGAGGTGGCCGACGTTGGTCTTGACCGAGCCGATGGCGCAGAACTGCTTCTTCTCGGTCTTGCCCCCGAAGGCGCGGGTCAGGGCCTCGATCTCGATCGGATCGCCCAGGGCGGTCGCGGTGCCGTGGGCCTCGACGTAGGAGATCGTCTCCGGGTCGACCCCGGAGACCTCCAGGGCCTGGGTGATCACCTTCGCCTGCCCCTCGACGCTGGGCGCCGTGTAGCCCACCTTGCGCGAGCCGTCGTTGTTGATCGCCGAGCCGAGAAGGACGGCGCGCACCGGGTCGCCGTCGGCCCGGGCGTCCTCGAGGCGCTTCAAGGCCACGACCCCGACGCCGGAACCGAAGATCGAGCCCCTGCCCTTCGCGTCGAAGGCCCGGCAGTGTCCGTCCGGCGAAGCGATCGACCCCTCCTCGTAGCGATAGCCCTGCCGCAGGTGGACGTTGACCGAGACGCCGCCCGCCAGCGCCAGGTCGCACTCTTCGTTGAGCAGGCTCTCGGCGGCGAGATGGACGGCGACCAGAGACGTCGAGCAGGCGCATTGGACGGTGAAGGCCGGTCCCTGCAGGTCCAGCTTGTAGGCGGTGCGCGTCGCCAGCGTGTCGACGGCGTTGCCGATCAAGAGCGACATCGGATCCCACGCCTTCTCGCCGCGGGAGCGCGGCAGGAGGTTGAACATGAGATACGTGTTGGTCGTCGCGCCGGCGAAGACCCCGGCGCTCGAGCCGGCGACGTCACCGGGGTTCAGGCCGGCATCCTCCAGTGCCTCCCAGGCGCACTCCAAGAAGATCCGTTGCTGGGGGTCGAGGTACTCCGCCTCGCGGGGGTTGAAACCGAAGAACATGGCGTCGAAGCAGTCGACGTCCGCCGTCTCGGAGACCGCCGGGACAAAGCGCGGGTCGTCCCATTGCGCACGGCTGACGCCACGCCGCAGCGCTTCCTCCTCGTCGAGGAAGCGTACCGCCTCCCGTCCGTGGCGCAGGTTCTGCCAAAGCTCCTCGACATCGGCGGCGCCCGGAAATCGGCCCGCCATGCCCACGATGGCGATCCGGGCGTCCATGGATGCATCGGACATCGTCACTCTCTCCAGCCTCGCTGAGGCGGTTGCGCCTCCCCTTGGCCGCAGGTCTTACCTCGCGACGGCAAAATGACCCCGGCCGGCCGGACAGGACTCTAGCAGACCCGGCCCCGGAAAATAGTCGGTTGTGCCCCGACCCGAGACGTGGAGCCGGTATACGGTTCGAATACAAACCGTGCTTCGTGAAGCGGTCCTCTGCCGGCCTTCTCTCGCCCAGGCAAGCTGATTCCGCGGCGCCGACCGCCCCGCCGGGTAGGGCCAACAACTACCCACTCGGACGTTTTACTCCGAAACTCTGTCTCACATACTGGTCAGGTCAATTATTCCCGGAACATCACGGGAGCGACGAATGCCTTCGAAGAATGACGACGAGCCTCGCGTTCCACCTCTGGAGCCAACGTTGTGAGCCGCTGGGCTCAACGCTGTCCAGGGTTCTGTCCGGTGAGCGCCAGGACGCGTGAAATCCAAAGGAGAAAACCATGAGTAGTCTGAGAGACCGTACAAGCTGCCTGCTGGCGGTCGTCCTGCTGGCTGCGGGGCTGGTCATCGCGGTCCCCGCCGCCATGGCCCAGGACTCGCCGGTCAGCCTGACCACGAGCTACACGGGCAACGCCGTGCCGAACGGCCTGGTCAAAGCCAAGGTCACGATCGACATCAACGACGGCTCGACCGTCGAGAGCATCCGCTGGAAGCAGGTCGGCGGCGTCGAGGCGACGATCGGCGCGGCGGCCACCCGCAACGCCAACGTGAGGCTGGGCAACATCCAGACCTACCGCGGCTACCTGATCCACAGGCTGAGAGAGCCGCCGGTCACCCAGGCCCAGCTGCCCGAGAACGTCGAGATTCCGGAAACCGAGGACGGCGAGTTCCCCGGCGGCCTGCCGGACCGCTTCCAGGTCGTGGGCATCAACCACTTCGCCCTGGAGGAAGCGGGCCTTGTCGAGCTCGAGGTGACCGTGACGACCACCTCGGGGACCTACGTGGGGCACCTCGAAGTCCACACCCACCTGCCCTGGCCGGTAGCGACGGGTCTTCAAAACGTCCCGGTCGACGCCCCGGTGCTCCTCTTCGGCAGGGACCAGGACGCCTACAACTGGTCGCTCACCACGCCGGCCGGCTCGAGCGTTCGGCTCTTCGGCGCCAGGTCGCAGCAGCCGTACTTCACGCCGGACGTGGCGGGTCGCTACGTCGTCTCGGTGAAGGACCGCCTCGACGACGTCATGGTCGACCTCGACGTCTACGCCGGGAACTTCCGCGGCGTCATCGTGGGCCAGGACATGGACGGCCGTCCGGTGGCCGACCGGGCCTGCACAAGCTGCCACACCTTCTTCGCCCCCGACAAGTTCACCCCCTGGGCGCAGACGGGCCACGCCGAGATCCTCACCAACAACCTGAACACGAGCACCCACTACGGCCCGGGCTGCTTCGGGTGCCACGCGGTGGGATTCGACCCCGACCACGCGAACGGCGGGTTCGACGAAGCGGACGACTACGGCGCCTTCCTCGGATCGGGCCTGATCAACACCCCGGGCGACAACTGGACGATGATGCTCGACGCCTATCCGGAATCGGCCCGGCTCGCCAACATCCAGTGCGAGAACTGCCACGGTCCGCAGGAGGCCGAGGTCGGCCGTGACAACGAGGCCCACGGCGGATCGTTCCAGGCGATGGGCGAGCCGCGCACGGACCTCTCGTCCGACGTATGCGCCAGCTGCCACGGCGAGCCGCTGCGCCACGCCCGCTTCCAGCAATGGCAGCTCTCCGGCCACGCCAACTACGAGCTCGCGGTCGACGAGGGCGACAGCGGAAATTGCTCGCGGTGTCACACGGCGAACGGCTTCCTCAAGTGGCTGCCGATCCTGCTGGGTGAGGAGCCCGGCGATCCGACGGCCAGCATCACGGTCGATTGGGAGCCGACGGACGTCCATCCGCAGACCTGCGCCACCTGCCACGACCCGCACGCCATCGGCACGACGACGGGCATCGAGACGAATGCGACCGTGCGCATCAGCGGCGATACGCCGGAGCTCATCGCCGGCTTCAGGGCGGTCAGCGTCGGCCGGGGCGCCATTTGCATGACCTGCCACAACTCGCGGCGCGGCCTGCGCAACGACGCCACTTTTGCCGACGTCGCCGGCACCTCCGAGGCGGCCCGCGCGCCGCACGGCTCGTCGCAGACCGACGTGCTGCTGGGCGAGAACGCCTACTTCGTCAACGTCGGTGTCCGCGGCTCGCACGGGCTCATCTCCGACACCTGCGTGACCTGCCACATGGAGGCCACCCCGCCGCCGGCCGCCCTGTCCTACAACCTCGGCGGCACCAACCACACCTTCTTCGCCAGCAGCGAGATCTGCGACACCTGCCACGAGGAGATCACCGCCGAGGTGATCCAGGGCCTCACCAGCGCGATCCTCGACGACGTCGTGGCGCTGATCGAAGACAAGTACTTGGACGTCCTCCAGGCGCAGCTCGACGCCGGTTACACGATCGACCTGAACGGCGACATGCTGGTCACCGCCGCCAACACCCTCGCCGGCGTCGAATTCGGCGAGTTTCGTGGGCGCCAGGCCCTGACCGTCGTCTTCGGCGACGGCTCGACCTCCGGCCCGCACCGGATCCCGGACATCGACGTGATCCGGCCGGCGCCGCTGGGGACCGCGACGCTCAACGCGGTCGCCGGTGACGACCTGCTCAAGGCCGGTTGGAACTGGAACCTGATCAACAACGACGGCTCCAAGGGTGTCCACAACCCGAGGTTCGCCCTGCAGGTGCTCGACGGAGCCCGCGACGCGGCCGGCGGGCTGGGCGGCGCGCGCGCCGTCGACAGACTGGACGCGCTCGACCTCCGGTAACCGCCGCCGCGACGAGCTCCAAGGTGCTTCGCGCACCGAGGAGACCTTAGAGGAGAGCCGCCGCTCGCGGCTCTCCTTTCCTTCTTGGCCGCCGACTCGCCCCCTTCGGGCTCCGGCTCAGCCCATCGGGTAGCGTCCGCCGCCGTGCGGCGGTATCCTGGAGGCGTCGAAAAAGGACCGTCCCTGGAGGAAATGCCATGCGTCCGCACCTCGCTGCCGCCGCCCTGATCGCCCTCTTCTGTGCCGCCAGCGCCGCAGCTCAAGAGGCGCCAGCCGATCCACGCACCTTTGCTGAGGTGATCGACGTCGAGGTCACGAACGTCGACGTCGTCGTGACCGATCGCGACGGCCGCCCGGTGACCGGGCTCCGCCGCGAGGACTTCGAGCTCTACGAAGGCGGCGAGCGGGTCGAGATCAGCAACTTCTACGCCGTCGAAGGCGGCCGCCGCGTACCGGCGCCCGACGCCGCGTCGAGCCGCGCGGAGCCGGCCGTGGCTGTCGCGGCGACGCCGGAAGCCGCACCGACGTTCTTGGTGGTCTACGTCGACAACGTCCATCTGAGCGCCGGCCACCGCGGCCGTCTTCTGGGGATGCTCCGCGATTTCCTCCTGGGACGCAACGGGCGGGGCGACCGGATCATGGTGGCCAGCTACGACGGCCTCGTCGAGGAGCTGGTGAGCTTCACCGAGGACTGGCAGGAAATCGACGCGGCGCTGACGAGGCTGGCCGAGATCCCGAGCGCCGGGCACCTCCGGGAGACCGAGCACCGGCGCATCATCGAGGAGCTCATCTCGGTCCACGACACCAGTAACCGCACGACCCGTCGGAGGGTCAGGGAGCCGTGTCCCCAGAACATGGGCCCGATGGCCGACCGCTACGCCAAACGCGTCTTTCAGGAGGTACGCGACTCGGTCGCCGCCCTTTCCCAGATGGTCGCCACCCTGTCGAGCCTGCCGGGACGCAAGGCGTTGCTCCACGTCAGCGACGGCCTGCCTATGATCCCCGGCGCCGAGATCTTCGAGTTCCTGCGCGGGTTCTGCGGCGCCGGCGGCGCCCACGGCGTCGAGGACAACTCGGCGCTCACCATGGCCGAGGCCATGTCCACCCCGGACACGCCCGCCTCCGCCCAGGGACTCGAGGAGCAGGCGCTCGCCCTCATCTCCGAGGACTTCTCCGTCTCCATGGACGCCTTCCGCCACAACGCCAGCGACCTCTTCAAGGATCTTACGGTCCTCGCCAACTCCCACCGCGTGACGTTCTTCACCCTCGACGCCTCCGGGCCGCGCGGCTTCTCGGCCGGCCAGGCGACCTCCTACGAACGGCGGATGCAGTCGACCTTCGTCGACCAGGCGCGCTTCGCCAACCTCCAGGACACCCTCACCTACATGGCTCAACGCACCGGTGGCCAGGCGATTCTCAACACGACGAGCTTCGACGAAGCGCTGCGCGACATCGCCAGCGATCTCGACACCTATTACTCGTTGGGCTACCGGCCCCCTGCGAAGCAAGGCGACAAGGTCTATTCCGTCAAGGTCAAGGTGCTGCGCCAAGGGGCACGGGTCCGCTACCGCGAGAACCTGCGCGCCAAGCCCCTCGCCGAGCAGCTCGCCGACCGCACCCGAAGCGCTCTCCTCTATGATCTGGAGGACAACCCGCTTGCCGTCGAGGTCGAGGTGGGTGAGATCCGCGCCATCGACACCGAGGTCAGCATCGTTCCGCTCCGCGTCAGGATCCCTCTCTCCAACGTCATCCTTCTCGAGCAGCAGGGCTCGAGCAGCGGTCAGCTCTCACTCTACGTGACCACCCGCGACAGCCTCGACCGGTTTGCCCCGGTCCGCTCCCAGCAGGTGCCGCTGCGCATCCCCGCCGGCGAGCTTGCGGCGGCCCGGAAGAGCTTCTACGTGTACGAGATCCGGCTGATGATGCGCCAGGGGTCGCATTCGGTGGCGATCGGTGTACGCGACGACCTCGCCGCGGTCGCCTCGTTCGTCACTGAAGAGGTCTACGTCTACACCCGCTGAGTGGTAGCCTTCGCCACCAACGGAGGGCTCGCTCCCTCGACGTGGAGGAGACACCATGCGATTGATTCTGGCCTGTCCGGCCTGCTCGCGCCAGTATGACGTCAGCAGCTATTCCCCTGGTACGCGCTTCCATTGCTCGTGTGGCACCGTGGTGGAGGTCGGCGAGCCCCAGGCCCACGACGCCGCGGTCGTCCGCTGCTCCAGCTGTGGCGGGCCGCAGAAAGACGGCGCGACGAGCTGCAACTTCTGTGGCTCGGAGCTCACCCTCCACGATCGCGACCTCAACACCATGTGCCCGGGGTGCCTGACGCGGATCAGCGACCAGGCCCGCTTCTGCCACAGCTGCGGTACCGTGATCACGGCGGAGACCGTGGTCAGCGACGAGACCGAGCACAGCTGCCCGGTCTGCGGCGACGAGCATCGGCTGACCAGCCGGCAGCTCGGCGAGATGGGCCTTTCGGTCCTCGAATGCGGTCGCTGCGCGGGCCTCTGGGTCGGCGTCGAAACCCTTCGCCAGCTCGAAACCAAGGCGAAGACCGAGAGCGTCGAAGTCGATACCGGCTCGGCTCCGAAGCCCGTCGAGTCGTCAGCCGCCGAGCTCGCGCAAGGGGGATCGCTCTACCGTCCGTGCGTGGTCTGCGACAAGCTCATGCACCGCCAGAACTACGGCCGGCGCAGCGGGGTCATCATCGACGTCTGTGCCGACCACGGCGTCTGGTTCGACGACAAGGAGCTGGGCCAGATTCTGCATTGGGTCCGCGAGGGCGGTCACGCGCACAGCCAGGGCCGCGCGCAGGAAGAGGCTCGTCAACGCATCCGGCAACAGAGCTTGGCGAAGGCGACGTCGACGCCGGTCGACGACCGGCGCTTCGAGGGACGCCAGGGCGACTTCCTCTCCGACCTGGGGACACTTCTCGTCCGGTCGTTTTTCGGTTAGCCCGGCGGTAGCGGCGGCGGCACCCGGGAAAAAAGGGAGCCCAGCTCGGCAACCTCGCCGGCCGGCGCCCAGTTGGCCATGCCCTGCTTCCAGACCAGGGTGTCGCGGGCGATTTCGCCGCCCTGAGCCTTGGCCTGAAGCGTCGGCATGTCGAAAGGCCCGGCCTGTTGACCGCCGATCGCGGCATAGTAGGCGAGCGCGCTCGGCAGCGGTGGAGGCGCGGCGGGGGCCGGAGCCGCGGCAGGCGCCGCCGGAGCGGCCTGCGGCGCCATCGCCTGCGCCATCTGCTGACCCATGGCAAATCCCGCCCCCATGCCGACACCGGCACCGGCCATACCACCCGGGTTCTTCGCCGCATGCTCGATGGCGTTGGCGCTCTGGAACTGGGCGTATTGGCCCAGATCGCCCAGAATGCCCATGCTGGTGCGCTTGTCGAGCGCTTCCTCGACGGCTTTTGGCAGCGAGACGTTCTCGACCAGGAGCTTCGTCAGCTCGAGGCCGTAGTCACCGAACTCGCCGGAGATTTTCTCCAGGACCTTCTCGCCGAGCTCGTCGTAGTTGGCGGCGAGGTCGAGCATCGGGATGGCGCTTTCGGCGACCGCGTCGGAAAAGCGGGAAACGACGATGTTGCGTAGCTGGTCGACGACCTCGTCGGTCGTGAAGTGGGAGTCGGTGCCGACGATCTCGCGGATAAAAGTCGCCGCGTCGGCGACGCGCATGGCGTAGGACCCGTAGGCGCGGAGACGGACCGCACCGAACTCGGGGTCGCGGCGCATGATCGGGTTCTTGGTACCCCATTTGAGGTCCGTGAAACGCCGTGTGGCGAGAAAGTAGACCTCGGCCTTGAACGGGCTCTCGAAGCCGTGCCTCCAGCCCATAAGCGTCGAGAGGACCGGCAGGTTCCGGGTCTCCAGGGTGTACATGCCGGGCTGGAAGACGTCGGCAATCTTGCCCATGTTGACGAAGACCGCGACCTGGGACTCGCGGACGACGAGCTTGGCGCCGTATTTGATCTCGTTGTCGTGGCGCTCGTAGCGGTAGACCATCGTATCGTTCGAGTCGTCGGTCCACTCGATGATGTCGATGAGCTGGTCTCGGATCAGGTCTCTCAGGCCCATGCGGCTTCCTCCTTCAGGGATCTCTACGAACAGCGTCCGCTTGGAATTCGCAGCCGGTTGAGCATATCTCATCTCGGGCGTGAGCCCGTGGCGATGGGTAGCGAGGCGAAAGCTCGGCCCCAGAGTCGGTTAGACTCCACGGTCATGAAATCGCTGATCTCGTCCTTTTCGATCGTCCTCGCCCTGGCCGGCGCCGCCGTCGCCCAGGACGCCCCCTTCGCTCCCGACACCCCGGAGCCCGGTTCCGTCGAGGCCATCGCCCGCTACACCACCGAAAAGCGGTTCTTGAGCCCCTGGGTGGCCTACGTACCGGAATCCGACACCGTGCCTTCCCCGGGCGACTACCTCGGCCACCTCGCCGGCGCCCCGGGAGAGCTGACCCACACCGAGCAGATCTACGGCTACTTCCGAGAGCTGGCGAAGGCGTCGGATCGCGTCTCGGTCTCGGTCCTCGGCACGACCGAGGAGGGACGCGAGATCCTCCTCGCCGCCATCGCCGACGAGGACGGCATCCGCCGCCTCGACGAATGGAAGGCCGCGACGGCGGCGCTTTCCGACCCGCGGCTCACGACGCCCGAGCAAGCCGAACGCCTCGCCGCCGCGGCACGTCCGATCTACTACCTGAACGCCGGGCTCCACTCCAGCGAGACCGGCCCTCCCGAGATGGTGATGGAGCTCGCCTACCGCCTCGCCGTCTCGAGCCAGCCCATGATCCGCCGGATCCGCGAACGCCTCGTCGTGCTCATCAACCCAGTCTCCGAGCCCGACGGACGCGACAAGCAGGTCGACTGGTTCTACCGACACCTGAAGGGCAAGACCGACTACGATCGCCTGCCGCCCAAGTCCCCGCCCTTCTGGGGACACTACGTCTTCCACGACAACAACCGCGACACGCACCAGGCGTCGCTCGCGATCACCCAGGCCGTCCACCGGATGTTCCACGACTATCACCCGACGGTGGTCCACGACCTCCACGAGTCGATCCCGCTGCTCCAGACCTGGAACGGTACCGGCCCCTTCAACCCTCTGCTCGACCCGATCACGGTGAGCGAGCTTTTCGAGATGTCCTTCGTCGAGGTCAGCCAGCTGACGGGACAGGGCATGCCGGGCGTCTGGACGTGGGCCTTCGGCGAAGGCTGGGGCATGCACTACCTCGACTCGGTGGCGATCAACCACAACGCGATCGGGCGCGGCTACGAAACGTTCGGCAACGTCACGGCCGAGACCGTCGACCGGCGCCTTCGATTCCCGCAGGAGAGCTACCTCGGCATGCCCGTCACCAGCCGCGCCTGGTACCGGCCGTGGCCGCCGGACCGGTCCTTTCGGTGGTCGCTACGCAACAACACGAACTACATGCAGAGCGCCTGTCTGGCGATCCTCGACTATTCGGCCAAGAACGCCGACGACCTCCTGCGGCGCTTCTACCGCAAGGGTTGGAATTCCTGGCAGAAGGGTCTCGACGGGCCCCCCTACGCCTACGTCGTACGCCACGACCAGGGTGATCGGCGGCGGGTGGCCCAGATGTTGAACGTCTTGAGGCGTCAAGGCATCGAGGTCCATCGCGCTGACGCCGACCTCACGCTCGACGGCGAGGCGTTCCCCGCCGGGAGCTACGTCGTACGCCTCGACCAGCCGTACCGCAACTACGCCGTCGACCTGCTCTCGCCCCAGCAGTTCCCCGAAGACGCGGCGCACGAGCCCTACGACGACATCTCCTGGGCTTTGAGCGTCCACTATGGAGTCGAGTCCATCGCGATCGGTGACGTCGGGGTGCACGAGCTCAAGCTCGAGGCGGTCGAAGAGGAGATTCGTCCGCAAGGTCGCGTCGAGGGAGAAGGACCGGTCTTCCTCCTCGCCGACACGGGGCAAGAGGCCTTGCTAGCCGCCCGCTTCCGCCTCGGCGAATCGGTCGAGGTCTCGATCGCCGAGGAGGGCTTCACGGTGGCGGAGGACGACTACCCGGCGGGATCCTGGATCCTGGAGGGCGAGGACGTCCACGACGCCGTCGAGAACCTCGCCCGGGAGCTGGCGCTCGACTTCGTGGGCGTCGCGGCGGCACCCGACGTTCGCCGGCACGAGGCGCCGGTACCGCGCCTCGCCGTCTGGCAGAGCTGGGCCGACACCGAGGCTGCGGGCTGGCTCCGGCTGGTCCTCGACCGCGAGAAGGTTCCGTATACGCTGCTGCGCGACGAAGACGTCCGCGCGGGTCGCCTCGGCGAGCGCTTCGACGTCCTCGTCTTTCCGCACAACGACCTGGAGCTTCAGGACCAGATCCACGGCGTCGACCGACGCTTCAGCCCCCTCGCTTTTGAAAAGACGCCCGAGACCCCGAGCTTCGGAGTCCCGGTGGCCTCCAAAGACATCACGGGCGGCATCGGCTGGACGGGGATGGCGAGAATCCAGGAGCTCGTCGAGGCAGGCGGCGTCCTCCTCACCTTGGGCCGGGGCTCGGCACTCGCGCTACAGGGCGGCCTCGTTCGCGGCACCCACAAGAGCTCGGCCGACATCTGGACGCCGGGCGCCGAGATCGTCGTCAGCTTCCCGGATCCGAGCCACCCGCTCGCCTACGGCTACCCGGCGGAGACGTCCGCTTTCCGGACCTCTCTGCCGGCCTACGACGTCGAGCCCGCCGACCGTGGGCGCGTCGTCCTCCAATGGGGGACGGCTCCACCGTCCGCGGAACGCGACGAGGACGACGAGGCCGGCGAGATCCTGGTGAGCGGCGGCCTACGAGGCGGCGAGGAGCTGGAGGGACGTCCGGCGATCCTCGACGTCCGCGTGGGACGGGGACGGGTGGTGGCGTACAACTTCAACCCGATCCACCGCGACTTGAACCATTCGGACCACCGGTTCTTCTGGAACGCGATCCTCAACTGGAGCCACCTGCGTCAGCTCCGATGACTTCTTGGTAGGGCAGGCTGTACCTACCCCCCGCGAAGTTGCCGCCGCCTCCCCGGACCGCTATGATCGCCGCTACAACCCACCCGGAGGACCCCAGATGCGCGTAGCCCGCCGCCTGTTCCTGCTCCCGCTCCTCGCCGCCGCCCTGGCGCTGCCCGCCGCCGCCCAGAGCCTCTCTCCCGCCATGGAGGAGGCGATCGACAAGATCTTCGCGCCGTGGACGAAACCCGGCTCCCCCGGCGCCGCCGTGGCGTTGGTGCACAACGGCGTCACGGTCTACCAGAAGGGCTTCGGGCTCGCCAACGTCGAGCTCGACGTTGCGATCACACCGCAGACGGTTTTTTACCTCGGCTCGGTCGGCAAGCAGCTCACCGCCATGGCCGTCGCCCTGCTCGAAGCCGACGGCAAGCTCTCTGTGGACGACGACATCCGCAAGTACGTCCCGGAGATTCCCGACTACGGCACACCGGTCACGATCGCCCACCTCCTCCACCACACCTCGGGGATCCGCGACTACCTCGCGCTCTCCGACATGGCCGACGTCGACTTCGGGTCCTTCCGCAGCGACGACGAGGTCCTGGAGCTTCTGGGACGGCAGAAGGCCTTGAACTTCACCCCGGGCGACGAGTACCTCTACAGCAACTCCGGCTACTTCCTCCTCGGCGTCATCGTGAAGCGGGTGTCGGGCAGCTCGCTGCGCGAATTCGCCGCCGAGCGGATCTTCGAGCCCCTGGAGATGGCAAGCTCCCACGTCCACGACGACTACACGCATCTCATCCCGAACCGCGCGTCGTCCTACAACGAAGGAGACGACGGCACCCTGAAGAACTTCATCTCCCAGTTCGACCGCGTCGGCTCGGGAGGCGTCTTTGCGAGCCTCGAGGACGTCGTTCGCTGGGACCGGAACTTCTACCACCACAAGGTCGGCGGACCGGAGGTCATCCGGCGTCTCCACACGCGCGGCGTCCTGAACGACGGCACGCCGCTCGACTACGCTTTCGGTCTCTCGATCACGAACGTCCTGGGCCAGCGGGTCGTGGAGCACGGCGGCGCGCTGGGCGGTTACCGGACCTACCTCGGCCGGGCTCCCGACCTGGGGTTCTCGGTGATCGTCCTCGCCAACCTCGGCTCGATCAGCCCTCGTGAGCTGGCGCTCCAGGCGTCGCAGGTGTATTTCGCCGACTTCCTTCCCCAGGGCACCGGCGCTGAGAGCACGGCACCGACCGCGACGGGCACCGAAGCCGCCGCGGTCGAGGTCCCGGCCGCGGCGCTCGAGGCGGCGGCCGGCCTCTACTTCGAGGCGAAGAGCAACCTCGTCCGCAGAATCCTCCTACGCGACGGCCAGCTGGTCTACCACCGCAACGAAGAGAGCGAGAACGCCCTCCGGGCGGTCGGCGAAGGGACCTTCCGCATGCTCGGCGTCGAGGTCAAAGTGGACGTCCGCTTCGAGCCGGGCAAGATGCTCGTCGACGTGGCGGGCGAAGGCGAAAGCGTCTTCGAGCGGGTCGAAGAGCACGGCTACACGGCCGAGCACCTCGCCGGCTTCGCCGGGCGTTACTATAGCGAGGAGCTCGACATCAAGATGGAGCTCAAAGCCGAGGACGGCGCTCTGAGGGTCCGCGGCCGAAGCGGCGAAACGCTTGGCTTCACGCCACGCTTCGCCGACTACTTCCTCAACGACGACGTACGAGCGAGCCTTCACTTCCAACGCGGCGAGGACGGCCGTCTGACGGGCTTTACCGTCAGCACGGGGCGGGTACGCGGGGTGGTGTACGTCCGCCAGCCGTGAGGCTGATAAGGAGCGAGCATGATTTCAACGACCAAGACTGCAGCCTGCCTTCTGGCCCTGATCTGGACGACGGCTCCCGCCGTTCTTGCCGCGGAGCTTCCCGAAGCCAAACAGACCGCCCTCGACGCCGTCGCGGCGATCGACGGCGAGATCGCCCACATGGCGGCGGCCCTCTGGGGCTTCTCCGAGATCGCCTTGAGCGAAGAGCGCTCGGCGGCCTTTCTCGCCGACGTCCTGGAGAAGGAAGGCTTCCGCCTCGACCGCGGCGTCGCCGACATGCCGACGGCCTTCGTCGCCGAGTGGGGCGAGGGGCGTCCGATTCTCGGCGTCCTCGCCGAGTACGACGCCCTGCCCGGAATCGGCAACGCCCCGGTGCCGCGCCGCGAGCCCCGCGCCGACGCTCATCCTCACGGCCAGGGATGCGGGCACAACCTCTTCGGCGCCGGCTCCGTAGGCGCCGCGATCGCTCTCAAGCGGACGCTCGAAAAACACTCCCTCGAAGGAACGGTGCGCCTCTACGGCACACCCGCCGAGGAGACCGTCGTCGGCAAGGTCTACATGGCCAAGGCAGGGCTTTTCGACGACCTCGACGCCGCCCTCGACTGGCACCCCGGCCACGAGACCGAGGTCAGCAACCAGACGGGCCAGGCGCTCAACAACTTCACCGTCGAGTTTTTCGGGCAGGCGGCCCATGGCGCCTTCGACCCCTGGAACGGCCGCAGCGCCCTCGACGCCGTCGAGCTCATGAACCACGGCGCCAACCTGATGCGCGAGCACATCGAGCCGACGGCGCGCATCCACTACGTGATCCCGGCGGGGGGCGAGGCCCCGAACGTCGTGCCCGACTACGCCAGGGTCTGGTACTACGTCCGCGACACCCAACGCGACAAGGTTGAGCGGCACTACGAGTGGATCCTCAACATCGCCGCCGGTGCGGCCCGGGCCACGCGGACCGAGCACAAGGTCCACCTGACGACGGGGGTGCACGAGTGGTTGCTCAACCGTCCTCTGCAGGAGGCGGCGCAGAAGAACCTGGAGCTGGTCGGTGCCCCGGCCTACAGCGAGGAGGACCAGAAGTTCGCCCGCGACCTCCAGGCCTTCCTCGAGCTCGAGCCGAAGGGCCTCTCGACGCGGATCGAGCCCCTGGAGGACGCCCCGGAGCCCGTACAGGGCGGCTCGACGGACGTCGCCGAGGTGAGCCGGATCACGCCGGCGGTCTCGATCTCGGTGGCGTCGGCGGGCGAGGACCTGCCGTGGCACAGCTGGGCGACCTCGGCGTCGCACGGTACGCCTGGAGCACCGCGGGCCGCCCAGGTGGCGGCGCGGGTGCTGGCGCTCGTCGGGGTCGACCTGTTCACGGACCCGGAGCTTCTGAAGTCGGCGCAAGCCTACTACCTGGAGAAGACCGGCGGCGAGCCCTACCGATCGCCGATCCCGGCAGATCAGAAGCCGCCGTTGCCCTGAGCACCGACCAGCCAACTTTGCCACCCGGGGATAAATCCCCGGGCTACATCCAAAAGGACGCCCTGACGGGCTCTGCGGCTAAAGCCGCGAGATCTTCCGGCTTTAGCCGGCAAGCCCGCAGGGCGCCTTTTCAAATGTAGCCCGGGGATTCATCTCCCCGGGAAACGGCGGCGCGGCGAGTAACTGGCGGTCCAGACGATCAGAACCCCACCGGCGTGAGGACGAGGGCACCGCTCCCTCCGTCGTCCTCGTAGCCAAGCAGGATCGCGCCCCAGTCGTTCAGCCCGACGACGGAGGTGACCCGACGCGACGAGCCGGCCCGCTCGACGAGGTCCTGGAGGTTCAAGAGACCGAGCGGTTGGCTGAAGTAGAACCAGCGCTCGACCGGGTTGCCTGCCGAATCGCTGCCGTCCGCCCGGCCGACGAATTCCAGCCGCTCGTTGACGTCGACGGTACGGATACCCTCCAGGGCCGCGCCAGCGGGCAAGAGGGCCTCGAAGTCCCCGCCGTCGACCACCACTTGGCGCACCTTGCGGCGCCGCTGGTCGTAGGTGAAGAGGGTGTCGAAGCGTCCGTCGGAGGACATCTCGCCCGCCACGAGGCCTTTGCGGGTGACCGCGAGCGCGGCGCTCTCCTCGAAGACCTTGGGGTGGAGGTCGAAGACCTTGCGCCGTCCTCCGTGGTAGAGGTAGGCGTGTCCCCGGCTGTCGCCGTCGAAGGCCATGCCGACCACGTCGCCCCGCTCGTTGAGCTGCGAAGGCAGGTTCACGGGGGTACCGAAGCTCCCGAGCTCGCTTAGCGTCGCGCCGCGCCACAGGTAGGTGGAGAAAGACCCTCCGGGGCCTTCGGCCGAGAAGACCACGTCGCCCCGGTTGTTGATCAGGTAGGCCGTCGCCGAGCCCTGCCGGAACCTCGCCTCGACGCCGTCGAGGACCTGCCAGCCGTCCTCGGCGGTGAAGAGATAGGGGACGCGGCGTCCCTGGAGGCGGCGGAAGACGTCTCCGGCGAGGTCGCCGTGGTCGTTCATGTCGCTCAGGACGAAGCCCCGCTCCAGGGTGGCGTCGGCACGGCGTTTGAGGCGGTTGAAGCCTTCGCCGTCACGATGGAGGAAGACTCCGTCGCGCCGCCTCGTTCCCGGCACCAGGAGGTGACCGTAGACGTCGCCGTTCTCGTTGACGGCAAAGCCCTGAGACCTCAGAGCGCCGCCGGGGTCGAGCACTTCCATGCCAGTGCCGGGGCTGTAGCGAAAGGCGACGCTCTTGAGCGCATCGGGATCGCCGTTCGAAGCCTCGCCGACCACCTGGCCGGCGTTGTTGATCCCCCGCCCGACGACGGCGTCGAGGCGGTCGTCTCCCACCGTAACGGCGGAGAGCTCGGTGAGCGAGTAGGACGCCGAGGCGAGCGAGCGCGGCGCGACGCAGACGTCGAGCGTCCGGGCGAGGTCGAAGCCGGCGCCGAAGTCCTCGGCGCAGGCGAGGCCCGGCAGGCATTCGTCCTCGGTGACGCAACGTCCCTCGCCCTGGCTGCACGGTCCGCAGGCGTCGCAGAAGGCGGGGTCCGTCGCCGCCAGGTCGCAACCGCGCGGCGCCTCGCCGAAGGTCGGACGCAGGAGGTAGAGCCCGTCAAGGGCGCTCACCGCGACCGTGCCGCTGGGGAAATAGGGGTAGGCCGTCCAGGCGCTGGCGAAGCTCGCTCGGTCGACGTCCGGGACGGTGTCGAAGTAGGCGACCTCGGAGAGCGCGCCGCGGCTCGGGTCGTCGAGG
The DNA here is from genome assembly GCA_965371445.1 of uncultured bacterium. Lineage (GTDB taxonomy): Bacteria > Acidobacteriota > Thermoanaerobaculia > Multivoradales > J023 > DASWIG01. The sequence continues at coordinate 13,520 of CBDUYN010000088.1, read as the reverse complement.
CGGAGGATCCGCAGCCCCGCGTTGTAGTTCGCCTGGTAGACGTAGTCGCCGCGGACGTAGAGGTTGTGGTCGATGGCCGCGGTCTCCGCCGTATGGATGCCGGCGAGCGACGGCGCGTCGAGGTCGCGGACGTCGAAGACGTAGGTGCGGGTGTTGTTGCCGTTCGCCTGCTCGTCGGCCTCGTCGCCCAGGAGGAAGAATTCCTGGTCCTCCGTGAGCCAGCCCTGATGGACGTAGCCGAGCCCGTCGTAGGTGCTCCGCGAGAGCAGCACGGGAGCGCTCTTGTCGGTGACGTCGAGGATGGCGAAGCCGTCCTCGGCGGCGACGAAACAGATCTCACGGCCGGCGCGGCCGCTGTCGGGACCCCGATAGGTGACGCATTGGGCGTCGTGGGTGCCGGGCTCCTCCTCGACGCAGCCGGCGAAGCGCGGGTTCGTCGGGTCGCGGACGTCGAGCATGTGCAAGCCGTCCTGGCAGGTCGTCGTCGAGACGGCGTAGAGGAAGCCCGTCTCTTCGTTCAACGCCAGGTTGTGGCAGCGGTCGAACTCCCTGTAGTGGGCGTCGGGGGTAAAGGTGACGGGCGCGTCGGTGACCCTGCGCAGCCGCCGGAGGTCGAAGACCAACAAGCCGTGCCGCGAGGACGTCCTCTCGCCGACGATGAACGCGAAGCCGCGGTAGACTTTGATGTCGCCGTGGGTACGCGGCCCCTCGGGGACCGGCAGGAGGCCGAGGTAGACGGGCTCCGTGGGCTGTGTAATGTCGATGAACGCGGTCCCCAGCGCGTGCGCGTAGATCGCGTATTCGCGCCGGGTCACGGGGTCGACCCAGCCCCACATGTCGGCGCCCCACTCGACGCCACCCACCTCGCTGAGCGGCAAGGCGGCCAAGAGGTCGACGTCCTGGCACGGGAAGCCGGCGGCGAAGCCGTCGACGCAGGCTGCGGGGCCGGAGGCTTCGAGGAGGTTCGGCTCGCTCTCGCCGTATTTGTCGTCGTCGTCGGAGAACGCCGGCGGCACCCAGAGGGCGAGGACGGCGGCGATGAGGGCGAGGCGTCGGAGGCGGGCAAAGCTGGGATGGACCATGGTGGAGGGCTCCTTGTTGGGTCAAACTTTTTCCAGTCTGACGCCCCACGAGGGATCCTGCCTTCGGGAAAGGGATGAATGACCCCACTCAGGGGATGAGCCGCCCGCCCGGGGCGGGAGAGCCGGCATCTCGGCGAGACGATCACGAGTCCAACGGCGTCCCACCTCGCCGGGCAGGATTTGCCCCCACCCTGCGAGGTGTTGCGCACGTGCCGAGGCTGTGGCCGAGTGGCAAAACGGAGGCTCCCATGAACAGCTTCGAGACAGAATTCGGCAAGTGGGTGGTCCGGCGCCGGTGGTGGCTCATCGCCGCCACCCTGGTGGTCGCAGTCGTAGCGACCAGCGGAACGCGCCTTCTGACCTTCAACAACGACACCCGCGTCTTCTTCAGCGAGCAGAACCCGCAGCTGAAGGCCTTCGAGGCCTTGGAGGACACCTACAGCAAGGACAACAACGTCCTCTTCGTCCTCGCCCCGGACGACGGCGACGTCTTCACCCGCGACACCCTGGCGGCGGTGGAGGAGCTGACCGAGGCCTGCTGGCAGATGCCCTACTCGACGCGGGTCGATTCCATCACCAACTACCAGCACACGTGGGCCGACGGCGACGACCTGGTGGTCGAAAGCCTGGTGCGCGGCGCCACCGCCTTGTCGCCTCCGGAGCTCGAGCGGATCCGGCGCGTGGCCCTCGCCGAGCCGCTGCTCAAGAGCCGCCTGATCTCCCCCTCCGGCGACGTGACGGGAGTCAACGTCACGCTGCTGATGCTCGGCGAATCGGCGACGGAGGCGCCGGAGGTGGGAGCGTTCGCCCGGCAGCTGGCCGAAGAGCTGCGCCAGGACCATCCTGGGCTCGCCGTCCACCTGACCGGCGGGGTGATGATGGACAACGCCTTCGCCGAGGCCAGCCAGAAGGAGATGTCGACTCTGATTCCGGCGATGTTGCTGCTGCTGATCCTGCTGATGGGCGTGGCGCTGCGCTCGGTCATGGGCACGTTGTCGACGTTCGTCATCATCGCCGTTTCCATGCTGAGCGGCCTGGGTTTAGCCGGCATGCTGGGCATCTCGATCACCGTCGCCTCGGTCAACGCCCCGACGCTCATCCTCACCCTCGCGGTCGCCGACAGCATCCACATCTTGGCGACGATGCTCCACCAGATGCGGCTGGGGAACGCCAAGCACGAGGCCATCGCCGAGTCGCTGCGGGTCAACTTCCAACCGGTGCTCCTGACCAGCGTCACGACGGCCGTCGGCTTTCTCACCATGAACTTCTCCGACGCCCCGCCTTTTCGCGACCTGGGCAACATCGTCGCGATCGGCGTCCTCGCCGCATTTTTCTACTCGGTGCTCTTGCTGCCGGCCCTGATGGCGGTCCTTCCCGTCCGGGTCAAGCCGTCGGCCAAAGCGGAATGCGCCCAGTGCGGCCGCATCGCCGACTTCGTCGTCCACCGGCGGCGCCTGGTCTTCTGGGGCATGCTGGGCCTGATCCTGGTGTTGGCGGCCGGCATGCTGCGCCTCGAGCTCGACGACAACTTCCACACCTACTTCGACGAAAGCTACGAGTTCCGCCGCGCCAGCGACTTCGCCGAGGAGCACCTGACCGGTCTCGACGCCATCGAGTACTCGCTCGAAGCGGGCGAGTCGGGAGGCATCAGCAACCCCGCCTATCTGGCGGTGGTGGAAGAGCTCGCGAGCTGGTACCGCCGGCAGGAGAAGGTCGTTCACGTATCGAGCATCGCCGACACGATGAAACGCCTGAACCAGAACATGCACGGCGACGATCCCGCCTTTTACCGGCTCCCGGAGGAGCGCGACCTGGCGGCGCAGTACCTGCTGCTGTATGAGATGTCGCTGCCCTACGGTCTCGATCTCAACAATCGAATCAACGTCGACAAGTCGGCGAGCCGGATGACGGTGACCCTGGAGAACGTGAGCGCCAAGAACGTGCGCAGGATCGACGAGCGGGCGCAACGCTGGCTGGCGGACAACGCCCCGCCGCACATGGCGACCTCCGGCACCGGGCTGAGCGTCGTGTGGTCGCACATTACCCTGCGTAACAGCCGCAGCATGGTCACCGCCTCGATCCTGGCGCTGGTCATCATCTCCGCCATCCTCACGTTCGTGTTGCACAGCTTGAAGCTCGGCCTGGTGAGCCTGGTCCCCAACCTGGCGCCGATCGCCATGGCGTTCGGTGCCTGGGGTCTTTTCACGGGACGCATCGGTCTGGGGCAGACCGTGATCCTGTCGATGACCCTGGGCATCGTGGTCGACGACACGGTGCACTTCATCAGCAAGTACCTGCGCGCCTGCCGGGAGCACCGTATGACGTCGCCCGAGGCCGTGCGCTACACCTTCCACACCGTCGGCAACGCCCTGGTGATCACCACCGTGGTGTTGGTGGCCGGATTTACGGTGCTGTCGTTCTCCAGCTACCGCATGACCGCCGACATGGGGCAGCTGACCGCGCTGACGATCCTCTTGGCCCTGGCGCTGGATTTCCTTTTCCTGCCCACCTTGCTGATGATGACGGCTCCCGACTCCACCGAGAAGGCCCGGAGCCGGCACCGGACTGGCCGCGAGCTGGGACCGGCTCCCAGCGGCAGCACCGGGGCTACCTGAACGCCGAGGACCGAAGCATGAGGAGTAGGAAACCATGAGAACCATCGTCTTGTTGACCCTTGCCGCCGCCGCGCTGGTGGCCGCGGCGCCGGCCCTAAACGCCGAAGACCCGGCCGCCAAGGGCGAAGCGGTCGCCCGCGAGTCGGATCTCCGCGACCGCGGCTTCCACGACACCACGGCCGAGCTGAAGATGACCCTGGAGAATCGCGCCGGCCAGACCAGCGAGCGACGCCTGCGCATTCAGACCCTCGAGGTGGTGGACGAGAACGACGGCGACAAGTCGCTCGTCGTTTTCGACGAGCCGCGCGACGTCAAGGGCACGGCGTTGCTGAGCTTCTCCCACATCCTCGAGCCCGACGACCAGTGGCTCTATCTGCCGGCGCTGAAGCGGGTCAAGCGGATCGCCTCCAACAACAAGTCGGGCCCCTTCGTCGGCAGCGAATTCGCCTATGAGGACATCGCGGCCGCGGAGCTCAAGAAGTACGAGCACGAATGGCTCCGCGACGAGCCCTGTGGCGCCCTGGAGTGCTTCGTGGTGGAGCGGCGGCCGGTCTATCAAAACTCGGGCTATACCCGGCAAGTCGTCTGGTACGACAAGGACGAGTACCGGCAGCAGCGGATCGATTACTACGACCGCAAGGACGAGCTCTTGAAGACGCTCACCTTCGACGGTTACCGGCAGTATCTCGACAAGTACTGGCGTCCCCACGACATGTACATGGTCAATCACCAGAGCGGCAAGAAAACGCGCTTGTCGATCGCGACGATCGAGTTCCAGGTCGGTCTCGCGGAGGGCGACTTCACGCGCAACAGCCTCGAGCGAATCCGGTGAGAACCGCGCTCCTATCCCCGCTGGTCTGCCTGGGCTTGCTCCTGGCCCCCGGGGTCGGCCGCGCCGGGGAATGGTCGGGTTACATCGCCTTCGAGTCGCGCGGCTTCCCCTCGGATCCGGTGGCCGCCGACCAGGCGAACGAGCACGGCTCGCTGTCGCTGTCGTTTCAGCCCGAGTACTACAAGGAGTGGCGGGACCGGGATCAGAGCTTCGTCTTCACCGGCTTCCTGCGCTACGACGCTCAGGACTCGGAGCGCAGCCACGCTGACCTCCGTGAGCTCTACTGGCAGCGGTTCAGCCGTGGGTGGGAGCTCTCGGCCGGCGTCCGCAAGCTCTTCTGGGGCGTGACCGAGTCGCAACACTTGGTGGACGTCCTCAACCAGACCGATCTGGTGGAGGATCCGGACGGCGAGGAGAAGCTCGGGCAGCCGATGGTCAAGGTGTCCCTCTTCCGCCGGTGGGGGACGCTGGATCTCTTCCTCCTCCCCGGATTCCGGGAGCGAACCTTCCCCGGAGCGGAGGGAAGGCTGCGGAGCTCACCGCATGTCGAGACGGACGAAGCGAGCTACGAGTCGGCCGCCGGGCACAATCACGTCGACGGGGCCGTTCGCTGGTCGCACTCCCTGGGCGATTGGGACCTCGGTCTCGCCCACTTCTCGGGAACCGGCCGCGAGCCGCGGCTCGTGCCAGGGCTCGACGGCTCGGGGGAGCTCGTCCTGCAGCCGTTCTACGAGCAGATCGAGCAGAGCAGCCTCGATCTCCAGGTCACCAAAGGTGGCTGGCTGTGGAAGCTGGAGGCCGTCTCCCGCCGCGACCGGGAGGAGCGATTCGCCGCCGCCACCGGCGGCTTCGAGTACACCTTCGGCAACGTCAAGGGATCGGGGGTCGATGTCGGCGTGCTCGCCGAGTATCTCTACGACGAGCGGGGCGAGGCGGCCACGACGCCATTCGCCGACGACGTGTTCGCCGCCGTCCGACTGGCTTTGAACGACGCTCAGGACACCCAGCTCCTGGCCGGCGCCATCGTCGACAAATCCACCGGGGCGAGCTTCATCGACCTCCAGGGCAGCCGCCGGCTCGGCGACGGCTTCCGGCTGATCCTGAAGGCCCGGGCCTTCACCGGCGTCCCCGAGAGCGATCTCTTGTACACGTTGTCCCACGACGACTACGTGCAGTTGGAGATCGCGAGATACTTCTGACAAGAGGAGCAAAGACATGGCATCCGTCGACATGATTCCTGAAGACGAGGCCACCGGGCGAGTGAAGGAGGTCTACGAGGAGATCCAGTCCCAACTCGGGATCGACTTCGTGCCCCATCTCTACCGGGTGATGGCCGCCAAGCCGGAGTACCTGGAAGCGAATTGGAACAAGACCAAAGCGGTCATGGTGGCGCCGGGAAAGCTGGACCGCCTGACCAAGGAGATCATCGCCGTCGCCGTCTCCGCGGTGAACGGCTGCGACTACTGACTCCAGGTGCACACTTCCGCGGTGCGGAAGCTCGGTTTAGACGACGAGGGGATCGTCGAGATGATGGCGGTGGTCGATCTCTTCAGTGGCTTCAACAAGTTGATGGACGGCCTGCGGGTCGAGCCCGACGAGAAGCCGTGGTATGGGTGAGGGTAGGCATCAGAACGCCGTGGGCGTTCTCCATCGCCAGGCTCCCCGACTAACCCTCGGCCGCTTCTTCCCGGACGACCTCCGCGTCGCGGATCTCGCCCAGCACTTCCCCACCGCCCGAGAGATAGACGGTGACCGGCCGCCGCTTGTTGCGGACGATGATGTCGCCCTCGACGACCGAGCCCTCGAGGATGTGGATCTCGAGAGGCTTCTTGGTCGAGGTGCCGCGGCTGCGCTCGACGACCACGTCCTGTTTCACGCGGCTGCCCTGGCGCAGGGTCACCTTGCCGTTGTAGGTCTCCAGCCGCCCCTCGACCACGGCTCCGTCGAGGTCGATCCTGCCGTTGACAGAGCTGATGTCGCCGTCGACCTCGGTGCCCAAGCCGCACTCGACCGATCCGTTGACGGTCTCCAGGTCGCCGTCGACGGTGACGTTCTCGGCGAGGGTGATACGGCCGTTGACCGTGGCGAGGCCCGCCACCTGCGCGCCCGAGTCGACGGTGATGCGGCCGTTGACCGTCTGGCTGTGGCCGTCGACCTCGGCGTCCTGGCCGATGCGGATGCCGCCGTTGACGGTGGTGAGGCCGCCGCGGACCGTCTCGCCGTCGCCGATCTCGATCGAACGGTTGATGCGGGTATGACAGCCCGTGAGGACGAGGACAGCGAGCGCCACGAGCGCCGGGAACGTTCTTTTCGTCGTCATGCCAAGGCTCCTTTCACCTCCACACTACGGAGCGTGGCGGCGAAGGTTACGGCAGGCCGAAAGCCCCCCACCGACGCGCTCTGGCTCCGAGGACGAAAGAGCCTCGACGCTTCAGGGTATATACTGCCCGACAGCCATCTCCGAGAGATCAAGGCGAAGGTCATCCCCCATCAAGATCGGAGGCTCGCTCATGCGTGTTAGCAAGAATCTTGTCCTGCCTGCTCTGACCGGACTGCTCTTCGGCGCCCTGCTCTTCTCCGGCGCCTGCCAGGAACCGCCCGAGGAGCCCGAGGCGCCGGCCGACCGGGCCGACGTCGAGACCTCCACGGTCGAGCCCGCGAAAACCGAAGGGGCGCCCTATCCCGCCGCGCCGCCCTCGGACCGCGTTCCCAACGTCGACCAGGAGCCGATTCCCGTTCCCACCGGCCCGAGGGTGGGAGACATGCAGCCGGCCAACCCCGAGCTCCGTGTCGAGAAGGCCGGCCCCAAAGAGCCAGACGACGGGGAGAAACCGCTCGAAGAGGAAGAAGAGGCGGGCGATCTGGTGGCGCGAATGGCTCCTCTCAGCTTCAAAGACTACGCGGAGCTGATCAACTCCCAGCCCGCTTCCTCCTATGGCTGGGCGGAGGTCAGCGTCGCCGAGAACGCCCAGACCATCATGGCGACCGGCAATGTCTGGATGGCGCTTTCCGAGGACGGGGGCGGCAGCTTCTCCAGCGTGAATCCCACGACGATCTTCCCCGAGGTCGACGGCAGATTATTCGGCGACCAGGTGATCTATTATGTCCCGCAGATCGACATGTTCGTCTGGCTCCTGCAGTACTGGTTCGACGACGCGGGCGACAACCGGATTCGTATAGCGGCCCAGACGACCAGCCGGGTCCGCGGCAGCAACGGCACCGCCTGGACCTACTGGGACTTCCGGAGCGACGTCTTCAACTCTTCCGGCTTCCTGGACTACAACGACATGTCGTTCGGTTCGAGCAACCTGTACTGGTCCAGCAGCATCTCCGGGGACCGGGTCGTGGTGCGTATCCCGCTGTCAGAGATCGCCGCCAAAGGACCCGTCCACTTCTCCTGGGCGAGCTCCTCGGACACCTTCTGGTCCCACGTCTCCCAGAATGCGAACGATACGGTCTATTGGGCCGGCCATCTCAGCAACAGCGAGATGCGCGTCTACAGCATGCGTGACGCGGACGGCTTCTATTCCTGGCGCTCCGTGACCGTCAACAGCTGGCCGAACGGCACCAACACCTCCACCTGTCCCGACGGCACGGACTGGCTGGCGTTCGACAGCTGGAAGCACTACGTCTTCGGCAACGCCGTCCAAGGCGGCAACGTCTGGTTCGGCTGGCTGGCCTCCGGCGGCGAGGGTTTCCCGCAGCCGCACGTGCAGCTGGTGCGGATCAACACCTCCACTTGGAACCGCGAGGAGCAGGTGCAGATCTGGAATCCGGACTTCGCCTTCGGCTATCCCTACCTCTCCTCCAACGCCGAAGGCGAGATCGGCATGTCGGTGGGCTTCGGCGGAGGAGGCAACTTCCATCCGAGCCACGCCGTGGGCGTCTGGGGGGACTTTGTCGTCTACTACCCCCGGCTCAGCACGCGCTGCACCCAGCGCTGGGGAGACTACAACACCTCCCGCCGATCCGCCTCCAACAGCATGGACTGGGTGGCCGGAGGCTACACCATGGAGACGGACGACTCGGGTGACAATATCGTGCTGCCGCACTACATTCGGTTCGGCAGGCCTTGAGCCGCCTCCTGATGCCGCATTACCGGCCGGCCCAACTCCCAGGCGGAGCGCTCGGGTGAGGGCTCGCACGCGCGACTTGCGATCTTCAAGGCTCTCTGCTATCCTGGGGGCCACTTGTGGCAGCAAATCAGGCTAGTGGAGGTCGAGAGCCCGATCGTGGGCTCGCAGCCCACCGCGAAACAGGGGTACTCCTATCCCCATCAAGATCGGAGGCTAGCTCATGCGTGTTGGTAAGAATCTTGTCCTGCCCGCTCTGACCGGACTGCTTTTCGTCGCCCTTCTCTTCTCCGGCGCCTGCCAGAAACCACCCGAGGAGCCCGAGCCGCCGGCCGGCCAGGCCGACGTCGAGGCCTCCACGGTCGAGCCCGCGAAGACCGAAGGGGCACCCTACCCCGCCGCGCCGCCCTCGGACAGAGTTCCCAACGTCGACCAGGAGCCGATTCCCGTTCCTACCGGCCCGCGGGTGGGAGACATGCAGCCGGCCAATCCCGAGCTCCGTCTCGAAGAGTCCGCCCCCAGAGAGCCGGACGACGAGGAGAAGCCGCTCGAAGAGGAAGAAGGGGGGGGCGACCTGGTGGCGCGAATGGCTCCGCTCAGCTTCAAAGACTACGCGGAGCTGATCAACTCCCAGCCCGCTTCCTCCAGCTGCTGCCCGGAGGTCAGCGTCGCCGAGAACGCCCAGACCATCATGGCGACCGGCAATACCTGGATGGCGCTTTCCGAGGACGGGGGCGGCAGCTTCTCCAGCGTGAATCCCACGACGATCTTCCCCGAGGTCGACGGCAGATTATTCGGCGACCAGGTGATCTATTATGTCCCGCAGATCGACATGTTCGTCTGGCTCCTGCAGTACTGGTTCGACGACGCGGGCGACAACCGGATTCGTATAGCGGCCCAGACGACCAGCCGGGTCCGCGGCAGCAACGGCACCGCCTGGACCTACTGGGACTTCCGGAGCGACGTCTTCAACTCTTCCGGCTTCCTGGACTACAACGACATGTCGTTCGGTTCGAGCAACCTGTACTGGTCCAGCAGCATCTCCGGGGACCGGGTCGTGGTGCGTATCCCGCTGTCAGAGATCGCCGCCAAAGGACCCGTCCACTTCTCCTGGGCGAGCTCCTCGGACACCTTCTGGTCCCACGTCTCCCAGAATGCGAACGATACGGTCTATTGGGCCGGCCATCTCAGCAACAGCGAGATGCGCGTCTACAGCATGCGTGACGCGGACGGCTTCTATTCCTGGCGCTCCGTGACCGTCAACAGCTGGCCGAACGGCACCAACACCTCCACCTGTCCCGACGGCACGGACTGGCTGGCGTTCGACAGCTGGAAGCACTACGTCTTCGGCAACGCCGTCCAAGGCGGCAACGTCTGGTTCGGCTGGCTGGCCTCCGGCGGCGAGGGTTTCCCGCAGCCGCACGTGCAGCTGGTGCGGATCAACACCTCCACTTGGAACCGCGAGGAGCAGGTGCAGATCTGGAATCCGGACTTCGCCTTCGGCTATCCCTACCTCTCCTCCAACGCCGAAGGCGAGATCGGCATGTCGGTGGGCTTCGGCGGAGGAGGCAACTTCCATCCGAGCCACGCCGTGGGCGTCTGGGGGGACTTTGTCGTCTACTACCCCCGGCTCAGCACGCGCTGCACCCAGCGCTGGGGGGACTACAACACTTCCCGCCGATCCGCCTCCAACGGCATGGACTGGGTGAGCGGTGGCTACACGATGGAGACGAACGATTCGGGCGGTAATATCGTGCTGCCCCATTACATTCGATTCGGCAGGCCTTGAGCCGCCTCCTGCTGCCCCATGACCATCGGTTCGGATGAATCGCCATGCACCGCCGCGGCAGATCTGCGACGGGGGGTACCCTTTCGCCCTGGCTTGAGCTACTATGGCGGACGACACGGCGCGCCGCGCCCGTATTCCGGGATCGTCTAATGGCAGGACTCCAGCCTTTGGAGCTGGCTATCTAGGTTCGAATCCTAGTCCCGGAACCAACCCGCTTTACGCCCCTCTGCTCCAGTTTGCGCCAGACTACCCTAAGTGGTTGACATCACAGGACTTAGCTCCGTACCTTGCATGGAGAACGCCCCATCACCCCAGTTTGCCCCCCCAGTTGGTTGCTTCTGGGTTGCTCATGGCCTGAGCAACCACCCTGAGGGCCCTACCCCACCCCGCCTCTGGGAGGGGGAGCCCGGCGGCTGAGCGGCGGCGCCAACGTGGTAGAATCACCTTGCCATGGCGACTACTGAGATCGGCGTCGAGGACATCGTTGCCCGCCGCTTCCGGGCGGTGCTCACCGTCTTCGTCGTGGCGGCCCTGGCGTTGCCGGGGACCGGTTGTGTCGCGGGTTTCTTCCTCCAAGACGCGGCCTGCCACGGCTTCACCGTCGAAGATCCCCTGTTGGAAATCCGCTTCGTCGTGTATCAGACGCCCCTTCGCTACGGCGTGGTCATGGAGTCCGCCGAGTCACTCCTCCTCATGGTCGGGCACGACGGCAAGGCCGGGATGTTGCACGAGTCGGGGAACCGGTCCCTGTTACGTAGCCGCTGCCGGCCCCTGGCGGCGGACGACCTGGCGGAGGTGATCCGGGCGGTGGAGCGCCTCGAGCACTCAGTGGTCGCCGAGCGCGAGGTCATCCGTCAAGGCTGCCGCGAATCGACGGGTGTCGTCCTGCGCGGCGATGACCTCCTCAAGAGCTTCCGCTACTGCGGCACGACGCCACCCGCGGAAGTCGTCAGCTTCGTCGAGGAGGTCTCGGCGCCTCTCGGGCGGCGGTTCGGCAAGGAGCTGGCAGCGGGCCTCGCCGCCGCGGCGCCGTGGGCCCCGCCGGTGCCTCTCGAGCCACCGGAAGGCTGAACGAGGACCCGGGCCGGGCTCTCAAGGCGTTGAACAGAGCTCTTGCCAGGGCGGCTCGGTGAGCTCGGGCAACCGGCCCTCACATTGCCCGCGGCCGGTCACCAGCCGAAAGGAGACGGCGGAGCGGCCTTGACGCCGGCAGCGCAGGAGCCGCGAGCCGCCGGTGGGAATCCAGGTCCCGGCCCGCCATCGCTCGCCGCCGCAATCGGCTCCCCGAACTTCCAGGTCCTCCTTGAGCCTCGTCCCGAAGTCCAGATAGAACACCCACGAAGGGACCGCTTCGAACTGAACCGTCTCGTCTTCTCCGGTCAGGTCGAAAGAGCCGAGCAGGACACATCGCAAGGGGACGGTCGAGCCGGGACCGGGATCGAGGTGGAAGAACTTCCTGCAGCTTCGCCAGGGTCCGACGAGCGAGGCGGGAAGCAGGCTGAAAGCCCGGTCCCGAAGATCCGCGACTTCCTGCACGCGGCGCGCCGGCGCGCCGGCGCAGTGCTCTCGCTTCCAGCGCTGCGCCCTCTCCGAATCCACACCGTAGCCTTCCCCCAGCGTCTGCCCCAGGACTGAGGTACCATACCCGAATCCGAGACTGTTGAGGCGGCTGTGGCGGGTGAAGGTCGTCGCGCACAGGAGGTCTTCGAGCGTGCTCGCCAGCTCCGGGAAACACTCGAGACTCGCCGTATGGAAGACGCCTCGCCGCAGCGTATCCATACAAACCTCGTACAGCTCCGCGGGACGCGGCCGCACCGAGGCGCACGAGAGCCCCAGCAAGCCGACGGCGACGGTGAGGCCCAATCCTCTCAGCCGGCGAGCGCGGGAGGCTAGCCGAGACCTCAGGGCGGCAGCGGGCGGCCGAGCTCTCTTCATCAGGTCCTTCCGTCTTCAGGGGCTCCTAACCCGGGGGCTCGGGTCGCTTCGCGACGACAGCCCGGGACCCTACTCTGCCCCCTCCGGGGCCGAAAAGGCGCACCGGAGTTTATCATGCATTGGAGGCCGGCATCCGACAGCCGGCACGTCGGACCGTCCTGGCTGGGAGCGCAGGCGTCTCGCCTGCTTCGTTTCAAGGGCTTGGAAGGAGCCCGGCGACGACCTGCTGCGTCACCCGGACGTCGGCCGCCCCGGCCTCGTCGGTCAGGATGAAGCCGATGATCTCGTCGCCGAACTTCTCGACCTTGAAGGCCCGGGCCTTCTCGGCGATCAGGCCGTGGTGCGTGAAGAGCCGCTTGCCGTCGATCAGCCGCGACGGGCTGTTTCTCTGATCCCGGAGACGGTACCGGCCCCTGGCGTCCTCGGTGGCACGGCGGATGCCGACCGCCCGGGTCTTCTCGTTGTAGCCGATCTGGACGTGCGTGACGTCGTCGCCGAGCATGTCGACGGCGGCCTTCGTCAGGATGAGCACGCCGCCGCGGCGGACCGTGATCTTGGGGGTGGTGGCGCTGTCGCTCGTGCTCCCTTCCTCATGATCCGTGCGCACGTGGGGGCGTGCACGTGAGAGGTGCGGAATCCGGACCCCAGGCGAAGTGCGAGCCTGCCCCTTCCCACCTCACTCCTCGAACTGGTATTGTCCACATAGAGGCCATCGAAGGCCCCACCTGGCTGGAATGACCGCGCGGAATGACCGCGAAAGGAGGTGCCCGCAATGAAGGTCAAGACCCAGTTGTGCGCCGGGACGGAATCCGGCTTCACCGAGAAGTAGTCGTCAAGAGCTGATCGACACGAGCCCGCCGCGCCCGGCGGAAGGGATCACTCACCCGGGTACAAGTCACCCCGGCCGCGGCCGGCGTTGCATGAGCACGATCATCGGCGCCGTGCCGTTGCGGGGGGTGCTACGGGTCGGCCGGGTCGAGATCACCAGCGAGCGGCACAGGAGCGCAGCAGGCCGCCCGCTCTTCGGCCTCGGCCTCGGGCGCCTCGACGAGGCGGAGGCGAGCTACCGCCGGGCGATCGAGATCGATCCCGACTACGCCGCAGCCCACTACAACCTGGGCGTCATCCTTGCGGACCAGGGGCGCCTCGACGAGGCGGAGGCGAGCTACCGCCGGGCGATCGAGATCGATCCCG
>CBDUYN010000087.1:0-40858 GCA_965371445.1 uncultured bacterium | reverse complement strand
GGCCCGCGCGCGCCGATCAGCTCAACCGTCAGTCGCAGCGCCGGGCTTCCGGCAGCGGCGGCGGCTACCACGAGAACGCCATGCGCTACCGCGCGGCCGGGATCGAGGATCGCGAGCTCACCGGCGAGGCGTAGCCGGCCGGCGCAGGAGCCCGGGGGGGGGGCGGCCCCCCCCCCCCCCGCGGGGGGGGGGGGCGGCCCCCGCCCCCCCACGCCAGAAAAGACACCTGTTTCGCCCGCGAGGACATCGATGGACGAGCCACAGCCCCACGAGCTACTGCCGCACGACCTTCCCGAAACGAAGGGCGTGGCCTCGCCACCCCGCTGGCGGCTACCGCTCTTACTCTTCGTCCTGACCTGCCTCAGCACCTATCTCGTCGGCGGGCCGGCGTTTGCCGCGGCGCTTCTGACGATCTTGGTGGCCCACGAGCTTGGTCATTACGTCCAGGCGCGGCGCTACGCCGTCCCGGCAAGCCTCCCCTACTTCCTGCCGATGCCGTTCAGCATGATCGGGACGATGGGCGCGGTCATCGCGATGCGCCCTCAGGGCGCCGACCGCCGGGCTCTTTTCGACGTCGCCATCACCGGCCCGATCGCCGGATTGATCCCGGCGCTGGGTTGCAGCTACATCGGGCTCAAGATGTCGCGTTTCGTGACGCTCGAAGACACCGAGAGCCTCATTACCCTCGGCGAGCCCCTGATCTTCAAGGCGATGAGCTACCTGGTCTTCGGCCCCCTGCCCGAAGGCCAGGAAATCGTGCTCCACCCGATCGCCTACGCGGGTTGGGTAGGTCTTTTGATCACCGCCTTGAACCTGATGCCGATCGGTCAGCTCGACGGCGGACACATCCTCTACTCCCTGCTGCCGAGGTACGCCTTCGCCGTCTCCCTGACGCTGCTCTACGGCGCGATCGTGGCCACGATCATCTGGCGGCTCTGGCACTGGTCGTTGATGTTGATCCTCCTCGTGCTCTTCGTACGCCATCCTCCGGCCGCCCACGAGGAGGTGCCCATCAACGGCACCCGCGTCGTCCTCGGCTGGTTGATGCTTCTCTTCGTTCTCTTGGGTTTCACGCCGACGCCGTGGCACCTCTAGAGCGCCTGGGTTGAATCCGTGGGCATGGATCGAGCAGGATAGGCGGCGGCATGGTCGAGGAAGGAGTCATCAAGTTTCACGCCGAGCACCGGCAAGAGCCGCTCTCGAGGCGCCTCTTGGGCGAGCTCGCCTGTCGGCTCGTCGCCTGGCGGGAGATCCTCGCCAAGACGGGGCTCGTGGGCCAGGACCCGCGGCTTTACGGCGGCTTCGGCTACGGCAACGTCAGCGCCCGGGTGGGGGCGCCGTCGAAGCCGCGCCGACGGCGATCGTTTCTCGTCACCGGCACTCAGACCTCGGGCAAGGCGGCGATGACGCTCGCGGACTTCTGCGTCGTCGAGAGCTACGACGAGCGGACGAGCCACGTCGTAAGCCACGGTGAGGTGATGCCGTCGTCCGAGTCGATGACCCACGGCGCGGTCTACGACCTGGGGACGCATATCCGTTTCGTCTTCCACACCCATGCGGCGGCGATCTGGCGCCGGGCGCGCGAGCTCCGCCTGCCGAGAACGGACCCGGCCGTCCCCTACGGCACGCCGGAGATGGCGCGCGAGGTCACCCGGCTCTACCGCACCACACCGCTCGCCGAGCTCCGGATCCTCGCCATGGGCGGCCACGAGGACGGCGTCATCGCCTTCGGCCGCAGCGCCGAGGAGGTCGGGGAGGTGATGCTCCGCTACCTGGCCCGCGCCTACGAGGCGGCGTGCTGCGAGGCGGGCGGGATGTGCTCGCTCCAAACACCTACCACCGGTGGTAGGCCGGATGCCCCTGCTTGACGGCGACGAAGGTCTTCGTACAGATTTTTCGGCGCGTAGCGCTCCTGGAGCGAAAGCGCCTCCCCACTGTTGCGCTCGGCCATGGCTCAGTCTTTCGCCAGGGCGTCCCGGAGGTCGGCGACGAGCCGGCCGGCCTCGTCGGCTTCGAGGTTAGATACGTTCCACACGAGCCCTAAGCCGCTCGATTCAAAGCGCGGGATGATGTGGAAATGGACGTGCTGGACGATCTGAGAGGCCGCGGCGCCGTTGTTCTGGAGGACGTTGTAGGCGGTGGCACCGGTGGCCTTGAGGATCGCGCGGGCGATCCGCGGCAGGACGCGTCCCAGCGCCGCCGCCGCCTCGTCGCCAAGCTCGTGGAGCTGCGCCTTACGTTCCTTGGGAACGACCAGGGTATGACCGCGGCTCAACGGGCCGATGTCGAGGAAAGCGAGGACGTGCTCGTCTTCATAGACGCGGTGGCACGGGATCTCGCCGTCGAGGATCTTGTCGAAGATGGTGCTCATGGCACCATTCTAACCTGGTCCGGCGCGGGTCCTCAGCGCTTGGTGCGGAAGCGCAGCAGCGCGTAGATCGGGCACCAGCCCGCGAGCCCGGTGACCACCGGGTAGAAGGCGAACACCCGGAGCGCCATGGCCCAGGCGGTCGGCCCCGAGTACCAGCCGACGGCAAACATGACGGCCCCCAGCAAGAGGCGTGCAATGCGATCCCACAGATGAAGGTTACTCGGAAACATCACTACCACGGTCGAGAGTGAATCGGAGGCCTGTCCGGCCAGCTTCTGGCCCATGCTCCGTAGTATTGACGCCGAGAGCGCGGCCGGCCACGATCATCGGGGTGGTTCTCGCAGCAACAGAGCTACCTCATAGGGTGGGCCGGTATGCTAGCATGCGGCCGTTCGGTCCTTACCGCGAAACCGTGGTCACCACGCAATGAACTTCCGCCGCCTCAAGTGGATCGCGATCACCGCGCCGATCGCCTTCATCGTCGTCCTGGAGTACGCCCGCTGGGTGCTGGGGCCGGAGGTGCTCTCGCTCCAGGGCCGGCTGATGATGCACGCGGTGGTGCTCGTGGGAGCGCTTTTTTTCTACGGCGCCGTCTTTACGATCCTCGACCTGATGCAAGACAAGCTGGAGCGCAGCAACCGCGAGCTCGCGGCGCTGCGCGAGGCGAGCCTCGACGTGACCGCGCATCTCGGTTTGGACACCGTGCTGCGCAAGGTCGTGGACCTGGCCTGCAACCTCGTCGGGACGCGCTTCGGGGCGCTTTCCGTCGTCGACAAGACCGGCCGCGTGCGCACCTTTGTGACCACCGGCCTGACCAGCGAGGAGGTCGGGAGGATCGGCTCACCGCCGGTGGGGAAGGGTCTGCTGGGGCTCGTGCTGAGGGAGGGGCAGCGCCTTCGGCTTGCCGACATGAGCCAGGACACCCGCTCGGCCGGCTTTCCGCCGAACCATCCCGTCCTGCGCTCGCTCCTCGCCGTGCCGATCGTCTGCCAGGGCCCCCTGGGCGGGAATCTCTACCTCTCGGAAAAGAAGGACGGAACGGAGTTCTCGGCCGAGGAGGAGGACACCCTGGCGCGTTTCGCGACCCAGGCGGCGATCGCCATCGACAACGCCTACCTGCACTCTCAGGTCCGCTCGCTCGCCGTCGCCGAGGAGCGGCTGCGCATCGCCCACGAGCTCCACGACGGACAGGCCCAGGTGCTCGCCTACGTCAACACCAAGGCCCAGGCGGTCCAGGAGTTCCTGCGCCACGGCCACACGAAAAAAGCCGCCGAGCAGCTCGAACAGCTGGCGGCGGCGGCGCGGGAGGTCTACTCCGACGTCCGCGAGGGGATTCTCGGGCTTCGCGCCATGGTCGACTCCGAGCACAGCCTGACCGACGCGTTGCGCCAGCACCTGGAAACCTGGCAGGATCAGTGCGGCATCCGAGCCGAGCTCACGGTCGACGGCGAGCCGCACCTGACCCCCGACGTCGAGCTCCAGATCCTGCGCATCGTCCAGGAGGCCCTGGCCAACGTCCGCAAGCATTCGGCGGCGACGCAGGCGGAGGTTCGCATCGACGTCCTGCCTCACGGCGTCCGCGCCCAGGTCATCGACGACGGCATCGGCTTCGAGCTCGACGCCTCCGGCCGGCCCGCGGGCCGGCCCCGGTTCGGGCTTTCGACGATGCGCGAACGCGCCGAGGCGATCGGCGCCAAGTTCAAGCTAGAATCGGCCAGCGGCTCGGGGACCCGGGTCGAGATCGAATACGCGCTCACTCCGGACACGAGGAATTGACATGCGCCTATTGATAGCTGACGACCACGCGCTCTTCCGCGACAGCCTGCGAAGCCTTCTTGAAGCGAAGGGCATGGAGGTGATTGGCGAGGCCGGCAACGGCCGCGAGGCCCTGGAGCTCGCCCGCGAGCTTGGGCCCGACGTCATCTTGATGGACCTCGCGATGCCGGAGATGGACGGCCTCGCCGCCACCCGGATGATCAGCGCCGAGCTGCCGGACATCAAGGTGGTCATCCTGACCGCCTCGAGCGACGACGCGGATCTGTTCGAAGCCATCAAGTCCGGCGCCGAAGGCTACCTCCTAAAAGACCTCGAGTCCGAGAAGTTCTTCACCCTGCTCGAAGGGGTCGCCCGCGGCGAGCCCGCCTTGACGCCGCTCGTCGCCCGCAAGCTCCTCCACGAGCTCAAGAGCCCCAAGGCCGAGCCCGAGAAGAAAGGCCACGACCCCGACGCGCTGACCGCCCGCGAGATGGAAGTCCTGGAGCTCATGGTGCAGGGCGAGACCTCGAACCGGGCGCTCGCCCACCACCTCGGCGTTTCGGGCAACACGGTGAAGTTCCACGTCCGCAACATCCTCGACAAGCTTCATCTCCACAACCGCGCCCAGGTGGTGAGCTACGCCCTGCGCCGCGGCCTCGTCTCGCCCGACGACATGCCGCTCTAGAGGCGCCATGCGCGGCGTCCCGCGACACCGAGGCCGAGGTCGAAAGCGCCAGCTGGCCGCGCTTGGCCGACTACACCGATGAAGAAACCCGAAGCTCCTGCCAGCCGTGGCGGCGACAAGCGCCGCAAGCAGCTCCAGGTCGTCTTCTCCGACGGCTCGCGGCAGCGGTTCCTGCGCGGCATGATCACCCACGACCTGGTGCAGCGCGGCCTCGAATTCGAGCAGGCCTACGCCACGGCGAGCGCGGTGCGCGACCAACTGGCCGGCCGCGACGAGGTGACGAGCACCGAGGTGCGCGATCTCGTGATGGGGCATGTCGAACGCGCCCTCGGCGGCGAGCTGCCGCCGGGCCTCACGGCCAAGGTCAAGCCGGTCCCCCAGCGGCAGGTGCTCTACCACGGCCAGAAGCAGCCCTTCTCGCGGGGTCTCCTGGCACGTTCCATCCTCGCCGCCGGCATCGACATCGACCGTGCCTACACGCTGATCGCCGAGCTCGAGAAAGTCCTGAGCGCAGAGGAGGTCATGTCCTTGACGAGCGGCGAGCTGGCGCGGCGGGTGGCGGATCTCCTCGAGCGCTCCGAGGGCGCGGAGCCGGCGCGGCGCTACCGCCTGATGCGCCGCATCCACCGCCTGCCGCGGCCGCTCGTGATCTACGTCGGCGGCGCCAGCGGCACGGGCAAGTCGACCCACTCGGTCGATCTCGCGCCGCTTTTCAAGATCTACCGCATCAACGCCACCGACCTCGTGCGCCAGGTGATGCGCATGGTCTTCTCGCCGGAGATGATGCCGGCGATTTACACCTCGTCGTTCGAAGTCGCCCCGCCGCCGGGGGTCCTCATCACCGAAGACCCCTACGGTGAAGGGGATCCGACCGACCGGCTGATCCGCAGCTTCGAGGACCAGGCGAGCCGGGTCCTGGTCGGGGTGCGCGCCATCGTCGAGCGTGCCATCTCCGAGAACATCTCGATCCTGGTCGAGGGCATCCACCTCTATCCGCCGCTCGTCCCGTTTCCTGACCTGGAGGGAGCCGCTTACCAGGTGCCGCTGCTCTTGACCACGCACGACGTCGAGGTCCACCGGTCCCGGTTCATGATCCGGGGACGGCTGGCGAGACGGCGGGCGGAGCGCTACCTCGAAAACTTCCACGCGATCCGCACGATCCACGACTTCCTGCTCCAGCAGGCCGAAACCCACGACGTACCGCTCGTCGACACTTCGCATCCGGAGCCCCCGGTAGCGATGCGGGCGATGCGCCTCGTCACCTCGATCCTCGAGCAACGTCTGCCGGGCCTGGCCCAGCCGGACTGGAAGGAGTCGGAAGGGATCGTGCCGGGCCTCCTGCTGATCGTCGACGGTTTACCCGACCGTCCGGTCCGGGCCCTCGGCGGGCGCACGCCGCTCATGGCGGCGGTCACCCCAACGCTCGACCGACTGGCCCGCGAAGGCCGCTGCGGGCTGACCGACCCGGTGGCACCGGGCGTCGTGCCCGACACCGCTGCGGGCACGCTGGCGCTTTTCGGCCAGTCGCCGCTCGCCATGAAGCGGGGCCCGGTCGAGGCCCTCGGCGCCGGGCTGGAGCTGCGCCCGGGCGACGTCGCCCTGCGCGGCAACCTCGCCACCCTCGACGCCCGCGGCCAGGTGGTCGACCGTCGCGCCGGGCGCATCCGCGACCAGGCGGCCGAGCTCGCCGACGCCCTCGACCACCTCGCCCTGCCGGAGGGCCTCGGCCAGGACGTCGTGGTGCGGGTCCAAGCGGCGACCGAGCACCGGCTCGCCGTCGTGCTGCGCGGCGAGGGCCTCTCCTCGGCGATCCAGGGGTCCGACCCCGGCGACGGCGCCGCTCCGGGACCGCCGCTCACCCCGCGGCCGGACGACCCTAACGACGAGCGGGCTACCTACACGGCCAACGTGGTGGCGCTTTTCGAGCAGGCGGCGCGGAAGGTGCTGTGCAAGCACCGGATCAACAAGCACCGTTGCGAGGCGGGCCTGCCACCGGCGAACGCCGTTTTGACCCGCGGCGCGGGGACGGTCCACCGCCTCGTGCCGCTCGAGGAGAGCGGCCTGCCGCTGCGCGTCGCCTGCGTGGGCGCCGACCGGACCGTCCTCGGGGTCGCCGAGTGGCTCGGCGCCGACGTCGTGAGCAGCAAGGAGATGACGGCCAACCTCGACACGGACCTCGAGGCGAAGCTCGAAGCGGCGCGCAAGGCCCTTCGTTCGCACGACCTCGTGATCGTCCACGTCAAGGGCGCCGACATTGCCGCTCACGACCAGCGTCCGGATTTGAAGGTCGAGTTCCTGGAGCGCCTCGACGTCGCCCTCGACCAATTCCTGAAGCGTCACGGCGAGCCGTTCCGGATCGCCGTCGCCTCGGATCACGCCACCCTTTCCGAGAGCGGCCAGCACGCCGCCGACCCCCTGCCGACCCTGATCTGGGGCGACGGCGTCGAGGCCGACGAGGTCACCGAATTCAACGAGACGTCGACCGCGGCGGGCAGCCTCCAGCGCTTCCCTCTTCAGCTCCTCCTGGGACGCCTCTTCGACTTGAGCTAGCTAGACCTTCGACGCTCACCTCGTAGCACTGTTCCAGTACCTGAACAGCTGGATCGTCGCCGACCACGACTCCAAGGAGATCGTGGAGCTCTGCTACTCCTACATGGGCACCGCCCCACCGGTTCCTGGAGCCGTCCTAGAAGGTCTTTCTCTTCGCCCTCTTCTACTGGGTTCGTTACCAGCCCCTCGGACTCCGAGTCTCTTCGTCCGTACTGCCGCTGATATTTTAGCGTTTGTTGTTGAAGCTCGACCTTATCGCTCTTATACTAGCACTCCCACAAGGAGTGGCAAAGCGCCCGGAGCAGCAAAGACGGCAAGGGAGGACGGCAGATGAGTGAGTATTCGCTGCGAACGCCCGATCAGATCAGCATCGCCCTCGCAGCTCGGGTCCGGGAGCTGCGACTGGCGAAGGGTTGGCGGCAGGTCACCCTGGCCCAGCGGTCCGGGGTCAGCCTGGCGTCGCTGCGCCGTTTCGAGGATTCCGGCAGGGTGTCGCTCCAGAACCTGCTCAAGCTCGTCTTCGCCCTCGGCCGGCTAGACGACTTCGACGCCCTCCTCCAGAGGCCTCCGGCGTTGTCGATGGCAGAGCTGGAAGCTACCGAGAAGAGGCCCGCGCGCCGGCGGGGCCGGATATGAAGAAGCTGGAGGTCCGCCTGGTCCACGTCCCGGGCGACGAGCGCGTGGTCGGCCAGTTGGCCGAGCGCGGCGGACAGGTGTACTTCGAATACGATCCCGCCTTCCTCCGCCGTCCGCTGTGGCTGTCTCCCTTCAAGTTGCCGCCGGAGCCAGGGCTTCTAGGACACCGCGATCACGACTTCGGTCCCGTCTTTGGCCTCTTTGACGACTCGCTGCCCGACGGCTGGGGTCTGCTCCTCATGGACCGTTTCTTCCAGCAGCAGAGGTCCGCTCTGGCCGAGGTCTCGGTGCTGGATCGGCTGGCGTTTCTCGGCACGAGGACCATGGGAGCGCTCACCTATCATCCACCGGCGAATCCCACGAAGCACGACGCACGAACCCTCGATCTGCACGACATGGCGCAGGCGTCCGAGGAGGTGCTGTCGGGGACTTGCAGCGAGGTGCTGCCACAGCTCCTCCGGGCCGGAGGAAGCCCCGGAGGGGCTCGCCCCAAGGTACTGGTCGGGGTCCGTGGAGAGAGGATCCTCTCCGGGGAAGAGGACCTCCCACCCGGCTATGAGCACTGGATGGTCAAGTTCCGTGCCCGGGAAGACCCGCCGGATGCCGGTCCGGTGGAGCTGGCCTACTCGCTCATGGCCCGGGAAGCGGGCGTCTTCATGCCCCCGGCACGGTTGTTCAAGACGGCGCAGGGAGAGCGCTTCTTCGGGGTGAAACGGTTCGACCGCCAGGGCAACCGCCGCTACCACGTCCATACGTTCGGCAATCTCGTCCACGCCAACTTCCGCATCCCGAGCTGTGACTACCGACAGCTCCTCGAGGTGACGAAGGTCCTGACCCGTAACCACCAGGACGTACTGGAATGCTACCGCCGGATGGTTTTCAACGTGCTGGCGCACAACCGGGACGACCACGTGAAAAACTTCGCCTTCCGCTTGAACGACGCCGGGGAATGGGAGCTGGCCCCGGCCTACGATCTCGTGTTCGCTCCCGGTCCCGGCGCCGAGCACTCCATGACGGTCGCCGGGGAAGGCCGGGCTCCCGGGAGAAACCATCTGCTGAAGCTGGCCTCCGCGGTGGACATCGCGAGCCCTGAGGCTGAATCGATCCTCGGCGACGTGGCATCGGCTGTGGGACGATGGCGCCACCACGCTGGCGAGGCGGACGTAGGTACCCAGAGTACCCAGGCCATCGGGGAGGCTGTCGGGGAATGCGTGGCACGTCTGTGAAGGAGGTCTGAGCGCGGCCAGGACCGATCGCGGCGTCGTGCGGGGATAAATGGGACCTTGGTCGTAGCCCACCCTGGGCTCACATCCTGGCGGCCCGGCGGGCTGACCCAGCGCCGCCGAGCCTACGTCACCCGGACGGCCGCCATAGCTTGGGCGGCGTCCAGGGAGGCCAGTCCGCCGGACCCACCAGCTCGCCCCGGTGATAGCGAGCGACGAGGCGGAAAGCCGTCTTGGCCCGGCTGTTGTCTCGGATCTCGGTCTGGTCGGCGAGGGCGATGGCCTGACGACCCCAAGCCCTCGAAGCGGCGGGTCAGGGTTGCGCTTCGACCTCCTCGCCCAGGAGCCGCTCGAGGCCCACCGCGACGACGGCGTAGGAGCGCGGCCGCAGCTTCTGCTCGCCGAAGCGTAGGGCGAGCGCCTGGCGGTAGTGCCGGAGCTGGACTTTGGCCTCGGCGAACGCGTCCGCCACCGCCGGCAGCTGACGCAGCGCGGCGTCGTCCATCTCCGCGATCTCCTGGCCTTTCATGCCGAGCTTCTTGCGGCGTACGAGCTTGAATTCGAAGAGGACGTCGAAAAAGCCGTGTCGGCGCGTCTCCGGCCGCACCAGGAGACAGAGGTCGGCGTAGCGCTGGTCGAGCTCGAGCTCGGAAAATACGGCGTAGCGCGTGTCGTCAAAAAGGATCGAGAGGAAGAGGGCTTTGAGACCATCTCGTTGACGCCGCCGCCGCTGCCGCCGGTCCTCTTGGGGGGCGCCCTAGGGTGAGCAGCCCCCTGTAGTAGAGAAAAGAGGCGACGAGCTGTGGGTCTTCGCCGATGCGCGTCAGCAGGTCTTCAAGGGAGAAGCTCTCCTCGAGCCGGGCGATCCTGACGGTGCCGTCGCCTTCGGTCAACTGTTCGATCACCCCGGCGCCGACGCTCGGCCTGGCCAGGAAAGCGATCTTGCCGTGGTCCGTCCTCAGGTTCTCGTCGTGGAGCTTCTCGGGGGGCGTCTGCCAGCGGTAGAGGTGCTTGAGGAAGTAGAGGGTGTTGGTCGGGTTGTAGACGAGGTCTTCGTCGCCTTGGGTCGCCCTTCCCGGGGGGCCGTGGCTGAAGCGATAGCCGTTGTACCAGGTGCGCATCGTCTCGATGGCCTCGTCGCCGATCGCCGGCGAGAAGCCCTTATCCCGGACGATGGCCTCCAGTAGACCGCGGACCTCGGTCTCGCGAAAGCCGCAGAGCGCAGTCAGGTCGGGATCGAGGGAGACGTCGACGGCGATGTTGAAGCCGCTCGTCAGGTCGTTCAAGGCGAGCGGCGAGACGCCGGTGACGAAAACCCGCTCGAGACCGCGGCCTTCCGTCGCCGCCTTGACGGACTTGAAGAGCTGCTTGTAGGGGCCGTCGGCTGTGAAGAGGGCCTGGTAGAGCTCGGTGTCGCGGATCATGACTTCGTTGACGAAGTTGTCGTACTCGTCGATCAGCAGGTAGAGCTTGTAGGGCGTCTCGTTGACGGCGGCGAGCAGGCCGGCGAGGATTGCCGCCGGGCTACCGGCCACCTCGACCGGGCCAGGCAGGACCTGCTTGTACTCCCGCGCGAAGACCTTGGCCCGGGTGGCGACGTGCTCCCACAGGCTCTCGGCGATCGCCTGGACGCCGCCGCTCGCGTCGACGTCGGAGAAGTTCCACTGCAGGACGAAGTAGCGATGGGCGAGCGGCGTCGGCTCCTGGCCGATCGCGAGGTCGCCGAAGAGCTCGTCGTGCTCGTCCTTGCGGCGCAGATCGTAGTAGTTGGCCAGGGTCTGGAGCCAGAGCGACTTGCCGAAGCGCCGCGGACGCAGGAAGACGAGGACGGAGCCCAGCCGCTCGACGTCGCGGAGGTAGGCCGTCCGGTCGACGTAAACAAGGCCCTCGCTGCGGATGCGGTGGAAGTCGGCGATGCCGTACGGGAACGAGATCATTTGCTCTCCGGAGCCCTCCTGGCTCAGTCTAGGTCGCCGCTTCCGTTGGCGTCGATGTGGCATCGGGTGTCGGCTCCCCGGCTCAAAACTGACGGACGAACTCATCCTCGGCGACCTTGGCCTGCTTGAGGATGCCACGGAGGGTCCCGACGGCCAGCTCCTTATGCCGGGGCACGGCACAGCCGACCGCACCTTGCTCGGTTTCCTTCCTCAGGACCACGTGGCTGCCCCGCTGGCGGACCTCGACAAATCCGAGCTTCTTCAGGGCTTGAATGGCCCGGTCGCCTGAGGTTCTAGGCAGCCGACTCAAGCTCTACCTCGAACGTAGTCAGCCACGGTCGCGGCTGACTCGGTAAAGGGAACTCCTCAAGGTAGAGCTCTGTAGCTTCGCTCAAACTGGCGAGAGCCTCCTCAATGCTGGTGCCTTGACTGACGGTGCCGACTTCAGGGCATTCGGCCACGTAGAGGGCCTCCTCCCGATGCACGATGGCGCTAAAGGTTCTCTTCATGGTTCCATGTCCTCCACAGCTTTCATCGTATCATCTTACCGTGGAGCCGATTCTTGCCGACCTTCGCTACGCTTGGCGGAATCCGCGCGCCTCGACCCGATGGTCCACCTGCGCGGCGAATAGGCCCCGGAGAAGCCGGGCCCGTGGGTGGCGGCCCCGGGACCCGGGAAGAGGGGGTGAAAAATCCGGGTGCCGTCCCCGGGACCCGGGAGATGAGGGGTGAGCTTTTCGGGTGGCGGCCCCAGACCCGGGAGGAGAGGACGAGCGTTTCGGCTGCCGTCCCTGGGGCCCGAGAGGAGGGGCCGAGCGTTTCGGCTGCCGTCCCCGGGACCCGGGAAGAGCGGGTGAGTTTTTCAGCTGCCGTCCCCGGGACCCGGGAAGGGGACCTGAAAAATCCGGGTGGCATTTCCGGGACCCGGGAAAGGGTCCCGTAGTATGACCTTACATCATTTCCTAGACGTGGAATCAAGGGTGGGGAGTAGATCGGCGCCCGCCGTCATTGCTGATGTGACAATTCCTCAGGCTGCCGCCTCCAGCCGGGCGATCGCCCGTGGAGCCCCAGCCGCCTCGGCGCTCCGACGCAACGCCTCAAGCGCCCGACGGAACCGGTCGGCCGGCGGCAAGGGCCGTACCTCGTCGAGCTCCGTCAAGACGACGGCGGCGCTCTCCTGGAGGTCTTCGACTGGCGGCCCTCACGTTCGATGTCCGCGACGGGCAGACGAAGCCGTCCTCTTCGTAGCGGGCCGTCACGTCGTGCGCCTCCATGAGGAGGTCGGCCGCCAAGCGGCGATCGTCCGCCTCGACCGCCCGGGCACGGACCATGAGGACGTTGGCGTACCCCGCGCGGTCGCGCAGAAGAGTCCTCTCTTCCCGGCCTCAGAGCGGTGAGCGTGATTGCCGGCGGCTTGAGGGCCATCCGAGGATCTTACCGACCGCCCGGTAGGTCGTCCGCGAAAGTCTGGCCGGGGCCGAACGCGGCTTGCTCGGAGGCGGCCTTTTCACGCAGAAGTCTGCCGGAGTCATCGCAGTCGCCTTCCAACTTGCCGCAAGAGCAAATTCCGCAGACGTCTGCAGAATTGCCGGAGGAGTGGAACGAGGACCACACGGGCGTTGCCCGCGGGGCAGGCGGGACGCCTGCGCTCCCAGCATGCGTCCCTTCGGGACGAAGAGAAGAACGTTCGCGCCTGCGCTCCCAGCATTCGTGGGCCGTCAGGCCGCTATCGACAGCCAGAGCCGGACGGCCTGCTCGACTTCGGCTCGTAGCTTCTCGTCGTCAAGACGACTCTTCGCGGGCGAGAGCCGCCGTGCGGAGACCGTGCGGACCTGGTGGCACAAGGCAACCGTCGACGCCGAGCTGCTGATCAACGCCGAGACGGCGTGGTCGGTGGGCTACGTGCCCGACCAGGAGAGGCGGCTCTTCGCGTCCTTTGTCCATCCCGAGGCCCTCCAGTACTGTGCCAGATTCTCCGGTTCTTCGGAGGCTGCCGCGAGGCTGTGGCGAGGCTCGTGCCCAGGGCGACGGGGCGACGGCGCGGGGGTTTGTGACGACACCTATCCGCGGGTAACATCGAACCGTGAGGCAGTACGATGCACAAAAGTAGTTGACGTCGGGCAACCAGATGTCTAACCCTATGCCAGGCGCGTCATTCCGCCGTAGCCCTGTTTGTCCACGCCGTAGTGTTCCCGGACTCAAAGCCATCGAAGAATACGGCCGAAAACGGAACGCATTGGGCCAAGAAGATCTCGGCGTTTCCGTCCACGTTGCCTCCGCCCATCAGATCTCCAGCGGATTGAAAGGCTACGCTCCTGCCGAAACGGCTTATTGACGTCCCAAACAGATTTGAGGCACCACTCCAGTACGTGACAACGCCCGTTGGCAGGTCGACGATGCCAAAACTTCCGTTAATCCTGCCAGCCACGACATAGCCATCTGCGCTGATGGCAGGAGTCAGGCTGAAGGATGTGTCGGTCAGCTGAGTGAAGGTCGCTTTCGCCGCATCGAACAGGAATAGCTCGGAGCTGAGATCCACGTTACCGCCGGGAGTAAGGTCGAAATCAGAAGAAAACGTGATCTTCGCCTCAGATCCGCCGACCGATGGGTAGGTGTTCTGGAACATTGGGAATCCCCCTATCGTGTCGGTTATCTGCGTGAGAGTCTTTGAGGCTGCATCGAAGAGATATATCTCTTGGTTCAAATCAGCGTTGTTCGGCGGCACTTCGTCTCGGTCGGATGCGAATACTATCTTTGTGCCATCTGAGTTAATCATCGGGCCTATTTGATTCGATTGCCCAGGGCTTGTGATGCCATCAGTAATCTGGGCCGCCATTTTTGTTGCTATGTCGAAGACGAAGAACTCGAAGCTGCCGTCTATGTTTTCTCCGGGAGCCAAGTCGGCACCGCTCATCAACGCAATTTGAGTTCCCGAGTCACTGATTGCAGGATAGAAGCTATGATCTCTTACAGTATCCGTCAGCTGCTCGACAGCACCCGATGAAACTCGATAAAGGAATAGTTCGACGTTACCGTCCGAATTGTTTCCTGGTGCCAGATCTGCGTTCGAGATGAAGGCAAGCTGCTCTCCGGAGCCATCTAGCGATGGGTGGCCCGAGAAAGTCCCGGCCGGAGAGCTGACGATTTGCTTCATCATCCCGTTAGCTTCATCATAAAGGAACACTTCCGGTCCACCGTCGGCGTTCATTGCCGTGAAATCGCCATTGCTTTGAAACGCCACAAAGAGTCCGTTACCGCTTATCGCCACTTCCCCCTCGAAAGTGACGCCGCCCGTCGAATCAGTGATCTGTTTGAAGTTGCACGTCGTCTGGGCAATCGAATGCTGCGCGAAAGGAATCACAGACAACATCGCCATTAGCGCTCTTACTACATTTATCATTGGTTACCCTTTGTAGATTTACTGCAGGCCCATCAAATTGCTTCCGCTCGTACGGACCGATCTAGGTCAACCCAAACCACCAAGATGGTGTAACGATTTAGCGCTGAGCGCCTCCGAGTGAGTGCATGGCAGCATCCTCGAAGGCACGAGGCCCGGAGGGCGAGATGAGGAAGAGGGCTCAGAGGCGCCTCGTGCTCCTGGCCGGGAGAGAACCAGAGCGGCGCTAGGCGGCGTGCTTCGAATGACGCCCCTAGCGGGCCGAATTCTAGCCTCGGCGCGGCTCATCGCGGCGCCCTCCGCAGCATCGTGAAGAGCCCGTCCACCACGTCCACTACACCGGTGACCTTGGCATCAATGAGCGGCTTGTAGAAGTCCTTGCGCACCTCTTGCTCCTGATGGCGGCTCGTTTTCCCGTGAGGATAGCAGTGGCTACCAGGAGAGTAAGTGCGGATGTCGGCAAATCCTTTGTCGGCGGTGACCAGGAACTGCTGGTGATCCTGGGTGGCACGCCACAACTCCGGGTCTTTCCAGCCGCCCATCCCCTGCTCGACCACCGTGCTGCTGGCATATCCGTGCTTCCGTAGCATCTCCGCCACGACGGGCGGCAGATCCTCATCGACTTTGAAGTGCATCGGCCGCGGTAGGCGGTGGGAATGGAATCATCACTTTGTGACGGAGCACGTCTGCGGCGTAGGCCAGGGCCCCGAAGATGTCCTCCAACGAGAGCTGCGGGTAGGCGGCAACTGCCACCCGTTCGAGGGATTTGTGCAGCATAGCAGAACGAGGGCCGGATCTGCCCCGGCCCTTCAGCCCCTCGAACGCATGGGTCGGCTCTGCCTGCCGGTCTGCAGAATTGCCGGAGGAGTGGAACGAGGACCACGCGGGCGTTGCCCGCGGTGCAGGCGGGACGCCAGCGCTCCCAGCATGCGTACCTTCGGGACGAAGAAGCGTCGGCAGGCGTTCGCGCCTGCGCTCCCAGCATTCGTGGGCCGTCAGGCGGCTATCGACAGCCAGAACCGGACGGCCTGCTCGACTTCGGCTCGAAGCTTCTCGTCGTCAAGACGACTCTTCGCGGGCGAAAGCCGCCGTGCGGAGACCGTGCGGACCTGGTGGCACAAGGCAAGGGAGGGGAAACTCAGCGAAGTGGCCTTCGGATGGCATTCTCTCCATCGTTTCGAGCTTCCAGGTCGACTCCAGGAGCGACAAATGCCACTAGGACCAAGGTCGAATGGTTCACCTCCCGCGAGTGGGGTAGAGTCGCAACATCTGCTCACGAAGGAACGCTCTAAGAACCCCCGACTCGTGAAGGATCCTGCCTTGGACAGACCGATCTATGCCACGAACGGCAGCCGCGCCGGCCTGCTCCTGCTCTGCGGCTCCGCCGCGGCCCGGACTGTGACCGTCGCCGTCGTCCGCGACGGACCCGCTCCCGACCAGGACCTCGTCGCCCGATCCAGGAGGAGCTGCCACGCCACACACCGGCCGGGACCACCGTCGCAGCGTTCGAACGTCTTTCCGCTGCCTTACACCGAAGGACACACGCTGCCCGAGAACCTGAGCTTCACCGTCTTGCCGCAGCGCTTCCGGCGCGAGGTACGGCGGCCATCCACCTGGAACCAACCGGCGGCAACCTGCCTATTCTGCCTTGAACCAGGCTCGCAATCCGGCTATAGTAATGCCCGGTGCCAGCGCTCGCTGCACCATCTTGGAGCTTTCACCAGAGTACGATCCACGTATTTCCAACCCACCCCTTGCACGAGGCTCGATCGGTAGCAGCGGTAGGGTCCACTGGCCGCCAGAGTTTTCCTGGTTTCGACGGCCGGGCTCTTGGCAGAGGTGGATCGATTCGGGCAGGAGCCGCCGTTATCCGTGAAGGAAAGGAGCACGCGAGCTTGAACGACATCTTGACGCTCGACCGGCCGGGGATCGGAATCGAGCCCGCCCCGGAGGCTTCACCGGAGATCCTGCGCCTGGTACGGGGCCCCCGTGTGATCGGCGAGCTCCGGGGCCCCCACGAGGGGCCGACGCTGCTGGTCGTGGGGAGCGTCCACGGCAACGAGCCCGCCGGTGCCCTGGCGCTCGACCGCATCTTCGGCCGTCTCGAGGCGGCCGGCCTGACTGAGGTCAATGGCCGCATGACGGGGCTTTTGGGCAACCGTCAGGCGCTGGCCAGAAAGCGCCGTTTCCTCCAGCACGACTTGAACCGTTTCTGGAACGTGGAGCGGGTCGAGCGCCTGCGCGCCCGCCGCGGCCCTTTGGAAGCCGAGGCCGAAGAGCTCCGCGAGCTCGACCAGGAAATCGAGCGGTTGCTGCGCGAGGGCGAGGGACGCCCGGTCTACCTGCTCGACCTGCACACCACCTCGGGCGAAAGCTCTGCTTTCGCCAACCTCGACGACACGCTTCCCAACCGCCGCTTCGCTCTCGAGTTCCCGGTACCGCTGGTGGTCGGCATCGAGGAAGAGCTCGCCGGGACGCTGGCCAACTATCTCTTCGAGCGCGGCTTCGTCACCCTCGGCTTCGAGGCCGGGCAGCACGACGACCCGACCTCCGTCGACCGGGCCGAGGCGGCGGTCTGGATCGCCCTGGAGGCGGCCGGGATCCTGCCGCGTGGAAGCCGCGACGAAGTCGCGGCGGCGCGCCGCCTTCTGGCGGCCAATCGGGGTGACCTGCCGCAAGTGGTCGAGATCCGTCACCGGCACGAGATCCGAGCCGGCAGCGGCTTTGAGATGCGGCCCGGCTACCGCAACTTCCAGGTCGTCCGGGCGGGCGAGTTCCTGGCCCGCGACGCCCGCGGCGAGATCCTGGCCGGGGAGACGTCGAGGATCCTGATGCCCCTCTACCAGGAGCAGGGTGAGGACGGTTTTTTTCTCGTCCGTCCGATCAGGAAGTTCTGGCTCGATCTTTCGACCTACCTGCGCCAGCGCCGGACGGAACGTTACCTCCACTACCTGCCGGGGGTCCGGGCGGTCCGCGACGAGCCCAACCGCTTCACCGTCGACCGGCGCTACGCGCGCTGGCTGGCCCGCGAGCTTTTCCACCTCCTGGGTTTTCGCCGCCGCCGGGCGCTTGGCCGGTACCTGATGATGGTCCGGCGTCCGCACGACTGCCCTGCGGAGAGGAACCCCTCCTGCTAGGGCTGCCGTGAGCCTGCGACTCATCGCCACCTGTGCTCTCGGTCTCGAAGAGATCCTGGACAAGGAGCTCCTGGAGCTGGGTTTCGAGAACCTGCGCCGCGAGCGGGGCGCCGTGGCCTTCGCCGGCACCTGGCGCGACGCCTGGCGAAGCAACTGGCGGCTGCGGACCGCGAACCGGGTGCTCGTCGAGCTTGGTTCGTGGAATGCCACCGACGGCGACGCGCTGGCCGCTGGTACCGAAGCGCTCGTCGCCGGCCAGCGCGTCTGGGACGGCGTCGGTCCCGCCGAGCTTTTTCATCCCCGCCGGACGTTCTCGATTCGCGCCACCTCGTCGCGCTCGCGCCTTGGCGACACGCGCTGGGTGGGGCTCAAGACGAAAGACGGCTTGGTCGACGCCCAGCGCCGGCGCTTCCGGCGGCGCGCCTCGGTCGACCGCGAGAATCCCGACCTGCGGCTACGCCTCCACCTCCTGCGCGACCGGGCGGCGCTTCTCCTCGACACCTCGGGCGAGCCCCTCGACCGGCGCGGCTACCGCGTCCGGACGACCGAGGCGCCGGTGCGCGAGCAGTTGGCGGCGGCCTGCGTCCTGGCGGCGGGCTGGGACGGCGCCGGCAGCGTCGTCGACCCGATGTGCGGCTCGGGGACGTTCCTGGCGGAAGCGGCCTCGATCGCCCTCGGCCGCGCGCCGGGGGCCTTGCGCCGGCGGTGGGCCTTCGAGCGTCTGCCGGGCTTCGACGCCAAGGCCTGGGCCGAGGTCCGCGGCGAGAAGCTCCCGATTCCCGGGCCCGACGTCCGCCTCTACGGAGTCGACCGCTCGGCGGCGGCGATCGACGCGGCGCGGGCCAACCTGAAGCGCGCCGGCTTCGCCGAGCGGACGACGCTACGCCACGGCGACGGCTTCGCCTTCGAGCAGCCGGCCTCGGGAGGAGGGCTCGTCGTCGTCAATCCGCCCCATGGCGAGCGCCTGGAGGGCGGCCAGGAGGTGTGGCCTCGGCTCGGGGACCTCTTCAAGCAACGCTACAAGGGATGGCGGGCGGTGGTCCTGGCCGGCGGCGAGACACGGGGCAAGGGCATCGGGTTGAAGCCCAAGCGGCGGATCCCGGTCAGAAACGGTCCGCTCGAGGCGCGGATCTTGATCTTCGACCTCTACTGAGCCTGGAAAGTTGGTAGCGCCCGCCGGGGAAGGCGACGAGGTATTGCTGGAGGGGCTCGTGGCGACGTCGCCAGGGCCTTGCTCTACCTCGACGTCCGCTACGAGGGTGGGACGCACGGCGTCACCGGCATGGCGGAGCCCAACCTCGTCCTGACCGACGATTGGCAGGCGATCGACGACTGCAGGACCGGCCTCAACGAGACGGTGGCCTACATGGGCAAGCTTTCCGTGCTCCTCCAGTGGCACGAGGAGGATCCCGTAGACCTCGTGGAGGAGGCACGGCATGAAGTCGTCGCCAGCGCCCAGGGGAACCGCAATCCGTTCATAGACCAGCCGGATTGGGTGATCTGCGTTTTTGAGCTTGGGCCCTGTGGAGAGATCTTCCTCGACGGCTTCGAGTCCGGTGACGTGACGGCGTGGTCGGCGGTCGTGCCGCCGCCGGCGACCTGCGTACCCGCGGGCTCCTGCTGCCGCATCTGTACGTCGAGCAAGGCGTGTGGCGACAGCTGCATCAACGTAGGCTACAACTGCAATCAACCACCAGGTTGCGCCTGCAACGCTTCGGACGTCTGCCCGTAACTGCGTTCCTCCTCGATCTTGTGGACCTCGTCGCGGAAGTCCCGTTCCGGCTCCTTGGGCAGCGCCATCACCCAATCGATGAACCGAAACAGCTCCCGGATCTCCCGTTCCTCGTAGCCTAGCTCGTAGAGCCCGCGGACGAGCTCCGTCTTCCAACGCAGCCGGCTCGATTTGTCCTTGCGCGTGGCCCTGGCTTTCAGGTGGGCCATGACCACCACGGCGCGGCGTCGCCGTCCTTGGAGCGCGGGGCCGGTGGGGTTTCCCGAGCGTCGGTGTCTGGCATGGAGGCAGGCTATCACGAGAGGCGCGTCGCCTCGAGACCGAAGACCCGGCGACGTTGCATGCCCTGGAGGCATGTAGTAACCTCCCCTGCATGCACCGACGCCGCAAACCCCGCTCCGCCCGCACCGACCCGACACCCGACGACCTTCGAATCGTCCTCGACTTCCTCAACACCCGGGACCTCCGCTCCGAGAGCGACGAGCTCGAGGACACCGCGGCGCTGGACGCCTGGCTGGCGCGTCATTCCCTGGCGCCCGCCGATGCGCCGATCGGCGAGGACGACTGGAAAGAGGCCCTAAACCTCCGCGCTGCCCTTCAGTGCCTGTTGTACGGCCACAGCGGCGGGGCGATCGACGAGAAGGCGGTCAGATTCCTCAACCAGATGGCCGGGGAGATGCGCTACCGTGTCCGGTTCGACCGCGACGGCACGCCCCACAGCGACGTGGTCGCCGAAGGCGGCTGGCCCGGCGCCAGGGCCCGAATCCTGGAAGCCATCCTCCGAGCCCAGTCGGAGGACCGATGGAGCCGACTCAAGATATGCCGCGAGAAGTCTTGCCGGTACGCCTTCTACGACGCCTCCAACAACCGATCGGCCAAATGGTGCCGGGTGAGGCGCTGCGGCGACCGGCTCTCCTCCCTCGCCTACCGGAAGCGGTATCCCAAGATCGACGAATGGCGGGACTTCTTCTGAACCGAGGGACTTTCAATGCCACGACCCCAAGAGAGCCGCTCTCCGGAGGGCCGAATCGTCAGGAGCTCCCAGCGGTATGCCCCTGACGAAACCTCTTCCGTCAGGGGCATACGGCGAAGTGCTCCTGACGTGGAACTCCTGCGTCAGGGGCATACGGCGCATGCTCCTGACGTGGAGCTCCTGCGTCAGGAGCATGCGGTGTCGGCGCCTGACGAACGACGCCTCTGTCAGGGGCATTCGCCGTAAGCTCCTGACGCGAGACGGGTCCATCGACCGCAGGTTTTACATTTTGTTGACAACCTTCCGTAGCTTCTCGCGTCTGTCAGGGGGATCGTGTAGATGCCCCGAACGCCGAAGCACGGCGTCCGGCTCGCAACGACGGAAACAACGAAAGGAGTCCCCTGCGATGACACGGCGTCCGCCAAGAAGTACCCCTTGGAACGTTTTCGCGCTTTCCCTCCTGACCTTGAGCTTTGCCGCCCTACCGGCGGCAGCCGACGACTGGCCGCAATGGCGCGGGTCGAACCGCGACGGCCGCTCGGCCGAGACGGGGCTCCTCGACGCGTGGGGTGAGGGTGGCCCGCCGCTTCTCTACCGCGCGAGCGGCGTCGGCAACGGTTACTCCAGCCTCGCCGTGGTGGGTGAACGCATCTACACCACCGGCGACGTCGAGGACAGCCAGTACGTCCTCGCCCTGAAGCGCGGTGACGGCAGCCGCGTCTGGGCGACGAAGATCGGCCCGGCGTGGGAGCACAAGTACATCGGCGCCCGCTCCACCCCGACCGTCGTCGACGGCCATCTCTACGTGACGTCGACCGAGGGCGACGTCGTCGCGCTCGAAGCCGAGACCGGCAAGGAGGTCTGGCGCCGGAGCATGGTCGAGGACTTCGGCGGCACCCTGATGAAGGCCCAGGGCACGTACAGCTGGAAGTTCGTCGAGTCGCCCCTCGTCGACGGTGAGCGCCTCGTCGTCACTCCGGGGGCGAAGGACGCGGCGCTCGTCGCGCTCGACCGGAAGACCGGCAAGGAGCTCTGGCGCTCCCAGATCCCGGCGCTCGGCGAGAAGGGCGAAGACGGTGCCGCCTACTCTTCCGTCGTCGTCTCCGAAGGCGCGGGCGTGCGCCAGTACGTCCAACTGCTGGGCCGCGGTGTCGTCGGCGTCGAGGCGGCGACGGGACGCTTCCTCTGGGGCTACAACCCGGTCGCCAACGACGTCGCCAACATCCCCACCTCCTTGATCGACGGCGACACCGTCTTCGCCTCCTCGGGCTACGAGACCGGCGCGGCACTCCTGCGCCTCGCCAAGGCCGACGGCGGCGTCGCCGCCGAGGAAGTCTACTTTCTCGACGGCCCTACCTTTCAGAACCACCACGGCGGCCTGATCCTCCACGAGGGCTACGTCTATTCCGGCACCGGGCACAACAAAGGCTTTCCGATCGCCATCGAAAAAGCGACGGGAAAGGTGGCCTGGGGTCCGATCCGTAACGCCGGCAAGAGCTCGGCGGCGGTCTCCTACGCCGACTCGCACCTCTACTTCCGCTACCAGAACGGCCTCATGGTCCTGGTCGAGGCGACCCCCGAGGAGTATCGCGAGAAGGGTTCCTTCATGATTCCCGACGTCGAGCAGTTCAGCTGGTCGCATCCCGTCATTTCCGACGGCAAGCTCTTCCTGCGCGAGCAGGACAACCTCTTCGTCTACGACGTCCGAAAGAAGTAGGGCAGGCTTCGCCTGCCGCACGGAGAATCAATCTCGCTCGTAGACCACCCGCCCGCCGAGAACGGTCATCATGACCTCCAAATCCTTCAGCTCGCCGGGCTCGACCGAGAACGGATCCCGGTCCAGCACCACGAGGTCGGCGAGCTTGCCGGCCTCGATCGACCCCTTGACGTCCTCCTCGCCCGCCGCCCAGGCGTTGTGGATCGTGTAGGCGCGAAGCGCCGTCTCCAAATCGATCCGCTCCTGGGGATACCAGCCGCCTTCGGGCTTGCCGTCGAGCGTCTGGCGCGTCACCGCGGCGTAGATTCCCAGCACCGGACGCGCCGGGTACCACGAGGCGTTGGTCCCCGGCCAATCGCTGCCGAAAGAGAGCAGCACGCCGGCGTCTAGGAGGGTCCGGAAGCGAGCCTGAACGATGCCGACTTGAGTTGTCCGCGGGTCCCGTCTCGTGCTAACCTCACGGCGCTTTGCGGAAAGTCGAGAACCTCGAAGTGGTCCACGACCGTGGGATCCGCGTCGCCGGGAGCGCGACGGGGGAGGCGACGGCGTGAGGCCACAGCACGATCAGACAAGGAGGTGCCATGCGTCTCATGCTTCCCGCCCCGGTGGGTAGTCCCAAGCCAACCCGTTGGAGGGTTTCCCAGCTCTTGCCTTGTGGTAGATAAGAAGTCTCAGACGCCACGTGTTCCGTGAATTCCGCGGCGAAGCCACACGGCGGCCGGATGACCGGACGCCAAGACCGCCGGCGCGGCCCGTCAGAGGTCTCGGCCGGGTGAGGCGGAGACCCCGGAAGACGAACCGACCAACAGTCGACGGATCAGAGTTAAGAGCCAAAGAGGGCATCCATGAAAAACAAGCCAACCAGACAAGGCATCTTGCGCACGGCGGCCCTGGGCCTCGTCGCGGCCGCGGCGCTTCTGCTGCCGCTCGCGTCCTGCCCGGCCTACGCAGAGGACTTTCAGACCGGCGAGCTACAGGGCAGCTGGGACACCACCCTGACCTGGGGTACACAATTCCGTCTCGATGACCCGGATCCCCGGCTCATCGGCCTCGCCAACGGCGGGACGGCGTACTCGGTCAACGGCGACGACGGCAACCTCAACTACGGCACCGGCAGCGTGAGCAACGTCTTCAAGCTCACGACCGAGCTGGAGCTGCGCTACAAGAACGTCGGCGCCTTCGTCCGCTTCCGCGGCTTCTACGACTACGAGAACGAGGACGGCGACCGGGAGCGTACACCGCTCTCCGACGACGCCCTGAAGCGGGTCGGCAGCCGCGCCGACATCCTCGACGCGTTCTTCTGGACGAAGTTCGAGATCGGCGGCCAGCCGGCCCAGCTGCGCTTTGGCGAGCAGGTGCTGAGCTGGGGCGAGTCGACCTTCATCCAGGGCGGCATCAACATCATCAACCCGATCGACGTGAGCGCCATCCGCGTCCCCGGCGCCGAGCTGCGCGACGCGCTCTTGCCGGAGGGCATGGTCTCGGCGTCCTTCGGGCTGTCTCTGAACACCACGCTGGAAGCGTTCTACCTCTACGACTGGGGTCAGGTGAGGATCGATCCGACGGGCTCCTACTGGTCGTCCAACGACTTCGCGGGCAGAGGCGGCGACACGGTCTTCCTCGGGTTCGGAGATTCCTCCGACCTGACGACCTTTCCCGGCACCGACCGGCCCTTCCTCGGCGTGCCGCGCCAAGACGACGTGCGCGCCGACGAGAGCGGTCAGTACGGTGTGGCGCTGCGCGTCTTCGCGCCGGGGCTGAACGGGATGGAATTCGGCTTCTACTTCATCAACTACCACAGCCGTCTGCCGACCGTCAACGGCCGTACCGGGACGATCGCCGGAGCCATCGGCGCCGGGACCATCGCCGGAGCCGCGCCCACCATCATCGGCACGACGCTCGTCGCGGGCCCCGAAGCCGGCATTGCCGCCGGGATCCAGGCAGGCGTCTCGCCGACGGTCGCCACCGCCATCGCCGGGACGGCGGCCCTCGCCGGGCCCGAGGCCGCGGGGCGTACCGCCAGCGCCTTCGCCACCGACGCCTACGCCCAGACCGCCGGCTACTTCGTGTCCTATCCCGAGGACATCAAGCTCTACGGCCTGAGCTTCAACACCGCGATCGGCACTTTTGCCTGGCAGGGGGAAGTCTCCCACCGACAGGATGCGCCGTTCCTGATGGACGACGTGGAGCTGCTCTTTGCGACTCTGGGGCCCATCAGTCCGGGCCTCGCGGCGTTCAACCAGATCGGCAACTTCACGGGCCAGTTCGAAACCGCGATCCCGGGCACCCGCCTCCTCGACGTGACGCAGGTCCAGACCACCGTCACCAAGCTCTTCGGCCCGGTGATGGGTGCCGACCAGGGGGTCTTGCTGTGGGAGGGGGCGATGACCCAGGTCCACAGCATGCCTGACCAAGACGAGCTGCGCTTCGAGGGTCCGGGGACCTACGTCAGCGGCAACCCCTTCCTCGGCAACGCCGCTCACCCCGGCAAGCCGATCGAAGAGCCGGAGCACTTCGCCGACGCCACGTCCTGGGGCTATAGGCTCGTGGGCCGGCTCGACTTCTTGAACGCCTTCGCGGGCTTCAACGTCTCGCCCCGCTTCGCCTGGCAGCACGACGTCGACGGCGTCTCCCCCGGTCCCGGCGGCAATTTCATCGAAGGCCGCACGGCCCTCACCCTGGGGCTTGGCTTCAACCGCCAGAACACCTGGGAATTCGACCTGAGCTTCACCCAGTTCTCAGGTGCCGGACGCTACAACCTGGTCAACGATCGCGACTTCGTCGCGGCCAACGCCAAATACTCGTTCTAGACCGTGGAGATGACCGTCATGACTGGAAGACAAGCACTGCTAACGATCTTGGCCGCCCTGCTGCTTTGCGTCTCGACCTCGGCGGTGGCCCGGGCCGGCGTCACCGAGGAGGAAGCCGCACGGCTGGGCCAGGATCTGACACCGCTAGGCGCCGAGAAGGCCGGCAACGCCGACGGCACCATCCCGGCGTGGGACGGCGGCATCACCGAGCCGCCGGCCGGCTACAAGCCGGGAATGCACCATCCGGATCCCTACGCCGACGACGAGGTCCTCTTCACCCTCACGGCGGCGAACATGGACGAGCACGCCGAGAAGCTCACCCCGGGCCACAAGGCGATGCTCCGGACCTACGACACCTTCAAGATGAAGGTCTACCCGACCCACCGCAGCGCCTCCTATCCGCAGCGCATCTACGACGCCACCCGGCGGGTGGCCACTACCGCCGAGCTCGCGGAGGGCGGCAACGGCGTCCGCGGGGCGGTGATGGGAACCCCCTTCCCGATCCCGAAGGAAGGCGTCGAGGTGGTCTGGAACCACCTGACCCGTTACCGCGGCAACATCGCCTCGCGCAAGATCTCCCAGGCCGCCCCCACCCGCGGCGGCAAGTACACCGAGGTGGTCTTCGAGGACGAGTTCAACATGGTCTACAGCCAGGAGGGCCAGACCGAGGAGTCGCTGAAGAACCGGATCCTCTACTTCAAGCAGAAGGTCGTGGCGCCGGCGCGTCTCGCCGGCGGCGTGTTGCTGGTGCACGAGACCATGGACCAGGTCAAGGAACCGCGCGCCGCGTGGCTTTACAACCCGGGCCAGCGCCGGGTACGCCGAGCCCCCAACGTGGCCTACGACAATCCGGGCACCGCGTCCGACGGCATGCGCACCTCCGACCAATTCGACATGTTCAACGGCGCGCCGGACCGCTACGAGTGGACGCTCGTCGGCAAGAAGGAGATGTACGTCCCCTACAACAACTACGCTCTGCACAGCGACAAGCTGACGCACAAGGACATCCTGACGCCGCTCCACGTCAACCCCGAGTACCTGCGTTACGAGCTCCATCGGGTCTGGGTGGTCGACGCCAACCTCAAGTCGGGGACCAGCCACATCTACAAGCGGCGGACCTTCTACGTTGACGAAGACAGCTGGCAGGTGCTGGTGGTGGATCAGTACGACAACCGCGATCAGTTATGGCGGGTTTCGGAAGGCTTCGTCATCAACTACTACGACCTTCCCGCCCTGTGGACCACCCTCGAGGTGCACACCGACCTCCAGGCCGGCCGCTATCTCGCCATCGGGCTCGACAACGAGTACGAGATGTACAACTTCGACATCGAGCGGACGCTCGAGGACTACACGCCGGCCGCCCTGCGCCGCGAGGGCGTTCGCTAGTGTCCTCCGAGAACGATCTACGCTCCGCCTGCCGGGACGGCAGGCGGAGCGGCCCGGGACGGAGCCTGCCCTACAAGAGGATCCTCGCGGGTCTGCTCCTGTTGACGGGGGTCGTAAGCCAAGCCCAGGAAGAGGGAGCGGAAGGCGTCGAGTATGCGCTGCGGAAACCTCTCGCTTCCAAGTCGCTGCTTCTTGACGGCGTCGCCGTCGACGACGGTGCCCTGATGGTGGCGGTCGGCGAGCGCGGTCACGTCCTCTTGAGCGACGATCAGGGCGAATCCTGGCGACAGGCGACGACGGTACCGACCCGGGCGAACCTGACCGGCGTTTTTTTCCACGACCTGAAGCTGGGCTGGGCCGTCGGTCACGACGCGGTGATCCTGCGAACGCGCGACGGCGGCGACACCTGGGAGCGCCTCTACTACGCCCCGGAGGAAGAGCGTCCGTTCCTCGACGTCTACTTCAAGGACGCGGAGAACGGCTTCGCCGTCGGCGCCTACGCCTTCTTTCTCAGGACCACGGACGGAGGCGACACCTGGACGCCGCAGGAGATCACGAGCTCCACCGCGGAAGCGGAAGAGGAGGATCCCTACGCCTACGACTACGGCGCCGACTATCACCTGAACCACGTCGCCCGAGCAGACTCCGGACGCCTCTACATGGCCGCCGAAGCGGGAACGATCTACCGTTCGGACGACGAAGGCGAGACCTTCTCGGTGCTGCCCTCGCCCTACGAGGGCTCGTTTTTCGGCACCTTGCCGCTCGCCGATGACTCGTTACTCGTCTTCGGCCTGCGCGGCCACCTCTTCCGTTCCGACGACTCAGGCGAGAGCTGGCGGGCCCTCGAAAGCGGTACCGTCGCCATTTTGAACGACGGCCTGCGGCTGGCGGACGGAACGATCGTCGTCGTCGGCACCGCCGGCGCCTTGCTGCTCAGCCGCGACGGCGGCGAGACCTTCGAGCTCGCGGCGCAGGCTGACCGGCTGGCCGTGGCCGCGGTGCTTCAGGCCGACGACGGAAGCCTCGTCCTGATCGGCGAGAACGGCGTCCGCAAGATCCCTGTCCCTTAAAACATCCTGGAAGCGACTGTCCATGCTGTCATCCATCACCTCCAAGATTGAGCACGCAATTTTCGGTCACCGCCGTGTGGTGATCGCTCTATTCCTCGTGGCGACCGTCTTCATGGCCTACTCGGCGTCTCGAATCGGCATCGACGCCAGCTTCGCCAAGCTCCTGCCGCTCGAGCACGAGTACATGCAGACCTACGTCAAGCACCGGACGCAGTTCGGCGGCGCCAACCGCATCCTGATCGCGCTGATGGCAAAAGACGGCGACATCATGACGCCGGAGTTTTTTGAGG
Organism: uncultured bacterium; assembly: GCA_965371445.1. Taxonomy (GTDB): domain Bacteria; phylum Acidobacteriota; class Thermoanaerobaculia; order Multivoradales; family J023; genus DASWIG01. The sequence continues at coordinate 13,189 of CBDUYN010000087.1, read as the reverse complement.
CCTTGAAGACGGTGACCGACGAGGTCTTCTTCATTCCCGGGGTCGACCGTGCCCGGGTGACCTCGCTGGTGACGCCCAACACGCGCTTCACCGAGGTGGTCGAGGACGGCATCTCCGGCGGCAACGTGGTCCCGGCGGACTTTCGTCCGACGCCGGAAGGGCTGGCGCAGGTCCGCGAGAACATCTTGAAGGCGGGAATCGTCGGCCGCCTGGTGGCCAACGACTTCAGCGGTGCCATCGTCAGCGCGCAGCTCCAGGAGGTCAATCCCAACACCGGCGAGCGGCTCGACTTGATCCAGGTCGCGGAGCAGCTCGAGGAGAAGATCCGCAGCCGCTACGGCAACGGCATGGACGTGGTCGTCGAGACCTCGGCGGTCGACCTCCACATGATCGGTTTCGCCAAGGTCATGGGCGACATCTCCGCGGGCACCCAGCGCGTGGTGTTGTTTTTTGCCTTCGCTTTACTCATCACCGCGATCTTGGTCTACGTCTATTCGCAGTCGATCCGGTTGACGGTCGTTCCCCTGGCCTGCTCGATCGCCGCGGTGATCTGGCAGCTGGGGCTCTTGACGCTCCTGGGTTACGGCATCGATCCGATGGGCATCCTGGTGCCGTTCTTGATCTTCGCGATTGGCGTCAGCCACGGCGTGCAGATGGTGAGCGCCTACGGTGCCGAGGTCTTCGAAGGTGCGACGGGCGAGGAGGCGGCACGCGCCGCGTTTCGCCGTCTGCTCGTCCCCGGCGCCATCGCCTTGATCAGCGACACCATCGGCTTCGTGATCATTCAGCTGATCAAGATCCAGGTGATCCAGGAGATGGCGGTGACCGCGAGCCTCGGGGTGGCGGTGATCATCCTCACCAATCTTCTCCTACTCCCGGTGCTCCTGTCCTTCTTGAGCTACGACGACATCTACCGCCAGAAGCTGGAGCGCCGATCACGGCACATGGCGCCGCTCTGGCGGGTGCTGGGACGGCTGGCCGAGCGTAAGCCGGCGACGGTGATCGTCGCCGTCGCGGCGGTCTTGCTGGTGCTCGGCGCCTGGCAGGCCCAGGAGATCAAGGTCGGCGACCTGCACCGCGGCGTCCCCGAGCTGCGGGCCGACTCGCGCTACAACATCGACAGCGAGGTGATCACCAACAAGTTCTCGATCGGCGTCGACATCCTGTCGGTGATCGTCGAGACCATCGAGCAGGGCTGTGTCGACTACGGCGTCATGTCGACCATCGACCGCTTCGAGTGGCACATGCGAAACGTTCCGGGCGTCCAGTCGGTGATCGCCTTGCCGGGTGTGGCGAAAGTGATCAACTCGGGGTGGAACGAGGGCGCCTTGAAGTGGCGTGTCCTGTCGCGCAACCAATCGGTGCTGACTCAGTCGGTAGCCTACGTCCCGACGACGACCGGTCTGCTCAACGAGGACTGCAGCGTCATGCCGGTAATTCTCTTCACCGAAGATCACAAGGCGGAGACGATTGCCGGGATCGTCTCCGAGGTGAAGGAATTCAACGAGGAGCTCGGCTCGGAGGACTTGCAGTTCCGCCTCGCCACGGGCAACGTCGGGGTGATGGCGGCGACCAACGAAGCGGTCGACGCGGCGCAGTTCCCGATGCTGCTCTACGTCTTCTCGGCCATCATTCTGCTCTGCCTCGTCACGTTCCGCTCGGTGCGGGCGACGCTCTGCGTGGTGCTGCCTCTCGGTCTGGTTTCGCTTCTGGCCTACGCCTTGATGACGCTCCTGGAGATCGGCCTCAAGGTCTCGACGCTTCCCGTCGTGGCGCTCGGCGTTGGCATCGGCGTCGACTACGGCATCTACATCTACAGCCGGCTGAAGAGCGTCCTCGCCGAGGGCAAGAGCCTGCCCGAGGCCTATCACCAGACCTTGACGGTGACCGGCAACGCCGTGCTCTTTACCGGCATCACGCTCGCCATCGGGGTCTTCACCTGGATCTTTTCGCCGCTCAAGTTCCAGGCCGACATGGGGATTTTACTGACCTTCATGTTCCTGGTGAACATGTTGGGAGCCATCCTGCTGCTGCCGGCCCTGGCGAGCTTCCTGCTGCCAAAGCAGGGCGAGGAAGGGTGACGATATCGCCGGCTGCCGGTGCCGGCGCTGACCTCCAACACGCGTCTCACAGGCGAGACGCGACCGTTCCGGAGAGAGGACGGCCGCCGGCGCTGGCTGTGCCACGGACCGCAAAATACCAGCGCTCGGCGTTGGCATCTCTTTTGCAGCCACTTGTGCGACAGGGGGTCGATGCTCGGGGAGGATGACAAGAGCCAGGAAAGGAGTGTGCCGCAATGAAAAAAACGCAACGGATGCTCTTGACCGTCCTACTGCTGCTCTCGATCGGTTGTACCACCGTCAACTACCGCTCGCCCCGTTTCGAGGAAGAGACGCGGGACCACGCGGTCGTCGCCGTCCTGCCCTTTGAGACGATCCTGGCGGGCCGTCAGCCGAAACGGCTCTCGCCGGCCCAGATCCTGGCCGTCGAGGAGGCGGAAGGCGTCGCCTTTCAGCGTTCCCTCTACTACCGGCTGCTCAACCGGATCGACAAGGGACACGTCGGTGTCGCCGTCCAGCCGGTGGAGGAGACGAACCGGATACTCGCCTCGCGGGGGATCGCCGTCCATCAGACCTGGGGTATGACGCCACAGGCCCTGGCCGACATCTTGGAGGTCGACGCGGTCGTCCGCACCCGTGTCGAGAAGACCCGCTACGTCTCCGAGCTCGCCTCGCTCGGCATCGACGTCGGCCTGGAGATCCTCTACGAGGCGACCGACGGCCACGCGGTCCTCTTCCTACCGCCGGGTCTCACCAAGACCCACGACATCTTCGCCGACAGCGTGGTCTTGAGCGGCTCCGACGGGGCACTTCTTTGGCGGGTCGCGGTGCATCGCGAGACCGACTGGACGCGGCCGGCCAACGACGTGATCGCCGGAGTGACCAAAAAGCTGGCCAAGAAGTTCCCTTATCGCTTCTGAGCCGGTTTCCATGGTGGGCCAATGACGGCGAGGCCTCAGCCGACCTGGTTTTGCGTTGGAGGCTCCATTCTCAGCCCGCGCTTGCCGGTCTCCGGATAGATCTCAGTCGCCCACAGCGGCGGACCAGGCTCCTGCGTGGCCGCTCTCGAACCCGTCAGCGAAAAGCGACGACCAGCTCTCAAGAAGGGTCCGCAGCGCCTCCGGCTCGTTCGACGGTTCCGTCTGGCCGACTTGGTCGGCGCTGTTCAAGCCGTGGCACGACGCACAGACGCGGATCTCGCCGGGTTGAAACGTGACCCAAATCCGCTCGCGAACCACAGGCGTGCCGTCGGGGGCGGTCAGTTGCCAGGACATGGCGCGCCGCGCCGGGACGAGGGCGGCCATCGAGCCGTCGGCCCCCAGGGTGACGCTCCCCTCCGGGCCGGCCGACGGCGGATTGTCGGCCGCCGGCTCGTGCATGGGCACCGCCAACACGCGGCGTCCGTCCTCGGGATCTGCCATACCGCCAATGCCGCGAATCTGGTCCGCCTGGAAGAGCTGTAGGTACTTGACGTCGTAGACCGTTCCCGACGTGCCGATCGTCTGCGCCGTACCGCCGGGCACCCGCAGGTTGAACGGCTGCTGACGGTCCGCCGCGTCGCGCGTCGTCACGTCACGGCTGACGATCAAGGCCAGGCCGTTGTCGCGGAGGAAGCCCCGCAACACCTCGGGATCCACCCCGGCATCGGCGAAGACCTGCGCCTCCGGCGCCGCCAGGGGCGGCTCGGTGACGAGCCGCGGCGCCGGACGCGAGCGCACCTCCACCGGCTGGAGCTCCCAGAGCTCACCGCTGACCTCCACCAGGACGTCCGGGTCGAAGTAGCTCACCGTACGCACGATGCCCGGCGTCAGGTCCTGGTCTGCCTCGAGGAAGCCGTCGCTGTTGAGGTCGGCGACGGTACGTAGGCGAAAGGCGTAGCGCGCCAGAGGGTTCGCGCGCGTGCCCTCGTTCTCGGCCGCGCGGGTCTCCGCCGCGTGGGCGGCGACCAAGGTGCCGCCGGCCAGAGGTGCCGGATCGCGGTAATGCCCCGAGTGGGTCGGAGATGGCGTCGCTCCCTCGTCGACGAAGTCCGCCGTGTCCGGGTGGGTCACGTCGACGAAGGTGATCTGGTCGGCGGGCACCGCGGGCGACGCCAGCGTCGTCCGGAAGATCTGGCCCGAGGCGTGCGTGTTGAGCTCAGGCGCATCGACCCCGAAGTAGACGCCCGGGGCGGTCGGGTCCTCGGCGATCTGAAAGAAATTCATGATGCGTCCGGCTTCGTCGACCGTGAAGTCGACCAGGTTGGGATCGTCGTCGAAGACGCTCTCGAAGTAGTCGAGCATCTCGTGGCGCCCGATGTGGTTCAAAGTCTCTTCACCGGTACCGTCGGGACGGATTTGCCACGGGAAGAACTGGTTGAAGCGAAGACCTCTCAGGTTCGTGCCGGCGAGCAGGTCGGTACGTTCTTCACGTGGCTCCGGGAAGACCTCTTCGCTACGCGGCAAGAGCGCCGCCGCCGCGCTCTCGTCGGCGAAGTCGAAGGTACCGTAGGAGTCGCCGAGGAAGTCGGCGTCCGCCTGCTGGTCGCGTTGCAGGTGGTCCCAGCGGGTAAAGAGGACGCGCCCGAAGCTGTCGACGATCGGCGTGAACGCTCCCGACGGCGTGTGGTTCAGGATGTGGAGGTCGCCGGTCACCGCCTCGAGGCTCCAGAGGCCGGTGGGCGTCGCCGTCGACTCGTACTCGTCGTGCTGCGGGTAGAGGTGACGCTGGCCCTTGCGCGGCCGGTCGGAGACGAAGAGGATTCGGCCGTCCGGACTGTACGCCGGCATGACGTGGTTGTAGCCCGGCGGCTGGTGCGCCACCTTGGTGATCGAAACGGCCTCGCCCTGGCCGAAGCCGCTGACCTCGTAGAGCTGCCAGTAGTGCGTCGTGACCTCGTAGAGCTGCGTCGGGGCGCCGAGGACCATGCTGAAGAGAGCCTTCGTGCCGTTCCAGTGGATCGACGGATCGCGGACCGCGATCGAGTCGGCGCCCTGGAATTCCCCGGCTTCGCCGAAGCCCGCCTCGCGGGTCAGGTTGCGCAGGGTGCCGTCGCCGTAGCGGATGTAGAGGTCGCCACCGCGTCCGACCTCGGCCGTCGACGCTTCGTGGTTGGCAAAAGTGGAGCCGATGGTGGCAAAGTCGGCCGGGATCGGAACCTGGGTGACGAAGAGGATCGGATTCGCCAGGGTGACGGCTTTTTGGGGCGGCTGTCCTTCGCGTCCGGCAGTGGCACCTCCGGAAGTGGCGGGCGAGAAGACGGCGAGGACGGCGAGGCTCAGCAGGCTTGCGGGACGGTATCTCATGGGACTCTCCTTGGGTTCATGGACCCTACATGGAGTCTCGTGCAGTCCGCCGTGAAACACGACACACCAAGCTGCAAGAGCTGGCCCCGCCCCCGGTGGGCCATCGTCTACCGCCAGGCGTGCTGAGCTGGAGGCCTTGCCTGGCGCAAAGCGGCGCACCTTCCGCTTGCCGCCGGGGCCGGTCCGTGCTATGGTACGAGCATTGGGTTCACCCACTGGTTCCGAAGCTACTCCTGCCCTCAAGAAGCGACATCCCCCCCTGCTCTCAATCCGTTCCCGATTCCTTGAGTCCCTTCCCGAGCGATAGCCGAGTATCCACGTGCCCTTGGAAGCTGTCCCCAACGAGATAACTCCGGCTGGAAGCCGGGCCACAAACCAAGGCCGCACCGTTGGGGTGGGCCAAGGAGCAGAGTGATGTCGACAAAGATCTACGTAGGAAACCTGCCTTTCTCCGCCACCGACGACGAGATCCGTGAGCTCTTTGCGGAGTACGGAACCGTCGACTCGGTGAACCTCGTCACCGACCGGGAGACCGGCCGGCCGCGGGGCTTCGGCTTCGTCGAGATGAGCGACGGCGGCGACGAGGCGATCGAGGCGCTCCACCAGAAGGAGATGGGCGGCCGGACGCTCAACGTCAGCGTCGCCAAGCCCCGGCGCGAGGGCGGCGGTGGCGGTGGGGGCGGTGGCGGGGGCGGACGGCACAACCGTCGCTGGTAGAGCCGTTTCCCAACGTAGGGCCGGAGCCCGCTGGGCGTCAGGGCTGGCAAGCCCTTCCCCCCCTTGCGGGCCGGCCCGGCGTCTGCTTCGTGCTGCGGAAAAGGCCCCTTGGCCTGCGGACCGGCCTGAAATCTGCTATCCTGGAGAGGGTGTGCATCACGCACCTTCTCCGGGACCGGAAGATGTGTGCACCCACCGAATGAACGTGAGCGGTCCCGGACACCTCTGTGGGAGAGAGGCCCTATGAGCGGCGCAAGATTCGGCGTAGGACAGGTGGTTCACCATCGCCTCTTCGACTACCGGGGCGTCGTCTTCGACGTCGACCCCGATTTCCAGGGTACCGACGAGTGGTACGAGCAGGTGGCTCAGAGCCGACCACCCCGCGACCAGCCGTGGTACCACGTGCTCGTCGACGGTGGCCACCCCACGACCTACGTGGCCGAGCGCAACCTCGAGGCGGACCGGAGCGGCGAGGAGGTCGACCACCCTCTGCTCCAGCAGATCTTCGACCGCCTCGACGACGGCTCCTACGTCAGCCGGCAGAACGTCAACTAGCGCAGGACGAGCCCGCGCGGCAGGCTGTCGCCGAAGACGAGACGCTGCTCCGTCGTCTCAAGCTCGCCCCCGGCACGCACCAGCTCGACGTAGTGGGCCGGAGCGTCGGCGGCCTCCAGCGCCCGTGCGACGTCCTCGCGCACCCCTTCGGCGACGTCGCGGAGGCGCTCACCGGTGCACCTTGCCATCTGCATCAGGGCGAAGCGCCAATGCTGGCGGGAAGTCGAGTCGGGCGTCGACGCGAGGAGCCGGGCGAGCCATCCCTCTTCTCCGCCGGAAGAAGCTTTTGAAAGCCAGCCCCAGGTTCATGAAGAGTCCTTGTCAGGTCAGTCTTGATCGGGTGGCCCGGGCGCTGTGGAAGCGCAGTGCTAGGATCGGTCCCCGGAGGTCCGGTGCCGCGTTCACGCCGGTGCAAAACGATGAGGCTACTCGATTGGACAGCTCATGATGAAAACGATGTACCGCTTTTTTCTTTCCCAGGCTTGGATCGTCACTCTGGGGCTGGCCTCGGCGCTGGCCGCCGACGAGCCGGACGGCGCCAAGATCGCTCGACGCATCGCCTGGCTGCGCGACAACACCACCGTCGTCACGACGCTCGCGCCCGACGCCGATCCCAGCGACCTCCGGCCCCTGATCGACGCGATCGGCACCGCCCGGGTCGTCCAACTGGGCGAGGCGAACCATGGCGACGGCGCGACGATCGAGGCCAAGGCGCGGCTGATCCGCTTCCTGCACCAGGAGATGGGTTTTGACGTCCTGGCCTGGGAAGCCGGCTTCTTCGATTGCCGCGAGATGGACGCCGGGCTGCGCGGCACCGAGCCCGTCGCCGACGTCGCGGCCCGGTGCCTGTACCAGATATGGTGGAAGAGCGCCGAGATCGAGACCTTCCTCGGTGATGTCCGCGCCACCTGGTTGACGCCGCGGCCGCTGCGCGTCGTCGGCTTCGACCCCAGGGTGTCGACCGAGCTGGGTCGCCAAGAGCGCTTCCCGCGCTTCGTCTTCGAATTCTTCGACCGCTTCGACACGGCGCTGATCTCGGCGCAGGAACGCGCCGACCTGACCGCCATGTCGCTGGGCCTGGTGCCGGCGGATTATTTCTACAATCCCGGCGAGCGTCACTACAACCGCGCGTTGCCCCGGCGGCTCGTCGCGGTGATCGACGAGCGGGGCGACGAGCTCCGGCGCCTCTTTAGCGCCGCCGAGATCGCCTGGGCCCGCCAGGCCCTGGTCAGCCTGATGATGATGGACCGGGCCCTGGCCGGCGGTGGCGGCCGGGGGGCCGCTCCGGACGGTTTTTCCCGCGACACCGCCATGGCCGAGAACCTCCTCTGGTGGCTCCGCGGGCCCCTGGCCGAGGAGAAGGTCATCGTCTGGGCGCATAACTATCACGTCCAGGAGGGCCTGGTGGGCGGCACGTTCGTGCCCTCGAAGCCGTTTCTCGGACCCGCCGGGCATAACCTCCACAAGGCCCTGGGCGAGGAGGTCTACACCGTCGCCTTCCTGTCGCACAGCGGCGCTAACGGCTACCCCGGCGAGGAGCCGGTGACCTTGCCCGAGCCGGCGCCCGAATCCATGGAGGCGATGCTCCATGCGACGGGGCACCCGGTGCTTTTCCTCGACCTCCTGAATCGTGGCGAGGACCACTGGCTCCGCGGCTCCTGGAGCGCCGGTTTTAACTTTTACAAGCCGCGAGCTACCGATTGGTCGCGCCACTACGACGCCATCTTCTTTATCGACGTCCAGCGGGCGACGACCTTGATCTCCGCTCTGCAGCCGGCCGGCGGCGTTCGGTGAGGAAAGCGTGCCATGGCCGAGCTCGTCGTCGGATCGGCGTGATTCAGGTCGGATTTCGAGTCAGTCCCTGTCGGCGGCGACGCCTCGACGAAGCTCCAAGTACTTTTCGCGGACGAAGGGGTCCAGCTCGTCGGCGAGATCGTCCTTCAGGTCCAGTACCCGGATGAGCTCCTGGACGTCCGCCAGGTCTTTGAGCCGTCCGGGGTTGGTGATCCCCGACGCCAGCTTCAGCTCGACGAGGATCGGGAGCTTGAGGTAACGCACACCGCCGCGCTCGACAGCGCTTGCGGTCGGATCCGGAAAGGCGACCGACTTGGGCTTGCCGTCGCCCGGATAGTCGCCGGTGACCAGGAATTCGATACGGACCCCGTTCTCGGTGTCTCGCAGGTGCCGGCTCCCGTCAAAAACCGGCCGGTAGCCCAGCCCGACGAGCTGGTCATGGACCGTGTGGAGACCCTCGGCCGTGACCAGCACGTCGACGTCGGACGTGGTTCGGTTGTAGCCATGAGCCACGAGAGCCATGCCGCCCACCACGGCATAGGGGATCCCGAGGTGCGTCAGCCGCTGAGCGATCTTCGTCAGGGCGTCGTGGACGGCACTCTTCTGCATGAGGAAACGACTCGCTTCGAGGATCGCCGTGGACCCACCCTGCCGGAGAAGAACCTCGAAGGCTTCGGTCCCTAGCTCCGCTGTGCCGGCTCCTCTGGCTTCCATAGCTCGGTTCCTGGTTTGCCCCGCGTCGCCCTCTGACTCTACTACCTTACCATGCCCCGCTCGCGGCTTTGCCTGCTCTTCCCCCACGTCGTCCTGGGCGGCGGCGAGACGGCGTCAGCCTGACGCAGCAGCTCGACGGCCCGATCCAGGTGCTCCGCAGCCCGTCCCAGAGCCTCCTCGCTCTATCACCTCACGCCAATCCGCCATGGACGGGCCGGCGGGACGGGCCGGCGAGACGCCGGCGGTCCCAGTAGCGGACGTCCCTGGCGGGACGGAGACCCGACGGCAATTGACGCTGGGCGAGGCGTCCGAGCCAGTGGTGGACGAGGGACGTCTGCCCTTCGCCGTCGCCGGCTGCCGGACGCGCCGGACAGGTCAGGACCGGCTCAACGCCTCACGAGCTCGACGTGCTCCGTCTCGATCCAGCCGCCCCTCACCTCCTCGCCGTCGTCGGGTAGCGCGATCCGCACCGACCCCTCGCGGTGATCCACCACCCGCACCTCGGTGCCGGCGTGGAGCTTGAAGAGCACGACGTCGTGGACGCTCGTCCCGGAGCGCACCTCGATCTCCTGCGGCACGATGACCGCGATCTCCTCGGACATCAGGTGATGCACCGCAAAGGAGCCGCCCGTCGCCAGGACGAGGAGCAGGAGCACGATCAAGACCCATCGCAGCACCTCCGAGCCCCGGCGGTAGATGCGCAGGACGAGGGCCGCCCAAAACAGGACGTTCAGGACGACGAGCGCCGTCCCGAGCTCGGCACGGCTCAGGCCGTAGTGCCAGAAGAAAAGCGTCGCCAGCACCGCACCGGGTCCGGGGGGCGCGATCGCGTCCTTGGCGCTCTTGCGAGCGAAATCGAGGTTGGCGCGCACGTCCTCGTCGCGCGGCAGGAAGACCTGGCTGCGGCAGTAGGAGGCGATCGCCCGGCCCAGCTGGCCGGCGCGCAGGTAGGCGTTGCCCAGGTTGTAGCACAGGTGGCCGTTCTCGTAGCCGTGACGTAGCAGGGCCTCGTAGAGCTCGATCGCCTGGCCATGGTCCCCCGCTTCGTACGCGGCGTTGGCGTTGACGAAGGCCTCTTCGGGGACGATGTCCTCTTCCTCGGGGGACTCACGGGCCGCCTCGGCCTCGGCGGGCGGCGCTTCCGAAGCGATGCCGGCCGGTTCCGCGGGAGGTGCAGGCTCTTCCTGGCCACGGGCCACCGGGCTGGCAAAGAGAAGCAGCGAAAGAGCGGGGGTCGCCAACCGGCTCGTCATCGACCTTGGCTCCGGATCTGAGATTCCAGGCGCTTCAAGAGCGGTTTGAGCTCGGTGCCCATCTTCTCGGCCTCCTCGGCCGGGATGCCGCCGAACTGCGCCGCGTCGAGACTCTCCAGCAGCCGGCGCGTCTCGCCGGCGAGGGCCTCGTCGACCTCGCAACGCTTTAGCTGGGCTTCGGCCTCGGCTGGGGTGAAGGCGCTCCCCTCCAGGTTGACCTTGTCGCCCACGTACCCGCGCAACAGGCGCGACGCCACCTGCGCGGCCTCGCCACGATCTCCTCTGCCGGCCGCCGCCTCGACCTCGCCGAAGGCTCTCAGGGCGCGCTTCAACGCCGAGCGGTGACGCCTCAAGCCGACGTTCGCCTCCAGGTGCCGCCGCCGCCGCTCGGTCCACAGCAGGACGAAGTAAAGGAGCGGCGGTGCCAGGAACCCACCCAGCCAGACCGCTTCGACGCGGTGGCCGAAGGGCACCGCGGCGACGGCGTCGAATCCCTTGTAGACCGGCAAGATGTCGTCGGCCAGGATGCGCACCGCGACTTTTCCGGCCGAGGGCGTCAGCGACTCGGTGAGCCGCAGATCTTCCTTGCCCTCCGCCGGGCTCACCGCGAGCGTGACCGGAGCGGTCGAAGCCTTGCGGTAGGAGCCGGCCTCGGGATCGAAGTAGGTCAGCGTGACCGGGGGTAGGGTGAGCTCACCCGGCTCCAGGGGCACCAGGGCCTTGGTGTAGGAGCGCGAGCCCCTGAGCTCGCTACCGCCTCGCTCGATCGAGCTCGACGGCTTGTCGTCGTAGATCTTGAAGCGGCTGAGATCCGCCAGCTTCGGCTCGCTGATCATCGCCACGTTACCGGTTCCGGAGACCGTCAGCTTCCAGGTCGCCGACTCGCCGACCTTGAGCTCGCGCTTCGAGATCTGACCGCTCAGCTTGAAGTCGCCGACGAGGCCCGAGTAGTCGCCCGGAGCCGCCGGCAGCGGACGGACGTTCAATTCGATCGGCGGGCTGCGCAGGACCTTCGCCTCGGTACGTTGCGAGCCGAAGACGCTGTCGAAGAGGCTGCGCCGCCGCTGCGGGCGCGTCCGGACGACGACCTGGCACTGGAGCTGCGAAGGCGGGATCGTGAAGGTCCCCTCCTCCTGAGGGAAGAGAGCTTTTCGGATCTCGCTGACGAGATAGCGTTGACCGCCCCACGTCGTGTTGTATTCGCGCACCTCGCCGAGGTCTTCGACGAGAAGGCCCTCGAAGTCCATCGCCAGAAGCTGTGCGTCGGCCACCTGGACACGGCGGTAGAAACGCCAGGTGTAGACCACCTGCTGCCCGACATAAGGGGTTTCGGTCGACACCGTCGCGGTCAGGAAGACCGCCTGCGACTCCGCGGGCTCGGCCGACACCGCGAGGATACGGACCTGAAAGGGGCGGCTCCTGAAGGTGCGGCCGTCGATCTCGACCGTCGCCGCGCCGATGGTGAAGGTGCCGGGGCGGCGCGGTACGAGGACGTAGTTGTAGGTGATGCTAACCGTCGTGCGGCCGCCCGACATCTGGAACTGGCTCGACTGGCCGCGGTCGTAGACCTGGAAATTCGACAGGTCCGGCAGCTGCGGCTTAGCGCTCTGCGAACCCTGCACCGTGACGGAGAGCATCAGCTGGTCCTGGATCGTCGCCTCGGGCCGGTCGATCGTCACCTGGACGCCCTGGGCAAGGGCTTGGGGTGTCAAGGCCAGCAAGAGGACCGCAAAGAGCGCAAATCCCCCCTGCCCCCCTTTCCTAAAGGGGGGTTCAGAGAAGGATCCGGATCTTGTCCCCCCTTTAGGAAAGGGGGTTAGGGGGATTTTCTTTCTCACCAGTCTTTCTCCGGCCGTGCGCGTCGCGCCCCCTTGGGGAGCCGCCGTTTCTGATCGGGGACACCTTCCTGCAGGGATTGGAGGTAGCGCTCCGCCTCTTCGGGTGTCAAGCCCTCCTCTTCCCGGGGCTCGCCCTGGGCCAGCTGCTGTGGGTCGCCCTGTTGCTGCGCCTCTTCGCCGTCGCTCAACCCGTCGCCGTCGCTGTCGGGGTTGTTGGGATCGGTCTCGCCCTCGTCGACCTGGCCGTTTCGGTTCTGGTCTTCCTGGCCGTCGGCGAGGCCGTCGCCGTCGGTGTCGGGGTTCTGGGGGTCGGTGGGGTTCTGCGCCGAGCGTTCCTGCTCGTCGCTGAGGCCGTCGCCGTCGCTGTCCTGCGGCTGTTGCTGGTCGCCTTGCTGCGGGTCGCCCTGCTCTTGCTGATCGCCCTGCTCTTGCTGATCGCCCTGCTCTTGCTGGTCGCCTTCCTGTTGACGCTTCTGGGCCTCTTCGTGGCGGCGGCGGATCTCGTCGCGGACGAACTCGAGGTTGAACTTGGCGTCCTCGTCGTCCGGGTTCTGCTCCAGGGCGGCTTTGAAGAGCTCCACCGCCTCGGGCAGCTGACCCTGGCGGTAGGCGGAATTGCCGAGGTTGTAGAGCGCCTGGCCGCGGATCTCCGGGTCGGCCGAGAGCATCGCCGTCGAGAAGGCGCGGTCGGCCTCCTCGTAGTTTCCCATCTGGAAGTGGGTGCTGCCGAGGTTCAGCGCCACCTCAGGATCTTCGGGGTATTCGACCTGCTGGTCGACGAAGCCCTGGAGAGCCTGGTCATAGACCCCGGAGTCGTAGGCGGCGTAGGGGTCGTCGAAGCGCTCGGGGACGGTTCCGGCGTCCTCAGGCGGAACCGCCGGTGGCGACGCGCCTGTCGCCGGCTGTGTGCCCGGCGGCTGCTGTGTGCCCGGCGGCTGCTGTGTGCCCGGCGGCTGCTGTGTGCCCGGCGGCTG
>CBDUYN010000086.1:0-41156 GCA_965371445.1 uncultured bacterium | reverse complement strand
GAGATTCTCCGGACGCCACCAAGAGATTTCTGGTCGTCACCGGAGATTCTCCGGACGCCACCAAGAGATTTCTGGTCGTCACCGGAGATTCTCCGGAGACCACCAAAAAATTTCTGGTCGTCACCGGAGATTCTCCGGACACCCTCCTGCCGCACGTCGGCTCCCGGGTCCTCACCGCGGACGCGGAACAACTGGACCGCTGGATTGACCCTCACCGCGGCCGGCGGGACGCCGGTGCTCCCAGTAGAAGATTCTCGTTTCTGCGTAGAAACTCAGATGAGAGGCTAGAACAACTTCCCCTGGTCTGCCGACGCCTTCTTCGCCTTCTTGGCTGCCTTCGCCTTCTTCGGCACCTTCTTCTTGGGCTCCGCCGTCAGCCCGGCAAGCCGTTCCTCCTCGGCGCGCTTCTGGTTGAGGTCGAGCAGCCTGGCGAGGACTTCGTCGTGGACGTCCTCGGGCCAGCGGTAACGCGGGCGGCGAGACGACGAGCCCCACGGGCTGGAGGAGTCCCAGCCAGGCTCTGTGGGCAGCGAGCTCAGGATCTGTTCTTGCCATCGGGCGCCCTTCAGTGCGGACGCTTAGGAAGAAATGACCGGCGGTCCACCAAAGACCTCGTCGAAAAAATCGTCCTTATCGAGCTTCGACTGCCATAGTCGATGCCTTTGGACGGATTCCATGCGTTTTCTTCGAGGAAGGGAAAGGAATCGGCCTGCCTCTACGGGTCCCAGCTTATCGACAAGGAGATCGACGGCTTGTGCGACCAATTGGTCTTCGTCTACAAACGTGCTAGCTTTCATTTCAGATCCTTTTCGATGCAGAATTCCACCGGATTTCGCGGATTGACCTGAGGAGCGATCTTTCGGCATTTCTTGAGCAGTCTGTCGTCGCAAGAGATGAAGTAGTCTGCTGTCGCTTCGGAGAATGCCACGTGCGCGGCGTCGGCGACTCCGAAGCTCTTCGAGTGCAGGTCTTCGGCTCTGTTTCTGACTTTCGTGACATCGCAGCGCGCCTCGGTACCAAGTCTCTTCAATAACGACAGGATTTCGTGCTTCTCCTGCGGGTTGTCTGACGCATTGACCTCTTGGTAATGAACTGGCGACACGACCAGCCCGAAGGAACGGTTCTGGAGGGCTTGGAGGATCAGGTGGTAGGCATCTGTTTCGAGCCGGATCCGCATCGCTGTCTGGTCGTCGAACGGTCGGCACAAGGTACAGACGTCAAGGTAGAGTCTCTGTTTCTCAGCGTTTCCCATGGTGGGCTTGGTCCCTTCGGCGGCAGCAGTCTACCAGCTCTCAACGCAGTGGTCTAGCTCGAGACCGGCCACAGGTAGACGATGCCGACGGGCTCGACGCGTCGAGCTTTGACCTCGTAGGTCTTCCGGACGCGTTCGGGCTCGTCGACGAGCTCCTGCTCCAGGCTTTCCAGTCGGGTCGTCCAGTGGCGTCGGTCGGCGGCGAGCTGTCGTTGCTCGTCTTTGCTGAAGGCCAGCTTGAGCTGTCGTTCGTCCTCCCGGACCTTCTCTTCCTGTTTGCGGATGCGTTCGCGTTGGGCCTCGAGGATGGCCTTCATCTCTTCGGCCTCGGTTTCGCCGCGTCGGGCGAGGTTCGGCGCGTTTCGCGTGGACGTCGGCGCGTCGTTCGAGGGGGCCAGGGGCCGGAGCTTGGCGCGTCCGCGTGCGGCCGGGTCGCTCCACTCGGCGGCGACGGCGAGGATCTCGTCGTGCAGGCGCGAGGCGCCGGTGCCGTAGAGGGAGAGGCGCCCGAGGGCGAGGACCCGGGGGAGCGGATCGTCCGTGCGGACGACGCAGGCGCGGGTCAGCTCGTCGTGCAGAAAGCCCTGGGACATGAAGCGTCCGAGGAGCCGTTGCACGACCCGGTGCTCGAGGTGCAGGTGGACGACCTCACCGTCGAGGGTGCCGGGATCACGAAAGACGACGGGACGGATGGGCGCTTCGCGTCGCCAGTCCCAGGGCGTCTGTCCCTTTTGGCGCGGCGCGCAGGGAGTCGAGGGTCACGGCCCAGGTCGGGTCGGCTCCCATGCGTTGGTGCAGGGTGGGGATCTCCCAGCGTGCGGTGGTGGGGTCGCGGGCCGCTTCGGCGGCGTCGAGGGGTTTCAGGCCCTCGGTCCCGACGACCTCGAGGGCGGCGGAGAGGGCGTCGCGGAAGTGTCGGTCGTCGAGCCCGATCCAGTCGCGGGAGTCCTTGAGGAGGCCTTCGAGACGCTTCTGCTGGGCGAGGAGGGCGTCGCGCCGCTCGCGGCTTTCTTCGAGCTCCTCGGCCACGACGCTCATCCTGGCCCGTCCTGAGCGCTCCTGGTCGACACGGTCCTGGTCGACGTTTTCGATCGCCGCGGTGACTTCGGAGAGATTTTCGTGCCGGATCCCGTCGCGCAAGAGGCTGTCGAGGCGCCGCTCGATGACGGGGGAGAGGCTGCCCAATTCCTGGTGGATGCGCGCCGTCTTGGCGACGATGACGTCGAGGACGCGGTCCTCGGCGCGCTGCGGCAGGACGTAGAAGTGACAGCGGACCTGCTTGGCGCGTTGCAGCTTGCGGTCGACCTCGATGCCGGCGCGGTACGGGGCCTGGAAAAGGTTGGCGTTGGTGGAGGAGACGCAGTGCCAGCGCAGGGTGTGTAGGTAGGCCGAGAAGAGTCGTGGCGCGTCGAAGCCGCGGCTGGCGATGGTGTCCCAGGAGGTGGCGCCGACGACCTGGGCGTCGACCTCGTGCTCCCAGAGCACCTCGAGGGGCTCGCCCTGGGCGTCGTCCTCGAGGCAGGAGAGGTGGACGAGGGTGGCGTGGGTCGGCTCGGGGCTCGGGACGACGTCTTCTACGAGGTATTGGCGGGATCGGACGCGGACGATGAAGCCGGCGGTGAGGTCCGCTCCGTCGAGGGTCTTGTAGTCGTGGAACGGGGGGCGGTCGGCCAGGCGTGCGGGTGCCGGGATGGTGGCGGTGGCGGCGTTTTGGACCGGAGTTGAGTCCACCTGGTGACTCCGAGGTGTTGTGGTTTGTGGCGCGGCGGTCTTGCCCATCAGGCGCTCGACGATATCGGCCTTGGCGCGTCCGGAGTCGTCGAGGTCGAGGTCCTGGCAGAGCTCTTTGAGGCGGTCGCGGTAGAAGTCGGCGAGCCACTGGTCGAGCCGAAAGGCGCGAGACCCTGCGAGGGCGTCGATGAGCTGGTATTTCTCAACGTCCCGCCTCCGGCACCACCGGACGCAGCAGGTGCTCCCACTCCTTCGCCGCCGGGGTGTCCCTGAACAGCGCGACCGCATGGCGAAAGACCGGATCTTCCGAGTACAGCCGCTCGACGTCGGTCACCGGACGCCGCAGTATGCGGGAGACCGTCTCGGTGTGCTCGCCCGGCGCAATCTCGATGTGCGGTGGGATGCCCTCACCGCTCCACGACTCCTCGGTGCCGGGATAGAGGGAGAGCTGGGTGGTCACGCGCAGGATGCCCTCCTGCTGTATCGGGTAGAGGGCCTGGCCCGCCGCCTTGCCCCATGTCCGCTGCCCGATCAGGACGCCCCGGTCATGCTGGCGGACCGCCGCGGCAAAAACCTCCGCCATCGACCCCGTTTCGCCGTCGATCAGGACGACGAGGGGCACGTCGGCATAGTAGCCCTCGGCGCTGACATGGCGCTGGGGCTCTCGCCTCGTCGTCGTGCGGTTGCTCATCACCGTCACGCCGGCCTCGAAGAGGAGGTCGAGGGCTTCCGGTTGCGAATGGCCTCCCGGGTTGCCGCGCAGGTCGACGATCAGACCCTTGAGGTCGAATTCGTGGATCGGCGGCAGGACCCACTCGCCGAACCTCTTGGCCGTCACCGGCAAGAATTCCGCGACCCGGACGTAGGCGATCTTGTCGAGGAAACCGATCGCGACGTCCCAGGGGCCGTAGCCCTTGGACCGGGCGGAGATCGGTTCCGGCCGGTCCTTGACCCGGAACGTGTACTCGAAAGGCGCGTCGCGGACCCAGTAGTCGAGGAGCTCGTCTCGCCCCCACTCGGCGAGCGTACGTCCGTCCCAATGGGTGATCTCGAGGTTGTCAAAAGCGGCCAGCAACTCGTCGCGGACGCCGCTGACGCGGATCCGTCCGCCGAGGACGATCGGCGAAAAATCCGGCTGGTGGCTCTTCCGATTCGTGTCCCTGAAGGCCGCGCGGATTTCGCGGACCTCGTCGGCGTAGGTGTAGCCGTTCCAGGGGGTGACGTCGTAGCCCCACATCTCCTTGGGCAGGGAGGCGAGGAGCGACTCCACCCAGAGCGTCCAGAGGGCGTTGCGGAACGCGGTCCGTTCCTCCTCGGCGACTTGCTCCGAGAGCCAGGCGTTGATCGCCTCGACCATCTCCCACGGCGGGGTGTCGAGGGAGGTCACGGTGTCGATACGTACGGCGTCGCCAAAGCGTGTGGTGACGTCCCAGATCTGAGCGTCGAGCCGCGCCGTGGACATCCCGAGCGCCGCGACGGCGCGCCAGGCCTCGGCGTCGACCGTCCGCGCCTTGGCCAGGCACAGCTCCAAGGATTGGGTCAGGTGGGGCGGCATGACCACGTAGCGCATGTCCTGGTAGACGGTCCCCCACATCGTCTCCAAGAGGACGAGCTCGGCGCCCTGGTGGGAGAGGACGTGGGGCCTCTCCATGGCCCGGTCGGCACAGGAGACGACGCCGTCGCCATGAGCGGTGGCGGCGACGAGCGCCAGGACGGTCAGGATCGGCGTGCTTCGTGACGTCATGGCACGATTCTACACCCGCCAAGGGAGTCGGGGAGATGTGAAGCCCTCAGGGCTCGTCTCGGAGGCTCGACGAGCGCCTTTCGTTTGAAAACCCGTCGTCAAGCCTTCGAGACCGGCTCTCATCCGTCGGTCGAGCCGCCGTGCTCGGCGAGCAGCGCCAGGAGCTCCTGCTCCAGGCGTGCATACTCCTCGTCGACCGCGTCGAGCTGGCGCTCGGCGTTTTCGAGCTCGCCCGCCTTGCCGCTTTTCTCCAACTCGTGACAACGCTCGGCGAGGTCTTGCGCCCCCAGCGAACGTGCCGTCCCTTTGACGAAGTGGGCGTTTTCCTCGACGCCTTCCGAGTTGCCCGCCGCGACCGCTTCGCGAAGCGTTCGGAGGCGCTCCGGGATCTGCGTGAGGCAGAGGTTCGTGAGCCGGGCGAGCGCCTCGCTTCCGCGCCGCTCGCCGATCCGGCGCAGGTTCTCAAGCGATTTCGGGGCGAGAGCCGGCGGCGCCGTCCCGGTGTCTCCCCATCCCTCCAGGTAGCGAGCGAGGACCGCGGCGAGCTCGTCGGGAGGGATGGGCTTCAAGAGCCCTTCGTCCATGCCGGCCTCCAAGTACTCGTCGGCTTCGGCTGCCGTCGCGGTGACCGCGATGATGGGTGTCCTCGATTCCGCCTCTTCCAGGCCGCGGATCTGCCGTGCCGCTTCGAAGCCGTCCATCTCGGGCATGTGGCAGTCCATGAAGATCGCGTCGTAGCTCGTCCGGGCGATCGCTTCCAGGGCCTCGTGGCCGTTCGTGGCCGTGTCGACTTCCAGGCCCATCTCGGCGAGCTGGCGCTCCAGGATCGTCCGGCTCACCGGGTTGTCCTCGGCCACCAGGACGCGCGCGCTCATCAGCCCCCCTTCGCCTCCAGCTGCTGCCGCAAGGCGTTGGCGAGGGCCTCGGCGTCCGCCGTCTTCTGGACGTATCCCTTCGCGCCGGTCTCTTCAACCAGGGCCTCCAGCTCCGTCTCTTCCATGTCGGAGTAGAGGAGCACCGGGATGTCCTTGGAGAAGGACCGCTGCTTCAAGATCAAAGCCGCTTTGTCGCCGCGCAGGGCCGGCATGTTGACGTCGAGGAGGATGACGTCGGGCTGCATCTCCCTGATCGCCTGGGTCAGCTGGAAGGCGCTTTGCAGCGTCTCCACCTCGAAGCCCTTGTCCTCCATGTTCATGCGGACCACCTCGAGGACGATCTCGTTGTCGTCGACGACCAGGATTTTGCCTTGTCCTTCCGGCATACCAAAGATCCTTTCCGGCTTCCCAGATGATCGCCGCTCCCGTCCAACGGCGGACGTGGGCACCCTGGTTGCACCCCTACAAAGCCAAGACGGTACGCTCTCCTAGCCCTTGCCGGCGCGCTGGAGCTCGTCGTCGATGATCTTGGCGAAGCTCTCGAAGGCGGCGGCGCCCGAGATGAAGCGGCCGTTGACGAAAAACGCCGGCGTACCGGTGACGCCGGCCCGGGTGCCGGCCTTGAGGTCGTCCGCGACCTGCTGGGCGAAGCGGTCGGAGCCGAGGCACTCGGCGAACGCGGTGCTGTCGAGGCCCTCGATCGCCGTGGCCTTCTCCTTGAGGCTTGCGACGTTCAGGTTGTGCTGATCGGCGAACATCGCGTCGTGGAGCTTCCAGAAGAGGCCCTCGTCTTGCTCGGCGGCGCACAGCGACGCCTCGCTGGCCTTGGGCGCGTCGGCGTGGATCGCCAGCGGGAACTGGCGGAAGACGATCCGGACCTTTTCGCCGTAGCTCTCGCGGACCTTCTGGAGCGACGGATTGACCCGGCTGCAGTAGGGGCACTGGAAGTCGGAGAACTCGACGATGGTGATCGGCGCGTCGGCCGGACCCTTCGCCGGGCCGGTCGCTTCGACCTCGACCCGGAACGGCTGGAGCAGGTAGTCGATCTCGTGCTCGGTCTCGAGGCGGGCGATCAGCGCCTCCATGGCGAGGAACTCGCGGATCTGCGGCTCGGCCTGTTCGAGCGGCTGGCGGATGCGGGCTTTGCGCGCTTCGTAGAAGGCGTTGACCTCGGCGGCGTCGACCGCCGACGTCTTGGCGTGGACCTCGTTCAGGATGAAGTTGTCGGTCGTCACGCCGACTTTCTGGGCGCCGAGCTCGAGCAGGCGCTCACGGACCTTGGCGTTGACGATGCTCTCAAGGACCTGGTGACGCTGGCGGTTGAGCTTCAGGATCTCCGCGGCGGCAAGCTCCAGGATCTCGTCTTCGGAGATCGCGACCCCGTCGACGCGTGCCATCGCCTTGCCGGCGTCGGCCTGCTCCTCGGCGATTACCGCCTCGGGCAGGCCGAGCAGGAACCATCCCACCGCTCCCACTCCCAGGCTGCCCGCAAGAAGCAGGAGTCGGCGCAAGGTGCTCTGTGTGGGGTTCGTTCGGTCTTCCATCGGGTACTCTCCAGTCGAACGTGCGGAAAACTACCGCACAGTGGCTTTTTTGAATCGGGCGAGCTCTTTCCAGGTAACGTTCAGCGGAAGGCATTCTAACGCCTTTGCTACCGGACGACAAGTCATAGGGCGTCGCTATCCGCCGTCAGGCCGCGGCGAGATGACGGGAGATCTGTCCTTCGAGGATGCGCGCTGCCGGGATGCCCCGCAGACGGTGCTGCCAGGCGTCGAGGAGGCTCTCGGCGAGGGCCAGCAGAGCCCGCCGCCGTGGACGCCCGAGCTCCGGCCGCCGGGCGTAGGAGAGCACCGCGGCCGCCGCCGTGGCCCAGGGCCTCTTGGCCCGTGTGTCGTCCCAGCCCGGGGCGCGGCCGAGGACGTCGGCCGCCGCCAGGAGATAGACCGGGGACGCGGTGGCGAAGTAGGCGTCGAGAATCGGGGCGAGGTCCTCGGAGATCTCGTCGACGAGCTCGGCGTCCAGGGCCTCGGCGCCGCCCAGGAAGATCGACAGCGAGCGGCTGCGCAGCGTCGGCGACAGGTCGAGCCGCGAGGCGGCGAGCAGCAGGAAGTGCCGCGGCGTGCGCGACGGCGGCTCCTCGAGGAGCTTCAGGAGCGCGTCGGCCGCTCCCGGCGTCAGGGTGTCGGCCTCGGCGAGGGCGAAGACCTGGCCGCGGGCCTCGAAGGGGGTCGAGACGGTAGTCCTCAGGAAGGCCTTCGTGGCCTCGACCGACGTCGAGGTCCTGAGGTCTCGCTCCAGCACGTGGAAGTCGGGATGAAACTTCTCCGCGGCGTCCCCGGGCCAGAAAATGCGCGAGCATTGCCGGCACTTGCCACAGGGACGTCCCTCGTTGGCCTCGCAGAGGAGCGTCCTCCCGAACTGCACCGCCGCCTCGCAACGCTTCTCGAAGCTCGTGCCGTAGAGGATCACCGAGGGATAGAGGCGGGCGCTGCGGGCCATGTCGAGGGCGGCGTCAAAGCTCATGGCTGTGGGTCCTCCGGAAGTGGGACCTCCAGGAGCTTGCTCAACACGTCCTCGACCTGGCGCCAGGTCGCTTCGGCTTCGCCGTCCGAGTCGATGACGTGGAAGCGCTCGGGCTCTTCTCGGACGAGCGCCAGGTAGGCCTCGCGGACCCGTTGGTAAAACGGCAGCTCCTCGGCGTCGATGCGGTCGACGTCGCCGCGGGCCCGGCGCTTGGGCGATTGGCCACGAGCGTAGGCCGTTTCGGGCGTGAGATCAAAGAGGAGCGTGTGGTCGGGCTTCTTTCCGCCGGTGGCGAGCCGGTCGAGCTCGTCGATCCAGCCGTCGGGGAGCCCCCGGCCCACGCCCTGGTAGACCCGTGACGAGTCGGTGAAACGGTCGCAGAGCACGTGCTCGCCCGCCGCAAGTGCCGGCTCGACGACCTCCAGGAGGTGGACGCGGCGGCTCGCGAAGACGAGCATCGCCTCGACCCGTCCGTCCATCGAGTCGCGGCTCGGGTCGAGAAAGATCTCGCGGATCGCCTCGCCGAGCGGCGTGCCGCCGGGCTCCTTGGTGTAGCGGATCGCAAGCCCGGCGTCGCGCAGCCACTCGACGGCGCGCTTCAAGTGGGTGCTCTTGCCGCTGCCGTCGATGCCTTCGAAGGTGATGAAGAGTCCGGCCATGGGGTGAGTCTCGTCGTTCGGTGTCCTGGCGGTCCGGCGTGCCGGCGGGCTAATATACCGTCATGTCGTCTCCGGAGACACCCACCGAGCGAATCTTCTACGACGGCGACTGCGGGGTCTGTCACTGGGCGGTGGGCTTCGTGGCCCGGCGCGACCCAAAAGGCGAGGCCTTCCGCTTCGCGCCGCTCGACGGCGAGAGCTTCGCGGCGGAGGTCCCGGAGGAGGAGCGCGACGCGATCCCCGACTCGCTCGTCGTCCTGACGCGTGACGGCGAGCTTCTCCTGCGCTCGCGGGGGATGGTTCACATCCTGCGACGGCTGAAGCGTCCGTGGCCGTGGTTGGGGACGCTTCTCGCCCTCGTGCCGCGGGTGCTGGGGGACTTCGGCTACGACCGTTTTGCGGCGGTGCGGCACCGGCTGGTGCGGCGTCCGGAGGGGGTTTGTCCGCTGGTGCCGCCGGAGCTTGCTCGGCGTTTCGATCCCTAGGGCGACAGGTTCCTCTCCCAGAACTCCAGCCTCGTCCGGGCGAGGTGCTTGCGTGCCGGGGTGTCGCGGAAGCCGTGCTTGCGCATCGGGTAGATCATCATGTCGAAAAGGATCCCGGCCTTGATCAGCTCGTCGGCCATGCGCCAGGTGTTCTGCGGATTGACGTTGTCGTCATAGGTCCCGTGGACGAGCATCAGCCGTCCATGGAGGTCCTTGGCCCGCAGGGCGTGCGATGTTGCCTCGTAGCCCTCGGGATTGTCGATCGGACGCTTCATGAAGGCCTCGGTGTAGATCGTGTCGTAGTAATGCCAGTCGGTCACCGGAGCGCCGGCGATGCCGGCCCGGAACTCCTTCGTCGTGGTCATCATGAGGAGCGTCGTCGTGCCGCCGCCCGACCAGCCGGTGATCCCCACCCGCTCGGGGTCGACGTAGGGCTGGGACTTGAGCCATCGGACGCCGTCGAGGATGTCTTTCGCCTCGCCCTCGTGGTAGCCGTGGTGGAGGGCGAGATTGGTCAGCGTTTTCGAGATCGCCGTCGAGCTTCGGGGATCGACCGCGAAGACGACGTAACCCTCCTCGGCGAGGAGATGACGGCTGAGGCGGTCGGACCACACGTTCCAGATCCTGGGCGCCGCGGGACCGCCGTAGACAAAGACGATGGCCGGATAGCGCCGGCCGGGCTCGAAGCCCTTGGGCTTCAAGACGCTGGCCCACAGCTCGAAACCGTCTTCGGCGGGAATCTTGACGAGCTCGGGGGTCCCGAAGCCGAAGCGGTCCGCGACCTCGCGGTTCGGCTCGACAAAAATCCCCAGGTCCTCGCCCGCGGTCGATCGCAGGAGCACGGTCCGGGGGGTGGTGAGGTTCGAGAACCTGTCGAGGTAGACGCCGTCCGGGCCGAAGTCGACGGAGTGGACCCCGTCGACGCCGGTCAGACGCTCCATGCCGGTGCCGTCGAGTCGGATCCGGTAGAGGTGGTTCTCCAGAGGCGATTTCTCCCGCGCCATGAAGTAGACGAAGCCCTCCTTTTCGTCGATCGTGGCGACGTGGCCCCGCAGGCCGTCGGAGAACCTGGAGGCTCCCGAGCGCAGCGACCAGTCGCCGCGGGTGACCTGGCGGACGAGCTCGCCGTCCATCCTGTAGAGATAGAGGTGGGCGTGGCCGTCGCGCTCGGAGAGCCAGAGGAAATGCTCGCCGTCGTCGAGGAAGTGAAGGTCGTCGTGAGGTTCGATCCAGCCTTCGTCCGTCTCGCGAAAGAGGTGGCGGAGATTGCCGCTCGCCGCGTCGGCGACGAAGACGTCGAGCGTCTGCTGGGCCCGGTCGAGCGTCTGGACGGCGAGCCGCTCACCCGTCGGAAGCCACTGGTAGCGGACCAGGTACTCGTAGGGGTAGCTGCCGAGGTCGATCCAGGTCGTCTTGCCGCTCTCGACGTCGACGACACCGGCGCGCACCCGCGGATTCACCCCGCCGGCCTTGGGATAGCGCTGCTCGACGACCCGCGGCTCGGCCGGCTTGAAGTCGACGTAGCGCATCACGTGGACGAGCGAGTCGTCGGTCTGGAGGTAGGCGATTCTCTTCGCATCGGGGGACCAGAGGTAGCCGCGGTCGCGGTGGCGGTAGAGCTCCTCCCAGTAGACCCAGGAGAGGGTGCCGTTCAGAAGGGTCTCGGAGCCGTCGTGGGTCAGGCGTTTCTCCTCGCCCGACTCGACGTCGACGACGTAGAGGTCGTTCGCGCGGACGTAGGCGAGCTTCGTGCCGTCGGGAGAGAAGCGGGCCGCCTCCTCCTTGCCCTCTGTTTCGGTCAACCGGCGCAGCTTTGATTCCTCAAGCTCGAGGACGAAGAGGTCGCCCTTTCGTGTGTAGAGCGCCCGGCGTCCCTCGCGGTCGAAGGCGCGGGGCCAGCCGGGCTCCTCCAGGGGCTTCTTGGGCTTCCAGAGCTCCGTCATGGCGGCCATCACGGCGTCGCGGTCGACCACGGCTTTCCGCTCGCCGGTCCTGGGATCGAACGACTCGATCGTCCGCTCCTCTTTCTCCAGCCGCCGGTCGTAGATGAGGAGCTTCCCGTCGGCTTTCCAGGCGCTCGCCGGAGTGGGCGCGACGTCGCGGGCCTCGTCGCTGTAGATCCAGTCGATGGTGAGCCGTTCGGGCTCCGTGTCTTGGGCCTGGAGAGCGGCTGCCGGCAGGAGGATGAGCAGTAGGGATAGAAGAAGGTGCCGTCTGAATCGGCGCATAGGGTGTTCTCCGCGGGATGGATTTCGTCCACGATTCTTCAGCATCGGTGCGGCGTGGGCAAGGCGCCTCGACGATCGGCTAGGATACGGAGAGAGCGAAATGAGGATTTCGAGCGCTGATTCACGGTCCGGATGGGGTCTGCTCCTCCTGGGATGGACGCTGCTGCATGCACCGGCGTTCGCGGCCGCCGTACCGGCGGAGGCGGAAGCCGCCATGACCGAAGCGGCGCGCCTGCTGGAGCTCTCCGAGACCCGCCCGGCTCAGGAGCAATACCGCCGCGCCCTCTCCCTGTGGCGAGAGGCGGGCGACCGCCGAGGGGAGGCCCGGGCGCTTGAAGGGCTCGGCCGCGTCCACCGGCTGCTGGGGGAGAACGAGACGGCCCGGCAGGTTCTCGAACAGGCCCTCCCCATCTTCCTGGATCTCGCCGACCGCTCCGGAGAGGCGTCGACCCGTAACCTCC
This sequence comes from uncultured bacterium, assembly GCA_965371445.1. Classification (GTDB taxonomy): domain Bacteria; phylum Acidobacteriota; class Thermoanaerobaculia; order Multivoradales; family J023; genus DASWIG01. The sequence continues at coordinate 29,198 of CBDUYN010000086.1, read as the reverse complement.
TCTGCCTGCTCCTCCTGCGTCAGGGCGAGTGGCCGGAGGCCCTCGCCTGCTACGCCCCGGTCCTCGAGCTGGCCCGCCGCCTCGCGGCCGCCGAGCTCGAGGCCGACGTCCTGAGCAACCTCGGGGGGGTTCACTCCAACCTCGGCGAGGCCGAGCCGGCGGCGGCGCGTTACCGGGAGGCGCTCGCCGTCCACCGGGCGGCCGGCAACCTCTTCGGGGAAGGGCGGGTCTTGAACAACCTGGCCTTTCTCCACCAGAGCCTGGGCGAGCTCGAAGAAGCCCTGCTCTTCTACGGCCGTGCCCTGGGGATCTTCCGCCGGGCCGAGAACCGCTACTGGCGGGCGCGGACCTTGAACAATCTCGGTTTCGCCCATCTCGGCCTGGGGGATCCGGAGCGCGCCCGCTCGTACCTGCTCGAGGCGCTGCCCCTGCGCCGGGAAGTCGCCGACGCGCCGGGCGAGGCGACCACCCTGCGCAACCTGGGCCGCGCGGCCCACCGCCTGGGCGACGCCTCGGCGGCGCGCGATTTCTACCGTCAGGCGCTGGAAAAGAGCCAGTCCCTCGGCGACCGCCGCGGTCAGGCCACGGCGCTGCGGCTCCTCGGTGAGGCGACGGACGCCCTGGGAGATCCGCGGCGAGCCCTTTCCTACCTCGACCGCTCGCTCGAGCTGCAACGCGCGATCGGCGACCGGCGGGAAGAGGCCGAAGTCCTCGAACGGCGCGGCACCGTCCGCCTCGTCCTTGGCGAGGGCGAGACGGCGCTGGCGGACCTCGAGGAGGCTCTGGAGCTGCGGCGCGCGGTGCGGGATCCGGCGGGCGAGGTCCGGACGCTTTACGCCGCCGCCCGCGCCGAGCGCCGGCTCGGCCGTAGCGCCGCGGCCCGCGGCCGCGTGGAGACCGCCCTGGCCCTGCTCGAGGACCTGCGCGCCGGGCTTGGCGATCCGAGCCGCAAGGCGCTCTACCTCGCCTCCCAGCGCGGGATCTACGAGCTCGCCGTCGAGCTGTGGATGGAGCTTCACCGGGCCGATCCCGCGGCGGGGCACGAGCGCACCGCCCTCGAGCTCAGCGAACGCGCCCGGGCGCGTACCCTGCTCGAGCAGCTGACGGCGGCCGGCGTCGACCTGCGGCGCGGCGTCGATCCGGGGCTCGTCGAGCGCCGGCGGAGCGCCCGGCGTCGCGTCGACCTGCTCGCCCGGCGGCTCGGCCGCGACGCCGGGGCCGAGGCGAGCTACTACGAGGCCCTCCTCGAGCTGGAGAACGCCGAGGCCGAGATCCGCCGGGCGAGCCGGCGCTACGCCGCCCTGACGCGTCCCGAGCCGGTGTCAACGGAGGAGATCCGGAGCCTCCTCGATGCCGACACCCTGCTGCTGGAGTACGCGCTGGGCGAGGAGCGGACCTTCCTCTGGGCGGTCACGGCCGACACCGTCGAGAGCTTCGAGCTTCCCGGGCTTGACGTCCTGGAGCCCCTGGTGCGTCAAGCGCACGCCGATCTGAGCCTCCTCGACCTGCGCACCGGGCGGACCTCCCGGGAAGCAACGACCGCCCTCGCCCAGAGCCTTCTGGCACCGGTCGCCGAGCGGCTCGGCGACCGGCGCCTGGTGGTGGTCGCCGACGGCGTGCTCCACTACGTGCCGTTCGCCGCCTTGCCCGACCCGCGCGGCGGCGGCGAGCCCCTGTTGCTGCGCCACGAGGTGGTCCTGGTTCCCTCGGCGTCGGCGCTGGCGTTTCAGCGCCGGCAGCTCGCCGGACGCCCCCGGGCGGCGAAGACGCTGGCGGTCCTGGCAGACCCGGTGTTCGACGCGGGAGACCCGCGGCTCGCCTCCGTGAGCACGCCGGCAGCGCCTGCCGTCTCGCTGGCGAGCCGTGCTGCCCGGGACCTGGGTTTCACCCTCGATCGGTTGCCTGCGACCCGGCGGGAAGCGGAGGCCATCGCCGCCTTGGTTCCGCCGGGCGAACGCCTTCTGGCCCTCGGCTTCGAGGCCCGCCGCTCGCTTCTCGTCGACGGTGAGCTGGCGTCCTACCGCATCCTCCACTTCGCGACCCACGGTCTGGTCAACCCCCACCGTCCGGAGCTCTCGGGCCTGGTGCTCTCGCATCTCGACGCGTCCGGCGAGGCTCGCGACGGCTTCCTGCGGCTCGCCGACGTCTACGACCTCGAGCTGGGAGCCGAGCTCGTGGTCCTTTCCGGCTGCCGGACGGCCCTCGGCCGGGAGGTGCGGGGCGAGGGGCTGGTGGGTCTCACCCGCGGTTTCCTGTACGCTGGGGTGCCGCGGGTGGTGGCGAGCCTGTGGCAGGTGCAGGACGAGGCGACCGCCGAGCTGATGCGCCGCTTCTACGCCGCGATGCTCGCCGACGGCGAGCGGCCGGCGGCGGCGCTGCGCTCGGCACAGCTTTCGATCCGCCGGGAAAGGAGATGGAGCGACCCGTTTTTTTGGGGGGCCTTCTTCCTCCAGGGGGACTGGCGCTAGAGCGGGGTCGAGCCCGGCGAGGACCCTGCAGGAGGAGACTGGATGGAAACGAACGTCTTTCTGGGAACGTGGAAGCGCGTCACAGGATCGAAGAGATTCGAAAGCGTCGAGATCAACGAGCAATTCCAGCTCAAGGTCAGCGGCGAGAGCCCGTTGCAGCTTCGTGTCGACGAACAGACCGGCGCCTTGGTGTCGGCCGACGACGACGTCAGTGTCACCTACTGGCAGAGGTCCGTCGGGGGCAAGACTCAAAACCTGTTGCTGGGCATCGTCGTCGAGCCGGGCGAGGGCGCCGGGCGTCCCTGGACGCTCTGGGGGGGGAAGCTCTCCATAGCTCTGGTCTATACCCACCCGATCGTGTTCAAGCCGTCTTTGAAACCCGTCGAGTTCCTGCGCGGTGTCTGGCGAGTCAGGGCGCAAGAGGGGCAGGGCGGCGGACGCTACGGGGGCTATGTGATGGTCGTCTCCGGCGGCAAGCCGGACGACGACGGCGACTTCTCGTCCGAAACCCGATACTGGCTCTGCTACAGCGAGGGCCCGGACGGTCCGTGGATCCGCTACGACGTGATGACCTTCAATACGGACACCGGCTCGCTCGACAGCCTCTACGGCCATCGTTCGATCTCCTTCCTGGAAGCACGACGGCCGTCGCGGCGGGTCATCTATGCGATGTTTTACGACGTACCACCGGAAGCGCGGATGCCCTTTGAGCCGCGTCTGTCCGCGGCTCTTGGTGGAGACGACGGGAGCGGCGCTTGGGGAGCCGAGGGCGGCTGAAGCTGTGACGTCACCTGACGTCACCTGACGAAGCCACACATCACGCCGGCCGATCCGGCGCTTGTCCCCAAGCCGCCCCTTCCGCCGTCTGTCTCCTACGCGCGTGCCGCGGCATGCGTCATTCTAGCCGCCGTTCTCTGCGTCGTCGAGGACGCCGTTGCCGTCTTTGTCCAGATCATCGAAGATGTTGATGATCCCGGCAACTACCTCGTCCCGGCTGACAAAACCATCCTTATTCGTGTCCATGGGAATCGGCGTGTCTTCCTCGTAGGACATTTCGGCGCGCGAAAGGAGGTTGTCCTCGTTCAAGTCCCCGCGGTGAAAATCTTGCGTGGCGGCGGCCACGAACTCAGCCTTGGAGATGACGCCATCGGAATCGGCATCGAGCCGAATGCCCTGGGGAGTATAGGTGAGAGTATCGGCAGTCTTACAGGCGTTGGAGATGCAGTCGCGGCAGCAGACCGGAAAACCATTCTTGTAGTAGAACTTGACGGTCGTAAGGGAAGTCATGAATGGAATAGGGCACACCAGGCCCTCAGGGGAGGAAAGGAATTCCGGAAAATCGACGAAGCCCTTGAAACAGAGTGACCCGTGGGCCGGGATGATGACCTTGCTGTCACAGAGGCCAAAATAGTACATACACACGGATGCATCGAGGTCGTTCTTCAGGAGGCCTGCGTCAGCAGCTCCCGGAGTTAGCAGGAAGGTCACCAGGAGGGCACCGGCGGCGCAGTGCGAGAGTGTCAGCTTACCGAGCTTGCTCATGTTCTTGCTCCTTTCGTTCAGGTTCCGAGGAACCAGGTTTGTTCAATGACAACCTGATTCAGCAAGATGCATGCCAGCGCCTCGAGTCACGAGATCTCAAGGCACCAGACGTTCGAACGGGTGTCGCGTCGAGGTGTCGGGCTGTCGAGGCAGACTGTCGGGGTGTCGGCCTAGCGCTCTTCGCCGGTCGCGAGTAGCCGCAGGTGGTGGCGCAGACCGTTGGGCGAGACTCGCAGCTCGGCCGCCATGGCCTCCAGGTGACCGCCATGGCGTTCTCTGCTGGCGGCGATCTCCTCCGAGCTGAGATCGCAGGCCCGGCGGATCTTCTCCGAACGGTCGATCATCGCGTAGAGCGACGTTCGCGAGACCCCCAAGTGCGCGGCCGTGGGCCTGATGCGCCAGGCGTTGGCGGCCAACGCCGCGAGAAGCTCGTCTTCGTCGACCTCGTGGGGTTGACGGTAGCTGACGGCCATCTTCTCCGCAAGTGATGGTGCCGGAGTTGTTGGTGCCACGGAGCTCAGGGGCAAGGGAGCGCGCTCTTCGACAAGAAGCTCGTTCAGATGCCGCCCGATGACTTCGACCGAAGCCCCAAGGCCGGCGATCGCCAGCCGCCGGGCGACGTTGCGCAGCTCGCGGACGTTGCCCGGCCAGTCGTAGCCGGCCAGGCGCGCGACCACCTCGGCGGGCGGGGAGGGCAGCCCGCCGTCGATGCCGCCATCCGTCCCCAACCTCAGGAGCTCGTCGTGCAGAAAGAAGCGGAGCAACCGTCCGACGTCGTCGCGCCGTTCCCTCAACGGCGGCAGCCGAACGGCATAGCCCGCCAAGCGGTGGTAGAGGGGCGTCCGGAAACGGCCGTCGGCCATCGCCTCCTCAAGGCGGGCTTCGGTCGCGGCGATGATCCGGACGTCGACCGGCTGTGCCTCGACGCTACCCACCGGCAACACCTCCTGGTTCTCCAGCGCGCGCAGCAGCATGGCCTGGACCTCGACCGGCGTCTCGCCGATCTCGTCGAGGAAGAGGGTGCCGCCCTCAGCGCCCTGAAAAAGACCCTTCTTCTTGCGCTCCGCACCGGTGTAGGCACCGCGGACGGCGCCGAAGAGCTCGGCCGCGGCGAGCGACGGCGAAAGCGTCGCCATGTTGACCGCCACGAAGGGCCCGGCGCAACGCGGACCGCCACCGTGCAGGGCGCGGGCGGCAAGCTCCTTGCCGGTGCCGCTTTCGCCGCGCAGCAGCACCGGAACGTTGAGGGGGGCCAGCCGTTCCAGTTCCTGGCACAGGCGAACGACGGCGTCGCTCTCCCCGACCAGGCCGAAACGCGGAACGTACTCAGGAAAAGGCAAGGTCATTCGATGCAGCAGGAGAACGACGTGGCGACCTAGTTGGAGGACGGCACCGCGTTCGACATCGGCGGCGTTCAGGGTGTGCTCCCCGTCGACCGGACAGCCGTCGGCGACGACCGGCGTCCGGGTGTCGCGGACGTCGAGGAGCACCGCGCCGGGCTCGCCGCCGCCACGGAGACGGACCGGCTGACGGCTGACGGAGCGCTCCGCCAGCGGCTGTCCCTCCGTGGCTCCATCGGGCGGCCGGAAGGCCGGCTCAAGGCGCGACAGCCGCACCTCGCGGCCCACGGCCAGCACCGGCAATGCGATCCGTTCACCGACCCGGCGCGCGTCCGGATGGGCAAGGATCGTCAGGCCGGGGACGACGGTGGACGCCGACGCCGAGTCGTCGCCGGTCGTGGTCGTCAGCCGGGTGTCGTCGTCCTGCCAGCCGGTCTCGTGTACCATGCGGCAGATTCTAGCAAGGTGCTAGAGTCCGTTGGGATGTCAACGCAGAACGGCGAGACCACGGTGGACGTGGAGTCGGGTTTCAAGTCCCGGCGAGCGGCCGCTGGCGCCGGCGACGATTTGAACCTCGGGCGCCGGATCGGCCCCTACCGCGTCGAACGCCTGATCGGCCGCGGCGGCATGGGACGGGTCTACCTGGCGGCGCGGGAGGCCGACTACGAGCAGCGGGTGGCGTTGAAGCTGGTCGAGCAGAGCGGGGAGAACCTGAAGGTCCTCGACCGTTTCTACCGCGAACGCCAGATCCTGGCCCACCTGCAACACCCCAACATCGCCCGGATCCTCGACGGCGGAACGACCGGCGACGCGCTCCCTTTCTTCGTCATGGAGTACGTCGAGGGCCTTCGCGTCGACCGCTACTGCGAGAAGCACGCCCTTTCCTTGCGCGCGAGGCTGGAGCTTTTCCGCAAAGTCTGCGCGGCGGTCCATTACGCCCACCAGAACCTGGTGGTCCACCGGGATTTGAAACCTGGCAACATCCTGGTCACGGCCGAGGGTGTGCCGAAGCTTCTCGACTTCGGGATCGCCAAGATCCTCGACGCCGATCCCCACACCGCGGACAGCTTGGACACGAAGCCGGGCGAGCGCGTGATGACCTTCAGCTACGCCAGCCCGGAGCAGATCCAGGAGCAGGCGATCACCACCGCCAGCGACGTCTACTCCTTGGGCGTCCTGCTCTACCGGCTCCTGAGCGGCCGGCATCCCTACCACCTGGCCCGGAACGAGCCCGCGCAGATGGTCTCGATGATCTGCGACGAGGTCCCCGAGCCTCCCAGCGCCGTGGGCCCGCGCCGCCTCCGGCGCCAACTCGCCGGCGAGGCCGACGCCATCGTCTTGAAGGCGATGGAAAAGGAGCCGCGAGAGCGCTACGCGTCGGCGCTGCAAATGGCGCAGGACCTGGAACGTCATCTCGCGGACCAGCCGGTCGACGCCTACCCGGGAAGCTGGCTCTACCGCGCCGCAAAGCGCGCCCGCCGTCACAAGCTGGGAATGGCGGTCGCCCTGGTCATCGTCGGGCTCACCGTCGCCACCACCGTTCTCTGGCGTCAATCCGTCCTTCGGCTGGAGCAGGCCGAGAGGGCACAGCTGCGCTCCGAAAGGATTTCCGACTTTCTCGTCAACCTCTTCAAGTCCGCGGACCCCGACACCGCGCAAGGTCAGGATACGACCGTCCGTCATGTCTTGGACAGGGGTCGCGAGAAGCTCACCGGAGACCTCGCGGACGAGTCCGAGATCCGGGCCGAGCTGCTGAGCACCCTGGGGACAGTCTACAACAATCTGGCACTCTACCAGGAGGCCCGGGAGCTCAAGGAAGAGGCCCTGCGCAGCCGGCGCGCGGCTGATCCCGGCGACCGGAGCGACCTGGCCTCCGACCTCAACAACCTGGGACGTCTCCTCTACGACCTCGGCGACTATCCCGCGGCCGAGAGCCACTTCCGCGAGGCCCTCGCCATGTGGCGGCGGCTCGGCGACGACACCAACGCTGTGTTCGGTATGCGCAATCTCGCGGCGGCGCTCCTGCATTCGGGTCGACACGCCGAGGCCCTGGAGCTACACCGTCAGATCCTCGAGGCCCAACACGAGCTCTTCGGCGCCAGGGATCCCGCGGTCGCCGACAGCCTCTACAGCCTGGGAATCCTCTATCGGACCCGGGGCGACCCCGGCGCGGCCGAGCCGCTCCTTCGCCAGGCCCTGGAGATCTTCACGGAGAGCTTTGGCCGCCGCCACACGCGGGTGGCCTCGGTGCTCAGCAGCCTGGGACGCGTCCTTCACGACCAGCAGCGCTACCCGGAGGCCCGGCAGAGCTTCGAGCAGGCCCTTGACCTCCGGCTTCAGCTTCTCGGCGAGGATCACGTCCACGTCGCGAACACCCGCAAGAACCTGGCCGCTCTGCTGCTCGAGGAGGGCGAGACGGCAGCCGCCGGAGAGCTGCTCGAAGCGGCCCTCACCACGCTGCGCCGGGCGAAGCCCGCCAGCGACTGGACGATCGCCGACGCCGAGAGCCTCTGGGGAAGCTACCTGGTGGCCCTCGGCCGTTACGGCGAGGCCGAGCCCTTCCTGCTCACCGGCTACCAGACCCTGCGCCAGGCCAAGGGCGACGAGGACGTCGGCACCCAGAACGCCGCGCGGCGCGTGGCCGAGCTCTACGAGGCCTGGGGGCAAGAGGAAAAGGCCGCGGCACGTCGTGCCGCGACCGAAGGCGTCGGACGGTGAGCCGGCCTTACCAGCCCCGCGTCGTCACCACGAGCTGGTAGACGCCCTCGGCACCGCCGCTGCCTTCGACGCGGACGAAGTAGCGGCCCGGGGCCAGGGTCGTGAGGAGGCGGAAGTTACGCTCGCCGGCACCGTCGTCGTCGGCCGCCAGCCGTTGCCCCCGGCGGTCGTAGAGCACCCCGAAGGTGTCCGTGTCGCCGGTCGTCGTGATCTCGACCGTGGCGAGCTCGGTCAAGGTGAGCGCGAAGACGTCGCTGTCGTCGCCCCAGCCGTTGCGGATCTCACCCACGGCGCTCCGGCCGAGCCCGAGCGGCGTGGCACAGCTCGTCGTGTCGGCGTGGTCGTCGACCTCGTCGCGGCTCCTTGCGACGCAGGTCGGTTCGTAGAGGACCACTTGCCGGAAACCGCCGGGCGCGGCGCCGTTCGCTCTCAGGCCGTCGGGATCGGGGTCGACGATCTCCGGATCGCCCTTGTGTGCGGCGGTCCTCGGGCGAAACGTCAGGAGGCTTGCCAGCAACCGTCCGCCGTCGAGGGTCAGGCCGTCGGGATCAGGGTCGACGATCTCCGGGTCGCCCTTCCTCGTCATGCCGGCGAGGAGGTAGCTACTCTGCGTGGCGCTTCCGAAGCTCTCGTCGACGACCTCGGCCTCGACGTAGCTCGTGGTGAGCTTGGTACGTCCCAGGGGCTCTTGCGGGTGCTCGGCGGCGGCGCGGAAGACGAGTGTTGCCGCCGTGCGCACCGCGAGCACCAGGTGGGTCGGCGACTGAGAAAGGACGGTGACGCTTTCTTCCCGGTCCGACGCTTCGCAGGCGCTCCTGAAAAGGTCGATCTTCACCGGTGTCCGGCCCGGCGCCGGGGTGGCGAGATCCACGGCGGCGACGCCGGCCGCCGGGAGAGCCAGGCGGAAGAGCCGGACCCTTTCCTCCCCTTCGTAGCTCCGCAGGGTCGCGTTCAAGTCGAGCTCCGTGGCGTTGGAGCAAGGCGAGTCGACGGCGTCGGCGAAGCCCGGGCTCGTGGTGGCGGTGAGGAAGACGGCGAGAAAGAAAAGGGTGTAGACGCTCTTTCGGTAAGAAGAATCGTTGCTGAACATGATGACCTCCTGGTTCGGACTTTCGTCGATGTCGATCGTTTCCGAGGGAGGTTGGCCAACCTTCGCTCCTTTTGCGTCCGCGGCGACGATCGCCGCGTACACCCCTTGGTTGCGGCGGCGGCCGAACGGTCGCAAAAAACTTCGATTTTTTTGTAGGGCAGGTGGAGGCAAGGCTGGCGGGCGGGGGTCAGGGGCGGCGGGTGACACGCAGCGGGAAGGCGTGCCGGTCACTTTCCCCGTTGATGCGCAACACGTACTCGCCCGGCGGCAGGGACGAGGAGTGGAGGCTCAGGCTCAGCGTTCCGAGGTAGCTCGGCACGAGGCCTGAAGCCTCCCAGACGAGGGTGCCGTCGGCCTGGGAGAGCGCCGCCCGGTAAGACGCCTCCGCGCTGTCGCTGAGCTCGATCGCGAGCACGATCCACTCCGGCTCCGGTGCCAGCGAGATCTGCTGCACCGGCGGCTCTCCGGCGCGGAAGGGTGCGAGCGTGAGGATCGGCGTGTTGATCCGCGGCCGGCGCTCGTCCTCGAGCTCGCGTCGCGTCGCGTCGAGCTCGTTATCGAGGCGTCCGGCCTGGCGCCAGGCGAGGCCGGCGGGCAGCAGCGCCAGCACCAGGACGAGGCTCGCGACGAGCGCGCCGGGCCGGGAACGCAGCAGCGCCGCGGCGGCGGCGAGCGCCGTGCGCCGTGCGGCGAGCTCCTGCGCCGCCACCAGCTCCAGGCCGCGGCGCAGCCGTTCGGCGTCCTCGACCGCGCCGATGCAGGCCGGGCAGTCGAGGTAGTGCTCCTCGAAGCGCGCCTCTTCGTCCGACGTCAGCTTGCCGGCCACGTAGCGCTCGACGACGTCGTGCTGCTCGATCTCCGGATGTTTCATCATCCCATGCCCTCCGCGAACCGCTGTCGTTTCTCGGCGCGCTCCCACAACTCGCGCAGCCGTTCCCGCGCCCGGTGGAGGACACCTTTGAAGCGCGCCACCTCGACGCCGAGGTCGGCGCAGATCTCGTGCTTTGTGTCCTCGGAGAGGTAGAAGCGGACCAGGATCTGCCGGTCGCGCTCGAAGCGCAGCTCCCCGAGGAGCTTGCGGACCAGGCTTGCCTCTTCGTGGCGCAGGACCTGCCGCAGCTGTGGGGCTACGTCCGCCGCCGGATCGCGGCCGGCTTCGCCGAGCGCTTCGGCGTCGCCGTCGCGCTCGAGGCGAGCCCCTTTGCGCCACTCGGCAAGGAGGAGGTTGCGCGCCGTGCCGCGCAGGAAACCGGCGAGCTTCTCGCCCTCGCGGATCTCGCCGGCCCGGGCCTTCTTGAGCACGACGCGAAACGTCTCCTGGTGGACGTCTTCGGCCAGCGACGGATCTCGGGCGAGGCGTCGCAGCATGAGGGAGAGGCCGTGGCTGAAGCGCTCCACGAGGTCCTCCTCGGCCCGCCGGTCCCCGGAGCGGATCCGCTCCACCAGCCTGGCATGCTCCCCGGGGCGCGCCGCCGGATCTCTCGACTCGATTTCATTCGCCATGCGCCGCGATTCTACAGGCGATGGGGGCTCGGACCGCAGACGCTTTCTTCAGCAGGCCCTCTGAGGCAGAGGAGTCCTGCCGATCCCAAGCGAAAAAAGGATCCTGAGACACCCGTCGACGAGACCAGGAAGGACGGGCGCACCGGATGGGCGCGGCGCGGCCGGCTTCTCCGGAGATTCGAAAACCCGCGACACGAAACCCAGGTGGCTGTGCGCTTGCGAGAGCGGGGACGCATCGTCTCCCGGCTGCGATGTCACGACGGACGATACGAAGTCGAGATGGCCGTGTACCGGAAGACACAAAGCGTGCTGAGAGGATCTCGGGGTGGCTTGGAACATCTCGGAGACGAAACCCTGGTAGCTGGACATTTTGCGTCCTCCTTTCGCGGGCCGGCGTCGGCCGTGGTTGACAGTCCCTCCGGGCTAGAGCAAGATCGGTGCCAGGGTACGAAGGCCCTTTCCGGCTGTTTTCGGTGTGTTTCGGAGCCCCAATCCTGCCTCCCTCCAGTGACAGGTGTCTCTACGGAGCGGCACCCCCGGTAGAGGACGCTTCCCCGCCGACATCCGTACAATCCCTCGAACCCGTCCCGCCGGGACGTGCCGGGGCCACCTACCAAGGAGCTTGCGCATGACCGCAGTCGAGGAGCTTGAAACCAGCGGGCCGGCCACGGCCGAGCGGATGCATCCCCTGGAGGAGATCAGGCCGCCCGTCATCTTCGACGAGCTGCACCACGGTGTGCTCGGGCAGGACCGGGCGCTGCGGTTCGTGGCGGTGGCGATCTACAAGCACACGACCGGGAAGGTCCCGGGGAACCTGCTGATGATCGGCAACTCGGGCACCGGCAAGACGACGATCATGAACAACATCCAGCGGCTCTACAACGAGGTGCCCGAGTACCGTCCGTTCCGCGCCGTGACGATCATCAACGCCAACCTCCTCGTCGACGGCGACCGCCTGGAGTTTCGTCCCGACCGCCTCCTCGCCGCGGTCGAGCAGCGCGCCCGGGCGATCGCCGGCAAGGAGCCCTCGCCCGAGGCCCTGAAGGAAGCCATCGAGCGCGCCACGATCTGTATCGACGAGATCGACAAGATGTCCTCCGTGGTGGCCGGCAAGCCCAACCCCCTGGGGGTGATCCTCCAGCAGGGGCTCCTGACCATGATGGAGGGCGAGCTCCTCGCTCACGAGATCCACGCTTGGGTCGACGGCAAGGAGCGGCGCATGACGCTCGACGTCGACACAAGCCACATGATGTTCATCTGCGGCGGCGCCTTTGAGGGCCTCTACGACCAGGTCTACTTCCGGGTCTTAAAGCCCGGCGGCGGCGAGAAATTGAAGACCCAGACGATCCGTACCGCCGAAGGGCAGGTGCGCATCGAGACCCACTTCGAGCTCGCCGACTACCTGAAGCCCAAGGACCTCTTCGAGTTCGGCATGGTGCCGCAGTTCATGGCCCGCTTCGACAACACGGTTCTCTTGAAGGACCTGACGCTCCCCGTCTTGAAGGAGATCCTTTTGAAATCCTACGAGTCGCCGTTCGTGCGCTCGCGGCGCTACTTCGAGGTGCTCAAGATCGACCTCGGGATCGAGGAGCTGGCGGCGGCGCTCATCGCCGAGGAGGCGGCCAAGGACAGCCGCACGGGGGCGCGGGCCTTGCGGCCGATCTTTGCCGACATCATCAACCCCTTGGAGTACGACCCGTGGGGGAGCGGCGTCTTGGAGGAGGTGGACGACCGTCAGCGGATCCTCGTCACCGCCGACATGGCGCGCCAGGTGGTCAAGGGTTAGCTGTCGTAGGCCAGAAGCGACGTCACCTCGTAGCCCTTGAGCTTCTCGCGGCCGTTTAGAAACGTCAGCTCGACGAGGAAGCCGAGCCCCGTCACCTCGCCGCCGCAGGCCTCGACGAGCCGCACCGTCGCCTCCGCCGTGCCGCCGGTGGCGATCAGGTCGTCGACGATGAGCACGCGCTCGCCTGCGGAGACCGCGTCTCGATGCATCTCGAGCCGGTCGGTGCCGTACTCGAGCTCGTAGGACTCCGAGAGCGTCTCCGCCGGGAGCTTGCCGGGTTTCCTGACCGGCACGAAACCCGCGCCGAGACGCGCGGCGAGCGCCGGGGCGAAGATGAAGCCCCGCGACTCGACCCCGACGATCTTGTCGACTTTTTCGTCGCGGTAGCGCTCATAGAAGGCGTCGAGGACCTTGCGCAGACCCTCCGGGTCCTTCAGAAGCGTCGTGATGTCGTAGAAGAGGATCCCGGGCTTCGGGTAATCGGGGACCTCGCGGATGTAGCTTTTCAGCTCTTCCATTTCACTACTCCTCAAAAGCGGATTTCGAAAAACCCCTCGCAGAACGGCTCGGTCTCGGCGAGGTCTTCCTCGTCGATCAAGTCGACCCGGCCCATGGGCGGACCCTGGCGCAGCAGCTCGCGGAATTCGTCGAGCTCGGTGTCGGTGCCGCGTACCCGAACCTCGACCGAGCCGTCGTGGAGGTTTCGGACCCAGCCGTGAAGGCCGAGGCGCTGGGCCGTCTGGCGCGTGAAGTAACGGAAGGCGACCCCCTGCACCCGGCCGCTCAAGATCCAGCGGACGACTCGCTCAGCCATGGGCCGCCTCCTCGCTCTCGCCGGCCTCCTCTTCCTCGCTCGGCCCGGTACGGATGAAAACGTGCGTGATGAGAAAATAGCCCGCGACGAGCAGGACGACGAAGACGATCGACAGGATGTTCAGGTACTCGTCGATCCAGGCCTTGACCGGATCGCCGAAGAAGAAAAACAACGCCGCGACGGCAAAGAAGCGCAGGCTCCGGGAGATGATCGAGGCGACGACGAAGACCTTGAAGTTGATCGAAAACGCGCCGCCGGAGATCGTGAAGATCTTGTACGGCAGCGGGGTCAGGCCCGCGATACCCGTGGCCCAGGCGTTGTAACGGTCGTAGAGGTTCTCGACAGCCTGGATCTTCTTGCGGTTGAAGAGGCGCTTTAGAAGCGGCCGGCCGCCGTAGTAGCCGATGCCGTAGCCCAGCATGCCGCCCAAGACCGAGGCCACGGAGCAGATCATGGCGAAGTAAAAGGAAAGCTCCGGACGCCCGAGGCAGAGCGCGATCAGAAGCACGTCGGGCGGAATGGGAAAAAAGCTCGATTCGGCGAAGGCGAGCATAAAGAGCGCCCAGTCGCCGTAGGGGGTCGAGGCGAAGCTCTCCACCCAGGCGAGCGAGCGGTGCAAGAGGTCTTGAATAGAGTCCAAGGTGCAGTCTCCTTCTAAGAGGCCTGTTGCCAGCCGAATCGTCCGATAAGCGGCACGAAAGCGACGGCCTCGCCCACTTGACGGCGGAATCCGTCCGCGGTCTTTTCATAGAGCGCGAGCTCCTGGTAGTCGCGGCCACCCTCGGGGACTACAAGCTTGCCGCCGGGCTTGAGCTGCTCCAGGAGCGGCTCGGGGACTTTCGGCGCGCCGGCGGTGATCAGGATTCGGTCAAAAGGGGCAACCTCGCTCCAGCCGACGGTGCCGTCAAAAGTCTGGATCTTGACGTTCTCGACCCCCAGCTCGCGCATTCGGGCGATCGCCTCGCGCACCAGCGAGCCGATGCGCTCCAGCGAATAGACGCGGTGCGCGAGGCGCGCGAGGATCAGCGTCTGGTAGCCCGAGCCGGTGCCGATCTCGAGCACCGAATGGTCCTTGTGGACGTCGAGCATCTCGCTCATCCGGGCGACGACGTAGGGCTGCGAGATGGTCTGCTCCGCGCCGATCGGCAGGGCGAAGTCGGCGTAGGCCTGGGACAACAAGTGGTCGCGGACGAAACGGTGCCGCGGCGCCCAGGCCATCGCTTCGAGCACCCGCGGATCCGAGACGCCGCGCGCCTTGATGTGGCTGCGGACCATTTTCTGCCGGGCGAACGTGTACGGATCGGCGGCCATCTCAGCCGTCTTCCTCCAAACCGGCACCCAGGTGGCGGAGCCTCTCGGCGAGCGGGGCGTAACGCTTCAAGCCCGGATAGTCGGTCAGGTCGAGGTGGAGCGGCGTCACCGAGACGTAGCCCGCCTCGACCGCCGAGTAGTCGGTCCCCTCCTCCTCTTCCCACTCCGGAGTGCCGCCGATCCAGAAGTACTTGCGGCCCTTGGGGTCGAGCTTTTCGGTCACCGTCTGGTGGTAGAAGCGGTGGCCGAGGCGAGTCAGCCGGACACCGCCGCGCGGGTGGATCGGGAGGTTGACGTTCAAGAGCAAATCGGGCTTCAGCCCCTCGGCGAAGACCTCTTTCAAGACGCCGCGGACGAGCTCGGCCGCGGTCTCGAAAGAGAAGCCCTCGCCGACCTTTTGGCTGAAGGCGATCCCCGGCAGGTTGTGGAGGTTGGCCTCGAACGCGGCGCTGACGGTGCCCGAGTAGGTCACGTCGTCGCCCAGGTTCAAGCCGTAGTTGATCCCCGCGAGGACCAGGTCCGGGAGGCCGTCTTTCAAGAGGCCCTGGACGGCCAGGTTGACGCAGTCGGTCGGGGTGCCGTCGACCGCGTAGGAGCGCTCGTCGACCCGGCGCATCCGGAGCGGCTGGTTGAGCGTCAGCGAATGGCTGGAGGCGCTCTGCTCGCGGTCCGGGGCCACGACCACGACCTCGCCGAGCTCCGCGGCCACCGCGGCGAGGTGACGGATGCCGTCGGCGTAGATGCCGTCGTCGTTGGTGACGAGAATGCGCACGTTCGTAGGATCTCCTTCTCCCGCGGACGGGATGTCTCGTCTTTGGGGATGGCGTCGGGAAGCTAGTCCCCCTGGGGGATCTCGAGGTACTTGCCGACGATCGGCGCCAGGCGTTTCAGGGTCGCGGTCGGGATCGTCGACCGATCGGTGATGAGGGCCGTTTGGAGCGCCGAGCCGCAGGAGCAGCCGCCGTCGTCCATCTCGCCTGCGACCACGTGCCTCACCACCTCCTGGGCCAGGGCCGCGTTCTGGTGCAGCACGGCGATCACGGCCTCGACCGTAACATCCTCCTCGCTCTCGTGCCAACAGTCGTAGTCGGTGACCATGGCGAGCGTCGAGTAGCAGATCTCGGCCTCCCGGGCCAGCCGCGCCTCCTGGAGGTTCGTCATGCCGATGACGTCGACGCCCCACTGGCGGTAGACGTTCGACTCGGCGCGGGTCGAGAACTGCGGCCCTTCCATGCAGATGTACGTGCCGCCGCGGTGGACGGTGCCGCCGGCGGCCTCGGTGGCGTCGGCGAGCTGCTTGGCGAGGACCGGGCACACCGGGTCGGCGAGCGACACGTGGGCCACGAGCCCGTCGCCGAAGAAGGTGTCGACGCGGTGACGGGTGCGGTCGACGAACTGGTCGGGGACGACGATGTGGGTCGGCGCGTACTCCTCCTTCATCGAGCCGACGGCGGAGATGGCGAGGATCCGCTTGGCGCCGACGAGCTTCATGGCGAAGATGTTGGCGCGGTAGTTGAGCTCGGTGGGCATCAGGCGGTGGCCCTTGCCGTGGCGGGCCAGGAATGCCACCGGGTGGCCCTCGATCGCGCCCAGGACGAAGGGACCCGAGGGCTCTCCGAAGGGGGTGTCGATGTGGCGTTGCTCGTGGACCTTCAAGGCCTCCATGGCGTAGAGGCCGCTGCCGCCGATGACTCCGGTCACGTACTCGGTCATGTCTCGCTCCGTCGAGGTGTTGGTGTCGAGTGGGCTCCTTGCGTCCCCCGGTACAGGGAGCGGCGAGTGTATACGCAACGGCGTCGCGTCGCGCCGAGTCGAGTCAGACGAGAGCCCACCAGGGCGCCGCCAGAATTCCGTCCGCGAGCCATCGAATCTCCTCGCCCCCGTGGACCAGAAGCCCCGGAAGGGCTTTGTCGGCGTACTCTTCACGAAGGCTCGCGAGCGCCTTCGTGTCACGCAGGCGTGGCCGAGCCGAGGACTTGACCTCGATCGGCAAGAGCTTTCCCCGCCACTCGACGACCAGGTCCACCTCTTCGCCGCCGGCCGTGCGCCAGAAGAGGATCTCCGGTGCCTGAACCAGCGTCGAACGCCAGGCCAGGAGATCGGTCAAGAGGAGGTTTTCCAGATGCGCGCCCTGGGGCTCCGGCTCCCCTGAGAGGTGGAGCGCCAGGGCGGTGTCGGACCAGTAGAGCTTCGGCGTCTTGATCAGACGCTTCGTACGGCTGACGGCATAGGTCGGCAACCGAACCAGTTGGTACGACGCTTCGAGCAGCCCCAGGTGGCGGTGGACGGTCGGCTGCGAGAGACCGACGTCGCGGCCGATCTCCGTCTGGTTGACGAGGTTTCCCAGCCGCAGGCAGGCGGCACGCATCAGGCGCCGGAAGTCGACGAGCGACGCCACCGCCTGGATGTCCTGGAGGTCCCGCTCCAGGTAGGTCTGGGTGTAGCCGGCGTGCCACAGGGTGCGCTCCTCCGCGTCCGGGAGGAGGGCCGGCACCGGATAGCCGCCGCGACGCGCGGCGTCCCGCCAGCTTTCCGAGGACGGTGCTTCGTCGCGGAGCGCTTCGTCCCAGGACTCGGCGGGCGTCTCGAAGAGCCGGGTCCAGTTGCCGGCCGTGCCCTGGCCGAGCCGCTCGCGCCGGGTCAAGGGCCAGAGCGTCAGGTGGACGGCCCGACCCGCCAGCGTCTCCGAGACGCGGTGGAGGAGGAGCAGGTTGGCGATCCGGTGAGGATGAAGCGGCCCGGCACACGCTTCTCGTCGATGCAGCGTTTCACCGCCAGGAGGAGGTCCGGCGAGCGCTGGACCTCGTCGAGGATCAGGCGATCGGCGCTTCGTACCAGGGCGTCGGGCTCGCGTCGGGCGCGGTCCAGGGTCTCCAGGTCGTCGAGGGTGAGGTACTCGTGGCCGCTTTCCGCCGCCAGATGGCGTACCAGCGTGCTCTTACCGGTCTGGCGGGCGCCGGTCACCACGACGACCGGGAAGGACGTCAGCACCTTCCGGACGAGCGGTTCGAGGCAGCGCGGGAGATAGCCTGGAGAATCATTCACGTCATGAATGATAATCATTCATGGCGTGAATAAGCAAGCCGCTTGTTCTGCTCAGCGGCTGGCCGTTTACGCGGGACCGCGAGGCGCCGCGCGACGCGCTGGCCGAGGCCGCGGAGCTGCCGGCGCTCGGCATCCACCGTCGGCTGGCGCGCCGCGCCGCGTGTTCCGAGGCCCTCCAGATGCTGCTCAACTGCCCGCAGAGTGGGTCCGACAGAGACGGCGGCTCGTCTACAGGCACGGGGCGCAGGGACGGCGACCCCTGCGGCTGTCTGCCGCTCGCCATCGCCCGCGTCGACGTCTACGGCGCGATGTCGACGCCGAGCGGCGCGACACGCTCGGCGCCCTGGAGAACGTGGTCAGCGGCCTCGGCAGCTTCGAGGGAAGGAAGAGCCTCCTCTACGTCAGCGACGGCATCGAGCAGCAGGGCGGTCTCGACCTGCACCACTTCTTCGAAGAGCTCTGTCCCGAGCAGGCGTTCTCTCCCTCCCACCAGCGCCGGGGCCTGCGCTTCGAGAGCCTGCGTCTTTTTGACGACCTCGTCGAGAGCGCCAACGCCAACCGCGTCACGTTCTACAGCCTCGAAGCGGCCGGCCTGCGCAGCTTCTCGAGCGCCTCGGCGGCCTACGCCTCGATCGAGCACAGGCCGTCCGCGTTGAACGACCAGATCCGCATCGCCAACCTCCAGAGCCCGCTTTTCTTCATCGCCCACGAGACCGGCGGCAAGGCGGTTCTAAACGCCAACTACTTCGCGAGAGACCTTGAGAAAATCGGCGAGGAAACCACCAGGTATTACTCGTTGGGCTTTGCGCCTTCGCACCCGGCGGCGGGCCGGACGCACAGGATCTCGGTCAAGCTGCCGGGCCGTCCCAAGACGGAGCTGCGCTACCGCCGTAGCTTCCTGCACAAAGAGGACGAGCGCCGGCTCGCCGAAAAAGCGCTCGGTACCGTGCTTTTCGGGGTCGCCAAAAACCCGCTCAAAGCGAGCGTCCATCGCGGCGAGCCGACGCCGGGAACCCGGGGCCGGGTGGTGTTGCCGATCGAGGTGCGCGTTCCGATCGAGGAGCTCGTGCTCCTGCCCGGTGAGGACGAGCGCCGGGGAAAGCTGACGTTGGTGATCGCCGCGCCCAACAAGAGAGGACGCAAGATCGAGATCCGCAAGAAAGAGCTGGTGATCCGAGCGCCTCTTGATCCTTCGGCGCCGGGCCCGGCAAAGGTTCGTATCGGAGTACGCATCGAGCTGCCACCGGGCGAGTACAAGTTGGCCGTCGGCGTCTGGGACGACGTCGCCAGGACGGCTTCGTTTCTGAAGGTGGACGTCCACCTCGACGAGGCGTCGCAGGGCGAGCCGGGGGCGTCTTCCTGACCTCGGTGCACCCTAGCCGCGTACCGGATCGTCCAGCTCATCCCACAGCGCTTCGAAGACCAGGGCCTCATGCCGGAGGCCACGGCCCAATTCTGAGGTATGATGACCAGAGCGGTCGAGCCGCGTCGGCCCGCAAGCCATGGAGGACCAGGTGTGAAGTACAAAGTCGCTCTTCACGAGACCGAGGAAGGCGTCAGCATTTCGGTCCCGGGCCTGCCCGGGTGCTGGTCTCAGGGGGCTACGGAGGCCGATGCCCTGGCGAACATCCGCGACGCCATTCGCGAGTACCTGGCGGCCATCGACGAGATCTCGCAAGAGACGGCGCTCCGCGAGGTCGAAGTGGCCGTGTAGCCCAAGCCACCGTCCAGCCCGTGCCCAAGATCCACGACATCCCCCACCAACGGGCGGTCGCGGCCCTCGAGAAAGCAGGATTCCGGATCGTCCGGCAAGGCAAACACGTCGTCATGTCCGACGGTGCCAGGATCGTGACGATACCCCGCGCCAACCCGGTGAACGCTTACACCATGGGTGGGATCGCGAAAGACGCAGGCCTAACGGTCGAGCAGTTCAAAAGCCTGCTCTGAGACGCCCCCACCGGAAGGCCGGCGTTCTCGTCGACGGCGTACGTTCCACGCCTGGCCCAGTCGACCGGCCGGACCTAGAACCGTGGGAGGGCGGCGAGGCTCTACAGGGAGGGCGACCAGGGCGACGCGGGGATCGCCAAGTGGACGAGCGTCTACGCGACGAGCTTCTGGGGCTTCGGCCTCGAGGCGATTCCGACGGCGACGGCGCGGGCCGACGTCCTGGAGGACTTCCTCGTCTTCTGTACGGAGCACGGCGCCATCTTCAGCGACGGCTTCGAGTCGGGCGACGTGACGCGGTGGTCGTCGTCGGTGGGCTTGGTGCCGTAGGGCAGGCTTCGCCTGCCGATTCCGAGGGTGCCATGTCCTTGAGCCCATGCCCACGGGCATGCTACCCTTGTTCCGGAGGTCATTGAGGACGCCATGCCCCAAGTTGCCATCCAACTTGACGACGACACCGCTCAAGCGCTGAGCAAGGCCGCCGACCGCGACGCCGTGACGCCTTCAGACTGGGCTCGGCAGGCTGTCGTGCACCGGTTGCACAAGGAGGAGCCGCTGCCGCAAAGGCAGTATCAATTGGCGAGCCGATATCCGGGGGAGTACGTCGTCCTCGTCGGCGAGCGCGTGATCCACCACACCACCGACCGGACGGAGGCCGGACGCGCCTTCAAGCAGGCATTTGCAAAGGGGGCGACGGCGTCGCCGGTAATGGTGGATCCCGATCTTCCCCGCCAGCCTCGACCGATCCTTCGGGGCCGCACGCTGACTCGACGCCCCAGAGCCTGATATGATCGTCCTTCATGGCCAACGTTATCGCGTGGCCAACTATCACCAGAAGATCAACCCTGAGCATGCCGGCGCCGAGTCGTCGCAGGGGCTTGTCTTTGAAGTCCGTATCGCGTTTGAAGACTGGCTGGGTGGCGCGTCCCTGCAAGCCGAGGCATTTCTCGATCCTGGCGCCGATCATACCGTGATCAGCCGACGATGGATCTCGGAGCAGGCCACGGAAAACATTTCTGCGGAACCAACGCCCTGGGTCGATCCTGAGGGCAGGATCTTGGAACAGATCCAGATCTCCATCGACAAATGGGGCGGACCCCTGGGCGCACCCCGGAGACCCGTCTGGCTCTTTGAGCAGGATTATGGACCGGAGGATACTACCGCTCCTTTGCCCGGTTATGAAGATCTCTTGCTGGGCAGAGACTTCCTCTCTGAGCATGGCCTGTTGGTCGTCATCAATGGAGAAGGTCGCAACTTCTCGATCCTTGCCCCGGAAGACTCTGCAAACCGCCGGCGACGTGATCAGATTTTGAATGCTCTGAGCTCCTGAACGCCGACTAGCCGCGTACCGGATCGTCCAGCTCATCCCACAGCGCTTCGTGGCTCACCAGGTCGCCCGCGGCGACTTCCTGGAGCCCGTGGCGAACGGCTTTCGACATCTCCGGGCCCGCGAGGATGTCGAGCGTCTCCAGCAGGGGTCGTATTCGTCGACCGGGAGCAGGATCCCGGCCGGACGCCCCGAGCGCGTGATCACCACGTGCTCTCCCAGGTCCTGGACCTGGGTCAAAAGAGCTTCGGCCAGGGCAGCCTCTGCTCGGTCCCAATTGGCCGTATGGCGGTAGCCGGCGACGAGTAGGCCCAAAAGTCGGGTGCGCTCCCGCGGTCGTAGATCTTTCCGCCGGAGGTCTCCGTAGAGCGCAGCGATGGTGCTGCGCGGGTCGCGGCACATCTCGGCGCGGCGCTGTTCGATGAGCGTTTCGGCTTTTCCCCAACTCATCCCCTATATCCTCCTTTGACGCGCCATTATAGGCGGATGCGCCGAGTGCGGGCTACTGAGGTCTGCAGGGAAGCGTGGGAAGGAGAATCGGCGATGTTGGTAGAAAGCGGCGTTCGTTCGGGTGTGGGTGGCGTTATCGATCTGCTTGGGTAGAAAAGGTAGTGGGTTCGCCTGAGTAGAAAAGGTAGCGGGTTCTCGGAAAGGGTAGCGGTTTTCCCAAGGTGGCGCCGTCCTGTGGTTCAAGGTGGTGCTACACCTTCAAGGTCCGGCTGGGGTGTTGGACCGGAACGGAACGGACCGTCAATCCCCCACCGTTGGAGCCCTGAGCTTCCCAGCTGGGCCGCGACACGTGGCCGGAGGGGGCCTCACCTGCTTACTCGACCGGACCCGATCCCCCTCTCTCTCACCCCGAGGTCCCCCAACGGCCTTGCACGTCTCGGGGCCATTCTGGCCCCGGGGCCTTTTTCCCGGAGGTGTGGGGTGACGATCGACGAAGCCAGAGAAGAGCTAGCCCGGGCGGCCGTCGCCCTCGATGCGGTCCGTGGGTGCCTCGTCAAGGTCCTGGACGTCGAAGACGGTGAAAGGCGCGACATGGTGGCCGGCATGATGCGTTTGGAGGTCAGCGACCTCCTTGCGGCTCACCTCGAACCCGCCAAGGAAGAGGCTCGGGAGATCTCCCAGCTGACGCGCCGGACGGCTCAGACTCGGTTTCTCGAACGCCTCATGGCCAAGCTCGAGGTGATGTCGGCGACCTCCGAGGAGGCGGCCTCGCTGATCGAGCTGGGTTACGGGAAGGTCCCCGCCGTGGACAGCCTGCGGGAGACGGCACGGGATCTCACGTCTCAGGTCTCCTCCCTCCTCCAGGTGGCGGCATCCATCAACGGCCTCTTCGGCGAGGAGCTTCCGAGGTGACCTGCATCGTCGCGGTATCGGACGGCGAGAGGACGCTCGTCGCGGCCGATCGCCGCATGGCGGGCCTCGGGGGGTGATCACACCCCGCCGGAGTGCTACACGATGGACCATCCCAAGGTCTGGCAGGATCAGGCGTCCGGGGTGGTGCTGGGCTTGTCCGGATCCCGGCGGATCGGCCAGCTGATTCAGCGCGAACTACCCGCCTTTGACGGTCAGCTGTGGCGTTGGCTCGTAGGTCCGGTCGCGGATCTCGTCCGGCAGATCAAGACGGACGAAGACGGGCTCAACCCTCGAACCATGCTCCTCGCGGCGCTGGGACCGGAAATCTTGACGCTCTCGGGGTTCGATCTGGCCGTGACGGCGCCGGAGGCCTTCGGAGCCGTGCGCTACGTGGCAATCGGCGCCGGGCGTCACTGGGCCTATGGCTCGCTCCGCACCTCGGCGGCGCTGGGGGCCGGGACCCTCGACGACTGGGCGCGCTTGGCGCTCGAAGCGGCGGCGCAATTCAGCCCGGTGGTCGGTGGACCGCCGTTCGATGTCCTGGAACCGACCGACCGGTCGGGAAAAAGCGCCCAAAAGGCTACGACTTCGGCCCTTGGGTCGCGGATCTGATGCTCTAGGCGTATCTCCAGGTCCTCGACCAGGTGGCCAGGTCCTCGCCCGGCGATCGTCGGCGAGCTCCCTCCGGACGTCGCCGCCGCGGCGGAAACGCCGACGGCGGCCTGGGCGGAGTATTCACGCTACGAAAATAGGCATTTCCTGAGAATCGGCCCACGTGTGGCCCGATCTCCTCCGCTGGCGGCTGGTGACTGCGGCCAAGACTGGGCGACGCTACATCCGCATCGGGCGGCTGTGCTCTCGCTTACTCGCCTCTCCCTTGGTCGAGTAACTCTCGGATCCGGTTGAAGGCTTCCAAGTTGGCGTTCGAGGCGTTCGAGATGATCTTCTCGACTTCGGCCAGCTTCCGCGTCGCGTCCGTCTCCTCCTCGGGCTTCTTCTCCTCGGGCTTCTCGCGCTCCTCGCGCTCCTCGTCCTCGGGCTTCTTCCGCCAGGACTCAGGCCTCTCCAGGTATGTTGGATGCCTCGTCCTCTCGTCGCCATGGGCCCCGGCGAGTTCCTCTTGGGTGACGTTCAACGCTCCGCGGAGATTCGCCCCGCTGAGATCCGCGTCGAGGAGGTCCGCCCCGAGGAGGTCCGCCCCGCGGAGATTCGCCCCGCTGAGGATCGCGTCCTGGAGGAACGCCCCGCGGAGATTCGCCTTGAAGAGGTCCGCTTCGCTGAGGTTCGTCCCATAGAGCACCGCTCCGCTGAGGTTCGCCTCGCTGAGGTGCGCTTTTTTGCTGAGGTCCGCCCGGGTGAGGTCGGCGCCCTGAAACTTGGCATTCAGGAGGCAGGCACCCACAAGGCGGGCGCCGTGCAGGTCGAGTCTCTGTCCCTTCTCGGTCTTTGCCTCCGTATTACGCCGTCCAAGAACCGTGAGGATGGCCTGAGTTTGAGGAAGTAGCTTGTCGCCGCTGCGGTGTTCTCGTGCCCACGTACACAGTACCTCCATCACCGTCCAGTGGTACCGCTTAGGAGAGTCCCAGGCGATCCACTCGAGTGCGTAGATGCCCCCGAGTTGACTGGCCAGAACATCGATTCCCAGGAGCTCTATGGCCCGGCTGAATCCCTCCGTCACTTGACCATCGGCGGCGGTCTTCGCCTGCTCGGCCGCGGTCTCGGCCTGCTTGTCCGAGATTTTGATCCGCCTCAACAAACCCCAGACGCCAAAGGCTGCGATCAAGGCGGTCACGATGCTGGCCGCCGTCTGGAGACGAGCTAGTAGCTCACTGCTCTGGTTGGGCCAGAGAATCCACGCCCGCAGACACGCCAAAACAAGAACCAAGACAACGACGATCGACAAGCCAACGACAAGGCGAGCCCACCGCGGGAACGGCTCGCTGAAGATTGGTTCCCTACTCTTCAGCCACTGGATGAACCTCTCTCGGCGCGTGCCCTCAGTCATGTTGACCAGGATAGCGCCTGCGGCTCACGTTGTGCTCGATCGAGCCCGGATTCTTGGCCCCTCAGACCTCACCACGTGACCTCTATCGGCCAGACCGTCTGCGGCCGGGTGTCCGTCCCTGGTCCCTGTCCTGTGGCCTCTGAGGGCAGCCAGGCGGCCAGCGGAGCGGCTCTTGTGGTCTCTGCGGGGCTCGGGCTTTCCGGTGCCGACGTCGGCTCGTCCGGATCGAGGGCCCCGCCTCACCATGCCTTTGGTGATGGGAGGGGTCCGGGGGAGGAACGCCCCCGGCAGTCCGGGCCTGTCGAGGCCATCGCCAGCGCAACCCCGAGCGAATGCGTGGCGGTCCTCTCCGGTGGTCCGGGCTCTCGGTCCGTCGCGGTCCGGACGATCCAATGAGCCGCGCGGAGCGGGTCCCGAGTTCCGTCCGGCCGCTGAAAGCGGCCGAAAGAGCCAGCTATACTCCGGACTATGTCCTCCGAGGCTTCCTCGCGACCGCCGATCACCGGCGGCACCCATCAGCTCCCCTTCAACCGGCTCTCGCCGCTGGACTTCGAGCGTCTGTGCCTTTGGCTGGTCGAACGCGAGGGCTACGAGAGGGCGGAGCACCTGGGCGAGGCCGGCAGCGAGCAGGGCCGAGACGTCAGAGCCTGGCGCGGGGACCGATGTTTCGTCTTTCAGTCCAAGCGTGTCAGGCAATTCGGCCCAAAGACCGCCTTGGACGAGATGGAGAGGCTGCGGTCGCTGCCCCAGGACGAGCAGCCCGACGAGCTTGTCTTCGTGGTCCCGGCCTGTACGGGTCGACACCCGAAACGCGGTGAGGGAAGCCTGGGGCCCCGAGAACACTTGCCACTTCTGGGCCGGCGGGGAGCTCGACGAACGGGTCAAGCGCCATCCGGACGTGCTGACCGAGTTCTTCCAGTTGCCAGCGTCTGAAGAGGCCAAGCGACAGCGCTGGAACGTCCCCCCCAAAAACCCCTACTTCACCGGCCGCGAGGACGTCCTCGCCGAGCTCCACCGCCTCCTCACTGACGACGGACGCGCCGTCCTCGGCCAGGCGATCGCCGGCCTCGGCGGCATCGGCAAGACCCAGACGGCGATCGAGTACTGCCACCGCCACCGCGACGAGTACGACGCCGTCTTCTGGATCCGCTTCGAGACCGTGCCCGAGATCCGCGCCGGCTTCGGGAAGGTGGCCGAGCTCCTCGCCCTGCCCGAGGCCCAGGCCGACGACGAGGCCGTCGTCCTCGAAGCGGTGCGCCGCTGGCTCGCCACTCACGAAGGCTGGCTCCTCGTCTTCGACAACGTCGACCGTCCCGCCGAGCTGAGCCTTCCGCCCCGAGGACCCCGGCTCGAGCTCGCCGGCGGCGTCTGACGACGCCGTGGGAGCTTCTGGGCTACCGTCTGCACCCACCGACCGGGAGGCAACCCCGAGGGGGTGGGTACGGACTTATGCACCAAGCCACTAGGCCAGGACGTCCTCGGCCGTGCTCGCGGTGACGGCCCGCCGGAGCCAACGATCCAGGGTCGCGGGGTCGTCGCAGGACGAGACGGCCACGCGGACCTCGCCCTTGACCTCGAGGCGGCGTTCGGCGAGAACCGCGAGGACCGCCGCCTGCATGGCCTTGACCTCGCCCTTGACCTCACCCTTCGCCTCGCCCTCGGAACGGATCCGTCCGATCTCGGGATCGCCCTTGGTCTCCAGGCCCCGGACGACGGTGGCGTCGGCCTTGCCGGCATCGAGCAGCGCCGCGACCGGCAACGGCTTGACGAGACATTTGTCCTCGATCGCCGACGACGGATCGAGGACCACCCACGTCTCCTTCTCCGCCGACCACTCGGCGACCTCTCCCCGGCGGACGAAGACAGCGAAGACCCGTTTTACGCCACGGCGCAGCATGCGCGGCGCCTTAGCGGTGACTTTGCGTCTCGTCTGCTTCCACACTACTTCGAAGGCCAGCCTCTCCAGGTAACGCCGACCGGTCTTGGGGTCGATCCCCTTCTTGACGGCTGCCGAGTCGTTGGCGAAGTCGGACTCTTCTTCGAAGCGGGTCTTGAGGTCCGAGGCGACGCAGTAGTCGGGAGTGAGAAGCCCCCTGAGGACGTAGTCGATCTCGCCGTTCTGCGCGGCGTGGGGCAACTCGGACCCCATGGTCCGAAACACTTCGCCGCCGATCTTCTCCTCGCGGCGGAAGTCGATGTCGGTCATGTAGTCGTCGACGTGGAGGGGCTCGTCGCGGCCTGGCAGGCGGTAGGAGGAGGAGGTGGTGGTGGTGGGCTCGGCGCCTGGGGCTTCGAGACGGTAGCCGTCGCCGCGATGGGTCTCGTCCATGACAACAGGATAGCAGGAGGCCGAGCTGGTGTCGAGACCCGCCGAGCCAAGCAACGCTGGCGGCACGGCAGCGACCGCTCGGCGAGCGCTCACTCCAACTGCTTGCGAAGCCGCGCATAAACGAGGCTGCGATGCGCGACCGCGACGACGAGGACCTCGACCCGGTCCGCCACGACACGGTAGACGATCCGGTAGTCCCCGGTCCGCCAGGAGCGCAGTCCCTTGAGCGACATCTGGAGAGCCTTGCCGCGGGTGGGGTCTTCCCGCAGGACCTCGAGCGCCGCCCGCACCCGGCGCCGGACCTGCGGATCGAGACGGTGGATCGAGCGGGCGGCGCTAGCCGCGTACCGGATCGTCCAGCTCATCCCACAGCGCTTCGTGACTCACCAGGTTGCCCGCGGCGATGTCCTGGAGCCCACGGCGAACGGCTTCCGACATCTCCGGGTCCGCGAGGATGTCGAGCGTCTCCAGCAGCCCCTCGTATTCATCGACCGAGAGCAGGACCCCGGCCGGACGCCCCGAGCGCGTGATCACCACGTGCTCTCCCAGGTCCTGGACCTCGGTCAAAAGACGGGTGAGATGGGTCTTGGCTTCCGATAAGGGGACCGTGCTCATGCCAACCTCCTGACCAGATTCTAGACCAAAAAAGAGGTCAAGTCGAGAGGGCCGAGAATCACGTCGGAGGCCACGGCCCAACGACGCACCTGACCCGTGCTATAATGCTCCCATGGCAAGGAAGAAGCCCCCGTCCCGAGGACCCCAACTCGAGCTCGCCAGCGGCGTGCTCTGCGTCGCCTTCACCAACACGGCCGGCGCCAAGCCCGAAAACGCCCAGCAGGCCGTCACGAGCTACGACGAGCTGCTCACCTGGGGACAGCAGACCGGCCTCCTCTCGACGACTGACGCCGAACGCCTGCGACGCCGGGCGGCCAAGGAGCCCGAGACGGCCGAGGCCGTCTTCGTGCGCGCCAGGAAGCTCCGCATCGCCCTGGGCCGGATCTTCAACGCAGCGATCCTCAAGAAGGAGATGCCGGACGACAGCCTGCAGGTTCTAAACGACGGCCTCCCCGAGGCCCTGCCGAATCTACGCCTCGTCCCCGGCGAGGACGGTCTCACCTGCGACTGGGTCGGCGACGAGGACGCCCTTGACCGGATGCTCTGGGGCGTCTTCTACTCGGCAATGGAGCTGCTCGCCTCCCCGGGCGGACGCCACGTCCGCCAGTGCGCCGCCGAGGGCTGCCTCACCTACTTCGTCACGCGGAGCGTTTCGAGCCGCCGGATATGGTGCGAGAAGGCCTGCGGCCAACGCGTCCGGTCGCTCGAGTACTACCACCGCACCGGCAAGGACAAGAGGGAGAGCAGTCGCCGCAAGACCGGCTACTGGACGGTGAAAAGGCCGAGGAAGCCTGCCAAGAAGGATGTCTGACGCCCGCGAACGCCGGAACCGTAAAACGCTCAGGAAAACTGCGCTTCCCCTCCGCCGTGCGCGGCGCCCGGAGAAGTTTTTTGACGCTCCCGGGCGCCGTAGGCGTGAAGCGAACGAAACGCTTGACGCTCGTAGATGCCCGGTCCATGAAGCGAACGAAACGCTTGACGGTCGCGGATACCGGGTCCGTGAAGCGAACGAAACTCTTGACGCGCGCAGATGACGGGTCCGTGAAGCGAACGAAACGCTTGACGCTCGCGGGCGCCTCAGGCCGACGCCCGCGCCAGCCGATTGACGAACGCCGCGTGCTCGTCGCTGCCGAGCCCCCGTTCGAGGACTTCCAGCACTTTCGAAAGGTCGCCCTGGATCATCGCCGCGGCATCGAGCCACAGACCCGGGAAGATCTCGCTTTTCAGAATCCCTTCCTCGTCCACGGCGAGCGCCTCGTAACGTCCTTCGCGCAGGACGAAGTAGTCGATCACCCGATCCAGGACGCGCCAGACGACGTACTCGCGGATCCCGTTGCGGCGATAGGCGTTCGCCTTGGCGCCGAGATCGTAGCTGGCCGAAGACGACGCGACCTCGGCCACCAGCTCCGGAGCGCCCTCCACGTAGTCGTCGTCGCTGACCCTGGCCTGGCCTCCCAGGGCCGGGTCGACGAGCAGGACGACGTCCGGCTGCGGCTCGTTGTCGAGGTCGAGCCGGACCGTCGAGTTGTCGCCGACGACGAGGCCCGGCGTGCGGGTCCGGAAGATCGTCAGCCAGGCATTGAGGAAGCTATGCGGCTCGCCGTGGAGGCGCAGGCGTACAGGGGCCGGCATGTAGACCACTCCTTCGACGAGCTCCGCCTTACGCAGGTCCGGCCGTGCCTCGTAGCGGCGCTCGAACTCGGCCCGCGTGAGCCGGTCGCCGCTCTCCAGGGGCGGCACTTCGACCAGCGTCTCCGGCAGTTGGGTCATCCTGGGCATCGAGCCCATCCTCTCACGCCCCGGAGAGGCGGACAAGCCGGCCGGCGCCGCGGACGTTTCGGTCATTCGCCGCCCTCGCCGTCGTCGTCCACCTCGCCGCCGTCGCCGCCGCGGCCGTCGTCCTCGCCTTCGTCCGGCCGCCCGAGCCGGCCGATCCGGAGAGCACGGCCAACCGGCCCGTCGTCCGGCGGGCGGAGGACGTCCACCCGCCGCACAAGCT
>CBDUYN010000085.1:0-41305 GCA_965371445.1 uncultured bacterium | reverse complement strand
TGAGAGGGAGGGACGTTCTCGTCGAGATAGGCGCGCATCGCGCCTTCGAAAAGCCGCGCCGAGTGCGGAGGATCGACGACGCCCGCCACCTCGAGCTCGTTGAGCGCGCCGCTCACGCAGGAGATGTACGACAAGATCGACTCCCATTCGTCTGCGAAGCTGCAGGGGATCTCCGGCAACACAAGCCGCTCACCCGGATGTACGTCGTAGAAACGGTTGCGCACCCCGGCGGGCCAGAGCACCTCGACTCGGGCGAGCTGCGCCTCGCCCATCCCGAAGCCGAGCTCCAGGCTGTCCTGCGAGGCGTAGCTCGAGCCACCTGTGACCGGCCGCATCGTCTTCTTGCCGCTGGCGGTGTGCACGCTCACCACCGCGCCGATGCCGTCACGGTTGACCCGCCCGCCGGTGGTGATGCCGACGGTGCCGAGCAGCCGCACCTTGGCCCAGCCGTTGCCGTTCCTGGCGTCGGAGATCTCCACCGACAGCGTACCGTCGGCGTTTAGCGGGGCGCCCGAGTAGGCCCACACCAGCGGGGTCTCGGTCGGCACCCAGAGCGGCTGGTAGGCGGCGATACCGTCCAGCGCTGAGCCCCAGCGCACGTTGTAGGTCGCGATGGGGATCGACTCCTGGACATCGAGGCCCGAGACGCTGACGATGTCGACGAAACCGTTGTCGTCGAGGTCGCCCAGCGCCAGGCCATCGACCACCCGGCGGCGGTGGTCGGTCGAACCCGCCAGGGCCTCGAGGTCGTAGACGAAGTTGGCCGCGCCGTCGTTCTGCGCGATGGTGCCGGGGTTGTCGGCGACGACCATCGGCGGGAAGGCGAGCCCGCCGTAGAACACGATGTCGGTGTCGGCGTCGTTGTCGTAGTCGGCCATCGAGGTGCCGAAGGCAAAAGCCGTCGCCACCATGCCGCCGACACCCGGATCGGTGAAGGTACCGCCGGGCGAGCCCAGGAACCAGCGCGACGCCCGGTCGCCGAGCTCGTAGCTCACGAAGTCGGCGTAGACCGGATCCAGGGGGGTGAGCAGAGTGACGTTCCAGTCGCCGACGTTGGAGCCGAAGAAGTCGAGGTCCCCGTCGCCGTCGAGGTCGCCAAAGGAGAGCCCCATCCAGTTGCCCAGACGCAGCACCCCCTTTTCCTCCGCGATGTCGGTGAAGTGCCCGCTGCCGTCGTTCTCGAAGAGGTGGAGGAAGGCCGAGTCGTCGGCCTGAACGAGATCGACGTCGCCGTCGAGGTCCATGTCGACCAGCGCGACCGCCCAGGTGACCGACGCCCCGCCGGCGGGCCAGCCGTCGAGTGATTCGATCCCCGAGGCGGCGCTCACGTCCTCGAAGACGTTACCGCCGAGGTTTTTGAAGAGCTGGTTGTGCCAGGCGGCGAGCGGATTCGTTGGCCCGATGCCGATGAGGTTGGTCCAGTCGAGGTTGTTGTTGGCCAGCGCCACGTCGAGCCGGCCGTCGCCGTCGACGTCGCCGAACGAACAGCCGACGGCCGTGCGGCCCTCGTCGTTGTGAATGCCGCTCGCCGCCGAGATGTCGGTGAAGGTGCCGTCGCCGTCGTTCTCGAACAGGCGGTGAGGGTCGAAGGGACTCAACACCAGGAGGTCCGGGTCGCCGTCGTTGTCGAAGTCGCCGAAGCAGACGCCCGAGCTGTCCTGGGCCTGGGCCGCCACCCCGGCTTCGACGGCGACGTCGACGAAGGAGAGCTCGCCACTCTCCCGCAGCTGGTTGTGGAACAGGCTGTTGTCGGAGCCCGGACCATTGGTTACGTAGAGGTCGAGATCGCCGTCACGGTCGTAGTCCAGAAGTGCCACTCCCGGCGCGCCGCGCCATTTGTTGGGGGTGTCTTCCAGCTCGAAGAAGGTGAAGGCGGGCCGTTCGGTGAACTCCTGGTAGAGCGGCGCTGTCGCCGACTCGGTGCGGTGGTAGCCCGAGAGCACCGGATCCGTGCCGCGGGCAATGTCGTGGAAGGTCACGCCGCCGTCGGCGAAGACGGACGAGGCGAGCAGCAGGACGATCGAAAACGCCACAAACGCGGAGGGGTGAAGTAGGTCTTTCCTGGGTTGCATGTCCATTCCTTTGTTCGAAAGTGATTCTCGGCGTGCAGCAGGAGTACGCCGAAGGGCGGGCGATGGATTTCTCCGAGGCGCCGGAGGGAGCCCTCAGACGCCTCGTGTGGGGCGCCTCACCTCGCGAAGCTCCAGGGTAGACTGCGGACCAGATCAGCTCTCCCGTGCCAGCTTGACGGCATTGCCGAAGACCAGGATCTCGGCGGCGCCGCCCATGAGAAAGGCCGTCGAGAAGCGCACGTCGGTCACGGCGTCGGCGCCGAGGCCCCTGGCCTCCTCGGCCATCCGCGCCAGGGCCTGCTCGCGGGCCTCGGCCATCATCTTCGTGTACTCCTCAATCTCGCCGCCGACGAGGCTTTTGAGCCCGGCGACGATGTCGCGTCCCAAATGTCGGGCGCGGATCGTGTTGCCCCGGACGAGCCCCAGGGTCTCCGTGACGCGCTGTCCTGCGATGGTCGCGGCGGGGGTGATGATCATCGTTCCACCTCCTTGAAGGGGTCGTGGCGGTAGGTGAAGAGCTTTTCCCGGAACACCGAGAACACGAGCACCAGGCTGCCGACACCGACGGCGAAAATCGCCAGCTTGACAGGTGACGGCACGCCGGTGTCGGCGAGAAGGGAGGTGATCCCTTGCCACAGGCCCCAGGAGGCGAGCACGAGCGCTCCGAGCGATACCAGGATCCAGCCGACGCCACGCTCCAGGCGCCGGTAGACGGATTGCCAGTAGGTGTCCCACTGTTCTTGCGGGGGTTCTTGGACCTTGCTCATCATCGTCAACTCCTTTACATGTTCGAGCCGCTCGTATTCGGCCCGGAGCTCGTCGTCGGCCGCCAGGCGGCTTTCAAGCTCCGCGCGTCCGGCGTCGTCGAGCTCGCCGTCGAGCGCTGCCATCATCAGGTGGTGGACGTCGTGGATCTTTTCGCTCATCGCTCGTCCTCCAGCTCGTGCGCCAGCCGCCGCCGGGCCGAGTAGAGCCGTGACATCACGGTTCCCTGGGGGATCTCCGCCAGCTCGGCGATCTCGCGGTAGCGCAGCCCTTCGAGCTCGCGCAGCACGAAGACCTCGCGCTCGTGCTCCGGCAGGGCGCCGATGGCCGCCTGCAGACGGCGCCGGGCGACGGCACGTGACCCTCTCAGGGCCTGGAACCTCGGTGCAAGCTTCTTCAGCTCCTGCTTGGCGTTCTTCAGCCGATCCGGGTCCCGATATTTCCTCTTCTGCTGCTTCCCGGCAAGGCCCTTGAGCTGAAAGGCCTTTTCCACCGCCAGGAGGTCTCCGAGGAACCAGGACTCGAGCTCGTTGCAGACGATACGCACCAGGGAACCAGGCCGTCCGGCTCTTTCGCAGAGACCCTGGAGCCGTCGCTTCACCACGTGGCAATCGGCGCTGTCGCAATCGCGGACGACCACGAATCGGATCGCAGGATTCTGCCAAGCCCTGAGCTTGCGAGGGATCGACTTCTCCAGATCGCTCTTCCCCTCATGGGCGATCAGCCTAAAATTCGTAGTCTCGGGAAGGACCTGGGGCAGTACGACGTTGAGCACCTCTTTGATCGAGGGCTCTTCCAGCAGGAAGACGAGCTGAATCATCGGGGATCTGCTCCCTCGAGGAGCCCCTGCTTCCACAGGGACCCTGGGAGGTCTCCTTCAGCGGCCAGCTGACGCAACGATTCGTCGTCTGAAGCCCGCAGGACCTGAGTGAATCCGTCTCGCTTCTTCATCCAGAAAATCTCTTCAAGCTGTGCGCCGTTCAGGAAGTCCGGAGAGTGGGTCGAGATGAAAACCTGCCCGCCTCGTTCCGCATAGTCGCGGAACTCCTCGGCGAGCTCTTGAAGGAGGTTCGGATAGAGCTGGTTCTCCGGCTCCTCCACACAGAGCACAGGATGGGGGTTCGGGTCGTGGAGCATCAGGAGATAAGCGAACATCTTAATCGTTCCGTCGGACACGTAGCGGGCGACGAAGGGATCCTTGAAGGATCCGTCCTGGAACTTGAGGACCAGCCTTCCGTCCTCCGTAGCAACCGGCTCCACCTTCTGGATGCCTGGCACTCGTTCCGCCATCCTCTCCAGGATCAGGTCGAAAGCGTCGCGATGACTTTCATACATGAATTGCGCGACCAACGGCAGGTTGTCGCCCCTCGGGGAGAGGTGCTCGGCATATCCCGCCTCCTGGTCGGAACGGGCGGCGGAGATGTGAAAATCGGAGATCTTCCAGCCTTCGATCATCTTGCGAAAGTCGCTCACCACCTTGAAGCGTTGGAACTGCCCCAGGCCTTTGATCGCCAGAATGTCGGCAGAGTCCAGCTTCTGCTCGTCGCGCTGCATTTCTATGTCCGGCTTGCCGTAGTCCTCTTCATTGGTCACGGCGAGGCCCTCGCCGTTGCGGAAGTCGAGAAAGCGCCAGGGCCGGCCATACCGGCCACGGCGGTACATCAGTAGCTCTCGAGCGACCACTGGGATATCTTGAAGGTCGATCTCGAGCTGGTAGGTGACCAGCGGGCCACGGCTCTCGCGAAACTTCAGCTCGATGGAGATCGGTCCGTTCGTACCGCGGCTGACCACCTCGTTGAATCCACCGCGCTTGGCCAGCGCTTGACGGACGTTGTGGACGAGCGAATCCTGCAAGAATCCGAAGATGTCGAAGAGAGTCGTCTTGCCACAACCGTTGGCACCTACGAAGACGCAGACCTCCGGCAAGCTCTTCAGGGTCACGTCCTTGAGAGCCCGAAAGTTACGGATCTTGATCGCTTCGATTCTCATCGTCTTCGTCCTCTTTTGGGTCGCCCGTGGAAGCGCAGTGTAGCGCTCCCGAAGCGAGTTTACTCTAGCACACCTGGCCCGCTGGCGCGCTGAGGAGCAGGCGGCCGTCGGGAAAGAGGGTCATCTGGGGGCCGGTCGAGAAAAGCTCCTGGCTGTTGCCGGCGTCGAGGAGGACGGCGCCGCCGGTCCGGAGGATTGTACTCGACGTGCCGCGTCGGCCGGAGTGGTTCTTGGGAGCCGAGTCGTCCCTGCGAGGACGCACCTCGTCCCCCCGGCCTATCCGTCGGCCCTCGAACGGCGTCATGATGATCGACCCCGGCCCACCTGGGAAGGGCCGGACGAACCCCAAACGGGAGATCTGATGCGGAAGCGTCTTCTGAGCGCGGCGCTCGCCATGAGCGTCGCGGTGCCGAGCCTTGCGGCGGCGCAGACCAAGCTGCTGCGTTTCCCCGACGTCCACGGCGACCGGGTGGTCTTCACCTACGCGGGCGACCTGTGGCTGGCGGCGATTCCCTCCTCGGACGACGACACCGGCGTCACCGCCCGGCAGCTGACGACCCATCCCGGCCTGGAGCTATTCGCCCGCTTCTCCCCCGACGCAGGATCGATCGCCTTCACCGGCCAGTACGACGGCGACGAGCAAGTCTACGTCGTCCCGGCCGAGGGTGGCGTGCCGCGTCAGCTGACCTTCTACCCGGCCCCCGGTCCCCTGCCGCCGCGCTGGGGCTACGACAACCAGGTCTACGGCTGGACCCCCAACGGCGAGCGCGTCCTCTTTCGCTCCCTGCGCGACAGCTGGGACCTCGCCGACGCCCGCCTCTACACCGTCGCCCTCGACGGCGGCCTGCCCACCGCCCTGCCGATGCCGACCTCGGGTGCCGGAGCGTTCTCGGACGACGGCCGGCTGATCGTCTACTCGCCCGTCTCCCGCGACTTCCGGCACTGGAAGCGCTACGAGGGGGGCTGGGCCCAGGACCTCTACGTCTTCGACCTGAAGAAGCACACGAGCCGGCGCATCACCGACCACCTGCGCACCGACCGCGACCCGATGTGGGTGGGCGAGGAGATCTTCTTCGCCTCCGACCGCGACGGGACGTTGAACCTCTACGCTTTTGACCTGCGGAGCGCCGAGACGCGCCAGCTCACCCACGGCACCACCTGGGACGTCCGCTGGCCGAGCGCCGACGAGGAAGGGCGCATCGTCTACGAACGGGGCGGCGAGCTCGAGATCCTCGACACCCGAAGCGGCACCGTGCGGCGCCTCAAGATTCGGGTGCCGAGCGAGCAGCTGGCCCGTCGTCCGTCGCGTCTTTCCGTCGGCCGCCAGGTCGAGGACTTCGGCCTTGCACCGCAGGGTAGGAGGGCGCTTTTCGCGGCCCGCGGCGACATCTTCACCGCGCCGATCGAGCACGGCGCGACCCGCAACCTGACCCGCAGCTCCGGCGCCCACGACCGCGCTCCAGCCTGGTCACACGACGGCTCGACGATCGCTTTCGTGTCGGATCTCTCCGGCGAGGAGGAGATCTACCTCGTCGAGCAGGCCGGCCGAGGCAAGCCGGAGCGGCTGACGGACCTCGCCGCCGCGGGCTACCTCGGCCGCCTCGACGGCCTCGCTTTTTCCCCCGACGACCGGCGCCTCGCCTTTCACGACCAGGCGGGCCGGCTCTTCGTCGTCGACCTGAAAGCCCCTGAGGTGCCAGCCCCCGGGCCTCTACCCCTTCCTCCCCTGGTTGGACGGGGGGGAAACCTGGAGCTCGTCGCCGACGACGGCGCCGCTTTTGGGCTCGACTACGAATGGTCGCCGCGCGGCGGCTACCTCGCCTTCAGCCTCGCCGAAGCCAACGGCCTGCGCTCGATCTACGTCTGGAGCGCCGACGACGGCAAGGTGCGCCGCGTCACCGGCGAGATGTGGAACGAGATCTCGCCCTCCTGGGACCCCGAGGGCGAGTACCTCTTCTACCTGAGCGACCGCGAATTCGCGCCTCAGCTGGGCTCCTACGAGCTCAACTACGTCGTCAACCGCGAGACCTGCGTCTACGCGCTGGCGCTCAGAAAGGACGTCCCCCACCCCTTTCCGCCGCGCAGCGACGAGGTCACCCTCGCGTCGGAAGAAGACGGAAAGAAGGGCAAGAAAGACAAGGACGGCCCAGTCAAGATCGATTTCGCCGGCCTGGGCGAGCGTCTGGCCCGGGTGCCGGTCGCGGCCGACAACTACACGTCGCTCTCGGCGGTCCGCGGCGGGCTGCTGCTGCTGCGCGACGCGTCGCGTTACTACGGCCGGGCGAGCGAGCGCACCGCCGAGATCGTCGGCTTCTCGCTCGCCGACCGTCAGCTCCTGCCGGTCTCCGCCGGCGTCCAGGGCTTCGCTCTCTCGCCCGACAAGACGAAGATCCTGCTACGCGTCGCCGGCAACTACCAGATGCGTGACGCGAGGCCAGGCGGCAACGGCCTGCAGGGTATCTCGACCGCGGACCTCGTCGTCGAACGGGTCCCGGCCGAGGAGTGGCGCCAGATCTTCGACGAGACCTGGCGGCGCTTCCGCGACTTCTTCTACGACCCCGACATGCACGGCTACGACTGGGAGGCGCTCGGCGAGCAGTACCGGCCGCTGCTCGAGCACGTCGCTCACCGCTCGGACCTGACCTACGTCCTGACCGAGATGATCGCCGAGCTCGAGGTCTCCCACGCCTACGTCGCGGGCGGCGACTACGAGGTGCCGAAGCGTCCGCGGCCGGGGCTCTTGGGAGCGCGCTTCGCCCTCCACCAGAGAAGCGGCCGGTACCGGATTTCGGAGATCTTGCCAGGACACAACGAGGAGAAAGCCTATCGCTCGCCGCTCACCGAGATCGGCGTCGACGCGTCGGTGGGTGACTACGTCCTGGAGATCAACGGTGAGGAGCTTTTGGGCGACGACAACCCCTTCCGCCTCCTGCGTCACGCCGGAACGAATCTCGTCGAGCTCACCTTGAACCGCAGGCCGAGCTATCAGGGCGCCCGCCGGGTAGTGGTCGAGCCCATCGCCAACGAGGACGAGCTGATCTATCTCGCCTGGGTGGAACGCAACCGCCGCCTCGTCGATGAGGAAAGCGACGGCCGGGTCGGCTACCTCCACCTGCCCGACATGGCCGAGCGCGGCATCCGCGAATGGATCAAGTGGTTTTACGGACAGATCAAGAAAGACGGGCTCGTCATCGACGTCCGCTCGAACGCTGGCGGCAACGTTTCGCCGATGATCCTCGAACGGCTTCGCCGGGAGCTGTTGATGTTCGGCTTCGAGCGCAACGTCGAGCTGCGTACGACCTATCCCGGCGTCGTCTTCAACGGCCACCTGGTGTGCCTCCTAGACGAGGACACGGCCTCGGACGGCGACCAGTTCGCCTGGGCGTTTCGCCGGGTGGGGCTCGGGCCGCTGGTGGGCAAGCGTTCCTGGGGCGGCGCGGTGGGGACCTACAACCGGGCGCCGCTGGTCGACGGCGGCACGGTAAGCGTCCCGGAGTCGGGCAGCGCCGACGAGCGCGGGAATTGGGTGATCGAGGGCCAGGGTGTCGAGCCCGACCACGTGGTCGAGAACGATCCGGCCGAGCTCCTGCAAGGCCGCGACCAGCAGCTCGAAAAGGCGGTCGAGGTGGTCCTGGAGCGCATCACGGCCGATCCGCCGCGGCTCGCCGACCGTCCGCCGGGGCCGGTCAAGGCGGCGGGCGAGCGGTTGCGGCGCAAGTCCGTGCGCAACTAGGTCTTTTTGCTGGGAGCGCGGCTCTTCGTCCCGAAGGGACGTAACACAGGATCAGAAGCTAAGAAGGCGCCCCAGAAGGACGTCTTCCAGGTTCCGACGACCATCGAACACCCCAAGGACGTAGACGATGTCGTCACGAACGCGGTAGATCAACCGGTGGGGCGGGATGACCAGCTCTCGATAGCGTCGAACCGCGAACCTCTCCACCTCTGGCAGGAGCCGGCCTCGGTTGGGCATGGATTCGAGAGACGCGGCCTTCTCTTCGATCCTCTCAAGAGCTCGAAGCGAGGCGCTGGGGCTTTTCGATCCGAGGTACGCGACGATTTCGGCGAGATCCTGCCGCGCCGCGGCCGTCCACTCGACCCGCAGGCTTTGAGAGCTCATTTCTCGGCCAGAGAGGCGCGAAGCTGCGCAAAAACCTCGGCCTGGGGCTGGGTACGCCCTTGGCGGATGTCCTCTTCTCCTTGGGCGATCAGCTTCAGCATCAGGGTCGCGTCTCGGAGCTCCTGGTAGCTGGTCACGTCGAGAAGCACGCCCTTGGGCTCGCCGTTCTGGGTGATCACGACCGGCCGACGCGTCTCGTCGACCGTCCGCAGCAGCTCGGCGGCTCGGGTCTTCATGTAAGTGACGGGCTTGATGTCCTCGGCGATTCGCACGGCAACCGGCTCCCTTGTTGGTGCCAGACATCGTACCACAAACAGACCGTAGAATCGAGGCCCTCCCTCGAACGCGCCAGGACGGTCTCTCCGCGGTTCGGGCAACTCCTGCCTCTTGACTCAGTGTAGCACGCCTGACGAGGTGGTCACCGGCCCGTCCGGGCCGAGGCTCAGGAAATGCCACGGCCGACGGACGTTCGTGGTGTGCTCCGCCGTCGCTTCGAGAACCAGCTCCAGACGCCGTAGCGCCGGACCGACGCCGGCACCGTAGAGCGCGTGAAACGCTCCGTAGGCGCGCAGCCGCCCGCTGCCGATGGCCGCGTAGCTGGGCTCCGGGGTCACGGTCAGGTCGGTGCCGACGCACCAGATGCGGCCCTGGAAGCCGACGAGGAGCGCCGTTTTTTCTCCGAGGAAGTCCTGTCCGGGTCCCGCCGCGCCCTGCTCGAGGACGGCCGCTCGAAGGATCGGGACCACCTCCCGGACCAGGAACCGCTCCGCCTCCCGCTCCGGCGGCTCGGGGAGCTCGACGTAGTAGCGCAGGATCTGGCCGATCCGGTAGGAGCCGGCGTAGCCGAAGAGGTAGGACCCCAGGGCGAAGACCTTCGGCGTGTCGATGGTGTAGATCTCGTCGCCCTTCGAGGCGGCTGAGTCGGCGGCGAAGATCAGGGTTTCGTTCTCGGTGTCGGCGAGCACGACCGTCATCGCTGTCCCTTCCCTTTCCGTCGGCCGGCTCCCTCGCCGACACGACCGACGCTACGGTAACGCATCCCGGCCCTGGCCGACTGATAGCTCGGTTTTCCAAACTCCGACCGGGGCCTCACCCGGCAAAGTAGGAGAATGGGCTCTTGACCGCAGCGGCAATCGAGCCCCCGCGGTGCCTTGGAGGTCTCACCATGTTGGAGCTCATCTCCCTCTTGCTGTCGTTCCTGGGCTTCGGGGATCCGGAGTCACCGGAAACCGAGACGGCACCTACGCTTCAGATCGGTCCTGAACACATCCCAGGCGGATGACTCTCCAAGGGGCGCGACACAGATCGCGCCCCTTCCTTGTGCTACGATTCCCGTCTATGCCATCCCCTTCGGAGATCCTTGCTGACCCTCTCGCCGCTCTTGCCAGGGCGAAGCCATGGAGCTTCAGTGTGATCCGCGAATTCTGCGACGAGATCGATGTCGTCCTCGCAGACGATCCGGCAAAAGGCCGGCGGCTCGCCAGCATCGCGGTGCGGATCGCCAAGCGGTCGCGGTCCCGGTGTGCGATGGCACGCGCCTGGTGCGCTTTAGGCGCCTCTCTCCGATCCACTGATCGGCTCTATCATGCCGAGACGTGCTACATGCTGGCACTGGCCGAAGGGTGCCCGAAGCTGCAGCCGGAAATTTCGCGTCGCTGGTCCTATGTCGCGCTCTATCGCCAGCAATTCCAGGAAGCTCGCTTGCTCGCCAACCGATCGCTAAGAGGTTTTCAACGGCTGAAAGATTCGCACGGCGTCGGCCGTGCTCTGCTGGCACGGGGCCTCGCACGGAAGCACTGCGGAGATCGAACCGGAGCGTATGAAGACTACTGCAAGGCGCTGTCTCTCATCCCCCGCTCGGACGACCACTATTACGCTACAGCGCTCCAAAACCTCACCATGTTGCTGGCGTCGCCCGACAGCACTGAGGAACAGATGGAAGACACCCTGGCGAAGATCGCCGAAGCGCGTTACGCCATCCGGAACCATTCGGGCTATCGGGTCCTGCGGATCCGCTTGCGATGGGTCGAGCTGCTGATCCTGCACCACCTGCGGCGGCTCTCCGCCTACAAGGTCCGCAAGGGCCTGACCCGGGTCGTGGGGGTCCTGACCGAGCTCGACATGCCCCAGGACGCCGCCGCGGCCACCGCGGACCTCGCCGCGATCTGCGCGCGGCACTGCCGCAGCGAGGAGCAGATGGAGGACCTGCTGGTGAAGGTGTGCGACGCCCTCTCGGCGAGGGTCACCGAAGCGCTCCGTCCGCTCGTCGCCCGGCTCCGCGCCGCGGCCGAGGCGATCCATCCCCGGCCGGCAATCCGGGGCGCGGCCAAAGCCCTTCGAGACGCCTCCCCGGGATGCGGGATCCCGGCCCCCGTGGGCGTAGGCTACTGACGGCGCGACACCGCGGCAACGTCCGGCGGTTCCGACCCCGTCAGACGCCGGCTACCGCGGCGGCAGGCGCCGCGCGCCTACGGAACGCTCCACGCCCTCTAGGGTGCCAGATCTCGTAGACGAAGCGACTCTGGAGCAGGTAGCCGGAGCCCAGCTAGCCGCAAGCTCCTTCTGCCGCGGTCGTGGCCTGAGGCATCTCTCA
The DNA here is from genome assembly GCA_965371445.1 of uncultured bacterium. Classification (GTDB taxonomy): domain Bacteria; phylum Acidobacteriota; class Thermoanaerobaculia; order Multivoradales; family J023; genus DASWIG01. Next base: position 29,769 of record CBDUYN010000085.1, on the reverse strand, counting down.
GATGTGCTACACTGCGTCGAGAGGCTGGAGCTGACCGGCCCGAGGAGAGTCATGGCACCGATTTTCCCGATCCGACCGCGAGGAGCGCCAGATCCCCAGATGCGGTGGTGGAAGCATCGCCGAGATCCCCTCGCCCCTCGACGAGGGCCGCGACCCGACAGGGACCGCGAAGGTCCCCGCCTTCGCCCGCGAGGAAGGGCGAGGCGTTGAGCATCAGGAGGATGAGCACATGGCAGTGATTCAGCTTGAGATCGACGAAGGACTGATTCAGGCCGTCGGCATGCAGGCGGTCAAGAAATCCATCGAGCGCCAGTTGGCGCTTTTGAGGTTGGAATACCTCGGCGGGAAGATCTCGGACGCGATTCGGCAGTCAGGCTTCGATCATGAGAAAGAGGTTGAGGAAGCCCGAGAAGAGGTATGGCAAGAATACAAGGAGAAACATCTGAAAGGTAGGCTGTGAACGAAGAATATGTCATCGATGTGAATGTGCTGTTCGGCGCAACATCAGCGACGTCATGGAGAAAATTGCACAGCCGGGTTAGGACGTCACCAACCCCGCCGCCTCGAACACCTCCCGCAAAAATCGCCCCCGTGTCGACGAGCACACGTTGCCGGGTCATGTCGGCTCAGGCCGCTCCTTTCGGGGCTTCCCACCCGTCAGGTAGAGCTCCGGATTTTCGCTGACCGGTGTCCCCTCAATGAGCTCACCTGGGTCTTCGGCGATTCCGGCGATCTGCCAGAGAGAGGCTTTCGCCTCGGCGGGAGGTTTCCTCGATTCGGCGGCTCGCCGCACCAGACGACGGACGACCTCGGCGACGCTGACCCCATGGCGCCTGGCCTGTTCGGAGAGGAACTGGCCCACTCCGGCGGGTTTTACTCCTCCTCCGGGCACAGCTCAACCGGCTCGTTTTCCGGAGAGCTGGAATACCGGAGGTCCCCCGAAACCCCGGACGCCGGCAAGCTCCAGCTGACAGCGGACCCCGGCTCCGCCGGAGCAGCCTCCGCCGGAGCTTCGCCCGCCTGCGCCGCGGCCCCGGACGCCGGCTCCTCGTCCGTCTCCGGCGGCGGCCCGATCCGATCTCCCAGGAGCGCCGCCACCGGCGCGTCAAGCGTCTCGCGAAAGGCGCCGATGTTGGCGAAAGCGTCTTCGGGCCTGTGCTTGAAGACATTGAGCAGAGCGGCGATCCCCTTCTGGTGCCCTGGGCCGAGATCGGATCTCTCGGCGCATTTCTGCAGCAGCCTTTTCGCGATTCGCAGGTTGTTGCCGCTCGGAAAGTGCAGGTCGTCGTACTTCGCGTTGGGATGAGCACGGCACCTGAATTGCGCCGCGTCCAACGCGCCGGCGAGCGCGTCGATCGGCGCGCCGTGATTGACGAGCTTCGCGGCGGCCCCGTCCAGGCGGTCGCGGGCCGCACGGAAGTTGCTCTTGCCGCCGAGACGCGCGTAGACGAGCCCCTCCACATGGGTCAACCGGGCGAGAACGTCTGCCATCTCGGTGCCCTTGATGCGGCCGCGGAAGTACTCCAGGCCGTGCTGGGCAAGCTCGTCATCGTATGCCTTCCCGCCGCGCAGGACGTCCGAGACCAGTGCCAGCAGCTCGAGAAAGAAGCCGCGGGGCGAGTCGAGCGAAATCGCCAGAAAAGCGATTTCCGCGAAGGCCAACGCCATCGGACGCAGGCCGACGCTCGCCCAGTTGACCGCGTGGACGTGCATGATCCGTCCCAGGCTGTCGAAGTTCTCCTTCGACCAGCCGTGGGTGTCGAAGTCCTTTTCGTTGTGGGCCAGGGCGATGCCCAAGGAAACGAAGCCCCCCGCCGGATCGCCGCTCCGGTTGCAGAGATCGGCAAGACGGTTGAAGTAAGCGGCCCGGCAGAGCCCGCAGCAATCGACGGCCTCCCGGATGGACTCGTTCAAGAGATTCATCGCTCGGTCCCACTCGTCCGCCGCCGCGTAGGCATGGACCAGGACCTCACGGCTGCGGTTTCGGAGGTGTGTCTCGTCCAGGCGCTCGGCAAGCTCGGCCGTAGCCTGGGCCAGGGGCAAGGCGGCCGGCGCTTCGACCAGCGCCAGGTGCGTCGCCCGCTCGCAGAGTGCCTCGCAGAGCTCGGGATCCTGGCAGCGGCCCCTCTTGAGGACGGAAGGATCCTTCTCGGCCCGGTTGACGAGCCTCTTCAACCAGGTCCGGCTGTGATCCGGCTTTCGAGGGCGGCGTAGCGGCGGGGAGGAAGCTTTCGTCACGTCCATTCTCCTGACAAGGACGACCGGCGCGACGGATGCTATCAGGGCAAGTCTCGTCAGTCTACTCTCAGGGAAAGCGCCGGGGGACGGCCGAAAAGCCGTCCCCCGGCGGGGGGGTTTACTGGGTTACCGGCGCGTCGGCCCCGGCGGGGGCCTCGTCGGCCTCCTGGGGCCGTACCGGCGACGGCTCGACGGCGCTTGCCGCGTCGTCTTCGCCATCCTCCGGCAGCGGCGGCGGATCCTCGTCGGTCCTGCCCGGCCGGGCCTTCGACGGCCGCACCTTGGCGGCGAGCTTGGGCCGGTCGGCGAAGTGGCAGAGGTCCTCGAACATCCGTGAGGTGCGCAGGAAGAAGCCGTCGTAATCGTCGATTTCCTTCAGCTTCTTCTCCCGCAACCGGTTGACGAGACCTTCGGTCTTGTGAACCTCCTCGACGACGCCCTGGATGCCGGAGACGGTCTCCCGGAGCTCGGCGGCGTGGTCGTGGACGTTCAAGTGACACTTGAAGAGGCACTTACCGAGAAGCGCCTCGGAGTCGGGACCGTCGAAGGCCTGGAAGATGGCCTCCGAACGGCGCAGGACGGTGATGGAATCCCGGTGGGTGAGGGGATGGAGAGCCAGCCCCTCCAGGTCCGGGTCGGCGTGGTGTCCGGACGTGATGCGTCGCAGGCCAACGATCATCAGACCGGCTTCGTCGCTCATGTCGTCCCGCCGGCGGCGCAACACCCCGAGTCGGGCGAGCGCGCCGCGCAGCGCGAGGTCGGTTTCGACAAGCAGCTCGACGGCGGCTTTCATCCTCCGACCCATGGCGACGATCTGGGACAGGAAGTCGGGCTCGGGATCGCCGTCCAGCAGACTGGGACGGACGAGATCGAGCGCGACGGCGGCCACCGAGGGTCCTTCCAGCAGCAGTACGGAGAACACGTACAGGCAGGAACGGAACCGATCGGTGACCTCTTTCGAGAGGTTTGCACGCATAGGCGTTTCCTTTCGTCGTGCCCGGCGGAGCCGGGCGGTTTCGGGTTCGTGGGTCGCGACCACGTCAAATAAGATACGGCGAAAAATTCGCGGTCTCGGAAGAGAACGGCTTTTCTGATTTGCCCGGCCAAGAGAACGGCTTTTCTGATATGCGGAAGGGTAAGGGAACGGCTTTTTTGATTTGCGAAGGGGTAAGGGAACGGCTTTTCTGATTTGGCAGGCGAGCGTCCGGAGAATCTCCGGGACCCTCCGCGAGCTTTTCGGAAGCGTCCGGAGATTCTCCGGAGACCTCCTGGGATTCTGAGGAAGCGTCCGGAGAATCTCCGGAGTCCTCCTGGATTTTCGGGTGGCCGTCCGGAGAATCTCCGGAGCCTCGCTGGGATCTCAGAAGACGTCCGGAGAATCTCCGGACGTCTTTTCGGATTTTCGGGAAGCGTCGGGAGAATCTCCGAGACCCTCCTGGAAAATCTCGGTAGGGCGATCGGCCGCTCCGAGCGCCGCCCTACGAAGACGGTTGCCGGCGCTTGAACGACCAGGTGAAGACGAAGCGCGACACCTCGGTGCCGTCGCCCATGCGTCCGACCGTCTCGGCGCGGACGACGGCCGGCTCGTGGCTCGTCGCCGCCTCGCGGACGGCGGCGAAGATCTTGCCGCCGTCCTCGCAGGTGAACTTCACGTCGGCGTTGGCTTTCTTGCCGAACTCGGCCTCGAGGCCCGTGATGAGCATCGCCACCGAGCCCGGCGACGCCTCGATCGCCAGCATGGCCAGAGCCCCGGTCGAAAGCTCCGCCGCCATCGACTGGGCCGCGAAGTAGATCGAGCGGAAGGGGTTCGTCGTCCGCCAACCGTAGGGCAGGGACGTCGTGCAACGCTCGGTGTCGAGCGATCGGACGCGCAGGCCCGCAAAAAGGGCGAGCGGGAGCTTCGCCAGCATGAAGGCGGGCAGCGTAAAGGGGTTCGTCATCCGCCGCCGCAGGCGCTCTACGGTGTCTGGGTCGACGTCGGACGCGGTCAGGACGGCGGTTTCGGCTTGCGGCATGGCGGGCTCCTCCTCGGTTCGCACGGCGTCCTCCTGGCGGGGACGACAACGAACCTTACCGCGAGAGATTCGGCCGCGCCAGTCCTGCGGCCGACCTCCGGGCCGAGCCCCCGCCCTTAAGTCATGCCGACGACTTCGCCGTCGACAAAGTCCATGCGCTCGGCTTGCGGCGAGCGCGACAGCCCCGGCATGCGCATGATCGCGCCCAAAAGCGGGATCACGAAGCCCGCCCCGGCCGAGACCAGCACCTGGCGGACGGTGATCTCGAAGCCCTCGGGCCGCCCCGTAATCGTCGCGTGGTCGGTCAACGAGGTCGGCGTCTTGGCGACGCAGAGCGGCAGGTTGCCGTAGCCCATATCGACGTAGCGCTTCGCCAGGCGTAGGGCCGCCGGCGCCCAGGCGACGCTCTTGGCACCGTAGACCGTCCGGGCGATCTTCTCCATCTTCGTCTGGATGTCGTCCTCGAGCTCGTAGAGGTGCTTGAGCGGGCTCGGCTCCTTCTCGGCCTGGGCCACCACCAACTCGGCCAGATCCACGGCGCCTTCACCGCCGCGGGCGAAGCCGTCGTTGACCGCCACCGGGACGCCGAGCTTCTCGCAGTGCCGGCGGATGACCTCGACCTCCTCGTCGGTGTCGTTCTCGAAACGGTTGATCGCCACGACACACGGCTTCTCGAAGGCCTGGACCGACTCGACGTGCTTTTCGAGGTTCCCGACCCCGCGCTCGACGGCCTCCGGGTCGGGCTCGGTGAGCCGCTTCTTGGCCACGCCGCCGTGGCGCTTCAGGGCCCGGACCGTCGTCACCAGCACGACCGCCGACGGGTTGAGGCCGCTCGTCCGGCACTTGATGTCGAAGAACTTCTCGCCGCCGAGGTCGAAGCCGAAGCCGGCTTCCGTGATCGTCCAGTCGGCGTAGGCCATGGCCATCCGGGTGGCGATCACCGAGTTGCAGCCGTGGGCGATGTTGGCGAAGGGGCCGCCGTGAATGAAGGCCGGCACCCCTTCCAGGGTCTGGACGAGGTTGGGCTTGATGGCGTCCTTCAAGAGAATCATCATCGCGCCGACGGCCTTGAGGTCGCCCGCGGTGATGGGTTTCCTGTCCCAGGTTTGGGCGACGAGGATGCGCTCCAGCCGGCGGCGCAGATCCTCGGGGTCCTGGGCCAGACAGAGGATCGCCATGATCTCGGAAGCGGGAGTGATGTCGAAGCCGGTCTCGCGCGGCACGCCCTCGGTGAGCCCGCCGAGGCCGACGTTGATCTGGCGCAGCGCCCGGTCGTTCAGGTCGATCACCCGGCGCCAGAGGACGCGTCGTGGATCGATCGAAAGAGCGTTGCCGTGGTGCATGTGGTTGTCGAGGAGGGCGGCCAGGAGGTTGTTGGCCGAGGTGATGGCATGGAAATCGCCGGTGAAGTGCATATTGATGTCTTCCGACGGTACCACCCGGGACTGGCCGGCACCGACGGCGCCGCCTTTGAGGCCGAAGGTGGGGCCGAGCGACGGCTCCCGGAGCGCCAGAGCGACGTTCTCCCCGATTTTGGCGAGCCCCTGACTGAGGCCGATCGAGGTCGTCGTCTTGCCCTCGCCGGCGTCGGTGGGGGTGACGGCCGAGACCAGGATCAGCCGACCCGGAGGGCGGCCGTTGTCGCCCGCGGCGAGCTCGATCTTGGCTTTGTCGTGGCCGTAGGGGATGACGTGCTCGGCCGCGATGCCGAGCTTCGAGGCGATCTCGGTGATAGGACGCAGGTGGTTCTCGCTCACGTGGGAATCCTCTTTGGGAAGACAGGTCAGTGGAGGGACGCTGAAGTCGAACGGAGCCGCGTCGGCCTAGCCTACCGCAGCCCGGCCGTTGCCGGAACCGCCCCTCGGGGTGGCTCAGGGCTGAGACTCGGCCAGGCGTCTGGCCTGCCCGCGGGCGTAGCCCGCGCTTCCGGGGGGCGTGGGGACGGCGTCCTCCACGGCCGGCGTTCCGCCGTCTATAGCCAGCTCATGGTACCTGCGTCTCAGGGTCCCTTGAGGCGGGCGCGCAGACGCGCAATCTCCGCCTCGGCTGCATCGGCGCGTTGGCGTTCCTCTTCAGCGCGCTGGCGTTCCTCTTCGAGGCGCTGACGCTCCTCTGCGACGCGCTGCTCCGCCTCCTCGGCGCGCTGACGCTCCTCTGCGACATGGTGACGCTCCTCTGCGACGCGCTGCTCCGCCTCCTCGGCGCGCTGGCGTTCCCGTTCGGCCTCTGTCGGCACCAGCCGGCCGTCAGGATGGAAGAGGCGCAACCAGTCGTCCGTCTTGCCGTCGTGCTCGCCGTGCCACACCCCGAGCTCCACCTCCAGCTCACGACTCCACAGCCGGCCCTTCACCGAGCGCGCGATCGGCTGATAGGAGTTGTCCAGGAGACGCCAGCCCTCGAGCGCCAAGCCCTCCGGAGGGTAGAGAAAGTACTCCGAGGTCTTGAAGGTCTGCTCGTAGAGCCGCTTCTTCCCGCCGCGGTCGTAGGCCGCCGTCGACGGCGAGAGCAGCTCCACGATCAGGTCGGGGAGACGGTCGTCCTCCTCCCATGCGACCCAGGTGTCGCGCTCGCGTTCGTTCTCGCTTTCGACGCCCTGGACGAGGAAGACGTCGGGACCGCGGAAGGCGGTCTTCTTCGGTTTGTCGGGGCGCTTCCCTTCCTCAAAGAGCGCGAGCTGACGCTCCTCCTCGGCCACGGCCCGCGCCTGCTCCACCGAGTAGTAGACGAACATGTCGCCTCCCGCAAAGAAGTCGGTGCGTCCGAGCTCCTGCATCCGGACGTCGATGAGATGCAGAAAGAGGTTCATCCGTCGACGGTGGCTGGGTTTGTCCATGGGGACTCCGTCTTCGACGACGAGCTCAAAGTCGAGATCTGCGAGGGCAGCTTTCGCGCTCATGGTGCCTCCTGCGGCTCCGGAGCCGCTCACCCCAAGCTAGCACGCCGCGTCGGCCGGTGTCGATGGACGGTAGCGGGAGACCGCCAAGGGCGAATACAAGATTCGCCCCTACGGCGGGCGGCCGGTACCGGGTATGGGTAGGGGCGATCCTTGTGATCGCCCACCTCCGGTCTCCGAAGGAGACTGGAGACCTTTTGCCTTCCGTCTCGTATCTCCGGCCCCGGAGTGGAGTGGCTTGCCACTCCTCCCAGCAAAAAGACGCCTGTTGTCGGTCAGAGCCTAGGGCAGGAGGTCCGCGACCTCGAGACGTCCCACCTCGACGCCGTCGATCGACACCGGGACCGCGTCCGACGATCCGTACTCGCTCCGCCACCGGTAGTCCGGAGCTCCGGCCGATCTCGTCGGCCCGGTGTAAACCTCAACCCAACTCTCCGGCAGGTTCACGATCCAGTACACCGCGATCCCCGCCTGGGCATAGAGCTCTTTCTTGACCGTCTGATCCCGCCGCTGCCGGAGAGACGCTGTCAGCGGGCTGGGTTGCGGCGCTCATCTGCTCTTCTTCCCTTCCGGGGATGGTAACGCCCCCATCGCCGCCGGTCAAACGCGGTCCCTGCAGGGACGGGATCGCGTAGGCTTGGACGCATGAGCGCCAAGCTCCTCCCCACCGACGTCCTTCAGCGCCGCGGCGAGGTCCAGATCGCCGAGATTGGAGACGGCCGCCTGATCATCCGTCATCGAGACGGTGTGAGCGTGCTTCGCAAGGGCCTGCGCGGCGACATCGAAGCCGTCCTTGCCCTCGTCGACGGACAGCGCGACGTGGCGGCCGTCGAGACCGTTCTCAGCGAGCGCGCGGTCAAAACCCTCCACAGCCTCGTCGGCGACGTCTTGGAGCGGGCCCCTGCCGCTTTGCCGGGACGGGTCCTCGTCCTCTCGAACGGTTCCGGAGGGGAGCTCCTGGCCCGACGGCTCCAAGAGTCGGGCGTCGACGGCGTCACCGTTTCCCCAGACTTCACAATCCAAGGCGCGCCGCTCGTCGTGGCTCTCCTGGAGGGCTTCAGCTACGGGAAGCTCTTCGATCTCCAGGAACGCGCTGAGCTCGATTCGGTACCGATCCTCTTCCTCACCCCGGACGCGGACGGCGTGCGTGTCGGACCGACCGTTCTTCCCGGCTCTTCGTCCTGCCTCGGCTGCGCCCAGTACATGAGCTTTTCCTTCTTGCGTATTCCCGAAGGCGCTCTGCTCTCCAGCTTGGCCAAAATGCGGACCTTACGCTGGGAGGACCTCCGGGGCACCGACGCGGCGCTCGACGCGACGGTCCGGGAGGTGCGCCGCATTCTCGACCCTGTGAAAAGCCCGGATCTCGCCGCCACGGTCGTGCGCTACGGCGCCGGTGACGGGACCCCCTACCCGGTCGTCCCGCATCTGGACTGTCCGCTTTGTATCGCATCCCCTTCCCCCGACGTCGCGGCCCAGGTCGTCGAAGCCCTCGAACGCCGTCCCCCACGCGCCGCGCCGCCCGCGGACGAGCTGATCCGCTCCGTCCTCGTCCTGGGCGGCGGCACCGCCGGGCATCTCACGGCGCTCGCCCTGCGAAAGAAGCTCCCCCACCTCGACGTCACCCTGGTCGAGTCGAGCGCCGTCCCCGTCGTCGGTGTCGGCGAGGCGACGACGCCGCTCCTGCCACAGTTCCTCCACGCCGACCTGGAGCTTCCGGTCGAGGAGCTCTTCCGCGAGGTCGCCCCGACGCTCAAGCTCGGCATCCGCTTCGAATGGGGCGGCCCCGGCGCCGACGGGGCCTTCAACTATCCTTTCGGTCCCCTGCACGTGCTCGACGCCGTCCAGGCCGGCGACCTCGGACAGGCGTCGCTCCAGTCGATGCTGATGACGGCCGGCCGGGTGCCCGTCCTCGACGTCGACGGCGTCCTCTTGCCGCGCTTCGACACCGAGATGGCCTACCACCTCGACAACCGGCGTCTCGTCGCCTATTTGAAGCGCCGTGCCGCCGAGGCCGGCGTCGAGCCGGTCGACGCGACGATCGCCGACGTCGAGACAGAGGGAGAGGAAGTCCACGCGCTCGTTGCCGACGACGGCCGGCGCTTCGCGGCCGACCTCTTCGTCGACTGCTCGGGCTTTGCCGCGCTCCTCGTCGATGGTACCCTGGGCTCGCCCTTCCTGAGCTTTGCCGACAGCCTCTTCACCGACCGCGCCCTCGTCGCCGTGGTGCCCCACGACGGGGCGGTACGCCCCTACACGACCGCCGAGGCGATGCCGGCGGGCTGGTGCTGGGCGACGCCCCAGAGGGACGCCGACCACCGCGGCTACGTCTTCTCCTCGGCCTTCGCGTCGGCCGAGGAGGCGGAGGCCGAGATGCGCCGCAGGTTTCCAGGGATGGCCGAGCCGCGGCTCGTGCGCTTCCGCGCCGGACGCCACGAGCACTTCTGGAAAGGCAACGTCGTGGCCGTGGGCAACGCCTACGGCTTCGTCGAGCCGCTGGAATCGACGGCGCTTCACATGCTGGTGAAAGAGATCGGCGAGCTCGTTCGGGCCTTTCCGCTGCGCCGCGGCGAGAGGTCGACGGCGGCACTCCTGAATCGCCGTATGGGCGCGGCCTGGGACTACCTGCGGTGGTTTCTGGCGCTTCACTTCAAGTTCAACCGCCGAATGGAAACACCCTTCTGGCAGGCGTGCCGCGAGACGGTCGACGTGACGTCCCACGGCGAGCTCCTCGAACGCTTCGCCGAGCGCGGACCGCTTTCCTACGACCCGGCGGCACGCCGCGACTTCGACTATCCGGATCCGCTCTGGGGACCCGAGGGGATCGACACCGTCCTCCTGGGGCAGCAGGTCGCGGCCCGGCTGCCGAGCACGCGGACGCCCCGGCCGGCCTGGGAGCGGCGGATCGAGCTCTGCCGTCTCGTCGTCGAGCGGTCGCTCGAACAGAGGGCCGCGCTCGCGGCCGTCGATGAGAGACCTTCGCTCCTCGCCGGTCTGGAGGCGGCGTTTCGGCAGCGAGGCAAGGCCTTTCTCTAGCGAGTGGACGCCGCGCCCTCGGAAGGGGATATGATCCGGCCCCGCCGCCCCGGCCGTCCTGACGTCTGATCCCCCCTTGTCGCCCATGAGCAAGAAACCCGGAGCCGAGCTTTTCGTCGACCCCAAGCCCCTGGAGCTGGAGCTCGGAGCCTCCCTCTCCGGCGTGGAGGTGGCCTACGAGACCTGGGGCCGCCTCGACGAGGCGCGCGGCAATGCGATCCTGATCTGCCCGGCCTTCTCGGCCCACTCGCACACCAACTCCGGTCCCCAGGACCCGTCGCCGGGCTGGTGGGAGGGAATGGTGGGTCCGGGGCTCGCTTTTGACACCGATCGCTTCTTCGTCGTCTGTCCGTCGCTCCTGGGAGGCTCCTACGGCACCACCGGACCGCGCTCCGAGGACCCGGCGACCGGCGAGCCCTACGCCGGGAGCTTCCCGGTGATCTCGGTACGCGACGTCGTGGCACTCCACGTCCGGCTCCTCGACCACCTGGGGATCGAGCGGCTCTACGCCACCGCCGGCGGGTCGCTCGGCGGCATGGAGACGCTGGAGCTCGGCATCCGTCATCCGGACCGGGTGGCGCGCGTCTTCTCGATCTCCGGCACCGCCACGACGCGGCCCTATACCGGGGCCATCCGCCACCTCGCGCGTCGCGCCATCCTCCTCGACCCGGCCTACCGCGGCGGCTTCTACGAGGGCGACGGACCGGTCGAAGGGCTGAAGCTGGCGCGCGAGCTCGGCACGGTCTTCTACCGTTCGCGCGAGGAATTCAACGACCGCTTTCCCTGGACGCCGATCGCCGAGCCGAGCCTGGAAGGCACGACGTTCGACGTCCAGTCCTACCTGCGCCACCAGGGCCGCAAGATCGTCGGCTCCTTCGACGCCAACTCTTACCTGACGCTCTCGCTCGCCATGGACCTCCACGACGTCTACCGCGGCTTTGAAAGCCGCGGCGAGGCCCTCGCGGGGCTCGCGGCCGAGTTCTTGATCGTCGGGGTCGAGGAGGACCGACTGATTCCGATCGACGAGCAGGAGGACGTCCACCAGACGCTCGTCGCGGCCGGCGTCGAGAGCCGCTGGCGGCAACTCTCGAGCCGCATCGGCCACGACGCTTTTCTCGTCGAGCTCGACGCGATGACGACGCTGCTCAGGGAGTTTCTGGAGTAGCGTCGGCCTCCGCGACGCCTTCGTCCCGAAAAGGAGAGACTCAAGATGATACCCTGGGCTCGGGACGCCCTTGCACCTCCCCGGAGGGATCCCCGCATCACCGCCCAGGGTATCACCCTGGTTTCATCCGGCAGGAGGCATCCATGAAGACGCAGCGGGTGAGCTTTCCCGGAGCTCTGGGACACGAGCTGGCCGCACGGCTGGATCGGCCGGAGGGTCCGGAGCCCAAGGTTTACGCGCTTTTCGCGCATTGCTTCACGTGCTCGAAGGACTTGAAGGCCGTGGGCCGCATCAGCCGCTCCCTGACCGAACGCGGCCTGGGAGTGTTGCGCTTCGACTTCACGGGGCTCGGCGAGAGCGGCGGCGACTTCGCGGAGACGAGCTTCGCCACCAACGTCACGGACCTCGTGGCTGCGGCGGGCTACCTTCGCCAGCGCGGCGCGGCGCCGCGTCTCCTGATCGGCCACAGCCTGGGCGGCGCGGCGGTCCTGATGGCCGCCGCCCAGGTGCCGGAGGTGGAGGCCGTGGCGACCCTCGGTGCGCCCTCAAACACCCAGCACCTGCACGAACAGCTTCTCAAGACGGCCCCCGAGCTCGCCACGGCCGAGGAGGCGGAGGTCGTCCTCGCCGGCCGCGCCTTCCGCATCGGCCGCCAGCTCGTCGACGACCTGCGGGAGCAGCGGGTGCTCGCCGCGGTCCGCGAGCTTCGTAAGCCGCTCCTGATCCTCCACTCGCCGGTCGACGAGACCGTGGGCGTCGAGCACGCGACCCGCCTCTACAAGGCCGCGAGCCATCCGAAGAGCTTCGTCTCCCTCGACCAGGCCGACCACCTGCTGCTGCGCGATCCGGCCGACGCGCGCTACGCCGCGGAAGTGCTGGCCGCCTGGTCGACGCGCTACGTCGGAGGAGCGGCCGCGGAGCCCCCCGCGGAAGCCGAAGAGCCACTCCGGCACGGCGAGGTCCTGGTACGCGGCGGCGCGACGGGGCTTTACCAGGAGATCCGCGCCGGGCGTCACCGCCTCGAAGCCGACGAGCCGACCTCGGTCCCCGGCGGCACCGACCGGGGCGGCACGCCCTACGACCTCCTCCTCGCCGCGCTGGGCGCCTGCACCTCGATGACGCTGCGCCTCTACGCCGGCCGCAAGAAGTGGAGCCTGGGCGAGATCGGCGTCCGCCTGAGGCACCAGAGGATCCATGCCAAGGACTGCGCCGACTGCGAGACCGAGTCGGGCTACGTCCACGAGATCGAGCGGGAGATCTCCCTCGGCGGCGACCTCGACGAGGCCCAGCGGAGCCGCCTCCTGGAGATCGCCGACCGCTGTCCGGTCCACCGCACCCTGATCTCGGAAATCAAGATCCGGAGCCGTCTGGGATGAGCGAAGCCGCGTTCCCGGCGACGCAGGAGCCGCAAGGAGCCTATAATGGCCGGGTGATGGTGCCCGACGTCGCCGACGCCCCCGCCCCCAAGATCCTCGCGCGTCCCGATCACCCCGTTTCCCGCAAGCAGATCGCCGCGAACGCCACGAAGGTCCTCTACCGGCTGCACAAGGCGGGCCACAAGGCCTATCTGGTAGGCGGCGGGGTGCGGGACCTGATGCTCGGCCGGCGTCCCAAGGACTTCGACATCGGCACGAGCGCCCGCCCCAACGAGATCCGGCGTCTCTTTCGCAACGCGCGGATCATCGGACGGCGCTTCCGTCTGGCCCACGTCATCTTCCACGACGGCGTCGTCGAGGTGGCGACCTTTCGCCGCACGCCGGACCCCAACGACCAGCGCAGCGACGACCTCTTGATCACCAGCGACAACACCTTCGGCAACCCGCGCGAGGACGCCTTTCGGCGCGACTTTACGATCAACGCCCTCTTCTACAACATCGCCGACTTCTCGGTGATCGACTACGTCGGCGGCATCGACGACCTGGAAGCCGGCCTCGTCCGGGTGATCGGCGACCCGGACGTACGCTTCTGCGAAGATCCGGTCCGGATGATGCGCGCCTGCGAGTTCGCGGGGCGCCTCGGCTTCACCATCGAGGCGGGGACCCAGGAGGGCATCCAGCGCCAGCGCGACGAGCTGCGGAAAGCAGCCGCGCCGAGGCTGACGGAGGAGCTCTTTCAGCTTCTCAAGAGCGGCAACGCGGCCCCGACATTACAGTGGATGCTGGAGCTCGGCCTGGTCGAGATCCTCTTACCCGAGGCGCTCGCCATGGTGCGCGCCGCCGAGATCGGTATCGGCGAGTTCGGCAACGTCTTGCCCGTGCTCGACGCGATGACGCTTGAAGGGCGCGAGGTCCCCGACTCGGTGCTCCTGGGAGCGCTGCTCCTACCGCACGTCCTGCTCGAGCGCTACGAACGCGAGAGCCGGCGCGACGGCTGGGTCGAAGCCCGGGAGTTCCGCGACCTTGTGATCGACACCGTGGAAAGCTTCCGTGAGCGCTTCGTCGTCCCCAACCTGAAGCGCGCCATGATGATCCAGGCCCTGGAAGGCTTTCACCGCCTCTGCGAGGGAGGCTTCACCCTCAGCCAGCGCAAGCGCTTCGCGGTAAAAAGCTTCTTCGACGACGCCTTGATGCTTTTCGAGATCCTCGTGCGGGCCACCGGCGAGGGCGGCGAGGAGCTCGCCGAATGGCAGGAGACCGCCAAGCAGCGCAAACGCCGCGAGCCCCGTCTCGAGGTCCGGCGGGGGCGTCCCCGGCGGCGGCGGCGCTGAGCCTAGATCTCGTCCGCGAATCCCGGCTTGAGCCGCCGGAAGAGCCGCCACCCGAAGACGAGGAAAAACGCCGTCGTGACGACGAGCGGCACGAGGCCCGAAAGCCAGCGCCCGGCGTCGCCGCCCAGAAACGCGTAGCGGTAGAGCGTCACCAGGACCGCCAGCGGATTCGCCCGGATGAAGCCCCAGAGCTCCTCGGGCACCATCCTCATCGGATAGACGATCGGCGTCAGGTAAAACCAGGCGGTCATCATCAGCCCCAGGACCTGGACCATGTCGCGGAAGTAGACCTGGACCGCCGCCACGAGATATCCGATGCCGAGCGTCAGGGCGACCTGGAAGGCGAGGGCCACCGGCAGGAGAAAGAGCTTCGTCCAGGCGAGCTCGCCCACCACCGCCAGGGCGCCGACGAAGACCACCAGCGTGATCCCCTGGTGGATGAGGGCGGTCGTCACCACCGAGGCCACCAGGACCTCGGCGGGGAAGGCGATTTTCTTCACCATTTCGGCGTGCTCGACGACGACGGTCGCCGAGCGCAGGATCCCCTCGTGGATCGCCGTCCACGGCAGCAGGCCGCAGAAGAGGAAGACCCAGAAGCGGTCGGTGGGCTCTGTGTCGAGGGGCGCGCGCATGATGATCGAGAAGACGTAGCTCAAGAGCGCCAGCTGCCACAGCGGCTGGATGAACGACCAGGCGAAGCCGAGGAGCGACCCGGCGTAACGCTGGGAGAAGTCGCGCCGGACGAGCTCGCGCAAGAGGAAGAGCTGAGACTTTCGATCCATGGTGGACGGATCTTGACGGAAGCCGCCTCCGGGGACAAGCCCGTCGTCGGGAGGGCGGCGACCGCGGAGCCTCGAGACACAGCCGACGTCCGCAACCCCGGCGCAGCTCATGGTCGGTACAGAAGACGAGCTTCTTGCCGCCCACCTGACATACTCTCGGCCAAGGGTTCAAGTCAGCCGGAATCCGCACGCCGTGAAGATCGCCATCGTCTGGAGCTACCCGTCGCGACTGCTCGACTGCTCGTTTCGCTTCGAGCAGTACCTGGCCGGCTTCCGTGCCCTCGGCCACGAGGTCGTGATGGTGACGACGCGCGCCTCCGCCGAGGGCAGCGGCTTCGACGCGCCGATCCTGAGCGTCGACGACGAGGCGGGTTTCCTCGACGTGAGCTTCTGGCGCGGCCTCGCCGCCGACGCGGTGCTCGTCGCCACGTGGCTACGCATGCCCGACGTGCTCGCCGCCGTCCGGGCCGCCGGCACCCGGGTGGTGGCGATCTCTGACTCCGACGGCCAGATGGGGCTCATCGTCCACCCCGTGGCCGGCCTCGAGCGCCTCATGGCCTACCGCGACGGCTGGCTCGACACGGCGCGGCGCCTGAAGTTCTTCCTCTCCTGTCAGCTGCGCCGTCGCCGCGGCACCGAGGAGGATCTGACGGCACTCGAGAGCATCCGCAGCTGCGACGTCGTCTCCATCTGCCACGCCGAGGGCGAGCGCCACCTGCGACGCTTCCTTGCCTACTACGGCGAGGAGGCGCTCGGCGAGCGCCTCGTGGTCGTGCCCTTCACCATCGGCGCCTCCTACCTCGTCTGCCCGCTGCCCGAAACGAAGGACGACCGCGTCGTCGCCGTCGGCCGCTGGGACGACCCGCAGAAGAACGCTCCGCTCCTGGCCGCGGCGCTCGCACGATTCGCGGCGCGGCGTCCGCAGACGGAGGTGCTCCTCCTGGGCGACGGCGGCGAGCCTTTTTTCAAGCCGCTCGCCAAACGCTACCCTTCGATCGCCTACCCCGGGAGCTGCCGGCAGGAGGAGCTCGCCCGCACCCTCGCCGGGAGCCGGGTCTTTCTCGGCACCTCGCGCTGGGAAAGCGGTCCGATGGCGGTCACGGAGGCCCTGGCCCTGGGTGTCACGATCGTCGGCAACCCGATCCCCAGCTACATCAGCTACACCGAGGACGGCCGCTTCGGCACTGTCGCCGAACGCTCGACGCCCGGCGCGGTCGCCCGCGCCCTGGAGCGGGAGCTGGAGATCTGGGACCGGGGCGGGCGCGACGGCCGCGCGATCGCCGAGCACTGGCGTCCGCGCCTCGCGCCCGAGGAGCTCTGCCGCCGTCTCCTCGCGCCCCTGGAGGAGTAGAGGTCCCCAGGAACAACTCTGGCCGGAGGTCCCCACGATTGGCCTTGACCTGCCCTACCTCCATTCCCTAGAGTCAGAGAGTACCGTGTCACGGTACGAAAGCGAGGCCATCATGCGCGAAATGTCCGTCCACAAGTTCCGCAGCAACCTGAAAAGCTCCGTCGAGAAGGTGGTCGAGGACCATACCCCGCTGCGAGTCACGCGGCGCGGCGGCGGAGACTTCGTGGTGCTGGCCGCCGCCGACTGGGAGAGAGAGCAGGAGACCCTCTACGTCCTGCAGAACCGCTCCCTGATGAAGCAGATCCAACGCTCCATGGAGACCCACCGGGAAGGCCGCGGATTCGTCCCCTCGCCCGAAGAGTTGGACCTCGATGCGGTCGATCGTCTTTGAGGGCGACACCTGGGCGCGCTACGAGGAGCTGCGGCGCCGCGACGCGGCCATTCATCGGGTGCTGTGCCGGCAGCTCAAGGAGATGCAGCGTGACGACCCGGCCACGGGGACAGGGAAGCCGGAGCCCCTGCGTCATGCCTTGAGCGAGTGCTGGTCGCGCCGCCTCTCGCTGAAAGACCGGCTGATCTACCGCTTCGACGAACAGGCGATCTACATCCTGGCGATCGGCGGCCACTACGGCGATCCTTGAGCCGACGGCTCCGCGAAGGGCAAGAGCGGCTCCTCGTCCTTGCCGCGGCGGCGACGGCGCTTCGCCACCGGACGCCAGGCCGCCGAGGGCCTCAGCGGGTTGAGATAGGCGAGCATCTCGTCGTAGGGCACAGGTTCTTTGCTCCCCGCAAGCTTCGCCCGCCAGGTCCCGGGCAGGGGATGAAGCTCCACCTTGCGGAACGATCCCACCCCTTCGCGGCGTGCCTCCCTCGACAACGCTACGAGCACGCTCTCCTCGCTCACCTGCGTCACCACCGCTGGCGAGTGGGTGTTGACGATCACCTGCCGCAGCGGGTTTTTCGCCGACAACGGCTCGTCGACGTCGACCGCCATCTCCTGCAAGAGCTTCAAGAGCGCCGGGATGCGCTCGGGATGGACTCCGTTCTCCGGCTCCTCCAGACAGACGAGCCCCTGGCTCTCGGGGTCGAGCTCCAGGACGGCAAGGGCCAGGAAGCGCAGGCTCCCGCCCGAGAGCGACGATGCCGGGTAGGGCGTTCCGTGGCGGTCCGTGGCTTCCAGGGTGAGCGTCTGGCGGCGTTCGTCGTGGTCGACCCGGACGCCCCGGATGTCGTCGACGAGCTGCGCCAGGCGCTCGCCCACCCTGGCGCAGACACCGGCCGGCTCGTCACGGCTCAGGCGGTAGAGCGTCGCCGCGAGGTGCGAGCCGTCGGAGCCGAGGCGGCTCGGTGAGGTCAGCTCGTCGGGACGCCGCAACGCCGCGGGCTCCAGCTGGAGCAGGCGCCAGCTCTGCATCTCGCGGCGGGCGAGAAGCGCCGTCGGGTACTCGGCCGTGTTGCACCCCGAAAGGACCGTCCGCGGTAGCCGCGGCGCCGAGTAGCGCGACGGATGGCCGCCGGTGCCGCCGTCCTGGTGCCGGAGGATGGTCCGTTCGCCCTCCTCGTCGACGGTCGAGATCAAGGGCACCCGGCGCTCGCCGAGCACCGCGCTCGAGCGCCAGCGCGCCGCCGAGTGCTTGAACGGCAGGTGCTTGTGGGCCTGTCCCCGCGGCACGTGGCGAAGCTCCTCGCGGACGACCTCGAGCGGCGTGCCGGGTCCGTCGAGCTCGCGGCGGGCCAGGACCAGCTCGTAGGTCAGAAACGTCGTCGTCGCTTTGACCTCCTTCCCCAGGTCGTCACGACCCGCAGCGGGGACGATCATCTCGGCCAAAAACGACATCTCCTCGGCGACGCGATCGCCGACCCGGTGGAAAAGGCTCCGCACCCCGGCCGGATGACCCGACCCGGGATGGCCGCCGCGTACCGCCGCGGCGGCCTCGAGGAGGGGGTGGTCGGCGAGCCGGCTCAGGAAGTCGAGCGCGTCGAAGAGGTTCGACTTGCCGACGCCGTTCGCCCCGGCGACGCAGGTGAACGCTCCGAACCGCAGGTCGACGTCGACCAGGTTCTTGAAGCCAGAGACCTGAAACCGGGTGAGCATACGGAGAGTATATCTCCTACGGAAGCCGGCGGCGCCGCCCGATGGAGCACGGATCTTGCATAAGCGAAGCGGCGACGTTTCGACCCTGCCGTGGAAAGGAGCACCCATGCGAGACGAACGGATCCCCCGCAACCTCAAGCCGGCCGCCGGGTCGCCGGCCGCCGGGACGCCGGCAGCCGCTTTCCTGGCTCTGACCCTGCTCGCCGCCGCGGCGACGGCACAGGAGGAGAAGCCCGGCAAGGCGCGGGCGGCCGAGGCGCGCCTCGGGCACCGGGCGGTCCACGAGATCCGGCTCCTGAAAGAAGGCGGCGGCCGCATGGACACCGGCCACCCGGAGGGCTGGATCGCCTTCGACATGCTCGGCGAAGACGGCTTCTACGACGTCCATGCGATGCAGATCGAGGGCGCCGAGAAGTGCATCACCTGTGAGCTCTGGGACCTGCGGAAGGTCAACGCCCTGGCCCCGACGTGGCATCCGTCGGGGGAGTACCTGGTGATCCAGGCGCAGTCGAACGCCAAGAAGCGGGGTCTTAGGATGGCGAGCCAGGCCGGACCTGAGCGCGGCCTCGGCAGCGAGCTCTGGGTCGTCACCGCCGACGGACGCGACTACTGGCAGATCACCCGTCTGGGGGACCGCGGCAGCGCGGTGCTCGACCCCCACTTCTCGCACGAGGCGAACCTCCTGGTCTGGAGCGAACGGCTCACGACCAAGGTGAGGCCGTGGGGCGACTGGGGGGTGCGGGTCATCGAGTTCGAGCTCAAGCGCCGCGGTCCCAGGACCGGCAAGGACCGCCTCTACCATCCCGGCAGCCCGGGCCTGACGATCGCCCACGCCTTCACTCCCGACGACCGGGCGCTCCTCGTCTCGGCGCCGGCGGCCCCGGGGTTTAAGAGCGACCTCCTGCGCCTCGACCTCGAGACGCGCGAGATCACACCCATCACGTCGGCTCCCGACCAGAGCGACGGCGTGGCAAAGGCCATGCCCCACGGCGACTACCTCGTCTGGACGAGCGACCGGGGCCTCGCCTCGCCGCTCACCGCCGGGGGCCGTCAGCTCTTGCGCGAGCGCAACGAGGTGTGGCTGCGCTCGTTGACGGGTTTCACCCAGGAGCGGCTCACCTACTTCAACGACCCCGACTCCGACCATTACCTCGGCGAGGCGGTGATCGACGACCTCGCCTGGACCCAGGACGGCGAAAGCCTCCTCGTCCACGTGCTGAGCGTCGAACGGGGCCAGGAGGTCGAGGAGGGGATCTACCTCGTGAAGCTCGGCCGCCAGTACTGGCGCGACCGCTCCGGCCCGGGCTGAGGTCGAAGCCGTCCTTTGCGGAGGACGCCATGAGCGTCCTCCTTCGGTTTTCGCGGTTCGCGCCTACGCCCGAATCTCGCGCCCCTTCAAGATGAGCTCGGCCGCCTGCGCGGCCGTGAAGCTCTCCATGTTGAGCGTCACGTCGTAGCGTGCCGGATCGTCGGTCGCCACCCGGAAGTGGCGCTTAAAGAACTTCGTCTCAAAGAACCCGAGCATGAGGTCCTCCGACCAGGTGAGGTCGCGTTCGTCCATGGAGGAGTAGATCACCTTGCGGTCGAAGCTGTCGCCGGCCATCTCGTCGAGGATCGACCTGTCGAAGACCGGCCAGCCGAGCTGCTCGCCGAGCTCGCTGGCGACCTGGCGGCCGTCGATCCCGACCATGCGCGAGACAGAGACGAAGTCCTGGACCTCGGGGCGTTTCTCCTCCGGCACGTCCTCCAGCTTCTGGGCACGCGCCAGCTCCCAGTTGCGCATTTGTTTCTCGATGAGCTGGGAGACGTGACTGTCACTCATCGTAGCTCTCCTTGTGTCTGCGGGCACCCCCCGGAGGCGGTCCCCCGGCGGCGTCCCGGTTCGCTGTCGTCACCCTTGAGTCTACACCCTCGGCGGCCCGGAATGCTGCTACGATGGGCGCCATGAAAGTCGTCGTCGTCGCCTTCGCCACCGCCAGCGACGTCCTGGGCCAGGACGGCGTCGAGATCGACCTGCCCGAAGGAAGCCGGGTGCGCGACCTGGGGGCGGCGCTCGTCGAGCGCCATCCGGAGCTCGAAGCGATGTGGGGTCGCCTCGCCGTCGCTGTCGACGGCGAGCTCGTCGATACCGGGCATCCCCTCGAAGACGGTGTCGAGGTCGCCCTTCTGCCGCCGGTCTCCGGAGGGAGCGGCGCTTGAGCGACCGCGCCGGCCTCGTCGAGGAGCCCATCGATGTCGCTGCCGTCGAACGCGCGGTGGCCGCACCCGAATGCGGAGCCGTCCTCCTCTTCCTCGGCACCGTACGCGACCAACACCAGGGACGAACGGTACGGCTCCTGACCTACACCGCCTACCGGCCGATGGCCTTGAAGGTCCTGGAGCGGATCACGAAGGAGCTCGAGCGGGAGGACCCCAGCCTACGCCTGGCGATCGTCCACCGCCTGGGGGACGTCGAGGTCGGCGAGGCGAGCGTCGTCATCGCCGTCGCGTCGCCGCACCGCCAGGCGGCCTACGAGGCGAGCCGTCTGGCGCTGGAGCGCTTGAAGCGCGAGGTCCCGATCTGGAAGCGGGAGCGCTACGACGACGGCGAGGTGGCCTGGCGCGAGGAAGAGCCGCTCAACACCGCCCCGGCGCCTTCAGGTCCTGCTTCTTGCGCAAGCTCCGCGCGGAGCGCCAGGAAGCGCTCCACCGCCAGCTTCAAGTCGGCTTGAGCTTTCCGCGTCCTCCCCGATCAACCCTGAAAATCGACCGCCAGGCGGTCGATTTTCAGGGTAAAATGGGTCCATGATCGAACGAGCCCGTCATCTCAAGGAGGTCGAGGAGCTTCTCTCCTGGAACCCCGTGGTCGCCATCCTCGGGGCGCGGCAGATCGGCAAGACCACGCTTGCCCGCCGGCTGACGGCGCGCCTCGGGACGCCAGTGACCTTCTTCGACCTCGAGAATCCCGACGAGCTGGCCATGCTCGACGAGCCGATGCTGGCACTCTCGCCTCTGTCGGGCCTCGTGGTGATCGACGAGATCCAGCGCCGCCCGGAGCTTTTCCCGATCTTGCGGGTCCTGGCGGACCGGCCGGAGGAGCCGGCTCGCTTTCTGATCCTGGGAAGCGCTTCCCCGGAGCTGCTCCGGCAGAGCTCCGAGTCGTTGGCGGGGCGCATCCAGTACTACAAGCTCGGGCCGTTGGCCCTCGACGAGGTCGGAGCCGAAGCCCTCCAGCCACTCTGGTTTCGCGGCGGCTTCCCAAGATCCTACCTTGCCGACTCCGACGCTCGTAGCGTCCAATGGCGCGGAGCCTTCGTGCGGACTTTTCTGGAGCGCGACGTTCCGGCCCTTGGGATCCAGATTCCTGCGGCGACTCTCGAACGATTCTGGAGCATGCTGGCCCACTATCATGCCGAGCTCTGGAACGGAGCCGAGCTGGCGCGCAGCTTCGGAGTAGGTGCCACGACGGTGAGGCGTTATCTCGACGTCTTGACCGCGACGTTTCTCGTCCGTCAGCTCCAGCCGTGGCACGAGAACATCGGCAAACGCCAGGTCAAGGCTCCGAAGCTCTACTTCTCGGACAGCGGTCTTCTTCACACGCTCCTGCGGATCGACACCGTCGACGAGCTTGTCCGCCATCCCAAGGTCGGCGCCTCCTGGGAGGGCTTCGCCCTCGACGCCGTGACCGTCCGGCTCGGTGTCGAGGCCGACCGGTGTTACTTCTGGCGGACACACACCGGCGCCGAGCTCGACCTCTTGGTCGTCCAGGGAGGACGGAAGTGGGGGTTCGAGATCAAGCGGACCACGGCCCCCAAGATGACCCGCTCGATGCATTCGGCTCTGGAGGACCTTGGGCTGGAACGCCTCGACGTCGTCCACGCCGGGGAGAAGACGTTCCCGTTGCGCGAGCGGGTTCGGGCGCTCTCGCTGTCGCGTCTGTGGGAGGATCTTGAGCCTCTGGGGTAGAGCCGGCAGACGAGGAGGGGCCGCGCGAGGTCCCGATCTGGAAGCGGGAGCGCTACGACGACGGCGAGGTAGCCTGGCGCGAGGAGGAGCCGCTCACCTCCGCGTCCTCGAAGGGAACCTTGGCGTAGACCTCCGTCATCTTGAGCTCGGCCTCGACGGCGACGAGCCTCAGGCAGTCGTCTGCTTCGCGAGTCTCCGAGAGCAGCCAGGAGCCGTCGTCCTGGCGCACGCAGTGGACGACGTGGACCTCGGCCTGGGCGACGAAGAGGACCTCGCGAAGCGACGGGACCGTCCGGTAGTAGCCGAACTTGACCCCGAGGTCGTAGTCGGCCGTGGACTTCGAGAGGACCTCGACGAGGAGCGTGGGATTGAGCAGCGTGTCGGGCACGGCGTCCTCGAACCGGGGCTCGCCGCAGACCACTACGACGTCGGGGTAGGTGTAGAGCCCGCTCTCCCCGACCTTCACGCGCATGTCGCTCGGATAGGCCTCGCACGGCTGCCCGCGAAGCTGTCCTCGCAGCTCGGCTCCGACGTTCAAGGTGATGAGGTTGTGCCGGCGGCTGGCGCCGGCCATGGCGAACATCTCGCCGTCGAGGTACTCGCTCTTCGTCGGCGCCTGCCGCTCCAGGGCCAGGTATTCGGCGGGAGTCATTCGCTGTTGTGGCTGGGCCATGGCGTCCTCCTGGACCAAGGATACCTCTCATGCTGGCTCCGATGACACCGCGCTTGGCAGGTTTCTTCTTGGTGTCTTAGTGTGTTACGTGTATACTACACCATCTTGGGAGGAACGCACCCCGTGATCGAGCTCCAGAACATCCGCAAGACCTACCCCGACGGCACCCAGGCCCTGAAGGGCCTCGACCTCGCCTTCGGCGACGGCATGCTGGGTCTTCTGGGGCCGAACGGAGCCGGCAAGACGACGCTGCTCTCGATCCTGGTGCTGGCGCTGGAGCCCTCGTCGGGCCAGCGGCGCTACTTCGGGATCGACGACCGGCCGCGCCACCGTGGACGGATCCGCGGCATGATTGGCTACCTGCCGCAGGAGCTCGACCCGGTGGAGACCCTGAGCGGCTTCGAGTACCTCCAGCTCTGCGGCGACCTGCGCCAGGTGCCGCTCAGCGGACGCCAGCTCAAGCGCCGCATCTGGGCGCTCCTGGACGCGGTCGAGCTCAGCCACGCGGCCAAGCGCCGGGCCGATACCTACTCGGGCGGCATGAAGCGCCGCCTCGGCCTCGCCCAGGCGCTCATCCACGCCCCGCGGCTCCTGGTCGTCGACGAGCCGACGGCGGGGCTCGATCCCGAGGAGCGGATCCGCTTCCGCAACCTGGTGAGCGACCTCGCCGACGAGATCCCGGTCCTCCTCTCGACCCACATCGTCGAGGACATCGAGGCGACCTGTCCCCGCTTGGCGGTGATCGACCGCGGCGAGCTGCTCTTCGACGGCGGCCCTGGGGAGCTGATGCACCGGTTCGAGGGCTCGCTTTTCCTCCTCCCGACGGAGCGCGAGATCCCGGCCGAAGCCTACAAGGTGGGCCAACGGGCCGTGGAGGGCGGCGAGGTCTGGAACGTGGTCTGCTCGCCGCGGCCCCTCGCCGGCGCGTCGCCTCTCGTACCGACGCTCGAAGAGGCCGCCGCGGCTTTCCTGCACGTCCCGGAGGAGGAGCTCGCACCCGAGACCCTCGAGCCTGAAGCTTCCGAGCCGAACGCGCCGACCTGACGGAGTCTTGAGAAAGGTTGAAAACCTCATGCCCGTGCGCGAAAAAAAACGCCGTCGCCTCGACCTCTGGGAGCTCGCACCCGTCGTACGGTTACGCAAGGCCCTCGCGGGGACGAAGCTCGGCAGGTTGTTCATTTACACCCACAACGCTTTCGAGCTCCTGCTGGAACGGCGGTTGATGCTCTTTCTGATCGTCGACGGCTTCCTGGTGGTGATGGGACTTTTCATCGCGCTTGAAACCGGCGGCCAGGTCCGCGCGATCTACCGTTCGATGGTCGCTTATCCGACGATGCTTTTCGGCGTGCCGATCCTCGCCGGTACGGTGGCCCTGGAGCGCCGCGCCGGGAGCCTCGACCTGGCGCTCGCCGTGCCCTCGACCGAGGCCTACTTCCTGCGACGGGTGCTGCCGGTCTGCGGCTTTTTCGTCGTCCAGGGGTGGGTCCTGCCCCACTTCGTCCTGATCTTGAGCAATTCGTGGCGGGGGGTCGTCTCTTCCTCCGTCCAGCTGACAGCACTCCTGATGCTTCACCTGCACACGGTCGTCCTGGCGTTGCTGGTGGGCGCGGTGAGCCTCTACTGGGGGTCGCGTTTGAAAAGCGCCGGCGGGGTGATGGTGGCCTCCGGGATCTCTCTCGCCATCCTCTCTCGCTGGATCATGAACCCGCTGGAGGCAGGTCCCATCGGCATGGCCCACCGCTGGCTCGGCGTCCCTGTCCACGTCCTGGCGAACACCTGGAGCCTGACGGTCCTCGGCGCCGCCACGGTCATCTTCTATCTCTACGCCCGGGAGCGTCTGCGACGTCCCGAGACGATGCTCGCTTAAGGAGGTCCGTATGTTTTCCATCAAGACGGTCCGCGGCGCCTGGGGCGCTCTCGTCTTGCCTTTCGTCCTGGCCGGATGCGCCGAAGTGGCGGAAGAGAGGCCGCAGCCGGCCAAGGTCCCGGTGCGCTCGGAGGTGCTCGCGCCCGCCCCGTTTCGCCCCAACCTGCGCCTCTACGGCAAGGTGGAGCCGGCGGCGCGTTTGAGGCTTCTGGCGCCGGCCGCCGGCACGGTGAGCTACGAGCCGCGCTTCGCCGCGGGTCTCAGGACCGGTGAGCGCGTCCGCGAAGGCGAAGAGCTTTTCCGCGTCGAGAACGAGCGCCTGCGGTTGCACCACGCCGAGGCGGAGCTCGCGCTGCGCGGCGCCGAAGCCGAGCTCGAGCGCACCCACCGCGGCGTCGAAGGGGGCTTTTTGCCCGCGGCCGAGCTCAAGAGGCGCGAGATCGAGACCGAGATCGCCCAGGAGCGCCTGGCGAGCGCCACGAACGAGCTCAGGCGCCTGCGCGTCCGCTCGCCCGCCGACGGCGTGCTGTGGGTGGAACGCTCGATCCCGGCGGGCTCGGAGGTCGAGAGCGGAGCCCTTCTGGCCGAGGTCGCCGGCGACGGCAGGCCGCGCGTCGAGGCCTGGGCCACGACGGCCGACCTGGATCGCCTCGAACGCGGCTTCGAGGTCGAATGCCTGAGCCCCGGAGGCGGCAAAGTGGTAGGACGCGGCCGCTTGAGCGAGGTGGCCCGCCAGGTCGACGCCGGCGGCACCGTGCGCCTCGTGGTGACGGTCGACGAAGACTTGAGGTTGCCGCCGCCGGGCGAAGGCCTGGAGCTGCGGGTGCTGCTCAACGAGCGTCCGGCCGCGCTGACGCTACCTGAGGAAGCGCTTCTCATCGACGGCGGCGTGGCCGCGGTCTTCGTCCTCGAGCCGAGCGGCTCCGACTACAAGGCCCGGCTGCGTGCGGTGCGTCCCGGAAGCCGTTCCGGCGGACGGGTCGAGATCCTCGACGGGGTCCGCGAGGGCGAGCGTGTCGCGGTACGGGGGACGGAGCTCCTGGCCGACGGCCAGCTGGCCGTCGAGGCCGAGGAAAAATAGGGCTGAGGCACGCAACCTGTGACCGGACCGGAGTACGAGCCATGAGGACGTTCGCCGCCATCCTGAGGTGGGAGGTCAAGCTCCAGGCCAGGTCGCTGCGCTCGCGCGTCGCGGTGGCCGGCTACGTGGGGCTTTGCGCGCTACCCCCGGCGACGATCCTCTACCTCGACCGCCATCAGCCGTTCGGACCGGCGAGCTACCTCTACCACCTGAGCCTGGTCCAGCCCTTCCTCTCCCTGGTGCTGGTGGCGCTCCTCGCCGGCTACCGTTCCTCGATCGAGGCGCAGCCGCGGATGGTGTCGGTCCTCGTTTCGGCGCCCTTGAGCGACGCGGGCTACCTCTTGCGGCGCTCGGCCGCCGTGACGCTCCTCGCCGTCGTGGTGAGCGCCGTGCCGCTCGCCGTCGCCGCCGGGCTCGCCGTCGCCGGCAGCGGGACCTGGCCCGCGGTGGACGCCTGGCTCTGGACGTGGCTCCTGGGTGTGGTACCGGTCGTGGTCATGACCTCGGCCCTGTGGCTCGGCACGGTGACGATTTTTGGCAGCGAGCTCGCCGCCCTCGGCATGGTCACCGTCGGCAACGGCCTGGTGCTCGAAGGGCTCAACGAGGTGCTCCTGAAGCGTTTCCAGGTCCGGGTGGAAGGGGCCTTCGACTGGAGCGGCTTCGAGGAATTCGGGTACTGGACGGCCATCTGGCAGTACCTGATTCGCCCTGAGCGTCTGGAATTCCTCCCCAGCCTGGCGGCTACCGAGGCACCCTACGATCCTCTGGCCGCCTTGGCGCAACAGCTGCCGCGCCTCGCTTTCGGCTTCGGCCTCGCGGCCCTGGCGCTGGGGCTCGGCGTCGCCTACGTGCGCCGTACCCGCCGCGACCAGAAACCGCGTCCGGTCCGCGACGACCATCCCGTCCGCAGCCTCCTCCTGCACTTTAACCAGCTGCGCCAGCGTCTGGCGCCGGCCGGCGGCCTCGCCCCCGGCGACCGGCTGGCGATGGCCGCGGGCGTGCTGGCCCTCCTGGGTGTGCTCACCGCCGTCGTCGTGGGACATGAGCGCTCCCTCGGGCTCGCCAAAGAGCGCTACGCCGCGGAAACCGAGGACTCGATCCCACCGACCGCGGCCGACGTCTTTCCCGAAGCCTGGCGGATCCGCGGTTCGGTGACGCTCGACGGCCGTGTCGAGACCGAGGTCGAGGCCCGCGTGAGGAACCGTGGTAGCGAGCCGCGCGAGCGCCTCGCCTTTGTCCTCGACGAACAGCTCGCGATCCTCGAGGCCGAGGCCGTGGGCCGGCGCTTCGAGAGCCGCCGCCACTGGGACCGCCTGGAGCTGCGGCTCGAGGCGCCGCTCGCCCCCGGCGACACCCTGGAGCTGCGCTGGCGGCTGCGGGGAGTGCCCGGCGACGTCTACTTTCCCCTCTGGGGCCGTTCCAGCTACTCTTTCGCCTCCAGTATGAAGAGGTTCCTCGAGGCGCGCTTTGCCAGAGACCTCTCGGACCTTTCCCGCAGTACCTTGCAGCGGGCCGCCTCGCGCCAGCGTGTCGAGCTCCTGGCGGCACACCTCGCTCCCGTGCTACGCCACACGCCCTTCACCCTGACGCCGTTCAAGAGCATCACCGGCGAGGGCCGGGAGGTCCCCGTAGAGCGTTTCTACCGCGAGGCCGACCTCGAGGTGGACCTCGTCGTGCCGCGGCGCTGGTTCCTCGCCGACGTCTGCGGCCAGACGAGCCGCGTCGAAGGGACGACGAGCCGGCTTCGGGGCCGCTGCCGGACGGCGCTCGCCCGCTACGGCGTCTTCGGCGGCGAGCTTGTGCCGCTGCGCAACGGCCGGGTCGTCGTGGCGGTGCTCGACGCCCACCGCGACGCCGCGGAGCCGCTCGGCGACGCCCTCGCCGAAGCGACGCGCCTCTCCGACCGCGCCTGGCCGGGCCTCAAGGGCCTCGAGTCCCTGGTCGTCCTCGAGGAGCTGCCGAGCTTCAAGGACGGAAGGGGAATCCGCGGCTTCTACCGCTCCGACAGCCCGAGCTTCGAGCTGCGCGAGCGGCTGCTGGTGATCTCCGAGCTCGCCTTCACGACGAATCGGATGCCGCAGCCGTCGAAGCTCGTGGCGAGCGTCCTGGGGCGCGACCTGATGGCAAGCCGCCGCTTCGCCGACCGTCATCGCCACCTCTACGAGCGCTTCTTCGCCGCCCTGATGCTGCGCCGTATGGGCCTGTCGAAAAAGGACGCCCGGATTTCTGGTCCTCCGTGGCTGCGCAACAGCCTCAAGAAACCCATCCTGGAGGCGATGGACGTGCCCTGGTCGGATCCGCTCAACCACCGGTTACCGGCGGTGGTGGCCGACCTCGAAGCGCGCGTCGGGGCGCCGCGCCTTTTCGCGGCCCTGGACGCGTTCCTCGCCGTTCCCGACGAGAAGGGCGTCCTTTTCGGAGAGCTTTTCACCTTCCTCGAAGCGGAGACCGGTGTCGGGCTCGGCCGTTTTTTCGACGACTTCGTCGCCGGAGGAGCGATCCCGGTGCTCGTGCTGGCCGAGGCCCGCGCCGAGCGCCGTGGCGATCGCTTCGAGGTGCGCGGCCGGCTGCGCAACGACGGCACCGGTGAGGTGATCTGTCCGATTTTCGTCAAGGCCGAGGTCGGCACCGCCCGCACCCTCGTCACCGTAGGCTCGGAGAGCGAGGCCTCCTTCACCCTTCTGACGGCGAGGCGCCCGCACACGGTCATCCTCGACCCCGAGGGCACCTGCCACCGCCTGGTGGGAAAAACGAGCGCCGCCGCCGAACGCGTCGACCTCCTGGAGTAGAAAGATGATTCTTTGGAAAGAAACCTTTTCGACGACGAGGAGGACGCCCCCATGCTACGCGCCGTGATCGACCGGCCCGTCTCGGTCCTGATCGCCACCCTGGCGATGGTCGTGATCGGACTTTTCTCGCTCCTCCAGCTTCCGGTCTCGCTCCTGCCAACGCTGGAACGGCCGCGCCTCGTGGTGCTCATAAGCGACGCCGAGCGGTCGCGCGAGGAGCTCCTGTCGTGGGTCGTCGAGCCCCTGGAGCGGCGTTTCCTCTCGCTCAAGGGGGTCCTCGAAGTGGCGTCGACCGTCGAGGACGGCCGCTGCCGCCTGACGCTTCAGACCGAGTGGCAGACCGACGTCGACCGCCTCCGCATCGACGCCGAGCGACGCCTCGCCGACGTCTCGGGCCTGGGTTTAGACGAGCTCGAGATCCGGGTCGAGGCGGGCGACGCGCGTCCGATCCTGGAGATCGCGGTCCTGGGCGGCAGCTCGGCCCACGCCCGGACGGTCTTCGCCGAGGAAGTGCTGATTCCCGAGCTCGGCCGCCTCGCAGGAGCGGGACGGCTGGGCCGTTTCGGCGGCGCCTTGCTGCAGCCGGTGGTGCGTCCCAACGCAGCGTCGCTCGCGGCCCGGGGCCTGACCGCCGCCGATGTCGTCGAACGCTTGCAGACAGCGGGAACGAGCCGTCCCGTCGGACGGCTCCGCGACGGTGCGCGGGTGCGTCCGATGGTCCTTTCCGAACCGGTGGGCTCGATCGCCGAGCTTCGCGCTTTGCGTCTCGGCGAAGGCGGCACCACCCTGGGCGACGTCGCGGGCGTCGCCCTGGAGGAGGTCCGGGACACGAGCCATTTTCGCCTCGACGGCGAGGAAGCGGTCCTCGTCGAGCTCCACCGCGCTCCGGGCGCGAACGCGGTGCTCTTGGCCCGCGCGGCCCGGCGCGCCGTCACGGATCTGATGGAGCGGAGCGACGAACGGCTGCGCCTCGTCGTGGTCCGCGACACGAGCCTCGAGGTGGTCGAGGCCCTCGTCCAGCTGGGGCTCGCGGGGCTCGCCGGCCTCCTCTTGGGGACGCTCGTCATGCGTTTCCTCCTCGGCTCCTGGCGTCCGACGCTGGCGCTCGTCGTCGTGGTCCCGGCGTCGCTCGTCG